>NZ_QDAH01000022.1 GCF_003075415.1 Microvirga sp. KLBC 81
GTCTGACCGTAGAGTTTCGAAATATCGATGACGCTCGGGCCGATGGTGCCCTCTTTCACCGCTAGTTCCACGGCCTTGTTGTCGACTGAGAGTGTGGAGTTGGAACTCATGGGTCTTCGCCCTTTCAGCAGGAGGCCGGGCATAACCTAGAGCAACCAAGTTTTCAGAGGAGGCCTCCGAGCTTCAGTTGCCGGACCGAGGTCAGCCGGTCAGGTAGGAGAATGGCGCCTTCGGTAGCTTATCCGTTGAAGCCGGGCAAGCACGTCTAAAGGTGGGGTGCGCCTGTTTATGCAGCAGGCGCGTCCTTCAGCTGATCATGAAGCCGCAACAGGGTTTCGTCCTTGCCGAGAACCGCCATCACGTCGAAGAGGCCGGGGGAGGTGGCCCGGCCCGTCAGAGCCGCGCGCAGGGGTTGCGCCACCTGTCCGAGCTTGGCTCCGATAGACTCCGCATGCTCGCGGATCACCGCTTCCACGCTCTGGGCGTTCCAGTTGGACACGGCCTGCAGCTTCTCCGGAACGCCGGCCAAGCGCGCGCGACCCTCCGCGAGAAGGCTTGCTGCTTTCTCATCCAGCTTCAGGGGACGCTGGGCGTAGAGGTAATAGGCGCTGTCCAGGAGCTCCACGAGGGTCTTGGCGCGCTCCTTGAGGCCGGGCATGGCGGCCTTGAGCTTCTCGCGCAGAGCAGGAGTGAACTTGCGGCCTAGATGATGCTCGTCGCCGCCAAGTTCCGGCAGAAGATCTTCAAGGGCATTGACCAGATCCTCGTCCTTCGACTGACGCATGTAATGGCCGTTGATGCTCTCGAGTTTCGCGAAATCGAAGCGCGCGGGCGAGCGGCCGATGCTCTTGAGGTCGAAGGCCTGGATCATCTCCTCGGTGGAGAAGATCTCCTGGTCGCCGTGGCTCCAGCCGAGACGCACGAGGTAGTTGCGCAAAGCGACCGGGAGATAACCCATGCTGCGATAGGCCTCGACGCCGAGCGCGCCGTGACGCTTCGAGAGCTTCGCGCCGTCCGGACCATGGATGAGCGGGATATGCGCCATCCTCGGCACATCCCATCCCATGGCCTGATAGATCTGTGTCTGGCGGGCGGCGTTCGTCAGGTGGTCATCGCCGCGGATCACGTGCGTGACGCCCATGTCGTGGTCGTCCACCACCACGGCGAGCATGTAGGTGGGCGTGCCGTCGGAGCGCAGAAGGACCAGATCATCGAGATCCTTGTTCTGCCACACGACGCGGCCCTGCACCTCGTCCTCCACCACGGTCTCACCCTCGGTGGGGGCCTTCAGACGGATCACAGGTTTCACGTCGTTCGGCGCCTCGGACGGATCGCGGTCGCGCCAGCGGCCGTCATAGCGCAGAGGGCGGCCCTCCTTGCGGGCGGTCTCGCGCATCTCCTCCAGTTCCTGCGGCGTCGCGTAGCAGTAATAGGCACGGCCCTGGGCAAGCAGGGTCTCGGCCACCTCGCGATGGCGGGCAGCGCGGGAAAACTGGTAGACCACGTCGCCGTCCCAATCGAGCCCGAGCCATGTCAGGCCGTCGAGGATCGCCTGGATGGCGGCTTCTGTCGAGCGTTCCCGGTCCGTGTCCTCGATACGCAGCAGCATCTTGCCGCCATGCCGCTTGGCATAGAGCCAGTTGAACAGGGCCGTGCGTGCCCCGCCAATGTGCAGGAAGCCGGTAGGCGAGGGAGCGAAGCGGGTGACAACGGTCATCGCAGGGAACCTTAACTTGAAATTCTCAAAAGATTGCGCGGCCTGGACAGCAAGCACGCATGTGTCCGGCTCATCCACAGGGCGGTTTGGGCCGAAGCGTGGGCTCGTCTACCATGCAACCGACCCCGCGTTAAGCCAAAGCCATGACCGTAGACAACAAAGGAGAGCCAAACCGGATCCCGCGCAGCCTCGCGCGGGCCGTGGCGCTGCCTCGCTCGTCCGGCCTGGCCCTGGACTGGGATGCCTTCGACTGGCGTGGCTGGCTGGAACGCAACCTTGCGCGCGAAGTCGAACAGCGGCGGCTGTTCCCGTGGCTTGCCGTGTGCTTCGGCCTTGGGATCATCCTGTTCTTCCAGGCCGAGCGGCCTGCGCTTTGGGCTCCTCTGGGAGCCCTGGCGGTCTTGGCTGCTGCAGCCGTGTGGCTGCGCCATAATCTCCTGGTGCTTTCTGTTTGTGTCGGCCTAGCCGCCGTTTTTGCCGGGTTCTCAGCGGGCGTGAACCGCACACGCAGCGTTGCCGCTCCGGTGCTGACCCGAACCGTGATCGCGCCGGTTTCCGGCTTCATCGAAGCGGTGGAGGATCGGGAGGAGGGCAAACGCATTCTGCTGCAGCTCCACAGCCTGCAGGGGGTGACCGAGGCCGAGCGGCCGCTTCTCGTGCGCGTTTCCATCCGCAGCGGAGATCATCTCTCGGCAGGTCAGTTCATCGCCGGCACGGCGCGCCTGTTACCACCACCACAGCCGGCGTGGCCGGGCGGGTACGACTTCGCGCGCGATGCCTATTACCGAGGAATTGGCGCGGTCGGTTCCTTCACGGGAGCCGTGCGTCAGCTTGACCCGCCGACCTCTCCCGGCTGGTCGCTGTGGCTGGCGGCGCGTGTCGATGAAGCCCGCAATACGCTCACGCAACGCATTGCTGCATCCATCGGTGGCGCAGCCGGTGGTGTGGGCGCTGCGCTCGTCACGGGCAAGCGTGGGCTGATCAGCGAGCCGACCAACGATGTGCTGCGCGCGGCAGGCATTTATCACATCGTTTCCATCTCCGGTCTGCACATGGTTCTGGCCGCAGGCACGTTCTTCTGGCTCGTACGTGCGTTTCTGGCGCTCAGTCTGAACCTCGCTTTGCGCTGGCCGGTGAAGAAGATCGCTGCCGTCGTTGCGATGGCGGGAGCGACGACTTATTGCGTCTTCTCAGGCTCGGATGTCGCGACCGAACGCTCGCTCGTCATGACGCTCGTGATGTTCGGCGCGGTTCTGGTCGATCGTCCCGCGCTGAGCATACGCAACCTCTCGATCGCCGCCGTCATCGTGCTGGCCCGTGAGCCTGAAGCGCTGTTGGGCCCGAGCTTCCAGATGTCGTTCGGCGCCGTGGCGGCGATGATGACGCTCGTGCCGTTGATTCAATGGCGAAGAGCTGCAGGCGCACCCACAATGCTGATCGACAAGGCACTCTCCTGGGGCGGCCGATCAGCCTTCGGCCTCGTGACGACAACGCTCGTTGCGAGCCTCGCCACGGCTCCCTTCGCAGCCTACCACTTCCAGAGCCTCAATCCTTACGGCCTGATCGGCAATGCGCTCGCTCTGCCGCTCGTGTCGCTCGTCGTGATGCCCGCCGCCGTACTCGGCGTGCTGGCCTATCCCTTTGGCCTCGATGCGCCGATCTGGAATGTCATGGGACTTGCGGTCGAAAAGGTGCTCGATGTCTCCGCCTGGGTTGGCGGCTTCAGCGGCTCGACCGTCGTGGTACCGGCGCTCGGCGTCGGCGCATTGGTGTTGCTGAGCGCGGGCCTTCTCGTGCTGACGATCCCGGCCTCGCACTTGCGGTGGCTGGCACTCATTCCAGCCGGTGCCGGATTGGCCTTCGCCGCAACGCCCCATCGCTATGACATCTACGTCGACCGCGACGGAGCTGGGGCTGCGATCCGCAACGTGCTTGGAGAACTGACGCTGGTCGGAAGGCCTTCCGGTTTCGTCGTGGAGCAATGGCTGAGAGCGGATGGAGACGGACGTAAGGCTGACGATGCTTCGCTCAAACAAGCCGCGCGATGCGACGGGCTCGGTTGCGTTGTGGAGATCAGAGAGCAGCGCGCTGTCGCTTTCGTCCACGAGTTTTCGGCTTTCGAGGAGGATTGCCGCCGCGCGGCAATTGTCATCACGCGGCTCGATGCGCCGTCGAACTGCAGAGCACCTGTAGTTCTTGACCGCAAGGCACTTGTCGAGCGCGGCGCAACCGCCATTCGCCTGACCCCCGAGGCAGCGGAAATTCAGTCGGTGAAGAGGGGACGGGAAGTTCAGCCATGGTCGGCCATGGCAAAAGCGTCAGTGCCTCCTGCTCAGGAGAGGCCGCGCTTGGCGCGGCCCGTTCCCGAGCAGGATTTGCCTGAGGATGAGATCAGTACCGGCGAACCAGACTGACGAGCTTGCCCTGAATCTTGACCCGGTCGGGACCAAGCACGCGAGTCTCGTAGGCCTGGTTGGCGGCTTCCAGCGCAATCGAGGAGCCGCGGCGGCGGAAGCGCTTGAGGGTTGCTTCCTCGTCATCGATGAGGGCCACGATGATGTCGCCGGTATTCGCCGTGTCCTGCCTGCGGATCACCACGAGATCACCGTCGAGAATGCCGGCTTCCACCATCGAGTCGCCGCGCACTTCCAGAGCGAAGTGGTCCCCTTGAGAGAGGAAGTCGCCCGAGAGAGTGATGGAATGGCTGCGGTTCTGGATCGCGGAGATCGGCGTACCGGCAGCGATCCGGCCCATGACCGGGATCGTGGCCGTGTCGCGATACCGCTCCTCGGCGACGGGCTGGGGCGTGGGCCTCTTCTCCGTGAGGCCGCCCTCGACCACGCTCGGCGTGAAGCGGCGCTGGCCGGCGGCTGCGCCGACGGATTCGGGCAGGCGGATCACCTCGAGCGCGCGGGCGCGGTTCGGCAGGCGGCGGATGAAGCCGCGCTCCTCGAGCGCCGTGATGAGGCGGTGGATGCCGGATTTCGACTTGAGGTCGAGCGCGTCCTTCATCTCGTCGAAGGACGGCGGAACCCCGGTTTCACGCAGCCGCTCATGAATGAAGCGGAGCAATTCGTGCTGTTTGCGCGTGAGCATGACAGACCCTTACTGCTCCAGGAAAAGGAGCGATTCTGGAAAACAAAGCAAGAACAGGGTAACTGTTCTTGCTGTGTTCTGCAAGTGCGTGCTCAAGCTGAGGTGGAATTTTCAGCAAAACCTCTCCAGCCGGATGATCCGGCAGGGTTCTCCGGCCTGGGCTGGCGGCGCATGAGGTGGCCTGACCAGCAGGGCGTCCGAGCGTTCGAGGATGCTCAGCATCGACGAATCCTGAATCAGGTGCGGCGTGGCGACCGGCAGCGGCATGCGCTCGGTACGCTGGGTGAGGGAGATTTCGAACTCCTCCGATGCGAGCGAGGCGCGCATGTAGTCCTGTCGCGGGCCGTTGGCGGGAAGATCCGCGCCTAGAATCGCGATCTCGGTTGGGTCCGCGTCGGCCTGCGCATCGCCGAGCAGCGCGCGAATGGCGGGGATGAGGAACAGGACGGCGCAGACGAGGGACGAGACCGGGTTGCCGGGCAGACCCAGCAGCAGCATGTCCCCGAGCTTGCCATGCATCAGCGGCTTTCCGGGGCGCAGGGCCACGCGCCAGAAGCCGAGTTCCATGCCCTGGCGCTGCAATGCCTTCTGCACGAGGTCGTGCTCGCCGACCGATGCGCCGCCCAGCGTCACGAGAATGTCCGCACCTGCATCGCGCGCAGCTTGAATGCGCTCTTCCAGCGATTCGAGCGTATCGCGGGCAATGCCGAGATCGATGGCTTCGGCTCCCGCTTTCTCGACCATCACGGCGGTGGCGGGAAGGCTCGAGGCTGTGATCTGATCCGGGCCCGCTGGTTCGCCTGCGCGCACCAGCTCGTCGCCGGTGGCGAGAATGGCGACGCGAGGCTTCCTCCGCACGGGAAGCGTTCCGTGACCCATGGCGGCGGCAAGCGCGATGTGACGTGCATCGAGGCAAAGGCCAGCCTGAAGCAGCACGTCGCCTGCCGTGAAATCGAGACCGGCTTTGCGGATGTGCTGGCCGTGGCGCGGGCGCTCTTTCACGAGGACCTGATCGCCTTTAGCTTCCGTGTCCTCCTGGATCACGATGGTATCCGCGCCATCCGGCAACGGCGCGCCGGTGAAGATGCGCACGGTCTGCTGCGGCCCGACCGCGCCGGAAAAGCGCTGCCCCGCCGCGCTGGTGCCGATCATCTGAAGAGGTGTTGGCACATGGTCCACATCGATGCTGCGGACGGCATAGCCATCCATGGCGGAAGCCGGGAAGGGCGGTTGGTCGCGAAGCGCGCTCACATCCTCAGCCAAAGCGCGTCCCGCGCAGGCAGACAATGGCACATGTTCGATCGAGACCGGCTGTTCGACACTCGCCAGAACGCGGGACAGAGCATCTTCGACCGGGATCAGGCTCATGGTGCTTGGTATACTCCTGAGCGTCCGCCGCTCTTCATGCGAAGCCGCACATTTTCGATCCGCATGCCTTTATCGGCGGCTTTGACCATGTCGTAGATCGTCAGACACGCGACGGAGACGGCGGTGAGTGCCTCCATCTCGACGCCCGTCTGGCCCGACACCTTCACCTCCGCCGTGACGCGTATGCCGGGCAGCGAGTCGTCGAGTGAGCAATCCACCTTCACCTTGGAAATCAGCAGCGGATGGCAGAGCGGGATCAGCTCATGCGTGCGCTTGGATGCCATGATGCCAGCAAGCCGTGCGGTGCCGAGCACATCGCCCTTTTTCGCATCGCCCTGTCGGATCAGCGCCAGCGTTTCGGGCTGCATCACCACGCATCCTTCGGCAATCGCGGTGCGGCTGGTGACGTCTTTTTCGGAGACATCGACCATGTTGGCCTCGCCGCTCGCGTCGAGATGCGTGAGCTTCGTCATGCCGCCTCGCCGAAGAGCAGGCGCTTGGTGGCCGCCGTCACATCCGTCTGGCGCATCAGGCTTTCGCCCACGAGGAAGGTGCGGATGTTGACTTGTCGGAGACGCTCGATGTCCTCAAGCGTGAAGATGCCGCTCTCGCCGACGATGATGCGGTCGGACGGGATGAGCGGAGCGAGTTCTTCGCTCACGTTGAGGGACACTTCGAAGGTGCGAAGGTTGCGGTTGTTGATGCCGATGAGCTTTGTGCCGAGCGGGATGGCGCGTTCGAGTTCCGCGCGGTCATGCACCTCGACCAGCACATCCATGCCGAGTTCGTGCGCGGTGTCGATGAGCGCACGTGCTTCATCGTCGGAGACGCTTGCCATGATGACGAGAATGCAATCCGCACCCCAAGCGCGGGCCTCGTAGACCTGATAGGGCTCGAACAGGAAATCCTTGCGCAATGCAGGAAGGCCGGAGGCCTCGCGGGCCTGGTTCAGGTATTCGGGCTTGCCCTGAAACGAAGGCTCGTCGGTGAGCACGGACAAACAGGTCGCGCCGCCGTCCGCGTAAGCTTTCGCGAGGCTCGGCGGATCGAAATCGGCGCGGATCAGGCCTTTCGAAGGGCTTGCCTTCTTCACCTCCGCGATCAGGGCGGGGCGGCCCTCGGTGAGATGCCGCTCGATAGCCATTGCAAAGCCACGCGGGGGCGAGGCTTCGAGGGCGAGACGCTTCATCTCTTCCAAAGGAATGGCTGTCTTCGCCGCTGCGATTTCCTGGCGCTTATAGGCTTCGATCTTGCTCAACACGTCGCTCATCGAAAAAGCCTCACGCATTCGAGACTTTGACGAGGCGCTCGAGCGTGCCCTTGGCCGCGCCGCTGTCGAGCGCCTGTGAAGCACGCTCCAGACCATCGCGCAGGTTCGCCGCAGCATCCGCGATCACGAGAGAGGCGGCAGCGTTGAGCAGGGCCACATCGCGATAGGCATTACGCGCACCATCGAGAACGGCACGCAGCGCCTTTGCATTGTGCTCAGGATCGCCGCCCTTCAGATCCTCGGGCTTTGCGGTCGGAAGACCCACCTCGTCAGGCGTCACGGTGAAGCGGCGGATCGCGCCGTCCTCAAGCGCCGCCACGAAGGTCGGGCCCGTGGTGGTCATCTCATCAAGGCCATCCGAGCCGTGCACGGTCCATACCTTGCGGGAGCCGAGTTCCTTCAGAACCTGGGTCAATGGATCGAGCCAAGCTTCTGAAAAAACTCCTAGAAGCTGATACTTCACGCTTGCCGGATTGGCGAGGGGGCCGAGCAGGTTGAAGATCGTGCGGGTGCCCAGTTCCACGCGCACCGGCGCCACATGCCGCATGGCCGCGTGGTGCGTCTGGGCGAACATGAAGCAGAGACCCGCCTCATTCACGCAGCGCTCGAGGCCCTCCGGGTCGAGACCGAGCTTCACGCCGAGGGCCGAGAGAACATCAGCCGTGCCGGATTTCGAGGAGGCGGCGCGGTTGCCGTGCTTGGCGACCGGGATGCCGCAGGACGCGACGATAATCGAAGCAAGTGTCGAGATGTTGTAGCTGCCGGAATGGTCGCCGCCCGTGCCAACGATATCGATGGCATTCTCAGGTGCTTTCACCGGCAGCATGCGCCCGCGCATGGCCGTCACCGCGCCGACGATCTCATCGAGCGCCTCGCCGCGAACCCGCAAGGCCATGAGGAACGCGCCGGCCTGGGCCGGTGTCACCTCACCGGAGAGGAGATCGTCAAATGCCCATCGCGCTTCGTCACGCGTCAGCGATGCGCCGGTAGCGACTTTAGCGAGATAGGACTTGAAGGATTCCATCGGGTCTATGCCTTGGGGTTAAGCGGCGCTCGCGCCACTGGGGCGATGCTTGGCGTTCCAGGCGGCCGCCAGATCGAAGAAATTGCGCATGATCGTCACCCCGTGCTCCGACAGGATGCTCTCAGGGTGGAATTGCACGCCATGGATCGGGAGCGAGCGATGCGACAGGCCCATCACGAGGCCGTCCGCGGTCTCAGCCGTCACGTTGAGGTCCGCCGGGCAGGTCTCCCGGTCCACGATCAGCGAGTGATAACGGGTCGCCTTGAAGGGACCGTTGATGCCGCGAAAGACCGCCTGTCCGCTGTGCTCCACCTCGGACACCTTGCCATGCATGGGCAGAGGCGCGCGGGAGACCGTGCCGCCGAAGACCTGGCCGATGGCCTGAAGGCCGAGGCACACGCCGAAGGTCGGAATGGTGGGCGAGGCGCGCTTCACGAGATCGAGGCAGATGCCGGCCTCATTGGGCGTGCAGGGGCCCGGCGAGAGCACGATGGCATCGGGCGAGGAGGCCAGGACCTCGTCCGTGGTAATGGCGTCGTTGCGCAGCACCTCTACGGAGGTTGCGAGAGGGCCGAGCAGATGCACCAGGTTCCAGGTGAAGCTGTCGTAATTGTCGATGACGAGAACGCGGGTCATAGCACACCGACGTTCGCGTATGCGGGAGGCGCGGTCAAGGGAAGCGTTGCCCCAATGGCATTTTGCGGCGAAGTGGTTCCGGTTCGCCGTTCCAAAATGCGGCAGAACTCGAAGGTCATTGTCCGATCCTCGCCTGGCTCGCGAACCGCACGGCCTCTTCGGCCGCCCGGAACAGGGCCTTCGACTTGTTGATGCATTCCTGCTGCTCGGAGGCCGGATCGGAATCGTAGACGATGCCCGCGCCCGCCTGGACCGCCATGCGGCCGTCCTTCACCACGGCGGTGCGCAGCACGATGCAGGTATCCATCTCGCCATTGGCGCCGAAATAGCCGATGCAGCCGGCGTAGGGCCCGCGCTTGTCCTTCTCCAGCTCGTCGATGATCTGCATGGCGCGCACCTTCGGCGCACCGGAGACCGTTCCTGCCGGGAAGCCCGCGATCAGGGCGTCGAGCGCATCGAATGAGGGGTCGAGGCGACCTTCCACGTTCGATACGATGTGCATCACCTGGCTGTAATATTCGAGGAAGAAGGAATCCGTGACCTGCACGGTGCCCATCTCCGCCACGCGGCCGACATCATTGCGTCCGAGATCGAGGAGCATCAGGTGCTCGGCGCGCTCTTTCTGGTCGGCGAGCAGGCTTTCAGCATGCGCGCGATCCTCGGCCGCCGTCGCACCGCGCGGCCGCGTGCCGGCAATGGGGCGGATCGTGACCTTGCCGTCGCGTACCCGCACCAGGATCTCCGGCGAGGAGCAGACGATCTGGAAATCCTCAAAGTCGAGATAGCAGAGGAACGGAGCCGGATTGACCCGACGCAGCGACCGGTAGAGCGCGAAGGCAGGCAGGGGGAAGACTGACTCGAAGCGCTGGGAGAGCACCACCTGGAAGATGTCGCCGGCGCGGATGTATTCCTTCGCCTTCGCCACCATGCCCTCGAACTCTTCCGGCGTGGTGTTCGACACCGGCGGATCGAAATGGACGGATGCGGGGTCGCTGCGATCCTCGATGGGCAGCGGCAGTTCGAGCGCCTGTGTCACCTCGTCGAGGCGCGAGAGCGCCGCCTCATAGGCCGCCTTTGAGGAAATGCCTGATTGCGGGCGAACGGGGGTGATGAGCGAGATCTCATCCTTCACCGCGTCGAACACCACCATCACCGTCGGGCGGATGAGGATGGCGTCCGGCACTTTGAGCACGTCCGGGTTCGGCTCGGGCAGGCGCTCCATCATGCGCACCATGTCATAGCCGAGATAGCCGAACAGGCCTGCCGCCATGGGCGGAAGATCGTCTGAGAGCGGCAGGGCGCTTTCCTTGATCAGCGCGCGCAGGCTCTCGAGGGCAGGGCGCTCGTCTGTGACGAAGTGCCTGTCGCGGGTGAGAGCATTCCGGTCGATGGAAGCGACGCCATCCTGGCATCGCCACACGAGATCCGGATCGAGACCGATCATCGAGAAGCGCCCGCGCGTAGCGCCGCCCTCGACGGATTCCAGCAGAAAGGCCGAGCCCTTCCGATGGTGCCGCAGCTTGATGAAAGCTGCGACGGGAGTGAGAAGATCGCCGACGAGAGTGGCGCGCAGGACACCTGCCTCGCCATCCTTATAAGCCTTCGCAAAAGTCTCGAAATCGGGCGCAATGCTCATGGATTAGTATTCGCCGCTGCCGATGGCCTGCTGCAGCGCCTGCTGGTTGATGGTGACACCGAGATCCTGGCGGGCTTGGGCAATGTACTGGTTGATGAGATCGTCGGCCATGCCGTTGCGCAACTGGTTCTCGATGTTCTGCGCCTGCTGCGTCGTGGTGGCGAGCGGCGGCATGGTGGCAGCCGTGACCTTGAACACGGCGCGAGTGTCGGCGGCATTCGTCGCATTGCCTGCCTCGCCCACGGGGGTGGCGAAGATACGGTTCACGGTCTCGGCGGAGAGGTCATCCTTGGCGGAGCCGCGCGCAAGATCGGCCACGGTCTTGGCTTGCGCATTCACTTCCTGCGCCAAAGCCTCGATGGTCTCGCCCTTCTCGATACGCTCCGTCAGCTGACGTGCCTTCTCGGAGAGGCGCTGAGCCACCTGGTCCTCACGCCATTGCGTGGCCACCTGATCGCGCACTTCGTCGAGGGTCTTCTCGCGAGAGGGCTCGATTCCGGTCACGTCGTACCAAACATACCCGGAGCCAACCCGCAGGGCTTCGTTGTCGACGCCGATGTCGGAGGCAAAGGCCGCCTTGGACACGGCATCGCGCTCTGGCATGTTCACCGGATTGCCGGCTTTGTCCCGGCCCTGAGCGTCCATGGCCGGGACCTGAACCAAGGTCAGGCCCTTTTCCTTGGCGATATCAGCGAGCGGCTTCGCACCGGCGCGCAGATCCTCGATCTCATCGTGGATCTTCTCGATCTGGCTCTGGGCGCGCTCGCGAGCGACCTCCTGGCGGATCTCAGCGGCCACCTCTTCGAAGGCGCGGACGGATTCCGGTTGGATCTGCGTGACGCGCAGGATCACCGGGCCGAAACGGCCTTGAATCGGTTCGCTCACGCCGCCCTGCGGGAGGCTGAAGGCGGCATCGGCCACGGCGGAATCGAGCATCTCGGCCTTCGTGAAGGTGCCGAGCTCCAGGCCCGAAGCGGAAACGCCGCGCTCGGTGGCAACGACTGCGAAATCCGCGCCTTCCTTGATCTTGGTCGAAGCGGCCTGCGCATCCTCCATCGAGGTGAAGGGGATCTGCTGGATCGCGCGGCGTTCCGGCTGGCCGTATTTCGCCTTCTGCTGCTCATAACGCTGGCGGGCGTCGGCATCCGAAACGGCGTCGGGCTTGGCGATGGAAGCGGCATCGAGCGCCATCACGTTGACCGCCCGGTATTCGGGAGCCCGGTAGGTGCCCTTGCGCTCCTCGTAGAAGCTCTGCAGCTGCTCGTTGGTGGGAGCGGGGATATCGCCCGCGAGAGCCGCGGTGAGCATGAGATAGGCAGCGCTGCGGCGCTCGCTTGTATAGCGGTGCAGGGCCTCCTTCGCGGCTGCCGGAACCGGGACGTCGCCGGCAATCGCCTCGGCGAGGTGGAGGCGCGTCATAGCGGCGCGCTGCTCCTGCACGAAGCCGGTCTCGGCGAGGCCCGCATTGCGCAGCGCCTGATCGAACAGGGCACGGTTGAACTGTCCGTCCGCCCCCTTGAAGGCGGGGTTCTCCATGATCGAGCTGGCGACGAGCTCGTCGGAGACGGAGAGCCCCAAGCGCTTGGCCTCCTCGGCCATCACGGCCTCGGTGACGAGGGTGTTGATCACCTGCTGGTCCAGGCCGAGCATGCGGGCCTGCTCGGGGGTGATCACCGTTCGGAACTGGCGGCCCAGCTGCTGAAGCTGGTTGGTATAGGCGTTGCGAACCTGGTTGATGGAGATGGAGGTGTCGCCGACCTCCGCCACTGTCGAAGCCGGTTGGCCGCGGAAGATGTCACCAATTCCCCAGATCGCGAAGCTGATGATCAACCCCGCGAAAAATACGGTAGCGATGATTTTGCCGACCAGGGTCTGCCCAGCCTTGCGCATGTTCCGAAGCATCGTGAACCCGTTCTCAAAAAACTCGTTTAACAGGCCGATAGCCCATCAAAGGCCCGGGGAAAAGGGCAAGTCCGATTGAAAGAGGCCTTAAGCCTCTGCTACTGCCAAGTTATCAAGCATGACAGGAGTCCTGGAATGAGCGTCGAATGGCCGCGCCCGTTGGTGGCGGGGAACTGGAAAATGAACGGGCTCAAGTCCTCGAGCGAGGTCTTGAGCGAGATTCAGGTTGGCTATACCCCAGGCCTGAAGGCCAAGGTCGACCTCGTGGTCTGCCCACCGGCAACCCTTGTGCACAGTTTTGCAGTCGCCTGCGTCGGCTCCCGAGTGGGTATCGGCGGTCAGGATTGCCATGCCAAGGAATCGGGCGCTTTCACGGGCGATCTTTCGGCTGAGATGCTGGCCGATGCCGGCGCAACCTATGTGATCGTCGGCCATTCCGAGCGCCGCCAGTACCACAAGGAAAAGGATGCCGATGTCTGCGCCAAGGCCGTCGCGGCCCATCGTGCGGGTCTGACGGCCATCGTCTGCGTGGGCGAGACCCGGGAGGAGCGTGAGGCCGGCAAGACGCTCGCCGTCGTTCGCAGGCAGCTGCGCGGCTCGATCCCGGTCGATTCCAACAGCCACAACCTTGTGATCGCCTATGAGCCCGTCTGGGCCATCGGCACGGGCCTGACCCCAACGGCGGCAGACGTGGCCGAGGTGCACGCTGCCATCCGTGAGGAACTGCGCCGCCTCGTCGGTAAGGCCGACCATTCGATAGTGCGCATCCTCTATGGCGGCTCCGTGAAGCCTTCGAACGCCACGGAGCTGATGTCTGTGGAGAACGTGAACGGCGCCCTTGTGGGCGGGGCGAGCCTGATTGCCGCCGATTTCCTGGCGATTGCCGGGGCTTATCTGGGATAGTCCTTAACCGCGCACCCAGCCCGTCATGGCCGGCGTAAGTCCGGCCATGACGGGCTGGGTGCTTCAACAATAAAAGCGCCCTTGCGGGTCTTTGATCCTGCGCCCACCTATGCTACAGGCCGCCGCAACGAACGGATTGCGAGCGGCTGACGCGTTTCAAGCGCAGCCGCTTGAGGTTTTTGGAACGATGCAAACAGTTCTCATCATTGTCCACCTGATCATCGTGCTCGCCTTGATCGGCGTGGTTCTCCTGCAGCGCTCCGAAGGCGGCGGCATGGGCCTCGGCGGCGGCGGCGGCGGTGTGTCGGGCTTCATGACGGGCCGTGGCCAGGCCAACGCGCTCACCCGTGCCACGGCGGTTCTCGCCGGCCTGTTCTTCCTGACGAGCATCGCGTTGACCGTCATGGCGACCACCGGCCGCGGTCCTCGTTCGATTCTTGATGGCGCTGCCCCGACGGCTCCGGCCGGCCAGCAGACTCCCGCGGCCCCGCAGGGTGGCAACGTGCTCGAGCAGCTGCAACGCCTTCAGGGTGACCAGCCGGCGGCTCCGGCAACTCCGGCTCCTGGCGCTCCGGCGCCGGCGCCCGCAGCGCCTCAGCAGTAAGCCGAGCAGCAGGGCCGGAACTCCGGCCCTCTTCTTTTGTGGATGGTTTTGGAGTGGCACGATTCGCGATTGCGAATCGGCGCTCCTTATTGATGGATAGGGGTCCATGACGCGGTACGTATTTATCACCGGCGGCGTGGTGTCTTCGCTCGGCAAGGGTCTGGCTTCGGCAGCCCTGGGAGCGCTTCTCCAAGCTCGCGGCTACAAGGTCAGGCTTCGTAAGCTCGACCCATATCTCAACGTCGATCCGGGGACGATGAGCCCCTATCAGCACGGCGAGGTCTTCGTGACCGACGACGGTGCCGAGACCGACCTGGATCTGGGCCATTACGAGCGCTTCACGGGCGTTCCGGCCACCAAGGCCGACAACATTACCACGGGCCGGATCTATCTCGACATCATCACCAAGGAACGCCGAGGCGACTATCTCGGCGCGACGATCCAGGTGATCCCGCACGTCACGAACGCCATCAAGGACTTCGTGCTCACGGGCAACGAGGGCTTCGATTTCGTGCTGGTCGAGATCGGCGGCACAGTCGGCGACATCGAGGGCCTGCCGTTCTTCGAGGCCATCCGCCAGCTCGGCAACGAGCTGCAGCGCGGCCAGGCGATCTATGTTCACCTGACGCTCCTGCCGTTCATTCCGTCGGCGGGCGAGCTGAAGACAAAGCCGACCCAGCACTCCGTCGCGGAGCTTCGCTCCATCGGCATCCAGCCCGACATCCTGCTCTGCCGCACGGATCGCGAGATCCCGAAGGACGAGCGCCGCAAGCTCGGCCTGTTCTGTAACGTGCGCGAGTCGGCCGTGATCGAGGCGCGCGACGCGCGGTCCATCTATGACGTGCCGCTCGCCTATCACGAGGCCGGTCTCGACACCGAGGTTCTGGCGGCTTTCGGCATCACGGATGCAAAGGCTCCGGACCTGTCGCGCTGGACCAGGATTTCCGAGCGCGTGCACAATCCCGAGGGCGAGGTGAACATCGCCGTCGTCGGCAAGTACACGGGCCTCAAGGACGCCTACAAGTCGCTCATCGAGTCGCTGCACCACGGCGGCATCGCCAACCAAGTGAAGGTGAACCTGCACTGGATCGAGAGCGAGGTTTTCGAGAACGAGGATCCGGCTCCGTTCCTTGAAGGCATTCACGGCATCATGGTGCCGGGCGGCTTCGGCCAGCGCGGCGCGGAAGGCAAGATCCGCGCGGCGCAGTTCGCCCGCGAGCGCAAGGTGCCGTATTTCGGCATCTGCTTCGGCATGCAGATGGCCGTGATCGAGGCGGCGCGTTCACTCGCCGGCATCAAGGACGCGAATTCCACGGAGTTCGGCCCCACGCCGGAGCCGGTCGTCGGCATTCTCACCGAATGGCTCCGCGGTAACGAGCTCGAGAAGCGCGTGGCGGGCGGCGACCTCGGCGGCACCATGCGCCTGGGGGCCTATCAGGCGAAGCTCACCCCTGGCAGCAAGGTGGCCGAGATCTATGGCGGCACGGAAATCTCCGAGCGCCACCGTCACCGCTATGAAGTGAACATGTCTTACCGCGAGCGGCTGGAAGCCAAGGGCCTGCGCTTCTCCGGCGTTTCCCCGGACGGCGTTCTGCCCGAGATCGTGGAGTACGAGGACCATCCCTGGTTCATCGGCGTCCAGTACCATCCCGAGCTGAAGTCGCGTCCTTTCGAGCCGCACCCGCTCTTCAAGAGCTTCATCCACGCGGCCGTGGAGCAGAGCCGGCTCGTCTAACGCACGAACGGAAGAGATCGATTTGTTCGAGGCCATGGCTGAGCGCAACTCAGCCATGGCCTGTTTCTTTCAGATCCCGACGAAGTCGTGGTGGTAGAGGGTCGGCTTGTTGGTCAGCGTGGCGATCTTCACGGCGGCGATCCGGCCGCTGCCGTCGGCGTCGTAGTACACGCCGCCCGTGCCCTTGTCGTAGAGGATGCGGTCGTCCGCGTCCTTGGCCACCTTGCCCAGAACGAACGCCTTGCTCGGCAGGGTGCCCGTCGGCAGCGTCTTGAAGATCGTGCGCTTGAGCAGGAACGTGTCGTAACGCGACGAGAAGTCGGTGATCGCGTCCGGGTAGAGTCGGTTGGGCGTGACATCGAACAGGAACTTGTCACTGCCGCTGTTGCCGGTCAGCGTGTCCTTGCCGGTGCCGCCCGAGAGGGTGTCGTTGCCACCCCCGCCGACCAGGGTGTCGTTGCCGGCGCCGCCACCCAGGCGGTCATTGCCAACACCGCCGACGAATTTGTCCGCAGCACTGCTTCCAGACGTTAGTTCGACGGTGAGATCGGCCACGGTGACGGTCAGATCCTTCTCAAAGCTCAGCCCGCCGGCATCCTTGACGCTGACCTTGATCTGATAGGAGGACACTTGCTCGTAATCGAGCAAGACAGGGTTTTTCACCACAATCTGGTTGCCGCTGAGCGCAAAGCGGCCGCCCGCGTCGTCGAGCAAGGTATAGTCGAATTCATCCCAGGTATTCGGATCCTCGGCTTGCAGAGTTCCTACGACGGTGCCTGCGCCGGAAAGCTCCAGGACGGTCCCTCCTGAAAGATCGATATCGGTTGGTTGGGCATTGGCATAGGTGCCACTGATGTCCGTCACCGCTTCGATGCCGTGCTGGAAGAGCAGACCGCGCTCGCGAACGGTGAAAGCATCCCCAACGAGGATCACTCTGTCTGCCGTGCCGGCTGTTCCATCCAGCAAGAATGCGGCGGTCTTGTCGTTGAGCGTGACATTCGTTCCGGCAGCATCAGTCAGCGCGATGCCGACATTCAGAAACATCTTGTTGCTCAGGTCAAAGGCATTGCCGGAGAGGCGGAGCGCATTGGTTCCACCACGTCCGTCGATCACGGCGAACTCAGCCAGCCGGGCCGCGTTCGCGACGATTGTGTCATTGCCCGCCGAACCGCGAATGACTTCGAAGCCGGACAAGGCCGCCGCAACGGTCAGGTCCAAGGTTCCGGCCTCTGCCATGGCAAGCGTATCGACTCCGCCATTGCCGAAAACCCTGTCGCCGGCATTGAGCGTTGTTGGCACCACGGAAAGAGTCTCGCTGACATCGGCACCAACAGCGATATCGCTGCTGTTGGTGAGCGTCTCGCTGGAAGTTGGCGAGAAATGGCGCACGAAAACATCCGGGCCGGCGGTTGCCTGACTATAGGAGGTGTAGGCGACCAGCCAGCTTCCGTCGGCCAAGGCGGTGACTTGAGGGGTGTATTGATCGGCTATGACCGTTGTCGCCACGAGGGTTTCGCCACCGATGGGTGACCCATCCGCGAAATAACGCTGCTGGTAGATACCGACACCCGACCCATCCTGCATGTCGGATTCCCAAGTGACGACCCAGCTTCCGTCGGCCAGTCCAGCGACGCTCGGATTCTTTTGATCGGCAGCGATCGTTGTGTTGACTCTGGTTATCGCGCCGACCGGATCGCCATCGCTGTCAAAGCGCTGCTGATAGATGCCGCGCCCCCAGCCGTCCTTATTGTTCATGATCTCCCAGGCGACGACCCATCCGCCGTCGGAAAGAGCTGCCACGCTGGATTCAGATCCAAAAAGATTCGTACTAGAGGATGAGTAGACGGTGATGTCGTCTCCAACGGGATCCCCATTCTTGTCATACCGCCGCTGCCGGATATCGCCGGACTCCCACGTGACGATCCATCCGCCGTCTGCAAGGGTCGTTACGCTAGGGCTCTCCTGAGAATTGACGGCGAACGTATTGACCTGTGTCTCCCCTCCGATCGCCGTGCCGTCCCGGGCGTAGCGCTGCTGATAGATCTCCTGGCCACTGGATCCCGGGCCTTGCCAGGTAACGACCCAGCCTCCGCCCGTGCCGTCAGGAGCCAGCGGAAGCACGGTGACGCTGGGGTACAGCTGGTCACCCGTTGTCGTGGTATTGATCAGCCGGTCCTGCGGGTTATTCGAACTGTCTAGAAACTGGGGCGCACCGTCCGCATCGAAACGCTGCTGATAGATCCCGTAGCCCGATCCATCTTGGTTGCGAGAGTGCCAGGTGGCGAGCCAGCCACCACCGGGCAGCGCCGTCAGGACAGGGGCCTGCTGAGAGTCCGTGCCGGTCACGTTGATCTTCGTCTCTACGCCGACCGGATCACCTTGAGCATCGTAGCGCTGCTGGTAGAGGTCGATACCCACGCCCACTCCTACCCAGGCCACAACCCAGCCCTCGGCGAGCACGGTTATGCTTGGGCTGTCCTGAGTGCCTCCCGTAACCGTGTTGATCAAGATTTCCGGGCCGGCATTGATCACGGATATCGTCATGTGGTCTCTCGTTCCTAGCTGATTCTCCTGTCCAGCCCGCAGACCGGAAGGAACAGGATGCTGTTATATTACAGCGATGCCTGTCTGCAACTCGCATTAGCAACGCTGTTCTCCACTTCAGCGTCCTTGCCGTCGCACCCTTGAGGCCCCACATAGAGGCTCCATGACCCGCCGGATCGATCACCTCGTCATTGCCGTTCACGACCTCGACAAAGCCGCCGACTTCTATCGGCGTCTTGGTTTTCAGGTCGGCACGCGCAACCGGCATTCCTGGGGCACGGAAAACCGGATCATTCAATTTCCCGGAACTTTCCTCGAGCTGATCACGGTGGGCGAGGGGGCTCGGATCCCGCCGCACAAGCCCGGGCATTTCAGCTTCGGTGCCTTCGTTCAGGATTACCTGCGGGATCGCGAAGGTCTCGCGATGCTCGTGCTCGACAGCCATGATGCCAAGGAAGACGCGAACTCCTTCGCCGAGAAGGGCATCGGCTCGTTCGAGCCGTTCCATTTCGAGCGCAGCGGCAAGAGGCCTGACGGAAGCGAAACCAAGGTGGCTTTCACGCTCGCCTTCGCGGCGGACCCGATTGCGCCGAAGGCAGGTTTCTTCGTGTGTCAGCAGCATTATCCAGAGAATTTCTGGAACCCGGCTTTTCAGGTCCATGAAAATGGGGCCACGGGTGTGGCGACGGTCGCCCTCGCGATACCAGAGCCGGATCACTGCAAGAAGTTCCTGACGGACTTCACCGGCTCAATTCCGACCTCTCCGGCCTTGCATGATCTCTCATTCCGACTCGCTGATGCGCATCTCGATGTGATGACCCCGGACGATGCGGGCGAAACCTATATCTCGGTCGAAGCCGAGCTGGATCAGCCATCGTTTGTCGCATTCGCCGTGCGTGTGGAAGACATTCACAATCAGGCCAAGCGCCTCGATGCGGCGGAAGTTCCATACCAGCATGTGGGGAGCCGGCTTGTCGTGCCGGCGAGTGCGGCCTTCGGCGTCGCGATAGCCTTCGAGGCTGCATAATAAATTAACCATAGCCCTGTAACGATATAAGAAGTTAACCGTAAGGGGCTGATCATGACTTCAATTCTGGCGGGCTTGCTCGACTTCCTGATCTTCTTCGTCATCGCCATTGCGCTCGTGGCGCTGTATCTCGGTACCTACACGGTTGCGACGATGCACAACGAGTTCACCCTGATCCGCCAGAACGTGATCTCGGCCTCGACAGCCCTAGGCTTCAGCCTCGTCGGCTTTGCTCTTCCTCTCGGCAGCGCCATCGTGCATGCGCAGGGGATTCCCGACCTGCTCGTCTGGGGCCTCGTGGCACTGGCGGTTCAGATCGTCGTGTACTGGCTCGTGCGTATCGTGATGCCGAATCTCTCCCAGCGGATCGCTTCCGGCGAGATGGCCGCGGCCCTGTTCTTGGGGGCAGCCTCGCTGTCGGCGGGCATCATCAACGCGGCGTCGATGACGTTCTGACAGGCTCGTGTCATCCCTGGTGGTGCGAAAGGATCCGGAAGGGGATCCATAATAGCACAGTGCCTGAACGTGGATTCCCTTCCCCTCCATTGCGCTCCGGCCGGGAATGACACCGGAGCGGACTGGTTATGATGCATCACCGCTTTTCGTCTTGGCCGAAACAGGTTAGGTGAAGGTTCATGACCGATATCAAACAGTCCCCTGCCGTCGTCGAGGCTGGCTCCGTCCGCTTCGGCAATCATCTCCCGCTCAGCATCATTGCTGGCCCCTGCGCCATGGAAAGCCGCGACCACGCACTGGAAATGGCCGCCGCTCTCAAGGAGATCACGGGCAGGCTCGGCCTCGGGCTAGTCTACAAGTCGTCCTTCGACAAGGCGAACCGGACCTCGATTTCGAGCGCCCGCGGCATCGGTCTCGACAAGGCTCTCGGCATCTTCGCCGAGGTCAAGGAAAAGTTCGGCCTTCCCGTCATCACCGACGTGCACGAGAACGATCAATGCGCTCCCGTGGGCGAGGTGGTCGATATTCTCCAGATCCCGGCGTTTCTCTGCCGCCAGACCGATCTCCTGGTCGCCGCCGCCAAGACGGGCCGTGTGGTGAACGTGAAGAAGGGCCAGTTCCTGGCCCCCTGGGACATGGCGAACGTCGCCGCCAAGGTGAAGGCTGCCGGCAATCCGAACGTGATGCTCACCGAGCGTGGAGCCTCCTTCGGCTACAATACGCTCGTCTCCGACATGCGCAGCTTGCCGATCATGGCGGAAACCGGCGCGCCGGTGATCTTCGACGCCACGCATTCCGTGCAGCAGCCCGGCGGCAAGGGCACGACTTCGGGGGGCCAGCGGGAATACGTGCCGGTTCTGGCCCGTGCTGCGGTTGCCGTGGGCGTGGCGGGCGTCTTCATCGAGACGCACCAAGACCCGGACAAGGCCCCCTCCGACGGTCCCAACATGGTGCCGCTGAGGGAGTTGGAGAGCCTGCTCGCGCAGCTCAAGGCGTTCGACGCGCTCGCCAAGGGCAGGGCGGTTTAGGATTTCATCGAATTTCATCGATCTCTCGTCTTCCTGAGCGCCTGACGCACTGGACAAGACTAACCCAGTGAGAATCCGGGCCGTCCTTCGTCATGGCCGGGCTTGTCCCGGCCATCCCGATCCGAAAAAGCGCAGCGCTCTCCGCATCGGGATCACCGGCACAGGGCCGGTGATGACGTGAGTGTGAGAGCAGTGTTGAAGAGCTTCTTATGACGTTATGAGAGGGCAGATGTGCATTTCTGCCTCTCCCGCTGACTAGGGGTCATGATATGGAGCGATAAGGCTCCATCTCGTGGCCTTCTTCGTTAGAGCGTCATGTCCTCCCGCAACCTCATCCTGATCCTCGCCGTCAGCGGCTTTGCCAGCACCTTCTCCGCCCGCGCGGTCGAGCCCATGGTCGGGGTGATTGCCCGGGACCTCAACTCCACGACGCAGACCATCGCGTTGCTCTCGGCAGCCTTCGCGCTGCCTTACGCCTTCATCCAGCCGATCCTCGGTCCTGTTGGGGATGCACTCGGCAAGGAGCGTGTGATGAAGGTGGCTCTCGCGCTTCTCTTTCTGGCTCTTGCGGGCTCCTTCTTCGCGCCCAACGCCGAAACGCTCTTCGGCTTGCGGATTCTCGCGGGCGCTGCTGCCGGCGGTGCCGTGCCGCTCTCCATCGCGCTCATCGGCGACCGGGTGGAGATGGCCCAGCGCCAGGTGGCGCTCAGCCGCTATCTCGTGGCCGTCATCGTCGGCCAGCTCGCCGGTTCGGCGCTGGCGGGACTTCTGGCGGAATGGATCGGCTGGCGCGGCGTGTTCGGCCTCTCGACGCTCATGATGGCCTGTGCGTTGGCCGCGACAGCCATCGGGTTTCGCGGAGCGCTTCCGGGCGGCAGGTTCGATCCTCACGCGGCGATCCTGCGCTACCGGGACATCCTGTCCAATCCCCGTGCGCTGTTCCTCTTCGGCTCCGTCTTCGTGGAGGCCATCGCGGTCTTCGCCGTCTTCCCCTATGTCGCGCCGCTGTTGGAGGAGCGCGGCGGGGGCGGGGCGACCGAGGCCGGGTTCGCCATAGGCGGCTTCGCGATTGGCGGGCTCGTCTACTCGGCGCTCGTGAGCTGGATGCTGAAGCACTTGGGGATCAGCCGCATCCTTCTTGGCGGCGGGCTCTTCGCTGCGGCGGCTCTGGTGGCCTTGGGCTTTGTCGGGGATTGGAAGTTCTATTTCGTGGCCCTGCTTCTCATGGGCCTCGGCTTCTACATGCTCCACAACACCTTCCAGGCTCAGGTAACCGAGGTCGCTCCGGGAGCGCGCGCCTCTGCGGTCGCGCTCCACGCGTTCTCTTTCTTCTGCGGCCAGGCACTCGGTGTCGTGCTTATGGGCTTCGGCCTGCGTCACATCGGGCTCACCGCCTCGACCCTGACGGCCGCCCTCATCATCCTCGTGGTTGGCCTGACCGCCTCGCTCGTTCTGAGGCGGCCGGCTCCTCAACGGGCGCGGTAGGGCGCAACGCCCTGGTCGGGCAGCCAGAGGTTTTTCGGCAACTCGCCGGTCTGCCAGAACACGTCGATCGGGATTCCCCCGCGCGGGTACCAATAGCCGCCGATCCGTAGGTAACGAGGCTCCAGCAGCTCAGCGAGGCGCTTGCCGATAGCCACCGTGCAATCCTCGTGGAAGGCGCCATGGTTGCGGAAGCTGTGCATGTAGAGCTTCAGCGACTTCGATTCCACGAGCCAGGGACCCGGCACGTAGTCGATCACGAGGATCGCGAAATCGGGCTGGCCGGTCACCGGACAGAGTGAGGTGAATTCCGGCACCGTGAAGCGGGCGAGATAATCCGTATCGGGGTGCGGGTTCGGCACCCGGTCGAGCTGGGCTTCTTCGGGGGTCTGGGGCAGGGCACTGGCCTGGCCGAGCTGGAGATGGGTCTCCGTCATCATATTTCACCTTGGATCAAGACGTGATCGGTTGCTCTCGTCCTTGCCCGCTTACGCATTTCGGTCAATAAGCCTTTTCATGACGTGAGGCCGCACCGGCCGCCCTTCAGCCCCAGGAGTCAGCTTAATGACCGCGATCATCGACGTTTTCGCCCGCCAGATCCTCGACAGCCGTGGCAATCCCACGGTCGAGGTGGATGTCACTCTCGAAGACGGTTCCATGGGCCGTGCGGCCGTTCCCTCCGGCGCTTCGACCGGCGCTCACGAGGCTGTCGAGCTGCGCGACGGCGACAAGTCCAGGTATCTCGGCAAGGGCGTGCTGAAGGCCATCGACGCCGTGAACAACGAGATTCTCGAGGCCATCGGCGGCATGGATGCCGAGGAGCAGGTCGCCATCGACGAGACCATGATCGAGCTCGACGGCACCCCGAACAAGGGCCGCCTCGGCGCCAACGCCATCCTCGGCGTTTCGCTCGCCGTCGCGAAGGCCGCCGCCGAGGCTTCGACCCTGCCGCTCTACCGCTATGTGGGCGGCACGCAGGCGCGCGTCCTGCCGGTTCCGATGATGAACATCATCAATGGTGGCGCGCATGCGGACAACCCCATCGACTTCCAGGAATTCATGATCATGCCGGTCGGCGCGCCGACCCTGGCAGAGGCCGTGCGCATGGGCGCCGAGGTGTTCCACACCCTGAAGAAGGCCCTGAAGGATGCCGGCCATAACACGAACGTGGGCGACGAGGGCGGCTTCGCCCCGAACCTGCCTTCCGCCGAGGCTGCGCTCGATTTCATCATGAAGTCCATCGAGCAGGCCGGCTACAAGCCCGGCCAGGACATGGTGATCGGCCTCGACTGCGCCGCCACCGAGTTCTTCAAGGACGGCGCCTATCACTATGAAGGCACAGGCCAGAAGCTCTCGCCACAGCAGCAGGCCGAGTATCTGGCGAAGCTCGTCTCCGCCTATCCGATCGCCACCATCGAGGACGGCATGTCCGAGGACGATTGGGAGGGCTGGAAGGCCGTGACCGACCTCGTCGGCTCCAAGTGCCAGCTCGTCGGCGACGACCTCTTCGTCACCAACGTGAACCGTCTCTCGCAGGGCATCAAGCAGGGCGTCGCCAACTCGCTCCTCGTGAAGGTGAACCAGATCGGCTCGCTCACCGAGACGCTTTCCGCCGTCGATATGGCCCACCGCGCCGGCTACACCGCCGTCATGTCCCATCGCTCGGGCGAGACGGAAGACTCCACGATTGCGGATCTCGCCGTCGCGACCAACTGCGGACAGATCAAGACCGGCTCTCTCGCCCGTTCGGACCGGCTGGCCAAGTACAACCAGCTCATCCGCATCGAGGAGGAGCTGGGATCCCAGGCGCGCTACGCAGGACGCGCGGCGCTGAAGGCTTTGGCGTAAGGTAACTACATTTCAGTTAATATGGGGAAGGGCCGCACGAAGCGGCCCTTGTCTTGTCCATCTCTGTCATGGCCGGGCTCGTCCCGGCCATCTCGATCATTGCTGGCGCAGCGCCTCAGAAATCGAGATTACCGGCACAAGGTCGGTAATGACATGCGGGATACGGCCAATGGCGTCGCCGACGCTCTATAGCATCTCGGCTTTTGCAGCCTTCTATTGGGTACTCTTCCAGGCGGGGAAGAAGACGCATAAGGCGCAAAAAGGCGTGCTACCGCGACGTCTGATATTACAAAACCAACCTTCCTCACCGCACCTTTCGCAGTGTTATTGCGGTAGAAACCGATTGAATGATATATCCTCTCAATGAACTTCGCTGCAATGGAGGAGAGGCATGTCTACGGTAAACACCATCAATGCAAACATCACTACGATCGGTCCCGGCGATCACGGTTACGACGGGTTCGTGGAGGTCGGGGATGGCGTTATGGTCAACCCAGGAATTACCGTAGCGGTGGGCGGAGCGGGAGCGCACGGCATCTTTTCGAATGTTGCGGTTAGTGTCGTCAGCGTTGGCTCGGGTGCTCTAGTCTCAAGCACGCAAGGGATCGGTATAGCCCTCACCGGGCTAGTGAATGGCTCCGTTGGCGGAGGCGCAGTCGTAGTCGATAGCAACGCGACGGTCGCCGGGGCTCAGTATGGCGTGACCCTGGATGGCAGTTCAAATTTAATTCGTAATTCAGGTACCATTCGCGGCGCAACTGGAGCCAAGATCGGCGGCAATTTTGCATCCGGAAACATTATCCAACAATCCGCATCCGGTTCGATCATCGGAACGGGAGCAGACAGCCATGGCTTGGATATTGTGGGAGATGCCTTGGTCGAAAATGCGGGTCTGATTCAAGGATCAATTTCCGGGATCACCTTCCGCTTGGGGCGGGCTCTCACCCTCGTCAATGAGGGCACAATCCAGGGCAGCACGGCAGTCAACGTCAGCAGTAGTATGGCAATAAGCAAAATCCTCAATTATGGGCATATCGAGGGAGCCATATTGCTGGGAAACGAAAGCGACGTCTATGAAGGCCGCGGCGGATCGGTGACCGGAACGGTCTTTATGGGTGGCGGCAACGACAAGTTCTTTGGCAGCACCGGCGCAGAGGCAATCGATCCGGGCCTCGGCAACGACACGATCGACGGCGGCGGTGGCGCAGATGTCGTCCTTTATTTTGATAATCGGGCTAATTACGCGATTGTGTCCAATCCGGACCGCAGCTTTACGATTACGTCAGCTGGAGGTGATACGGACGTTCTGCGGAACGTGCGGTCGGTGAGGTTCGACGATGCCGAATTCGCTTTGGCTTTCAACCTGGCTGGAACTTCGGGGGCAAATGCCATCGTCGGCGGCTGGGGCGATGATACCCTCTCTGGCAATGCCGGCAACGATACTCTGAATGGCGACCGGGGGGCAGACCAGCTCATCGGCGGCACCGGCAACGACCGGCTGAACGGGGGCTACGATAACGACACGCTGGACGGCGGCACCGGCAATGACATCCTGACGGGCGGCACAGGCAACGACACCTTTGTGTTCAAGGACCGGCTGAGCACGACCGGCAACGTCGACAAGATCAGCGACTACAACCGGAGCTATGACAGCCTCCAGCTCGACAACCGCTACATGCCGAAGCTGGGGGCCGCCGGCCGCCTGAGCAGCGCGAAGTTCGTGCTCGGCCCGAAGGCTCTGGATGCCAACGACCACCTGATCTACGACCGGGCCAAGGGCTATCTCTACTACGATGGGGACGGCTCGGGCAGTGCCGCGCAGGTGCTGATCGCCCAGTTCACCAACAAGGCCGTGCTCACCTATTCCGAGTTCACCGTCATCTGACGGGATGCACGGCAGGAGCGAGTCAGGAAGGGGCTGCTTGAAGCGGTCCTTTTCTTTGAAGGACTATCTTCGTCGTGACCGTCCTCCATCATGGCCGGCCTTGCGCCGGCCATCCACGTCTTGAGAGCCACACCGGACAAAGACGTGAATTCCCGCCATGGATCCCGGGAACAAGTCCGGGGACGGGGAGAGCCGGGGGGCGCGAAAGGCGGGGCGGCGCCGGCTCCCTAACGGGTTCTTAACCATGCCGGGTGTAGGACTCGGGGCATGGTGATCCGCAGGCGACTGAGACGATTTTTGATTCCGCTGATGCTCTACAGCGTCTCGGCGGCTGTCGCTGCATACTTCGTACACCATGCCCATAGCGGCGCACGCGGCATCGAGGCTCAGCAGCAATACGAAGCCGAAGTGGCCGAGTTGAACAAGGAACTCGGTACTCTCAAAACGGAGCGAACGAACTGGGAGCGTCGTATCGCGTTGTTGAGAAGTGACCAGATCGACCGCGATCTCCTGGAGGAGCGGGCGCGCGTAATGCTGGGTCGTGTACATCGTAACGATCTCGTCATTATCACGGGCCCTTAACCGCATTAGCCCGAAAGAACTGCTTAACTGGATTTGTGTTAATCGCTAATTCTCCTGATATTACAGTACCTTGCGCGATTTATTGTGCAGCGCAAAACATCATTCCGGCCTCTCGCTTTCCGATATCGACTGCGCTAGAACTTTCGTCGAGGAAACCCTTCGGAGGAACCGATGGCTGTTGCTGCCCGCAAGGCGGGCCGTGCCGGTGCAGGCGCGGCTAACAAGTCCACTTCCAGCAAAGGCTCTGCGCGCGGAGCTGCTCCCAATACCCCCCAATTCGACAAGAACCAGGATCTCGCAGCCTACAACGACATGCTGCTGATCCGTCGCTTCGAAGAGAAGTCTGGCCAGATGTACGGCATGGGCCTCATCGGCGGTTTCTGCCACCTCTATATCGGCCAGGAGGCCGTCGTCGTCGGCATGCAGATGGCCACGAAGGACGGCGACCAGGTGATCACCGGCTACCGTGATCATGGCCATATGCTGGCCTGCGGCATGGATGCGAAAGGCGTCATGGCCGAGCTGACAGGCCGCCGTGGCGGCCTGTCGAAGGGCAAGGGCGGCTCCATGCATATGTTCTCCAAGGAGAAGCATTTCTATGGCGGCCACGGCATCGTCGGCGCCCAGGTGTCGCTCGGCACCGGCATCGCGTTCGCGAACCATTATCGCGACAACGGCAATGTCTGCCTGACCTATTTCGGCGACGGCGCGGCCAACCAGGGCCAGGTCTACGAGAGCTTCAACATGGCGGCGCTGTGGAAACTTCCCGTCGTCTACGTGATCGAGAACAACCGCTACGCCATGGGCACGGCGGTGACCCGCGCCTCGGCCCAGACGGATTTCTCGAAGCGCGGCGTGTCCTTCGGGATTCCGGGCGAGCAGGTGGACGGCATGGATGTCCGCGCGGTCTACGCCGCCGGCCAGCGCGCCATCGACTACGCCCGCTCCGGCAAGGGCCCGTACATCCTCGAGATGCAGACCTACCGCTATCGCGGCCATTCCATGTCCGATCCGGCCAAGTACCGTACGAAGGACGAAGTGACCCGCATGCGCGAGGAGTTCGATCCGATCGAGCAGGTGCGCCGCCGCCTGCTGGAGAGCTGGAAGCTGTCGGAAGACGAGCTGAAGGCGATCGACGGCCGGGTGCGCGAGATCGTCAACGAGGCGGCCGAGTTCGCCACGCACGATCCGGAGCCCGACGTGTCCGAGCTCTACACCGACATCCTTCTCTAAGTCTCGGCGGCGCTTCTCTAGCGCCGCTCCCGAACTTTCGCCGCAGCGACAATCAACACGAGTCTTTCATGGCGACCGATATTCTCATGCCCGCCCTCTCACCCACCATGGAGCAGGGCAAACTGGCCAAGTGGCTGAAAAAGGAAGGCGACAAGGTCAAGCCCGGCGACGTGCTGGCCGAAATCGAAACCGACAAGGCGACCATGGAGGTCGAGGCGATCGATGAGGGTATCCTCGCCAAGATCCTGGTTTCCGACGGCACCGACAATGTGGCCGTGAACACGCCCATCGCCATTCTCGCAGGCGAGGGCGAGGACGTGTCGGCGGCCGCTGCCACGACGCCTTCTGCTCCCGCTCCGGCCGCGCAGCCCGCACCTACTCCGGACATGCAGGCTGAAGGCCTCGCTGATCGTCCGGCTCCTGCCATGCGTCCGCAGCAGACGGATCTCTCAATGCCGGCTGCTCCCTCGGTGATCACGAGCCGCACCGCCTACAACGCCATGGCCGAAATTCCCGAAGGCACGGAGCTGGTCAACATGACCGTCCGCGAAGCCCTTCGCGATGCCATGGCCGAAGAGATGCGCAAGGACAACGCCGTCCTCGTCATGGGCGAAGAGGTGGCCGAGTACCAGGGTGCCTATAAGGTCACCCAAGGCCTGCTGCAGGAATTCGGTGCGAAGCGCGTGATCGACACACCGATCACCGAGCACGGCTTCGCCGGCGTCGGCGTCGGCGCAGCGTTTACTGGCCTCCGGCCCATCGTCGAGTTCATGACCTTCAACTTCGCCATGCAGGCGATCGACCAGATCATCAACTCGGCGGCGAAGACGCTCTACATGTCGGGCGGTCAGCTCGGCTGCCCCATCGTGTTCCGTGGCCCGAACGGTGCTGCGGCCCGCGTGGCGGCGCAGCACAGCCAGGACTATTCGGCCTGGTACTCGCAGGTCCCCGGTCTGAAGGTCGTGGCACCCTACACCGCGTCTGATGCGAAGGGCCTGCTCAAGAGCGCCATCCGCGATTCGAACCCGGTGATCTTCCTCGAGAACGAGATTCTCTACGGACAATCCTTTCCGGTGCCGAAGCTCGACGACTTCACCGTGCCGCTCGGCAAGGCACGCATCCACCGCGAGGGCAAGGACGTCACCATCGTCTCCTTCTCCATCGGCATGACCTATGCGCTGAAAGCCGCTCAGGAGCTGGAAAAGGAAGGCATCGATGCCGAGGTGATCGACCTTCGCACCATCCGCCCGATGGACACCGAAACCATCGTCGCTTCCGTCATGAAGACGGGCCGCTGCGTGACGGTGGAAGAGGGCTGGCCGCAATCGGGCGTGGGTGCCGAGATTGCCATGCGCATCATGGAGAACGCGTTCGATTATCTCGACGCTCCCGTGGCTCGCGTGACCGGCAAGGACGTGCCGATGCCGTATGCCTCGAACCTCGAAAAGCTGGCGCTCCCGTCGGTGGCCGAGGTCGTGCAGGCCGCGAAGGCCGTTTGCTACAGGTGAGATCATGACAGAGCGGAAATTCGAAGCTCTCAACGCTCCGCCTGATGCGCTCGAAAAGGGCGGCATCGAGATTCTGAGGGCTTCGGTGGTCGATGGGGCGGTGAGCATCGCGCTGCGCCGCGCCTTCGACGATCCGTTCACCTGGGGCGTGCTCCTGGTGGATCTCGCCCGTCACGCCGCGCGCGTCTACGCCATGGAAACCGACTTCTCGGAGGAAGAGGCCCTGGCGGAGATCGTTTCAGGCATTCAAGCCGAGCTGGACAATCCGAGCGATCCCGGCTCCTCGCAAGCCGTCAACTAATCCAGATCAGGATCCAACACGCCATGCCCATCAATATCCTGATGCCTGCACTTTCTCCCACCATGGAAAAGGGCAACCTTGCCAAGTGGCTGAAGAAGGAAGGCGATACGGTGAAATCCGGCGACGTGATCGCCGAGATCGAGACCGACAAGGCCACCATGGAAGTGGAGGCCGTGGACGAAGGCGTCCTCGCCAAGATCGTCATTCCGGAAGGAACGGCGGATGTGCCCGTGAACCAGGTGATCGCGCTGATCGCCGGCGAGGGCGAGGATCCGAAGAGCGTTACCGCTCCCGCCGCTGGCGGCGCCGTAACTCCGACTCCTGCACCCGCGCCGAAGACCGAGGCAGCGCGGGCTCCCGCGGCTCCAGCAGCCGCGCCCGGACCGCAGGCGAACGCCATTCCGGGCGATCAAGCTGCTCACATGGCTTATGCCCGCGTCGATCAGGCTCCGGCCGGTCCGGCGCAAGCCGCGATGCCGACCGGGGCAGGGCCGCAGGCTGGCGGCAATCGCGTGTTCGCCTCGCCGCTCGCCAAGCGCATCGCGAAGGATGCCGGCATCGACATCGCGTCCATCCAGGGCTCCGGTCCGCATGGACGTGTCGTCGAGAAGGACGTGCGAGTGGCTCTTCAGGGTGGTGCTGCGAAGCCTGCCGCTGCTCCCGCTGCCGCAGCTCCTGTTGCCGGTGCTCCCGCTGCGAAGCCTGCGGCTGCACCGCAGCTGGCTCCGAGCATGGGGGCCGATCAGGTCAAGGCCATGTTCGAGGCCGGGACTTACGAGGAGGTGCCGCTCGACGGCATGCGCAAGACCATCGCCAGGCGCCTCGTGGAGTCGAAGCAGACCGTTCCGCACTTCTACCTGTCGCTCGAATGCGAGCTCGACGCGCTCATGGCGCTGCGCGAGCAGATCAATGCCGCAGCGGGCAAGGACAAGGACGGCAAACCCGCCTACAAGCTCTCGGTGAACGATTTCGTCATCAAGGCGCTCGCCATCGCGCTCCAGCGCGTGCCGGCGGCGAACGCCGTGTGGGCTGAAGATCGCATCCTGAAGATGAAGCATTCGGATGTCGGCGTCGCGGTTGCGATCGAGGGCGGCCTGTTCACGCCGGTCGTGCGCAAGGCCGAGCAGAAGACGCTCACCACGATCTCTGCCGAGGTGAAGGACATGGCGGGCCGCGCCCGCAACCGTCGCCTCAAGCCTGAGGAATACACGGGCGGCTCCACCGCCGTGTCGAACCTCGGCATGTACGGCATCAAGGACTTCCAGGCCGTCATCAACCCGCCGCACGGCACAATCCTCGCCGTCGGCGCGGGCGAGAGCCGCGTGGTGGTGAAGAACGGCGCTCCCGCCGTCGTGCAGGCCATGACCGTGACGCTCTCCTGCGATCACCGCGTGGTGGACGGCGCGCTGGGCGCTGAGCTTCTTGCGGCCTTCAAGCAGCTCATCGAGAACCCGATGGGGATGCTCGTCTAAGGATATCGTCATGGCCGGCCTCGTGCCGGCCATCCACGACTCATTTCACCGGCCCAGCGCAAGATCAATGCACGGGCCAACCCGGGCATGACGGGGGAATCCCATGGCAAACCAATACGACATCATCGTCATCGGCGGCGGGCCGGGGGGCTATGTGGCCGCGATCCGTGCGGCGCAGCTCGGGTTCAAGACCGCGGTCGTTGAGCGCGAACATCTAGGCGGCATCTGCCTCAATTGGGGCTGCATTCCGACCAAGGCGCTGCTGCGTTCGGCGGAAATTTACCATTACATGGAGCACGCCAGGGATTACGGCCTGTCCGCTCAAGGAATCGGCTTTGATGCTGCGGCCATCGTCAACCGTTCACGCGGCGTGTCGGGCCGTCTCAACGGCGGCGTAGGCATGCTGCTCAAGAAGAACAAGGTCGACGTAATCTGGGGCGAGGCGGCCATCTCTAAGCCCGGCGAGGTCGTGGTCACCGCCACGAAGAAGCCTGCAATGCAGCCGCAGGCGCCGGCTCCGAAGGGCATCCTCGAGCCCGGCACGTATCAGGCCAAGCACATCATCGTCGCCACCGGCGCACGTCCGCGCGTGCTGCCCGGCATCGAGCCGGATGGCAAGCTGATCTGGACCTATTTCGAAGCCATGGTTCCGCAGGCCATGCCGAAGTCGCTGCTCGTCATGGGCTCGGGCGCCATCGGCATGGAATTCGCTTCCTTCTATCGCACGCTCGGCGCGGAAGTGACCGTGGTCGAGGTGTTGCCGCAGATCCTGCCCGTTGAGGATGCAGAGATCGCCGGGCTCGCCCGCAAGCGCTTCGAGAAGCAGGGGATGAAGATTCTCAGCGGCGCGAAGGTCACGAAGGTGGAGAAAGGTGCCAACTCTGTCACCGCCACCATCGATGACGGCAAGGGCGGCACGCAGACGATCACCGCCGAGCGGATGATCTCGGCGGTGGGTGTCGTCGGCAATATCGAAAATCTCGGCCTCGAAAAGATCGGCGTGACCATCGAGCGCGGCGTCATCGTCACGGACGGCCTCGGCCGCACCAACGTGCCCGGCATCTACGCCATCGGCGACGTGGCAGGCGCGCCCATGCTCGCGCACAAGGCCGAGCACGAGGGCGTGATCTGCGTCGAGACCATCAAGGGCATGCACACGCACGCCATGGACAAGGCGAAGATCCCGGGCTGCACCTATTGCAACCCGCAGATCGCGTCGGTCGGCCTCACCGAGGCCAGGGCGAAGGAGCAGGGCTACGACATCCGCGTCGGTCGCTTCCCCTTCGTGGGCAACGGCAAGGCGATTGCGCTGGGCGAGCCGGATGGCCTCGTGAAGACGATCTTCGACAAGAAGACCGGACAGCTCCTCGGCGCGCACATGGTTGGTGCGGAAGTGACCGAGCTGATCCAGGGCTTCGTGATCGCCATGAACCTGGAGACCACGGAAGAAGACCTGATCCACGCCGTCTTCCCGCACCCGACCCTCTCGGAGACGATGCACGAGAGCGTCATGGATGCCTATGGACGCGTGATACACATCTAGAACGGGACAACCGTTCAAAACTCGTAGTGCCGAACTGTTACTGATTGAGCTTTCACGGCCGTGCAACTCAGAAGGGTTGCACGGCCGTTTTCTCTTGAGTGTCAGCGAGGCGAACCGTGCCAGGATTGCGCCATTGTCCGGGGTAGCTACTGTCGGGGTGTTGTAATCCTTGACGATCAGCGTGCCGTGGCCAGTTCAAACCTAGGCGCGTTCCTGCGTGCCAGCCTTGTCGATAGCGGTAATCGGCATGAAGAGATTGAGTCTGATTGTCGGCATCACAGTCTTGTTGAATACCGGGGCCTTCGCCCAACCGAGGCCACTGACGACCGGGATGAATTGTCGTCAAACCAAGTCGCTCGTCACCAGTAGTGGTGCCATCGTCCTGAGCACTGGGCAGCACACCTATGATCGCTATGTCAGAAGCCAAGCCTTCTGCTTGGCAACTGAGTTCGCCCAGCCGGCCTGGGTGCCAACGTCAGATACTCCGCAATGCTTCATCGGCTATACCTGTGTGGACGAGATGCCGTTGTCTTCACGTTCAGGAAGACTGTTGAACTGATCAGTCTGAGCAGCGGGCTGAGACTGTCCGGGCTGACATCATCGGTCCTCCCCACGGAACTGAGGTTCCCTGGGGGACGCCTTTTTCTTGGCACCAGGGGCCCACATTATGGTCAAGGTCTCGGCTAGGCTTTACGCGTTGACGTGGAGGACCTTGCCATGAGAACTCTTAGCACACCGCTCTTCGTGGTCGTTTCAGCCGCTATCCTCGTGCCGCTCCTGACTATGTTGACCTACATAGCAAGCGTGCTGGTCTCAGCTTTCATGCTCCCCTGAGGCTGCCGCTGCATCCCTTCTATTTCCGAGTTTTCGCATGACGAGCGGCCCGGGTAGGCTCACCGATGCTCAGCAGTTGAGCTTTGCTGGTGATGGCCAAAATAGCTTGGGCTTTAGCCATCCTCCATGCTCCTGAAGAAGCTTCCTACCTCAAAATAGTCTCAGCCACAGGCGCCTTTTTTCACCTATGTGAAGGTATCGGTGCTGAGGCGGAGCAAGGCTGCTTGTCCTTCAGATTTGGAGAACTGTCATGGGAGAATCGGACATGGGGATGTAACCAGCCTCGTTTGCTTCCATGCTCTTCGTGAGGCGAATTGTGATTTGGAAAAGGCTCGGCTGAGGTACCGGCTCGCGGCTCATGTCCTGAGAACGATCCGTGAGCGACTGGATCAGGCTTTAGAACAGGCTTATCGGCAGCAGTCGTTTGGTCCTCTTGGAAACCTGTTCGATGAGGAAGAGACGAGGTTGGCAGTCTATGAAAAGGCCTGTGCCAATGTTGCCGAGGCGGAAAAGCGGTGGTGCATGCTCAGAGCCGCCCTGGCCTACGAGAAAGGGCTGATGCTCGCAGGGCCGTTGTCTCTCAAGCGTCTGAACTAGTTTTAAGGCCCGGAGGATGTAATCCCCAAGAGCACAATACGGGCATGGCTTCATTGGCTAACGTATTGAAGCCATGCCCCATTATGATCTTTACGTTCGTACCCAATCTCGCCGTACGAAGTATCCGAGGCGTCTGAACCTACCGAGTGTCGAAGCGGCGCATGAGGTTGCATTGAGGCTGGCCCGGATCCTCGTCGAGGGTAGATCGTCCTGGGAGGGCGTAGCTTTCGCAGCTTGTGACGACTTTACGGTCGAGGCAGCCGATGAGGCCGGTCAGATCGTTCTGACGGTTCCCGGAAGATGGATGTGGGCGCATCTTGTCCAGACTCAGGTCAGTTCAAGTCACGATGGGTCTAGGACTTAGAGTGGGTTCACCATCTGATCCTCAGTGAGGGAAGGGCAGATGGCGCTAGCGCCTCGTGCGGAACCGCAGGTCCGCATCAGCGACCCGAAGGGCCACGCCCGTGACCCGAAGGGCCGCGTCAGCGAAAAGGGGACCCGGCTTTCCACTCCACCCGATGCGCTCCGCCAGAGAGTGAGCATGATGACCGAGAAAGATGGCTTGCCTCTGGTAAATCGGTCATCCTGTATTCCGTCCTTGACGGCCAGCTCACTGAGGCCAGTCTAATCATGGACGTGATCCTTTCTGCCGATGCTCCGGAATGGGGTGATCGCCATGAAGACAGTGAGCTTGGCCTTCGTAGCCGTAATCTCGTTTACCACTGGAGCTTTTGCCCAATCGAGGCCCCAGACTATCGGGATGAACTGCAGCCTGGCGCAATCCCTCGTCGCTAACCGTGGTGCCGTAGTTCTGAGTACGGGACAGAATACTTTTGATCGCTATGTGAGCAGTCAGGCCTCCTGCCTGTCAGGCGAGTTCACGCGGCCGGCTTGGGTGCCAACGGCTGATACCCCGCAGTGCTTCATCGGATACACCTGCGTGGTGAGTGAGCCGGACGTAGGATGACTTTCCCTTCCCGACACCAGGGCTCGTTGAATTGAGCTGCTGATATTGCGGGCGGAACTCAAAGAACTACGACATGAGCACGGATCCCGTGCCGGATAGTCGTTCGTGACGAGGCATATCATCATCTGATCCTGCTCGAAACGGCTTGGCAAGGCTTGCTCCGCCCATGGGTGTTTCCACGATCCAAGAAGCCTCGCCAAGAAGCCTCGCCAAGGAACCTTGCCCGCTGGCATCTCTTTTCCACCCGCGGGCGGATATGGAGCATGAGATGCAGCGCGTTCTTTCCAGTCTTTCATTTCTCCTGGTTTCAACCTTGGCTTATGCACAGCAGAGCGTGCCGGCCGTCCCGTCAGCCGAGGAAGCCGGGACGCGTGGCGATGCATGGCTTTACCCATTGATCGCGATTGCCGCCGTGGTCGTGGCCATCGGTGTTTACCTCTTCATTAGACGGGGAGGGCGCGTGAGGATGTGACCGCACTGCATTGACGCGTTCCTCAAGCCGCCACAGACTTTCCCTGCTGCAAGGCAAGGGAGGCAGTCGATGGCGGAGGACGCAACCGTGGAAGGTCGATGCAGGTGCGGGCAGGTGCGGTTTCGGGTGAAGAATAAGCCCGTCATCACCATGGCGTGCCATTGCACAGGCTGCCAGCGCATGACCGCGAGCGCCTTCTCGCTAAGTGCCCTCTACACCACCGGAAATTTCGAAGTGGTGCAGGGCGAGCCAGTCATCGGCGGGCTTCACGGCGCCACGCGGCATTTCTTCTGCCCGCATTGCATGAGCTGGCTCTTCACGCGGCCCGAAGGCCTCGACGATTTCGTCAATGTCCGCGCCACGATGCTCGACAACGTGACAGACTTCAGGCCCTTCGTTGAGACCTACACCAGCGAGGCGCTGCCCTGGGCGAAGACACCCGCAGTGCACAGCTTCGAGAGATTCCCGCCGATGGAGCGTTATCCGGAGCTGGTGGCGGAGTTCGCACAGCGGGCCGTGTGAGCGGGATCACAGAGAGATCGGGAGAAGCGGCGTATTGCTGGAGGTGCATTCACCAGGAGGGATGCACCCATGGCGATGGTCCTCAATACGCAACGCTCAAAACTTGCTCGATGCTATGGCTTGGCGGGCGTAGGTGGCTTCCTGATCCTCGCCGTTGGTCTCTTCAAGAGCGTCACGGCCGTGCCGCAGCCTGCGATAGCCATTCCTCCGCAAACGCTGCAGGAGACCGGCCTCTACGCGGATTTCGCAACCCTGCGGATCGATCCCAGCCACCTGGCCTTCTCGCCGCAATATCCGCTCTGGAGCGACGGAGCCATCAAGCGCCGCTGGATCTCGCTGCCGCCGGGCTCCACCATCGACGGCTCGAACCCGGATTCCTTCGTCTTTCCCGTCGGCACGAAGTTCTGGAAGGAGTTCTCCTTCAATGGCCAGCGTGTCGAAACACGCTACCTGGAGCGCCGCGCCGACGGGCAATGGCTTTATGCGGCTTATGCCTGGAGCGCGGATGGTCGCGAGGCCCAACTCGTTTCGCCGAGAGGCAAGCGCGGTGCTTATCCTCTCGCAGGTGGGAGAACGCACACTATTCCGGGTGTCAACGACTGCAAGGCCTGTCACCAAGGAGGTCCCTCCGAGGTATTGGGATTCAGCGTCCTTCAGCTGTCGCCTGAGCGCGATCCGAATGCGCTGCACGCCGAACTGAAGCTCGATCAAGGCGTCGATCTCAAAGATCTCGTCGATCGCGGACTGGTTGTCGGACTGCCCGCATCGGTGCTGCAAACACCGCCCCGCATCAACGCCGCGTCTGCAACAGAACGCGCGGCTCTTGGCTACATGCACGGCAATTGCGGCCATTGCCACAACGCGCAAGGACCATTGCAGAATATCGGCCTCTTCCTGCGGCAGAGCATCGAGGGCAATGGTCAGGCGGCGATCGCGAGCACGGTGAGCCATGCAGTGAGGAAACCGGCTCCCGGACAATCGCCCGATGCGATCAACCGCGTCGAACCGGGGTACCCCGAACGCAGCGCCCTCATGCAGCGCGTCTCGTCTCGTTATCCCGCCTTGCAGATGCCGCCATTGGGGACTGAACTCGTCGACGATGAAGCTGTGGCGTTGCTGTACCGCTGGATCGCCGAACGGGGCGAATCCCGCAAAGAGGCTCACCTCCATCAGGAAGGACGATGACGATGCGCCGTGCTCTCCCTTTGCTGACAATGGCCCTGCTAATGCAAGGCCCAGTGCTTGCTCAAGACGACACCAAGAGCGCGCAGGTGAAGCGCGGCGAGTATCTCGTGACGGTCGGCGGCTGCAACGATTGTCATACGCCCTGGATCATGGGTTCGAACGGCCCAGAGCCTGATATGAAGCGAATGCTCTCGGGCCACCCGCAGGACCTCGTCATCAAAGCGCCGGCCAATGTTTCCGAGCCCTGGGGCGGTGCGGTCACGCCCACATCGACAGGCTGGTCAGGCCCCTGGGGCGTGAGCTTCTCCGCCAATCTCACGCCCGACCCCGAAACCGGTGTGCTGCGCGATTTCACGGAGCAGCAATTCATCCAGACCATGCGCACGGGACGGCATCAAGGGCAGGGCCGCCAGATCCTCCCGCCGATGCCGTGGCCGAATTACGGGCTGATGACGGACGACGACCTGAAAGCGGTATTCGCCTATCTCCGGCAGGTCCCGCCGGTGAAGAACAAGGTGCCGGATCCGCTGCCGCCGGCACAGCAGTGAGGCGTGGGATACAGTGGCTCCGCCAATGTCGCGCGGATCAGCGGGAGAGCGGTTCAATCCCGTTTAGAAACTGCTGAATCGTGTCGATGAGAAACTCCTCCCGCTCCCGATGCGGCACGTGTCCGGTATTCGGAAGGATATGGGCCGTCCCACGTCCTGCGGCAATGCGCTTGGGATGTTCACTCGTTCCGTACTCATCCTGCTCGCCATGAACCGCAAGCACGGGACAATGGACCGCCGCCAGGGCCGCATCCAGGGTCCAGTGTGCAAATTCCGGTGAGAGCCATGTCTCGATCCAGGCGCTGACAGCCCATGCGGCCTTGTCGCCGTGATACTTCGCGAGCCGCGCGAGATTGGCGGGATCCTGGAAACTGCCTTGCGCGATGCGGATCCCGTCGAGGGTCCTGTCTTCGACGAAGGCTTGGGCTGCGATTGTCACGAGCGCCCGACACCGTGCTTGGAAGTAGGCTGCCGTCTCGACGGCCATGCCGCCACCGACACTATGTCCGCAGGCGATGAACTCCGCGATTCCGATCTGTGCGCAGAGCTGCGGAACAATGTGCTGCGCCTCTCTCCGAATGAAATCCGATCCCAGCTTCCCCGGATAAGGATCCGAACGGCCGAAGCCGAGGCGGTCGTAGGCGATGACGCGGCGCCGCGTCGTTGCGGCAAGATGCTTGGGAAAACTGCGCCACAGATCAATGCAGCCGAGGGAATCGTGAAACAGCAGGATCGGAGCGATCCGATCGGGCGCATCGCCTTCCTGTGTCCAGGTCTTGGCGAAGAGGCGCCCTTCTTCGAGGGAGATGATGCATTCCTGCTCTTTTATGGTGACGTGCGATGTTTCGAGCATGGCGATATTGTTTTTGTTCGGTTTGAAGTGGCTTACCACGTCATCACCTTTCGCAGAAAGGTGGCTGAAGTAATAGCGATGACAACCGTCGGAAAGCCGCGTCGCCGCCACCATGATGGTGGCAAGCGCAATGAGATCTGCCGGGTAGCCGGTGACGAAATCGGGCCGGTGGCCGTGTTCGCCCGCGTATGGCTGACGGGGCAGGACGAGGAAACGGCCAACCCCTTCGTGGAAGCGATCAGGCAACTCCCGCAGGTCGTCGAATGCCACCTTATGGCAGGCGATTGCGACTTCTCCTGCGGATCGTCGCGGCCGATCTCGACGCCTACCGGCGCTTCCGGATCGAGCACCTCGGATGCATCAAAGGTGTCCGTAACATCAAGACGGACATTCCGATGCAGAAGATCAAGCACTCGTGGGAGATCCCGGTCTGAGAGCGTAACAAGATAGGTTTGTATTCTTCTTTTGTTCTTGACTCCTGCCTTAAGCTAGACTATATCGTGACCTGTCCCGGCTCACCGAGGGGCGCGCTCGCGAGGCGTCGTGATTGTGGAGCCGGGCGCGGTCTCGTGAATGGGCTCAACGCAGGTCCATTCGACGGGAGGCCCAGGCTGCGGCTTGGGGTTCGGGATTGGTCGCACGCCGCCTGCTTCCGGCAGTGTCCGCGTGCGGCAGTTGATGAACTTCAGCCCGCCTGTCCGCCTAAACAAGCCGTGCGCGGGGTGCCATCCGGCTCTCATGCTACACCATAGGATCGAGCCGGGCTGCACGTCGCGCCACCCTCGGTTTCCCTTTCAGGCTTCGGCTGTTTCGGCCCGGAGCCCGAAGGCGCTCGTCTATTTCCCAAAATTCCTTTGCTCCATTCATTGCCATAGGAGGCTGCCTCATGAGCCGGGTCCGGCACTATCTGTCCACGCTGCCCGATTGCGACGACGCCCTGCGGCGTCTTGCCGATGTGCTCGACGTTCCCGCCACCTGCCGCAAGCACGCTTGCCGCCGGGCGGAGCGCTGCCAGGGCGGCTATGGCCCACCATGCTATTTCGAGCGGCGCAAGTTCTTCGCCGATGCGGTGCTGGACGCCATGCCCGAATATCGGACGCGCTGGGCCGAACGGCGCAGAAGCATCGCGGCCCTGTTTCGCGGGGAGAGGGCATGAAGGCACAACTCAGGCGCTGAGCAGGACGGCTCAATAGGGGCCTAGCCGTCATGGCCGTCCCCGGGACTCGATCCGGGGATCAGTCCCGGCCATCCACGTCTTAAGCGACACTGCGGTTCAAAGACGTGGATCCCCGGAATAAGTCCGGGGATGACGGTTAGGGACAACCAAGACAACCCACTCGCGTCAGCCTGGGACTTTGCTGAAATTCAGGCGTTAACCGTTCAAAAGGTCACAGGGCGCGTTCGGCAGGGAGGAGCTAAAGGCATGCACGCCCACTCCTGGTCGGTCTGACCCACCGGATGGCCGGCTTTTGATCCATCTCACAGAGGCTCATTGCGATGACGTCCATTCCTGCCGCCGCCGGCCATGCCGAGGCTCCCGTCCGCGCCCGCAAGCCCTGGTACAAGCAGCTCTACATCCAGGTGCTGATCGCTATCTTGCTTGGCGCGCTTCTCGGCTGGCTCGCGCCGGACATTGCCAGGAACGACTGGGTCAAGGCGATGGGTGACGGCTTCATCAAGCTCATCAAGATGGTCATTGCACCCATCATCTTCTGCACCGTCGTGTCCGGCATCGCCCATATCCAGGACGCGAAGAAGGTAGGCCGCGTCGGCATCAAGGCGCTGGTCTATTTCGAGGTCGTCTCCACCTTCGCGCTCATCATCGGCCTTGTCGTCGGCAACCTCGTGAAACCGGGCGCAGGCTTTTCCGGCACGCCCGACGCGGGAGCGGTGGCGGGTTACGCGAAGCAGGCCGCCGAGCAGAAACCGGTGGATTTCGTGCTCCATATCATCCCCGACAGCGTGGTGGGCGCTTTCGCGGCGGGCGACATTCTCCAGGTGCTGCTGTTCGCCATCCTGTTCGGCTTCGCGCTGCTCGTGCTGGGCGATCGCGGCGCGACGCTGCGCAGCACCATCGACGACGTGGCCCACGCCATGTTCGGCGTGATCGCCATCGTCATGAAGGCCGCGCCCATCGGTGCCTTCGGCGCCATGGCCTACACCATCGGCCGCTATGGTCCCTCTGCGCTCGGCAGCCTGTTCGGGCTGATCGCCACCTTCTACGCCACGGCGGCTTTGTTCGTGTTCGTCGTGCTGGGTTTGATCACGCGGATCGCGGGTTTCTCGATCTTCAAGTTCCTCGCCTACATCAAGGACGAGCTTCTGATCGTGCTTGGCACCAGCTCCTCCGAGAGCGCACTGCCGCAGCTCATGGAGAAGCTTGAGCGGCTGGGCTGCTCCAAGTCGGTCGTCGGCCTCGTGGTGCCCACGGGCTATTCGTTCAACCTGGACGGCACCAACATCTACATGACCCTTGCGACCCTGTTCATCGCGCAGGCGCTCGGCATCGACCTCACCTTCGGCCAGCAGCTCACGATTCTCCTCGTGGCGCTGCTCACCTCGAAGGGGGCGACCGGCGTGACGGGCGCGGGTTTCATCACGCTCGCTGCGACGCTCGCCGTCGTGAACCCGGCTCTGGTGCCCGGCATGGCGATCATCCTCGGCATTGACAAGTTCATGAGCGAGGTGAGGGCGCTCACCAACATCACCGGCAACGGCGTGGCCGCCGTCATCGTCGCCTGGTGGGAGGGGGAGCTCGACCGCGAGAAGCTCAATGCCGGCCTCAAGCAGGAGATCGACCCGTCCGATATCGAGACGGCGGTGACCACGGATTGAGGCGAGCAAGGGACAGTTCCCGAGATCCTCCACGTCATGGCCGGGCTTGTACCGGCCATCTCGATCGGAGGGCGTCCGCATAGCCCAACGGGATCACCGGCACAGGGCCGGTGATGACGAAAGGGGATATTGGAACGCTTGGGATCGACCTGCCATGCTGTTTTGAGGGATGTGTCCCGGAATCTGAGCATTTGCGAAAGGGCGGCAAAACCCTTAAATCAGGCGCAACCGGAAGGGCAGAGTTCCTTCCTTTAAAAGGTTTAGCTTCATGGCCGTCGTTCTCGACCTTCTGAACAAGGATAACCGCCCCCGCCATCCGGAAAAGGCGCACCGGCCGGACCAGCCTGTTCAGAGCCGAAAACCCGATTGGATCCGCGTGAAGGCCCCGGGCTCGCCCAAATGGGCCGAGACCAACCGCATCGTGCGCGAGAACAAGCTCGTCACCGTCTGCGAGGAGGCCGGATGCCCCAATATCGGCGAGTGCTGGGAGAAGAAGCACGCCACCTTCATGATCATGGGCGACACCTGCACCCGCGCCTGCGCCTTCTGCAACGTGAAGACCGGCTTGCCGGAAGCCCTCGATCCGCATGAGCCGGAGAATGTGGCGAAGGCCGTCGAGAAGCTCGGCCTCGAGCACGTGGTCATCACCTCCGTGGACCGTGACGACCTCGCCGATGGCGGCGCGCAGCACTTCGCGGATGTGATCGCCGCCATCCGCGCCCGCAGCCCGAAGACCACCATCGAGATCCTGACCCCCGACTTCCTGAGGAAGCCCGGTGCGCTCGAGGCTGTCGTTGCGGCCAAGCCCGACGTTTTCAACCACAATCTCGAAACCGTGCCGTCGAAGTACCTGAAGGTTCGCCCCGGCGCGCGTTATTTCCACTCCATCCGCCTGCTCCAGCAGGTGAAGGAGCTCGATCCCACCATCTTCACCAAGTCCGGCATCATGGTCGGCCTTGGCGAGGAGCGGAACGAGGTTCTTCAGCTCATGGACGACCTGCGCTCTGCGGATGTGGATTTCATGACCATCGGCCAATACCTCCAGCCGACGAAGAAGCACCACCCCGTGATCCGCTTCGTCCCGCCTGACGAATTCAAGGCCTATGAAACCACCGCCTATGCCAAGGGTTTCCTCCTCGTCTCCTCGACCCCGCTGACGCGCTCCTCGCATCACGCGGGAGAGGACTTTGCCAGGCTCAAGGCGGCCCGTCTCGCCAAGCTCGGCTAAAGCTTCGGATGGGGCATGCAGCGCATTCTCGTCATCGGTAGCCCGGGTGCGGGCAAGAGCACCCTGGCGCGGCGCCTCAGTGAGCGGCTCAACCTGCCGCTGATCCACCTTGACCGGGAATATTTCGGTCCGGGATGGACGATGCCGCCACGGCCCGAATGGCGCGAACATGTAAAGGCTCTCGCTGATCGGCCTGCCTGGGTTATGGACGGGAATTACGCCAGCACCTTCGACATCCGCGTACCCCGCGCCACGGCCATCGTTTGGCTCGATCTGCCACGGTGGCGCTGTGCGCTCGGTGTCCTGTGGCGTGTCGCGAGGAGTTACGGCCGGGAGCGCCCGGACCTCGGCTCTGCCGGTCCAGAGCGTTTAGACCTGTCCTTTATGCGCTGGATCTGGTCGTATCCGGAAAAGATGCGGCCTAAGACCGCTCGGATGTTGGAGCGTCTTCGCTCCGACCAGCGGGCGTTCGTGCTGCGCTCACATTCTGAAGTTCCGGCCTTGGAGGCCGCTCTCACACCTGCCAAGGAGGCCGCCTGAATGCCGACCTTTCGCATGACGCGAACCGTCAAGCACAAGCCGGCCCAGATGTTCGCGCTCGTCGCGGACGTAGAGCGCTACCCCGAGTTTCTGCCTCTGTGCGAGGACCTGCGCATCATCCGGCGCGTGCAGAGCGGGGAGGGCGTCGAGACGCTCGTCGCCACCATGAGCGTCGGCTACAAGGCCATCAAGGAGACCTTCACCACCCGCGTCACTCTCGACGAGCCGCGCCTGCGCATCGAGGTCGAATATGTGGATGGGCCCTTCAAGCATCTCGAAAATCGCTGGACCTTTCGCGATACCCCCGCGGGCAGCGAGGTGGAATTTTACATCAACTACGAGTTCAAGAGCTTCGCCCTGAGCATCCTCATGGGCAGCGTCTTCGACAAGGCTTTCCGAAAATTCACGGACGCCTTTGAGCAAAGGGCGGACACGATCTACGGCGCGCGCGGTGCTCTCGCGACTTGAGAAGCGTCAATCCGTGAGCGCTTTTTCAAAGAGAGCCAAGGCGTCCTCAACGGCGCTCAGGCGCACGGATTCTCGTCCCAGATTGCCATAGCGACGCTCCAGATGGATCGTGGGAGTGCCTTTTCGTGCAAGTCCGAAATGGACGAGACCTACGGGCTTCGTCACCGTGCCTCCGCTCGGCCCCGCAATTCCGGTAATGCCGACCGCAACATCTGCTCGGGAATGGGCGAGGGCTCCATCCGCCATAGCGCGGGCTACAGGCTCACTGACAGCGCCATGGGCGGCAATCAGATCGGCTGGAACGCCAATCAGTTCTGTTTTCGCTTCATTGGAGTAAGTTACGAACCCTCGCTCCACGACAGCAGAAGATCCGGCGATCTCGGTAAGCAAGGCAGCGACAAGGCCACCGGTGCAGGATTCTGCCATGGCGATCTTGAGGCCCTTCTGCTCGTAAGCCTTGAGGAGCGCCGCCGCGCGCTGCTTCAGGTCAGGATTCATGAGACACCTCGGGCAAGCGGATCGTTGCAGCGGCTTGCGCGGCAATACCTTCGCCACGGCCGGTGAAACCCAGCTTCTCCGTCGTTGTGGCCTTCAGAGAGACTTGATCGAGCCGAAGGCCACAGATATCGGCAATGCGTTCGCGCATGGCTTCTCGGTAGGGTCCAAGACGGGGCTTCTCACAGAGGAGAGTTGCGTCGAGATGGTCGATCAACCCGCCTCGGTTCCTTACCAGACCCGCTGCATGAGTGAGGAATTGGTCGGACGATGCACCCCGCCATTGCGGATCGCTTGGCGGAAAGTGAGTGCCGATATCACCGTCAGCGAGGGCACCTAGCAGGGCATCCGTCAAAGCATGGAGGATGACGTCGCCATCCGAATGAGCCACGACACCTCGGTCGTGGGCTATCTTGATCCCACCAAGCCAGACATGATCACCGTCGCCAAAGGCATGGACATCGAACCCTGTTCCAAGCCGGGTCACATAGGTCATAGTCGAGCCTTTCAGGCGCCTCTCGGCTTCAGCAAAATCCGTGGCGTGGGTGAGTTTGATATTGCCAATATCCCCTGGAAAGACATGCACCGGAAGCCCTGCCCATTCAGCCAAGGCACCATCATCCGTGAAGTTTCTGAGGCCGTCCAAGGCGGCTTTCCGATGGGCTGCGAGCAGAGACGCAAAATCGAACGCCTGAGGGGTTTGTACGGCTCTCAAATTTGCGCGATCCGGTGTCGATACAACTTCGCCCTGAGGGCCAATCACTTTGATCGTATCGGTAACGGCGATCCCCGGCACCACGGCCCCCCATCTCAGGACGGCTCCGAGCGTTCGGTCGATCAGGGAGGCATCTACAAAAGGACGCGCGGCATCATGAACAAGAACATGGCGCAGACCCAGCTCCGACAGGGCTTCCAGCCCATTCCGCACCGAATCCTGCCGCGTTTCGCCGCCATAAGCCACGGGTAGCAGCAGGTCAGCATGCTCGGCAGAAAGTGCAGCAATGCAGTCTTGATAGAGCTGACGATCATCCGGGTGGATCACAACAAGCGCCTTCCCAATCCTCTGGTGGCTAACAAAAGCCTCTAGGGTTCGGGTCAGGACGGGCTTCCCACCCAGGAATCGGTATTGCTTGGGGATTCCCACACCAGCTCTGGATCCACGTCCTGCTGCAACGATCAAGGCGGCGACTGACATCTAGTGGGCTCTCCACGGCACCTGATCTCCTAAGCGTGACGTGAAAATAAGGCAAATCCTCCAGTCGGGACTTGCGTCCGACGCAGGAATGGCTAGTAAATAGGCATAATGAAACTTGATCAAAAAATAGGCGATGGTTTTCAGGTCGGCCCGATCCAGGTTGGGACGCCAGCGATCCTTGCGCCCCTCTCCGGTGTGACAGATGTGGTCTTCAGGCGGATAGCCAAGCGCCTGGGAGCGGGGCTTGTCGTCTCTGAAATGGTTGCCTCGGATGAGCTTGTTCAGGGTTCAGAGGAGGCGCAGCTTCGGGCTGAGGGGGCTGGAATCGATCCTCATGTCGTTCAGCTGGCCGGATGCGAGCCGCATTGGATGGCGGAGGGCGCGCGCGTTGCCGAAGGAGCAGGGGCGCGGATCATCGACATCAATATGGGATGCCCAGCCAAGCGGGTGATTGGAGGCTATTCCGGTTCTGCCCTGATGCGAGATCTCGATCATGCATGCCGCCTGATCGAGGCGACAGTCCAAGCGACCTCAGTGCCGGTAACGGTGAAAATGCGCCTGGGGTGGGATCATACGACCTTGAATGCCCCCGAGCTCGCTCGGAGAGCCGAAGCTCTTGGTGTGAAGGCCGTGACGGTGCACGGGCGGACCCGGCAGCAATTTTATAAAGGGCAGGCCGACTGGAAGGCTATCGCTCCCGTTGCGCAGGCCATCGGCATTCCTGTGATCGCCAATGGCGATGTCGGTTCCCTTGAGGACGCACGGGAGTGTCTAGGTCAGTCAAACGCCGACGCTGTCATGATTGGTCGCTCGGCCGTAGGCAGGCCCTGGATTGTGGGCCAGATAGGCGCTGCCCTCCGAGGGCGCGTCATTGCCGAGCCCTCTCCAGAGCAGAAGGCTGAACTGGCCCTGGAGCATTATGAGGGGCTGCTCTCGCTCTACGGTGCACATGTAGGCATCCGTCATGCCCGCAAACACCTAGCAGCTTATGCGGAGGCCGCTGTCGAAGCAGGTTTCCATGTCTCACCCCAGGTCCGAACGGGGCTGGTCACATCGGACGATCCAAGCGTCGTCACATCGCTGTTGCGCTCCCTTTATACCCAGCAGAAGAAGGAGGCGGCATGACGGTAGCCATCAATGACCTCATTGTGAATGCCTTGCCGCTGCCGGTTCTGACCATCGGCGAGGAGCAGAGAATCGTCCATGCCAATGCGGCGGCAGAGGCCTTCTTCGAGATGAGCCTGCGCATGATGCAGCGTCAGAAGCTTACGGATTTCCTGCCCTTTGGCTCACCAGTCATGGCTCTTGTGGAGGATGTTCGTCAGAGAGGATCCAGTGTCAGCGAACACCGCGTTGACATCGGCAGCCCACGATTGGGGCCCGAGCGCATCGTTGATGTTTTCGCGACTCCGCTAGGAGATGAGAGCAACAACGTGGTTTTGATGCTCCAGGAGCGCACCATTGCCGATAAGATGAACCGGCAGCTCACCCACCGTGGGGCCGCCAGATCGATCACGGCGCTTGGCGCACTTCTGGCTCATGAAATTAAGAACCCGCTATCCGGAATTCGCGGAGCCGCCCAACTTCTCGAGCAGTCAGCCGATGAGGATGATCGTCTCCTCACGCGATTGATCTGCGATGAGACGGATCGGATCGTGAAGCTCGTCGAGCGGATGGAGCTTTTTGGCGAAGAACGCCCAGTTGAACGCGGTCCCGTCAACATCCACGGTGTTCTTGATCATGTGAAGCGTCTGGCTCAATCCGGCTTTGCGCGTCACATCCGGTTCGTCGAGAACTATGATCCTTCTCTGCCGCCGGTCCTTGGCAACAGAGATCAGCTCGTTCAGGTCATCCTGAACCTCGTCAAGAATGCAGCTGAAGCGATTGGCATTGATGCGACTGATGGGGAAATCACTCTCTCGACGGCGTTTCGTACCGGGGTACGGCTCCAAGTTCCGGGCTCGCAGGAACGTGTGAGCCTGCCCATCGAGTTGAGTGTCAGCGACAACGGTCCAGGCATTCCGCCGGAGCTGATGAGCGATCTCTTCGATCCCTTTGTCACCACAAAGGTTCAGGGCAGCGGCTTAGGGCTTGCCCTTGTCGCGAAGATCGTCGGAGACCACGGCGGCATCATTGAGTGCGAGCCTGCGCCGAGGCGCACGACTTTCCGAATCCTTTTGCCGATGCATCGCGCCAGCCCCGGCGCTGATGCTGACAAGTGAGGCTAAGACATGCCTAGCGGACAAATCCTTCTCGCCGACGACGATGCTGCAATCAGAACGGTTCTGAACCAAGCTTTGTCGAGAGCCGGATATGAGGTTCGGTCGACCAGCAACGCGGCCACACTCTGGCGTTGGGTGGCACAAGGCGAAGGGGACATCGTCATCACCGACGTGATGATGCCCGATGAGAATGCGTTCGATCTTCTGCCGCGCATCAAGAAACTGCGGCCGGAACTTCCGATCATCGTCATGAGTGCGCAGAACACGTTCATGACGGCGATCAAGGCTTCCGAAAGGGGGGCTTACGAGTATCTGCCTAAGCCGTTCGACCTCAAGGAGCTTGTCGCTGTCGTCGGGCGTGCGCTTTCTCGTCCCCGGACGGCGATTTCGAGCGCAAGCCCCGTCGAGAATGAGGACATTCCTCTGGTCGGACGCTCCCATGCCATGCAGGAAATCTATCGCGCGCTGGCGCGGTTGATGCCTACCGACCTCACCGTAATGATCACGGGTGAGTCTGGTACCGGCAAGGAGCTGGTAGCCAAGGCGCTGCATGATTATGGCAAGCGCCGCCAGGGGCCCTTCGTTGCAGTGAACATGGCGGCCATTCCGCGCGAGCTGATCGAATCCGAACTCTTCGGCCATGAGAAGGGCGCCTTTACGGGGGCTACGTCTCGCAATACCGGTCGGTTCGAGCAGGCAGAGGGTGGCACGCTGTTCCTTGATGAAATCGGTGATATGCCCATGGAGGCGCAGACCCGTCTCCTGCGTGTCCTCCAGCAAGGCGAGTACACGACGGTTGGTGGCCGAGTACCGATTAAGACCAACGTCCGCATCGTTGCCGCGACCAACAAGGATCTGCGGGTGCTCATCCAGCAGGGGCTGTTCCGGGAGGATCTTTATTTCCGGCTTAACGTCGTTCCGCTCCGCTTACCGCCTCTGCGCGAGAGAGTGGAAGACATCCCTGACCTCACCCGCCACTTCTTCATGCTGGTGGAGAAGGAGGGGCTTTCGCGCAAGCAGCTTGACGTGGAGGCTATGGACCGCCTCAAACGCTATCGCTGGCCTGGGAACGTCCGCGAGCTGGAAAATCTTGTTCGCCGCCTCGCTGCGCTCTATCCGCAGGACACGATCACCGGTGCGATCATCGATGCGGAGATCGATTCTCAGCCCCTTCTATCTCCCCAGCCGGCGGGCAAACCCGCTGTGCCGGCGCAGCAAGGTTCCGAGGGCCTCTCCGAGGCTGTCGAGCGGCACCTGGCGGAATATTTTTCTGGTTTCCGCGACAGTCTGCCGCCTCCGGGCCTGTATCACCGAATCTTACGTGAGATCGAAGGTCCCCTGATTGGGGCGGCCCTGGCAGCGACCCGAGGCAACCAGATTCGCGCTGCCGAGCTCCTGGGGGTCAATCGCAACACCTTGCGCAAAAAGGTGCGTGACCTGGAGCTCATGGTGGTTCGGACCAACCGGTCCTGAGCAGACAGCTGTAATAATTTGACCACAGTGTTGTGTTGGTGCATCACCCTCCAAAGGGTGCTGGATCGAAGGTGCCCGGTTTTGTGGGGCCTCACGTCTTGACCGACCAGAGCATACAGGAACAACGCCAAATAGCAGAACAGGCTCAGGGCGGCCTAGGCTGGCTGGGCTATGTTGCCGTTCTCGCGGCGCTGGGCTCAGCTCTCACGACCTTCCTTGTGCTCGCTGGCGCGACGCCCATTCTGCCGACGCATAACGTCGTTGTCTGGCTGTTCATCCTGAATGGCATCCTGATCGTCCTGCTTCTGGGCATCGTGGCTTGGCAGGCCAGGAAGCTGGTGCGTGAGCATCGCGCCGGCGCGGCGGCGGCTGGCCTACATGTCAGGATCGTCGGCCTCTTCAGCCTTGTTGCCGTCCTGCCGGCGATTCTTGTCGCGGGCGTCGCAACGGTGACACTGGAGCGCGGACTGGATCCCTGGTTTACCGGCTCACTCAAGGAGCTGATGTTCAACACGGTCGAAATTGCTCGCTCTTATAGAGAAGTGCAGTGCAGAACGCTTGCTCGTGAGACGCAGCTGATGGCCGCCGATCTCAACCGTGCCAAGGTCCTCTATGATGCGGATCGCAAGCTGTTCCGGGAGTTCATGAATTCCCGTGCCGTCTTCCTCGGCTTTCCGCTGGCCATGATCCTTGAACCCAATGGTACGGTCGTCGAACGGATAGAGGCCAAGAAACTTGAAGGAGTTCCAGACGCAACACCGGGGGATCTTCAGGAGGCGAGCAATCAGGAAGCCCTCTGCCTGTTTCCGCGAACCGGCAACATCTTCCGTTCCGTCCTCAAGCTCGAGGCGCATGGAGGGCGCATTCTCTATATCGCGCGGGAGGTCGATCCCCGGGCTATCGAGTTTCCGCCCGTCGCGGAAGCTGGTGTCGCGCTGTATCAGGCTCTCGACCAGAAGAAGGCAGGCATCCAGATTGCCTTCGCCTCCATGTTCACCCTCATTGCACTCATCGTGCTTCTCTCCGCCATTTGGTTCGGATTGAACTTCGCAAATCGTCTCGTCGCGCCCATCCGGCGGCTGATCCATGCGACAGACCAAGTGGCAACTGGCAATTTCTATGTTCAGGTCCCTGTCAAACGCGGCGAGGGCGATCTCGGCCACCTGGGCGAGACCTTCAACAAGATGACATCGGAGTTGCGCCGACAGCACGATGGTCTGACGGCCGCCAGTGAAGTGATTGACCGTAGGCGACGCTTTACGGAGGCCGTCTTGGCAGGCGTGTCAGCGGGGGTCATCGGCATCAACGCACGAGGCCTGATCACGATCGTGAACCCCTCCACGGAGGCGCTGCTCCAAACATCCCGAGAGGAGTTGGTTGGGCGTCCGATCACAGAGGTTCTGCCAGAGGTGACTAAACTCCTTCTGGAGATGATCCAGGGACGCCAGCGCCTGATGCAAGAGCAGATCCAGATTTCCCGGAAGGGGAAAGAGCGGACTATCAACGTGCGCGTGACGAGCGAACAGACGCGCAACGACAAACGCGATCTCGTGATCACGCTTGATGATATTACGGATCTGGTCGTTGCGCAGCGCACGTCTGCTTGGGCCGATGTGGCAAGGCGGATCGCGCACGAGATCAAAAATCCACTGACCCCGATCCAGCTCTCGGCCGAGCGTATCCGCAGGAAATACGGCAAAGTCATCACCACGGATCGCGAGGTGTTCGATCAGTGTACCGATACGATCGTGCGGCAAGTGGATGACATCAAGCGTATGGTCGATGAATTTTCGTCCTTTGCGCGCATGCCAAAACCCACTATCGGGCAAGAGGATATGGCCGAGACCATCCGCCAAGTAGTCTTTATGATGCGGATCGCACACCCCGAGATTGAATTCGTCGATCAGTTTCCTTCCGGGCCGGTAGTTGCGCCCTTCGACCGACGCCTCATCTCGCAGGCGGTCACGAACATCGTCAAGAATGCGACCGAGGCGATCGCCGCCGTTCCGGAAGATGAACGTGGCCAGCCACAAATCACTATAGTGCTGGATGACACGCATCCCGACTACCTGATCCTGGCGGTGACCGACAATGGAAAGGGCTTTCCGGTCGAGGGGCGGCAAAGACTGCTGGAGCCATATATGACGACCCGCGAAGGCGGTACCGGATTGGGTCTGCCGATCGTCGCGAAAATTTTGGAAGACCATGGGGGAGGCATGGACCTCGTCGATAATCCCGCAGGACGGGGCGGACAGGTTCGGATGTGGATCCCAAAGACGAAGCAGGTTGCTGAAGAGGTCTCTGCTACCTCGGATCGCAACGAAACTCGCAGAGCAAGCCTATGAGCGCTGATATTCTCGTCGTCGATGACGAAGTCGACATTCGTGAGCTTGTGGCCGGCATCCTGGAAGATGAGGGCCATCGCACACGTACGGCAGGGACCTCGGATGAGGCCTTGGCGGCTATCGAGGCGCGACGTCCGCATCTCGTTTTTCTCGACATTTGGCTGCAAGGCAGTCGTCTCGATGGCCTGCAGGTGCTGGAGATCATCAAGGCGCAGCATCCCGACTTGCCCGTTGTGATGATCTCCGGGCATGGCAACATCGAAACGGCGGTTTCCGCCATTAAGGCCGGAGCCTACGATTTCATTGAGAAGCCGTTCAAGGCGGACCGCCTGGTTCTCGTGGCGGAGCGCGCTCTTGAAGCATCTCGTCTCAAGCGAGAGGTGCGTGATCTACGATCCCGCTCGGTTCAAGCGAACCGCATTGCCGGCAAATCGATCGTGATCAATCAGCTGCGGCAGGCTGTGGAGCGTGCGGCGCCGACCAACGCGCGCATTCTGATTACAGGCGCCCCAGGCTCCGGCAAGGAGCTGACGGCCCGCACCATTCACAGCATGTCCAACCGAGCCAATGGCCCCTTCGTGGTGATGACGGCTGCAACCATCACGCCCGAAACGATGGAAGCCGAACTCTTCGGCACCGAAGGCGGGGAGGGTGGCGGACGTCGTGTCGGCTCCCTTGAGGAAGCCCACGGCGGCACACTCTATATCGATGAAATTGCGGATATGCCGCGGGAGACGCAGAACCGAATCCTGCGTGTTCTCGTCGATCAGAACTTCCAACGCTTGGGTGGTACGACCCGCGTTCACGTGGATGTTCGTATAATATCCTCGTCTAGCCGCGACCTGCCCTCTGAAATCGCGGCTGGGAATTTCAGGGAAGACCTCTTCCATCGCCTTGGCGTTATTCCGATCCGCGTGCCGTCGCTGGCAGAAAGGCGCGAGGATGTGCCGGAGTTGATCGAATTCTTCATGAACCAGATCTCCTCCACCACGGGCCTGCCGAAGCGGCGGATTGCGGAGGATGCTATGGCCGTTCTGCAGTCTCATGACTGGCCAGGCAATGTCCGTCAGCTCCGCAACAACGTTGAACGACTGATGATCCTCAGCTCTGGAGATCCGGATGCAGAGATTACAGCCGACATGCTCCCGTCGGAGATCGGAACGCTTGTGCCGACGACACCCGGTGGAGCAGGGGGCGAGAAGCTCATGAGCCTGCCCCTGAGAGAGGCGCGCGAGATCTTCGAGAGAGAGTATCTCCTGGCGCAGATCGCCCGCTTCAGCGGCAACATCTCCCGAACTGCGGAGTTTATTGGGATGGAGCGCTCGGCCCTTCACCGGAAGCTGAAATCGCTTGGTATTGGCGGCTAACGGGGTGCCTTCTCGCTTGCGGGAGAGGGTTGCGGGATAAACAAGATTAACTTTCCGCAAACCCTCATCCACGGAAAATATGCTTCTAAGGGGGTAGAACGGCCGAGGCCCTCTTGCCGAACGGTCAACTTCGCCCTGTAATATGCATGCCGGTTAACGACCGCACGATAGCGGACAACCATATACAAGCGGCCCAATAGCCAAGACCGGCGGTGATGGGCTGGCGAGGCAACTTCAATGGCGGGCGATCGCGCGCAGAATCTGCAGGACACCTTTCTCAATTATGTCCGGAAGCAGAAGATTCCCCTGACGATATTCCTTGTGAACGGCGTGAAACTTCAGGGCGTCGTCACCTGGTTCGACAATTTCTGCGTTCTTTTGCGCAGGGATGGTCATTCTCAGCTGGTTTACAAACACGCCATTTCCACCATCATGCCTGGACAGCCCGTCCAATTGTTCGACCAGATCGACGAGGCTGGCGAAAAGGCTTGAGGTGACTGAACCGCGCACTCCGGGGGAACACCGTCTCGCAGAACTGGCCGAGCCTGAAAAAGAGGTCGCTGCCGGCACCAAGACGCTCGTGGTCGGTCCTTATCTGACCCGCAAACGCCGGCCAGGTATGGGCGACGCGGAAGGGGAGACACCCAACCCTCGTCCGCCTGAAGCGCGATTGGATGAGGCTTCCGGACTTGCATTGGCCATCGACCTGTCCGTGGTCCAGTCTCTGATCGCTCCGCTCTCATCCCCGCGCCCCGCCACCTATATCGGCAGCGGCAAGGTCGACGAACTGGCGGCCCTGATCCGGGCCGAGGAGATCGGACTTGTGGTCATGGATTGTGCGCTGAGCCCCGTGCAGCAGCGAAATCTAGAGAAGGCCTGGGGCGCCAAGGTCATCGACAGAACCGGCTTGATCCTCGAGATATTCGGGCGGCGCGCACGTACGAAAGAAGGCACTCTTCAGGTCGAGCTGGCCCATCTGTCCTATCAAAAAGGACGTCTGGTTCGATCCTGGACCCACCTAGAACGTCAGCGTGGCGGCTTCGGCTTTCTTGGAGGCCCTGGCGAAACGCAAATCGAGGCAGACCGACGTCTGATCCAGGAGCGGATGAACCGGATCGAACGGGATCTCGAAAGCGTCGTCAAAACCCGCTCGCTGCACCGGACAAGCCGGAGGAGGGTGCCTTATCCTATCGTGGCCCTCGTGGGCTATACCAATGCTGGTAAGTCGACTCTTTTTAACCGCATGACACGGGCCGAGGTGCTGGCCGAAAATATGCTGTTCGCCACCCTCGATCCAACCACGCGCGCCATCGACCTCCCCCACGGCGAGAAGGCAATCCTCTCCGATGCGGTCGGCTTCATCTCTGATCTGCCAACCATGTTGGTGGCGGCCTTCCGGGCTACGCTCGAGGACGTGGTCGAGGCGGATGTTCTGCTGCACATACGCGATGTCTCTCACGGCGAGACGGAAGCCCAAGCTGGGGATGTGGCCGTGGTCCTGCGTGAGCTTGGCATTGATCCTGATGATACGCAGAGGATCATCGAGGTTTGGAACAAGGCAGACCTGCTCTCGCCTGCAGATCGGGAGCGGCTCGCTAATGCCTCACACCGCATCGGTGTAGAGCGGCGGCCGGTCCTGATATCGGCCCTGACCGGGGAGGGTGTGCCGGAACTTCTCGAAACCATCGAGCAGCACCTCGCCATGGGCAGGAAGACCTATGAGGTCGACGTGGCTCCGGAGGACGGACAGGGCTTGGCCTGGCTTCATGAGAACACCGAGATTCTGGGGCGCAAGACCCTGGAGACTGGGCATACCCTTCTCCAGGTGCGCTTGGTTGCCGGCAAGGAGCCCCGTTTCCTGAACCGCTTCTCGAATGCCAGGGTGATTTAGAGCATTTTCCGGCGAAGTGGATCCGGTTCGCCGTCAGAAAATGCGGCAGAACAAGGAAGAGAGCCGATCCCACGCAAGTGGAAACGGCTCTAGAACATCGGACCCAGAAGTGGATTTGCACTTTTGGGTCCGATGCTTTCTCCTTGAATGAGAGCATCGTTGCGAGCGGAACCGGAGGTCCGCGTCAGCGAAAACCGGATCCACTTTTCGCTGACGCGGACCTTCGGGTCCGCACGATGCTCTAGGTTTCCCGCTCGGCAAGCTTTGCCCGAACCCAGAGCTCTTCCATTTCTTCCAGCGAAGCGCCATTCAGGCTGCGCCCTTGGCTCCTGAGCCCTTCCTCGACGGCTCCGAAGCGACGCTCGAACTTTGCATTTGTACGCCTCAGCGCCGTTTCCGGATCGATCCCGAAGTGGCGCGCGAGGTTGGTGACAGAGAACAGAAGATCACCAATCTCATCCTCAATGCGCCCCCTCTCGCCACTTGAAGATGCCTCTTTAACCTCCTCTAGTTCCTCATGAATTTTATCGATAACCTGGGCCGGATCTGGCCAGTCAAAGCCAACTTTCGCAGCCTTGGTCGTCAATTTCTGAGCGCGGGTCAGTGCGGGCAGGGCAGTTGGAATTCCGCCGAGAAAGCCGCCTCCATGGGCTTCTGGCGGTAATCCCATCTTCTCCCGAACCTGTCGGCGTTCGGCCTTTTCTTCCCGCTTAATCTCGTCCCAGAGCGTTTTCACCTGTTGCGGGGCTAGATCCTTGGTTTCGCCGAACACATGAGGGTGGCGGCGGATCAGCTTGCGGGTGATGGCCTCAACCACATCTGGGAAAGCGAATATGCCTTTTTCTTCGGCCATGCGCGCATGAAACACGACCTGGAGCAGCAGATCGCCCAGCTCATCCTTAAGATCCGCCAGATCGCCACGCTCAATGGCATCTACGACCTCATAGGCTTCTTCAAGCGTGTAGGGCACGATGGACGAGAAGTCCTGCTCTAGGTCCCAGGGGCAACCTGTCCCGGGCGTACGCAGGGCCGCCATGATCTCCAGGAGCCGTGCGATATCAGAAGAAGGCTTCATTGCGGATTTCCTTGCTCGCGATGGCGCTTCATAGCCCGATTCCGGTGGGGAATCAGGACAAATGACGATCAAAGCATCTCAGGCATTATAAAAGGTCGGGGAGGGCGTGCCGTTTCACAAATTCTGAGCCTGCAAAATGAGATCTTGCAGATCAAAAATGCGCTGTGCTGAGGACACTTCGCCGTCCGGGCCCTTTACCTCATGCCAAACAAAAGCGGCCCCGGTGTGCCGGGGCCGCTTCGATACAACCAGATGAGCCCGCCTCAGACGACGTAGAAATTGGCACAGGTCATCTTAAAACCTGCCTTGAGCTTTGCGAACTCAACCGCCGCCTTCGCACCCGAACCGTCCACATCGTAAGACAGATATCCCGTCTTGCTGTTGTAGACGATGTAGTCGTTGGCGTCCTTCGCTGCGTCAATCGTGAAGTGGGTCGCATTCAGCTTGCGTGGGCTGCTGAGCGATCCAGCGCCCAGCTTCCTGAAGATTGCATTGTCCAGGTAGATCGTGTCGTAGAGCACACTGAAGTCGGTGAGCGTATCCAGATTCACCGTGCGGTCGGTCGTGGCCGTACCGAGCTTGGTGTTGAACACAAAGATGTCCTTGCCCGATCCGCCGATCAGAGAGTCGTTACTCAAGCCGCCCCAGAGCTGGTCGTTGCCCGTCTCGCCCCTGAGCGTGTCACGGCCGGCGCCGCCCTTAAGGATATCGTTGCTGCCCGCCCCATCGAGGGTGTCGTTGCCGTAGCCGCCATAAAGAGTGTCGTCGCCGACGCTGCCATAGAGCTGGTCATTGCCGGACGATCCGAATTTGGCCCCCTCCACGAGGGAAATGCCGGCGTACTGAACGGCAATTGTTTCTTGAGAGGCTTCGCGGTATGCCCCGAACTTCCAGTAGCCACCTCTCTGGTCATTGTAGCCCAAAGGCCCCTCATAATGGGCCACCTGCACCCCATCGCGCCACATGTTCACAAGGCCGTTGCCGAATGGGTCGAAGCGCACCTCAAGCTTTATATCGTACCAGTGCCCTCGCTCCACGGGAGCGCTGTCTTTCCATATGATATTGGCACTGGGTGGGGTCGATGTGATTGCATCAGCCGTGGTCCGTATATCCAGCTGCATATACTCGCCTTGAAGCTCGATCGCGAAGGGAGGGCTGCAACCGAGGTCGTCGGGATCCTCAAATTGGTGGACCTGACCGAGCACCATCCAGTCGGCCGTATTGGCCGCACCGGGCTCGATCATCATCTTGTAACTCATCGTGTAGGTTCTGTTGAATTCAACCTCTTTGTAACTAGCAATTTCCGAGCGCTCGACGCGTGTGGGGTCGAAGCTGGCTCGCTCGTCTGCGCGCACCTCAAAGCGCATCGTATCGCCGTTTACGGTGTAGCTCCAGCCAGCGCCCGCATTCTGCAGGGCATACGTGCCTGGCTCAAAATATGAACTCATCCTGTATACTCCTTATTCTACTGGCCATTTGTAGTTTTAGCCCGGCAGGCGGGAGGCGTTGGGTCCCATGCACCTGTCACATGTTTATGTTATAATGGTACCTTCGTGTTTGTAGGTCTGCTTTCCCAACCATCAAGACCGGTACCAAGTCGATATTGAAAATGCCGGTGCTACCTGGAACCTCGCGTCGTGCGGCCTTTATCCCGTGCAACCGGATATGCTGCGGTATCTTGCCCGCAACGACCGAAAAGCGTTCGAGCAGCGAAGGACCGGAGGCCAGGAGGGGAAAAGAGCGACCGGCATTTGAGGAACTCGCAGGTAGCCCTCCAAACCCAATCAGATCGATATGTCCTTGGAAGGCATGGCGCCGTGCACCCCGAAGAAGCCAGAAAATTCGAGATATCGATAAAGTTAGACTCAAGCCTCATGAGACGGCAGAGAAGGGACCCTTGCAGGACTCAGCCTTGCACCTGACAAGAGTTCCTCCTCATTCTCGATATCAAATTCGCATAAGTTATATTATGGAACTACAGTCTCCATGGGTCAGGCAGTGGTTTGGCATCACAAGGCGGTCTTAGTGCGCCTTTCCAGCCTAGGCCGGATGGTCGAGTTGAATTCGAACCCCGTCTGATCGTGTATGGCATTCGGCATGGGTCTCACGTGCCTGCACTCTCCCGCAAGCCAGACACTCTCAGATGATTTTCCATACGATTGAAGCGACACGAGCATCATCAGCGAAAGGCGCGAGATACATTCGGGTCATTGGGCTTGCCTTAGCCGTGCTGCTCCTGATCAAGATGGTCTGGATTTCCAATCTCACCCAAGGTGCCGATCCTCGCCCTCTGGTCGATTTCGATGTCTTTCACATCGTTGCCCAGATGGTCTGGCGTGGCGAAATCAAGCAAACCTATCATTTCGCCGCCATGCTCGAGGCCCAGAAAGCGGCTTCCGGGACTGAATCCTTCATGCCTTGGACCTATCCTCCGCAATTCGACCTGATCATCGCACCGCTAGCCTTTCTCCCGCGGGGATTGGCCTACGGCCTTTTCACGGCCGGAACCCTTGTAGCCTATCTGGCGACCCTGAGAAGGATTGCAGGTGAGCACCTTCCTCTGACCCTGATCATTCTTTTTCCAGCTATCGCTATCACGATTGCCTGCGGACAGAATGGATTTCTCACAGGAACACTGATTGGCCTTACCTGTCTCGGCCTTCAAAGCGACCGAAGGATTGCAGGGCTGCCGTTGGGATTGATGGTGATCAAACCTCATCTTGCCGTCGGTTTCGCCACCTACACATTGCTTTCTCGACGCTGGGGTATGGCTGCTCTAGCCGGGTCAATTGTCATAGCAACATCCATTCTTGTGACGATCCTGTTCGGAACGGATATCTGGGCAGCCGTGCTGGCCGGTGCGAAGGAGGCTCGGGTTTATTTGGAGCATGGAATGTATCCCTTGTTCCGGATGGTCTCGATTTATGCAGCTCTTTACACTCTCGGCCTGCCAGCCACTGTGGCCTTTGTCGCGCAGTTCCTGGTCGCGGCGATCTCACTCGCTATGATTGTTTATGCCCTTTACCGCGGGATGCCGCTCCGGCAGGTGCTTGGTTTAACGGCGATCGGATCCCTCCTTATCAGCCCTTATGCTTACGACTACGACCTTCCGATCTACGGAATTGGGCTCGCCCTCCTCCTGCCAGATCTCCTCCGTCTGGCGAATGGGAGTGAACGGCTCACCCTGTATGGGCTGAGTCTCGTCACAGGTCTTTTCGGTTTGGTGCAATCATTTCGGCTGGAGACCCTATACGGCTCCAAAGCGGCGGAAGCTATCATTGCCGGGCGCTCCAGCCCCTTATCGATTGCCGGTCTGACGCTCATCGCCGTCTTTGGGCTGTGCTGGCATATTCTGCGCCGCGACAGACGCAGCAAGGTCAGTATGGTCGATATGGTCGAAAGATCGGCTTCTGCTAACTAGAGCATCGGACGTGAAAAGTGGCCTTGCACTTTCGGGATTTGATCCGATGCTCCCTTCTAGAGAGAGCGCATCGTTCTTAGCGGAAAACTGGGTCCACTTTTTAAGCACGATGCGCTAGTCGACTTCGATTTGCAGGCCGTCATAAGCCGGCTCGACCTGCGGAGGCAGTTCGCTGCGCAGGGTCTCGTAGTCCAGGTCCGTATGCAGGTTCGTCAGGATGGCACGCTTCGGCCTCACCTTCGCGATCAGCTCCAGCGCTTCGGCAACAGAGAAATGCGTGGGATGCGGCGTGTAGCGCAAAGCGTCGATGATCAGGATCTCGAGACCTTCGAGATAGCCAAGGCTCTCCTCGGGCATGTAGCTGACGTCGGGCGCATAAGCCACGTTACCGAACCTGAAACCCAGAGTTTCGATATCTCCGTGGATCATTTTGAACGGCATGGCCTCAACCGGACCGCCCGGCCCTGGTATGGTGGTCATCACACCCGGCTTGAGGTGTCGCATTTGCAGGATGGGGGGATAGCTACTCCCGGCCGGTGTTTCGAAACAATAGCCGAACCGGATCTGAAGCAGCTCGCTTGTCATGCGGTCGGCATAGACCGGAATCCGCTTATGCATGACGATCGCCAGCGGGCGCAGATCGTCGATCCCATGAATATGGTCGGCGTGCTCATGGGTGTAGAGAACGGCATCGAGACGCTTCACGTCGGCATCCAGCAGCTGATCACGAAGATCCGGTGTCGTATCCACCAGAACGCTCGTTGCAGCGCCAGTCGCCGTGTTCTCGACAAGAACCGAACAGCGCCGACGGCGATTTCTGGGGTTCTTTGGATCGCATGCACCCCATCCGACGCCTACGCGCGGCACCCCTGCCGAAGAACCGCAGCCCAATATGGTTAATTTCAGCGTCATGATGCGCGCGCCTGCTCCCGAACCATATCGATCTGCGCGGCCTTGGAAAACAGACGATAGAAGTTGTCAGTCGTAATCCGGGCAATGTCGCTGTCGCTCACGCCGATGACACCGGCCAGCACATGGGCTGTATGCGCCACATAGGCTGGCTCGTTGGTCTTGCCGCGGAACGGCACGGGCGCGAGGTAAGGCGCGTCTGTCTCCACGAGCAAGCGGTCACGCGGCGTAGCAGCCGCGACCCGGCGGATTTCTTCCGAATTCTTGAAGGTCAGGATGCCGGAAAAAGAGATATAGAGACCCAGTTCAACGCCAACTTGGGCAAGTTTTTCACCCGACGAGAAGCAGTGGAGCACGGCACTGAACCGCCCTCGCCTCATTTCGTTCGACAGGATCTCGATCATGTCCATATCCGCGTTGCGGGCATGAATGACGAGCGGAAGGCCAGTTTCACGCGCAGCCTCGATATGCGTGCGAAAGACTTTCCGCTGCACATCACGCGGGCTCTTGTCGTAATGGTAATCGAGGCCCGCTTCGCCGATAGCGATACAGCGCGGATGTGCTGAGAGCTCTACCAAGCGCCTTGCCGGCACGTCCGGCTCCTCGGCTGCATTGTGTGGATGGGTGCCTACCGTGAAGAAGACATTGTCATGTGCCTCTGCCAGGGTCCGATAGATCCCGTAGCGTGCCACATGGGTCGAGATCGTGACGATCCGGCCAACCCCAGCATCTTTGGCGGTCGCCAGAATGTCGGGAAGGCGGGCCTGAAGATCCGGGAAATCCAAATGGCAATGGCTGTCGACCAACATCGGTGAAAGCGCCCTCCTCCGAGGCCGTTAACTCTTCAGGGCTGCATAGATCGGATTGGCCAGTTCGTCTAGCGACGGACGTTCTTGGCTGTGGCGACCGGTTCTTTATCCTCTCGGACCTCCGTGCGCCGCATCCTGCGAAGCCTTTCCTGGTTTCGCACGACATGCGCCTCTCTCACCTCCTGAGGCCGCACGACAGGAACCGTCAGGCATACGCTTTGTGCAGGCAGCACATTGCACCATTCCTTGATCAGCTGCTTGTAGCAACGCCCCACGGGGCGGATGTTGCGATCAAGGTCATAGAGGCCTACGGGAGTGGGATGGTTGTTCTCCTCACGAAGAGCAACATCCCAGTCCATCTGGTCTGTCAGAGAATACCAAGTAAAGCCGACAATCGGGACGCCCGTGTTTCGCACTCGTAGAACATTGGCCCATTGTTTCCAGAGCCAATCGACGGCCTCGTCACCTTTTGAACCTTCCATCAGGTTGGTTTCGGTATGCATAACGGGGAGTTTGTAGCGGTCGTAATACTGCCGCGTGATGTCATCGTAGCCGAAAACATCGCCTGCGGCGGTCGTCGAGCCATCCGCTCGAACGCGATGCTCATTCGTGACGTAGTAATCGTTCCCCATGATGCAGTGGTGGCGCAGGGATGATCGGTTGAGGAAGAAATGGTATTCCTCCCGGGTCATACCACCATCCATCAGGAGCTCGTACATCTCCGAGTCCACTCGGCGGCCATAGTTCAGATCGAGCGAGAGGAACCGCCGGGCGTTCAGGATCTCCGCAGGCTTGATCGCTCTCGGATTCTCCGCATGAAAATATTCCGAAGATTCGCTCTGGACGAAGAGTGAATCCGGGCGAACCTTGAGGATCCGCTCCATCGCGAGAACATTCGCCCTCACGAGGTGCTTGAGAGCCGTGACGAATGCGCAATCGCTGCGCATCTGCTCGTTCCACCAGCCGTAAGCAGCGGAGAACTGAGCGCATATGAACATCTCGTTGATCGGGGTATAGAGCTGAACCCATGGAAAGCGGTGAGCGAAGGCTTCGGCGTAAGTCGCGAAAAGTTCAGGAAAATCCGGGTTTTGGAAGTTCCCAATCCAGTCTGGAACGCCAAAATGGCACAAATCGACAATCGGAATGATGTTGCGGCGTTCGATCTCTGCGAAGGTTACGTCGGCAAAGGACCAATCGTAACGGCCCGGTCCAAGGAAGGTCGTATGCAGCGGCGGTCCATAGCGCAGGACCTGAACATCGAGTTCCGTCAGAAGATCAAAATCGGTCCGCCAGTACTTATAATGGCCGCACTTTTCCATCTGGTCGATACGGGTGCGGCCATTGTTTATGGTCGGGATGCTATTCTCGATCCCGGTCGCAAACATGAAGGTCGTAAACATCGCCTACTTCCGCTGAAGGCCCCGTGGGACCTCTCGAAGCGGAAGCGTCAGGATGCTTCCGCCTCGATATAACGCGGGAAAATCGGTGCAGGTTGCGGAAGGGCCGTCCCCGCTATCAGACGGTGATCAGGACCCACAGCCGCCAGAACACGGCTCCCAGGTGCAACAGCCAGCAGATCCAGAAGCTTGGCTGCCGCGGTCGGCACGAACGGCTGGGCCAGGATGCCGACAGCGCGCAGAACCTCGGCTGTCACATAAAGCACTGTGTTCATGCGGGCAGGATCGCTCTTACGCAGCACCCAGGGCTCCTGAGAGGCAAAGTATCGGTTGGCTTCCGCCACCACAGCCCAGATTTCGGCAAGCGTGGTGTGGACGGCGAAATCCTTCATGGCCGCCCTCGCCTTCGCGGGCAGCGCGTCCGCCAGCCACAAAATGTCCTGATCAGCTTGCGTGAACGCACCAGGCTGCGGCACAGCGGCGCCGCAGTTCTTGGCAATCATCGAAAGCGAGCGCTGCGCCAAGTTACCGAGGTCGTTCGCCAGATCCGCATTGATGCGGTTCACAATGGCCTCATGCGAGTAGTTGCCGTCCTGGCCGAAAGGCACCTCGCGCATGAAGAAGTAGCGGATCTGATCGACGCCGTAGGTGTCAGCCAGGTCAAACGGGTCGACCACGTTGCCGACCGACTTCGACATCTTCTCACCTTTGTTGAGCAGGAAGCCATGGCCGAAGACGCGCTTGGGCAGAGGCAGGCCCGCCGACAAGAGGAAGGCCGGCCAGTAGACCGTGTGGAACCGAACGATGTCCTTGCCGATAATGTGGACATCGGCAGGCCAGTAGTGCCAGCGCGGATTGTTCTCGTCGGGGAATCCGCAACCGGTCAGGTAGTTGTTGAGTGCGTCGATCCACACATACATGACATGCTTAGGATCATTCGGAACCGGCAGGCCCCAGTTGAAGGTCGTGCGGCTAATCGAGAGATCCTGCAAGCCAGAGCGGACAAAGCTGGTGATCTCGTTGCGGCGCGACTCGGGGCTGATGAAATCCGGATTCGCCGCATAATGCTCGAGAAGGCGATCCTGATAGGCGGAGAGGCGGAAGAAATAGCTCTCCTCCTCGATCCACTCGACCGGCGTGCCTGTCGGCGCACGCCAGCTGCCGTCCGGCTGCCTGGTCAGCTCGCTCTCGTCGTAATAGGCCTCGTCGCGAACCGAGTACCAGCCAGAATACTTGGAGAGGTAGATATCCCCCCTCTCCTGCATCCGGCGCCACAGTTCGTGCGTGGACGGCAGATGATCTGCATCCGTCGTGCGGATGAACCGATCGTAGGAGCAATCCAGCCGGTCCGCCATGGCGCGGAACTTCGCGGCCATTTCATCCACGAATGCCCTCGGCGTCGTTCCGCTGCGGTCCGCCGTCTGCTGGATTTTGAGCCCGTGCTCATCGGTGCCGGTCATGAAGAACACGTCATAACCGTCGATGCGCTTGAAGCGGGCAATCGCATCGGAAGCGACGACCTCGTAGGCATGGCCGATATGCGGCGCGCCATTCGGATACGAGATAGCCGTGGTGATATAGAATTTCTGCTTGTCGGCCATGGCGGATCCTTAAAACTCTGAAATCTCGAACGCAGCGCCCACAGCGAGCTTAGGCCGTTCGCCGAACCGCGTCAGCCAGATCGTCGAACAGCGTGAGGATGAAAGGCCGGCGGTCGAGGTTGAACACGTCGATTTCGCGAGCCGTCCGGGCGATCTTCTCACACACCTCCACCAAAGGCGCAAGGCGTGCCGGGCCCAAGCTGGCCCGCTCATGCAGTTTGCCGGAAACCCAGCGCTCGACGGTCTCCAGGGTCAGCTCATAGCTGTCATCAGCATCCCGCTTCGCGAGCGCCTCGGCCAAGGCGTGGATCTGCTTGGTGTCAGCCCTAGGCAGACCTTCCAGGAGCCGCGTGATCTGCCCGATGAAGGCAACTTTTTCCTCGTCCAAAAGCTCAAGAGTGCGCCGCACCGAACCTTCGCCGTAAGGCAGAGCCTCATCGAGTAGCTCTTCTGAAACGCTATTCCAGGGCTCCCCCAGCGAATGAATGGCAGCCTTGATGTGATCTTCCTCCAGCGGTCGCAGGAGCAGACGCCGGCAGCGTGAGCGGATCGTCGGCAGCACACGTTGAGGCGCGTGGCTTACGATGAGGAATAGGGAGCGCAGCGGCGGCTCCTCGATCACCTTGAGGAGCGCATTGGCGCTGGAAATCGTCAGATCCTCGGCGCTGTCCACGATGCAGACCCGATAACCTCCGTTGGCTGCTGTCGAGCCGAACATGTTCAGCGCCTTGCGGACGGCATCAACAGGAATGGTCGTCGAAGCCGCCTTTTTGTCCGTCGCAGGAGCCCGCCGGAGAACCGAGAGATTGGGATGGGACAGGGCCGAAACCTGCCGCGCCACCGCCGATTCCGGCGAGACCTGCAGGTTGTCGATGGACCGGTCGCTGGCCTTCGCAGGATCAAGAACGGCGCGGGCGACCCGATAGGCCAAGGTCGCCTTGCCGATCCCTTGAGGACCACCGATCAGCCACGCGTGGTGAAGCCGCCCGCTGCGCAGTCCTTCCAGGAACGCCCCCTCGCCGTCCCTGTGGCCAAACAAGGCAAACTGATCTCGCGGGTGTGGAGCCGCGTCGAACTGATCCGGCTCGATGACATCTTGATTGTCACGCGACATCGAGAGGCCTCTCGGAACGTTCGGTCAGGTCAGGCAGGCGCTCCCGCAAGGTTGCCCAAATCGCCGCTTCGACCTCGTCGGGCGACTGATCGGCATTGATCAGGGCACAGCGCTGAGGATCGGACTTCGCGATGGCGAGATAGGCTTGGCGCAGAGTTCGGTGGAAGGCGAGACCCTCATCCTCGAACCGGTCTGCGCCCTCACCTTTTCGGGCCTGCCGCTCCCCGGCCCGAGCAAGGCCGATCTCGGCAGGAAGATCGAGGATAAGAGTCAGGTCTGGCTTCGTACCGGCAAGCGCCACCCGCTCCAGATCATCAATGACCGAAGGAGCTATCGCCCCTGATGAGCCCTGATAGGCGCGTGTCGAATCCGCAAAACGGTCGCAGAGCACGATAGTGCCGTTCTTGAGTGCAGGCTTGATAGTCTTGTCGAGATGATCGATCCGGGCGGCAGCGAACATCAGGGCCTCAGCAAAGGGCCCCAGAGGCTTGGCATGCCCGGCCAGGATGAAGGAACGGATTTCCTCCGCCAGAGGTGAGCCGCCAGGCTCCCGCGTCACGAGGACCAGGTGACCGAGCTGCTCCAGCCGATCTTTGAGCCTAGCGATCTGGGTCGACTTGCCTGCGCCCTCCCCGCCCTCGAACGTGATGAACCGGCCCGCCATCAAATTCTTTCGATGACACTCGTGAACGCGCGCCGCACCCAGCCCGTACTGAATTCCAAAAGGCCGTCCAGAGCGCGTTGGCTCAGGGTGCCTTCCTGAATGTCTTCATTGGCATAAAGCGGCATTTCGAGCGCCTGCATCTCACCACGGTTGACCTGAAGCCGGGCTACTTCGGTCCCTTTCCGAATCGGGGCCTTGAGCGGACCGGTGTAGATGATGCGAGCCGTCACCCGCTCGCCGTCTCCACGAGGCACCAGTACACGAACAGGCTTCCTGGATACAAGCGGTAGGGAGCGCTTGCTGCCGCCGAAGACCTGAGCCTCGCCGACCACCTGCCCCTCAGCGAAGAGTTGCTGGGACTCAAAGGCCCTGAAGCCCCAGTCTAGGAGCTTTCGGGATTCATTGGCCCGGTCTTTGGCGGTCTTGAGGCCATTGACAACCACAACCAGACGCTGCCCGTTCTGCACGGCGGATCCGATGAGGCCATAGCCGGACTCCTCAATGTTTCCGGTCTTCAAGCCATCAGCGCCAATATCCATTGCCAGCAGCGGATTCCGATTCTGCTGGCGAATCTTGTTCCAGGTGAATTCACGTTCTCCGAAGATCTTGTAGAGATCGGGGTAGGTTTCGACAATGTGGATGGCGAGTTTCGCGAGATCCCGGACGGTGATTTTCTGCTCAGGGTGCCCATAACCCGTTGAATTGCGGAAGGTGGATTTCGTCAGGCCGATCTGTCGGGCACGTTCGTTCATGAGCCTCGCGAAGTTCTCCTCCGTGCCGGCAATGCCTTCGGCGATGGCGATGGCCGCATCATTGCCCGACTGAACGATGAGCCCGCGCAGCAGGTCTTCGAGGCGGATATTGCTGTTGACCTGGGCAAACATCGACGAGCCGCCCGAACCGCCCCCTCCCTTGCGCCACGCATTCTCGGAGATCGTGAAGGTGCTATCGAAGGACAGGCGCCCGTTCTTTATTTCGTTGAAGACCACTTCCGCCGTCATGGTCTTGGCCATACTGGCTGGAGCCATCAGTTCATCTGCACTCTTCTCGAAGAGAACGGCATGACTGTCAGCGTCCATCAGGATCGCTGTCGGCGCACTCGTCTGGAAGGTTTGCGCCCTTGCTTGGGGCGAAAGAGCCCACGAACAAACCAAGGCAGCGAAGGAGAAAATGGTTAACGTGAAAAAGCGGGCAGGCAGATATTGACGCATCGTAAGTTATCCAGGCTCTTCCCCTAGGAGAGCCAGAATCTGTGGCGCGTCAACGTCAAATCAACGTTATTCCAGGATAACGTGTGTGCGATTACACTGATGGAATCGAGGGCAGCCCTGAGACTGATCCACCGATCTCAGCGAACCACGAACTTCGACTGATCCAGGGTGTTGAACCGGTTCCCCTTCTGGAAGCCTGTCTGAGTGCTATCAGGCGAAGCATAATACAGCCCAGCCACAACAGGGCGCGACGGCGGGATCACATTCGGACCCGCAGAGCTCAGGGTCATCCCAGGAGCAGCGGCGCCAGGAATCGTGCCGAGGTCGAACGGGCGCTCAGGCGGAAGCGGAACATTGCTCCGGAGCGGGGCAGCGGTAGAGGCAACCTGCCGAGGGGCTGGTCCAGCAACAGGTGCGGCCTCGATGTCATCCTCAGGCTCATAAGAGTTGATGCCGATGGCTTGGCGTGGCGCATTCGCAGGGCGCGGAGTCGCCTGAGCGATCATCGTCGGAGCCGCATTGGTGAGGCTTGCAGGCTGACCATCGGTGCGGAGGCTTGCGAGCAGGATGCGGTCATCGCTGCCGTTCGTGGAAGCGCGACCAACGTATTCAACACGGACCTTCGCCGTTCCTTGGTTCCTGAAACCCAGGGCGGCAGCCGCACGCTCGGAAACGTCGATGACACGGTTGCCATGGAAAGGTCCGCGGTCGTTGACGCGGACGATCATGGAGTGACCGTTCTGGAGGTTCGTGACACGCGCATAGCTCGGAAGCGGCATGGTCGTATGGGCCGCTGCGATCGAGTCGCGATCGAAGATCTCGCCATTAGCGGTCATGCGACCATGGAAATTGGAGCCGTACCAGGAAGCAAGCCCCTCGGTGGGACGAGGCGTTTCGGACGGAACGTAGGTGCGACCTGCAATGATATATGGCTTGCCGACCATGTTTCGGCCGCCTCCCTTGGGAACCGGCTGGCCATCGGCGATAACCTTTGGGCTTGGAGCAACGCCGTATTTGGGATCGATTCCGCCCACTTTAGAGGAGCAATTTGCAACGGTCAGGGCCATAGCCGCGACACCTGCAACCCGGACGAGAGCTTGGCAGTCGAGGGCTTTTTTTCCCTTCAGACCGCTTTTCGCTTCAGCGCGACCCCAATGCATATTGTTTCGCATCCTCTTCTTCGCACTGCCCATGGTGGCGTCAGAACCTGCCCCGGTCAGCCAACCAAAGTGCGTTTATCCCCTTAAAAGGAAGTTAAATGGCCGCGCTTGTCAATTGCAAAGCTGCTAAATTGTTAACATTGTTGCGCGCGGGAAAATGCTGTGATTTATTAGCTACTTAGACGGGAAATCCCGCCTTCCTGTTTTTGCCTCACGGTTCAGCTGAGTTTATCGCCCTCTCCAACGGAATGCCTTCCTTTACTTGACCCATGACAAAATGCAGTCGAACGGCTACGAAATTATCCATGCGGTCGCACCAGTTCCGCAGGTTGAAGTTGACGGGAACGGGTTCGCCGCCTTAGAGAACCCTGCAAGCCCAATCAGGCCTCAAAGGGCTTTTGCTTTGCTGGAGAGGTTTGCTTTGCTGGAGAGGTGGCCGAGTGGTTTAAGGCAGCGGTCTTGAAAACCGCCGTGGGTGCAAGCCCACCGTGGGTTCGAATCCCACCCTCTCCGCCAATCACACTGTTAAGATCCTGAAAAATCAGACCAATATTCGTTGAAGCCTGTGTAGCTCCACACCTCAGCCCACATTTTTGGTCTATTGGGATCTGAACTCGTGCTTTGTGGGGCGCAGCCGAACCAACACGGTGCACTCGATCCTCTTCGGAGGAAACCTCAATGTTCGCGTTCGCTGAGGAGACAGTAACTTGCCGGAAGCGTCTCCTGCCGGAGCGATTGTTGGCGCCGTAGCATCGTCGTCATTCAAGCCAACTCAGCAGGTCACGTTTTCTGTCGTTCAGGCAAAAATGGAAAATCGACGCGAAGGCAACGTAAACCGCCTGCCACGTACAGGTCGTGCATGTTGTGCTTCAGCTCGGATGATCCGGTTCACGGACCGCCCCTCTGATCGCGGTGGCGCATGGCCTGTCTCATCACCTCGAAGATAACCGCCGTCGACCAGCCGAACAGCAGCACGCCGTTCATCGCCGCCATCGGACCGAGCAGGCGCCAGCGCTCCACCGGCACGACGTCGCCGTAGCCGAGTGTCGCATAGCTGACGAACGCGAAGTACAGGATATCGGCTCCGGGAGGGACGACACCCAGGAGCGCATAGGCGAGCGCCCACACCCCCACCTCGGCGACATGCGCGACCATCAGGATCCCCACGGTCGCGACCATGGCGGCTGCGAGCCAAGCCTGGGGCCGGTGGTGCTCCCACTTCAGGGCGCGGCGGGCGGTGCCCACGACCGTCGCCATCACGGCGGCATGGATGGCGATGTTGCCCAGGCTGACGGCGCCACCGAGGAGAAACTGTCGCAGCATGGGTCGATTTCCTACGGCGGAACCGCCGGGATCAGGTAAAGCACGGCCGCGATAATGACGTAGAGGGCGAGCAATTGGGCTCCCTTGAACCAATTGGCCTGGCCGGTCGTGGCAACAGTCGCCCCGAGCAGCACCGCCCCGAACAGCATCCACATCTCGGCCTGCGAGAAGACCAACCGGAACTGCGGCTGCCCCATAACCGGCGCGACCAACACCAGGATCGGGGCGACGAAGAGCGCGATCTGCGCGCAGCTTCCCAGGGCGATGCCGATGCTGAGATCGGGACGGTTGGCCCGCCCCATAGCGATGGCCGATCCGGACTCGGCCGCACCGCCAACGAGCGCGAGCACGATCACGCCCATGAATATCTGCGACATGCCCAGCGAGTGCCCGGCCTGCTCAGCGGCCCCGACGAGGAGTTCGCTCATCCAGGCTGCGCCGAGAGAGGCGACCACCAAGGTCGCGACACCCCACCCGATGTTGGGGTGTCCTTCGGTCTCCTCCTCCGGGGCGTTCAATTCGGTGAAGGTCTCCGGATGAGTTCGCAGAGAGTAGAGCAGGAACAGCCCATAGAGGCCCAGCAGGACGACCGCCACAACAAGATCCAGGGTGGCGTGCAGGCCAAGATGGGACTCCGCCTCAAATGCGCGGTGGAATGCGCTCGGCAGCGCCAGGCTGATCCAGGCCAGCACCATGATCGACGAGTAGGTCCGCACCGCATCGGGGTTGTATTTCTGGCTGTGGTGGCGCAGGCCGCCGAGCAGGAAGGAGAAGCCAAGGGCCGCCAGCAGGTTAGCGAGGAGTGCCCCGACAATGGAGGCGCGCACCATATCCAGGAGACCGGCCCGCAAGGCCGCCATGGCGATGATCAACTCCGGCAGGTTGCCGAAGGTGGCGTTGAGGAGGCCTCCAATCGTGGCGCCGGTGTGGGCCGCAACCTGCTCGGTGCCTTGGACGATGAGCTTGGCGAAAGGCACGATGGCCAACGCCGCGCAGAAGAAGACCACGCCGGCCGGAACATTGCCGGCATAATCGAGAAGGACGGCTATCGGTGCAAGGACCAGGAGCCACAGGAGTGAGGGCCTGGACAGGGATGACCTGAGCGGAGATGCTCCGGCCACAGGGTGACGGTCGGGATACGGCTTGTCCATCATGACCTCGTCCCCCTTGCTTTTCCGTGTGGGCCTGGCCGTTTCCCTTCACCGCCCGTTGTCGATCTCGATGGAGCGGCAAACCCCGCCGATTGGGCATTGCGCGACATCGGCCGTCCTCACCCAGGCCGGACGTGCGGTTTCCTGGAGTGCGCAGAAGCTCCCATCGCGCACATAGCGGTCGTAGGTCGCCGGTCCGGTGCGCAGCACGGCCGCTCCCCGCGAGGCCACGATCCCCCTGGCCTGGGCACAGGTCATGGCAGGGGTCGTAGAGCCTGACTGTGCAAGGGCACCTGTGGCGTAGCCTGCAACGGCGACGGACACCAAGAAGAGCTTCATGGCTTCTCTGCCTTTCGGCGGCACCCTAGCCCATCCGGAACACAGTGCTTGATCGGAGGGGACAATCTCTTGACAGTTTTGGCCGCAGGCACGTCACAAAGGACGGCGTTCAAACCGCCCACGAAGAAACGCTGCTGCGGAGCGCTGGAGCAGCCTGGATACCGCCTATTTCGCAATCGGGACCATCGCCACCATTGGGTCCGGCGACTTTGTCCCGAAACCGGCAGCCGGCATGATCTTCGCCATCGCCAATGTGATGAGTGGCATCGGCATCCTCGTCGCCGCCGGCCCAAACTGCCAAGCGATTGTCCTCTTCGGTCAAGCAGGATGCCCCGTCTAGCTTACAGTGTCTCAGTCATGGCCGGTTGTCCCACCTAGGGCGGCCTTGGCCGGATGCCTTGTTGGAGGAGGACACGATGCGAATTGCGGGGCTTGTGGGTGCCGCTGGGCTTGGTCTGGGCCTTGCCGCGACAGTGGAAGTGTCGGGCGCGATGGCGCAAGGCGGCCTTGCGGGCTACCAGGGCGCCTGGCTGGCTGGGGGCGCCGATTGCGCCGAGGTTTACTCTTCCGCCGGGAAGGGAACGTCGTTCAAGAGGCCGGTCGACATCTTCGCGCCCGCCTTCATCGTCTCCGGCAACCGTTTGAGGACGCCCCAGGCGTCGTGCCGCATCAAATCGGTCAGGCCGGTCGGAGACCGGCAGCGTCTCGTCCTCGACTGCGCCAACGCCGTGGCAGGCAGCGAGGTCAGGGTTCTGATGGCAACGCAGCCGGACGGCTCGCTCAAGCGCTACTTCAATGAGCAGGACACGACCGGTACTCCGTACCAGCGCTGCTCACGATGACGGAAACGGCGGCTCAGGGGAGCCTTCCCGCCCTCGAGACGGAGGCCCGTCCTAAAGTGTCAAGACCTTGTCTCAAGCGGTCAAGCACGGCCGCCAAATAGATGTAGATTGAATTCATTGCCGTGCATTACCGATGAACGAGGCGGCACGGGCAAGAGGAGCTTCGAAAAGACAGAGGTGGTGGGCACGAAATCGTTGGAGGCTGACATGAGGAAACTCGCAGCTGTCGCCGCTGCCGCGTTGATCCTGACCGGCAGTGCCGGAACAGCGGACGCGCAGTACTGGCGTGGATACCGCGGCTATCATCACCATCATCATCACGGCGGGGGCGGCGCTGTCGCGGCTGGATTGATCGGCGGGGCAATCCTCGGGGGCCTGATCACCGCAGCCGCCACGGCCCCCGCCTATGGTTACGGGTATGGGTACGGATATCCCGCCTACGGGTATGGGTATTCGGCTTATGGGTACGGCTATCCAGGCTATGGTTATGGATACTATGGGCCCTGGCCGGGTTACGCGTACCCGCGCGTCGCCTACTATCCGCGGCGTGTCTACTACGGCCCGCGCTATTACTATCCCCGCCGGGTCTATTATGGTCCGCGTTACTATCCGCGGCGCGTCTACTATGGTCCTCGTTACTACAGGCCCCGCTACTATGGCGCGTACCGGGGCTACTACAGGCCGCGCTACTTCGGCCCCCGCGTGGCCTACCGCCGGTACTATTGAGGTCCTTCAACCCTCGACAAGGATCGGGCCTGATGTGATGGCGGCGCTTGGCGGCCAAGAGCGCCCGGAGGTCATCGTCACAAGACCTTTGCGTTGCTGCGGCACAGTTGCATCTTCCAGCCTCAGATAGGCATCGAGGCCATGGAGCAGTTGCACTCACGGGCCATGTTCACGGCCGAAGTCGCGGATCCGGCGCGCGCCTGGATCGCAGTGGGCCTGCTATTTCTGTTCATGTTGATCAACTTTGCCGACAGGGCGGTGCTCGGCCTCGCTGCGGTTCCGATCATGCAGGAACTGGGACTGAGCCATACCCAGTTCGGCCTGATCGGGGCAAGCTTCTTCACCTTGTTCTCGCTGGGAGCCGTGATCGGCGGTTTCCTGGTGAACCGGATCGCGGCCAAGTGGGTGCTGGCCGCGTTGGCAATGATCTGGTCCCTGTGCCAACTGCCCATGCTGCTGCCGGTCTCGATGGCCGCGCTGATCGCCAACAGGATTGCCCTCGGCTTCGGCGAAGGCCCGGCCTACCCGGTTGCGGCGCATGCCGCCTATAAGTGGTTCCCGAACGAGCGTCGGGCCTTGCCGACGAGCCTCATCGCCATCGGCGCCCTGTCGGGCAACGGGATCGTGGCCCCGATGGTCGTGTTCATCATTGCGTCCTGGTCCTGGCATGCCGCGTTTGGGCTTCTCGGTACCATCGGCCTTATCTGGTGCGCTGTATGGCTTGCGTTTGCCCGCGAGGGGCCCCTCACCCCTAACAATATGAGTATGGGCGGACCCGAGGCGCACCTGTCATACCGCCGGCTGCTCGGTTGTCGCACGGTCATCGGTGTCCAAGTCGTCGGGTTCTTCGCCTATTGGCTGCTGACCGTGGCTGTCATCTGGCTGCCAGCGATCCTGAACCAAGCCTTCGGCTACACGCCGGTTCAGGCCGGTTGGATCATGATGCTGATCGCTCTCTGCCAGATCGTGCTCCTGCCCGTTGTATCGGCCATTTCCGACGGGCTGCAGCAGCGCGGCGTCTCAAGCCGGCTTGCCTGCGGATGGATGGCCTGCGCCAGCACTGTCGCCGCGGGTCTGCTGACACTTCTGCTGTCCCAATCCGGGGGATCAATCACAGTTGTCTTATGCACGGTGCTCGCGTTCTCACTTTGCAACGTGATCTTTGTGCTCGCGCCATGCCTGATCGCTGAGGTCACTCCGGTCAGGCAACGAGGGGCAATCCTTGGTGTCAATACCGCCATCGTGACACTGGCCGGTCCGTTTGCTCCTTCGGTCATGGGATTGGTGGTTGATAGCGGGCTTAATCCTGCGGATGGATACCGCATGGCCCTTACGCTGACAGGAAGTCTTGTCATCCTGGGCGGGCTTTCGGGATTTTTCCTGATCGATCCGGAGGCTGACCGGGCCGACAATCCACCGGCACAGTCATTCATCTGAACAACCGGATCCGCCCAAGTCGGTGAGACAATGGCTGCACTGATGATGTGCAGCCGTCACTCAGGTGCGTTCAAGCGCCTGGTGAGGTTTTCACCGCAACCACCTTCCGTTACCCTCCGAACCGGCCTCCACCGTTCACAGACTTGGTGTAGATGGCCATCAGCTTGGTGACCTCGGAATTGTAGTCGCGGAGGGTTTCCTCGATCCAGCGGGATTGGATGGCCGTCACGTCCGCCAGATTCTTGCAGCCCATCATTTCGCGGGTGGTCTCGGCATCTTTCTCGAGGCGCATGGACACGAAGCTCATCATCTCGCGCTGGCACTCGGTGGCCGCGGCGAACCACGTTTCCGTGGCATTCGCCAGGGCGCGGCCGCTGTCGCCTGGCAAAGCATATCCGGCACCGCTTCGCAGTGTGTCTGATGTTCCTGAATTCTTCGACATGGTGGCCATGGTCATTCTCCTTGAACAGACCGTTTCATCAGAATGAAGGAGCGCGCCTCCACTTGCTCCGAGCGGCGGATCATGATCCGCCGCCTTCTTCCCCCTCGCCTCATTGTCAGTGTCCGCCGCTGAACACGAGGGTTTGGATCGGATACACCAGCGCCTGGATGCGCAGGATCAAGGCGTGCACCAGCCCAACGGCATCCACCGCGTGAAGCGCGAAACCTCGGATGGCGCCGACGTTGCCTGAGGCGATCAGGTCGTGGTTGCTGGTATAGGCATTGGCGATGCAGCTGCTGCCAGGCGTGACGCCGTCGAGCCCGCCTTCGTAGAGCGGCTCCAGGTAGACCAGAATGGTCCCCGGCCGAACCACCTGCTGCGGATCAAGCAGTTGCTCGCCGCTGCGGACCTGGCCGGCGGCGATGAAGTCCTGCACTCCCGTCACCACCATCGGGATCACCGTCCAAGGCTTCGACGCGCAGGTAGCCTCGGCGACCATGCCGGGCCTCATGACCTGCGCCTCGACCTGTCCGAAGCCGGCCAGGAGGCGTCCCCGACCGGCGCCCTCCGGGATCAGGACACCGGCCGGGCGCATGAGCGGGTTGACGACGTCACCCACCCGTAGCGTGAACTGCTCCACCCGTCCGCTCACGCCGGCCCGGATGACGGTCTTTGATAGATCCACCTCGGCCTGGGCCAACTCGGCTTCGGCGCTGGCCTTCTGCGCCGGTAGGAGCGTGGAGATCCGCGTCTCGGCCTGCTCCTTCGCGGCAACGGCGGCGTCAATGCCGCCCTGGCGTCCCTCGACAGCGACCTGGAGCTTCTCGATGTCCCTTGTGGCGACGGCGCCAGGATTGCGCCGGTAGATTTCCCGTTTGGTCTCCAGTTCGTCCAATGCCTGCTGATGGGCGCTCCTGGCCTCCTGAATTTTGCCTTCGGCCGCCGCGACATCGGTCCGCGCCGCGACCAGCTGCGCGTCGACCTCGGCGATCTTTCGGCGGGAAGTCTCCACGGCCGCCTCCTGCTTGGCGTTGTCGAGACGGAAGATTGGTGCCCCTTGTTTGACCTCGTCGCTTACACCATTGACAAAGATCTCGGCCACGCGGCCGTTGGTCTCCGGCAGGACCGGGACGGTTCGGAAAAACACAGTAGCGCTGCTCGTGGAGGGGTGATTGTAGAAGATCACCGTGATTAGTCCCACCGTGAGCATCAGGCAGGTGACAATGCCCCACCGCAGCTCGAACCAGGCCGAGAAGAGCGTGATCTCCTTGCCGATCCGCTTGCCCTGGCCGTAACGGCGGTAGAGATAGTCCGGCAAGATCGTCAGCAGCGAGCAGAGAAGAAGCTCAAGCATGGGCCCGCTCCTTTGGCATCCGGGTGGGCGTGATGGTAGGCGGCACTTCGGCGGCACCTTCACTTGCCGCTTCGGCTGGCGGGCCGCTGACGCCGCTCTCGTCCGGCGCTTCGGTCGCACCCTCGCCGGGCCTCAGGCCGGCGATCTTTTCCAGAGACCCAGCGATCCTGCGCAGCGGATTGCCGAAGTCGGGAATGTCGATCAGGGCGAGGAGCAGACCGGCGACCCAGAAGATGTGCATGTGAGTGAACAGGGCCAGCAGGCCCAGCACGGCGACAATCTCGAACTGCAATTTATGGGATTTGTGCGCCATGCGCTCCGGCAGAGTATGTAAGCGGAGGAACAGAAGGCCGACCGCCAGCACGGCGAGTACCAGGAACACTGCCATGACCACCATGAACACGTCGGTCTCGCCGGGCGCGGGGATGAAGACCGGCAGATGGTGAGGTGCTGCCGGATGAAGTGATGCGCTCATATGGCCTCTCCCATCGAAGACAGGGTGACATCCCCGGATCTACTCTTGGGATTTGTCGCGGCAGACAGTTCAGGAGGGATTACGAGTTCGGCCTCGGTTGCGGCGAGCACCTCCTCGACTGAGACACCTTCCGATGTCTCCAGTAACGTCGCGCGGCCGTCCGGAAAGCCGATCACGGCGAGTTCGGTGACCACGAGGTCGACCGGCCGGTCCGACGTGAGCGGCAAGGAGCACTCCCGGACAATCTTCGGGCGTCCCTTGGCGGTATGCTGCATGGCGACAATGACGCGCTTGGCTCCGGCCACTAGGTCCATGGCGCCGCCCATGCCGGGCACCATCTTGCCCGGTACCATCCAATT
>NZ_QDAH01000023.1 GCF_003075415.1 Microvirga sp. KLBC 81
CGGCTGGCGGCTCGACATCGTCAGCCCCCGGGGCACCCTTCTGCACTCGCTCCCCCTCAGCAAATCCCTCCATTGATAAAGACCAGATGCGAGAGCCCCTCGGCTCCGATCTCTTCTGGAGTTACTCGGCCTCACGCGAGGATTTCAGAGCGCGAGACTTGAGCCGGGTGAGGATGGCGCGAACATGCTCTCTGACCCGTGCGGCTTGTGCATCCTGGACGACGCTCCCAGCGCTCTGAATGTCGAGTGAAGGGCTGTCCTTCTTCTCCTCCATCGCCGCTGCTCTCAGATTGTAAGCACCAGTAAAAGGTGCAGGCAGGACGTTTAGCTCGGCTTAACCCGAGGCGTACGTCCCGTTAGGACCATCGGATGCTGGCCATTAGCGTCGGGCTCATCTGGCATGATAAGAATGGAGACGGCGTGCCCTTGAGAGGCCAAAGCGTCTGCGGCATCAAAGGCCGAGGTCTCAGCTTCCTCTCGCGTCGAGTAGGACATCTGTGTCCGATCTCTGTATGTGACCAACCACTCATTCTGCACCTGGAACACGACGAAACGCTCTACGGGCGTTAAGTGCATTGTTGCCTCCGGTGTTGCCTCCGGTTCGGGCCGGTGATTGCGACATTAGCATGCCACTCCACCGAGGCAGGCGGCTGAATGGGATAGCTTGCCGACTACTAATAACAAGGTGGTTATGCTGAAGGGAGTAGTTCTCCTAGAGCATCGTGCGGAACCGAAAGGGCCGCGTCAGCGAAAAGGGGACCCGATTTTTCGCAATCAACGATGGGCTCATCAAAGAAGAGAGCATCGGATCGGTCCCAAAAGTGCAAGTCCACTTTTCACGTCCGAGGCTCTAGCGTTGCAAGTGCCTTCACGCTGAGTTCAGGAAAGGCTCGGGTGGCTCGGCGAACACCTTCACTGAAGTGTTGCGCTCGCTGAAGCCAAGGGCGAGCCAGGTCGGGCGTTTCCTGCGCGAGGCCGGTTTACCACGTACTCCTGTACATTCTTGTCGGATGTGCCTCTCCTGGCAGTGAACCATCCTGACGTTCAGATGTCTGTTGAGCGCTACGGCCTCAAGTTAGGTTGCGCCTTATGGTACAAACGACATGGGAGCGTCCTCGGCTCGGATGCCGCTGTCCTGATCAAGTGGTACAGCAACACCAGTCTGACCCGAGAGGGGCTCCCCGAGCAGTTCATCAGCTTGCGAAGCCAAATGAGGGCGTGTCTTATAGACCATCTCACCCGTTCCCTTGCGGCGCTAGAAGGGCGGGCGCGATCGGACTGCCGCGGAGAACCTCTGGCCTATGCTCGCTGGTGCTCATGATAGGCACCGCAACACCCTGAAGCAGAGGCATTGCAACGATGCCCGCGACGAGGACAAGCACCGTAATGATGAGCTCAGCCCGTCCATATGCTGCCCTTCTGGTGTGGAAAGCGACGGTGCTTTTCGCGTGTCTCGACTGAACGTCGTTGTCGTTCACTGCGTCTAGCGGCCGGAGCTTCAGGCGAGCCAAAGGTATTGGTCCGTACGAGAATACCTTGTTGGTACAGGCGGAAATCACGACACTCATTCGTCAGCCTCCCTGTGAGGTTTTTCGTGAGTGTACGTTCCTTGTCCAATTCAGGCTCTTGCCCGAAGGGGTAACTCTGGCGCTCCAATGGGGTATAGTTTCTCAGAGCGTCAGCAGGAATGGTGCGGGCAGAGGGAATCGAACCCCACGACTTGCGTCGCTGGTACCTAAATCCAGTGCGTCTATCAGCTCCGCCCGCCCTGGCTCGGGATTGGAACTCGACTCGATAAGGAAAAATATCCAGGACGGATGTTGGTCTTAGAGCATCGTGCGGAAAAGTGGATCCGGTTTTCGCTGACGCGGACCTCCGGTTCCGCTCTCAACGATGCTCTGCTTGAAAGAGGAAGCATCGGATGGGTCCCAAAAGTGCAAATCCACTTTTGGGACCGATGCTGTAAGCAACTTGGAACACTTGGCGAACTCTCTCCCGGCTCTCATCCAACTCCTCGAGGGGTAAACATTCCGGAGTGATATCCTGACGGCAAGGAGGTCCCCGGACCTTTTGAGCACCAAACTTGGCGCAGTATGAGCATTCCCTGTCGGGCTGAGAGCGAAGCCTCATCCCGTCCGCGTGAGCGGATGGCGAGGCGTGGTGGAGCGGTGTTGTTGGACTACCCGGCCATCTTCTCTTGCGTGGCCGTGACCTGGAACAAATAGAAGCCGTTATACCGCACACCCGCATATGCCGCTCTGTCGTGGAAACCTGGCGGCCGCACATTCGACGGACGTAGAGGACGTTCAAAAGTCCACTGCCCAGCGTCGAGGAATTTAGGTACCGGGCGGTCCTCCGGCACGGCACAGAGGATTGCAGGCAGCTGCTTGTTCCTGAACAGGTTGTAGGTGCAATCGCGTGCGGACGACCTGGCGAGAGCCAGTTGCTGAACGGACGTCATGATGTCCCCTCCCACGGCTGCGCTGCTTTGGTTGTTGGTGCGCAGCGTCTTTGAAGCAAGGCTTACAATACGCCGACGTGATTTTGCATCACCCTGACGAGGTATTCGGGAGCAGGCTGCATCCCCGCCGGCGTCAGCGAAGGCCGGTGTGGGAAGCAACCCGATCCAAGGCTGACGGAGTTTGGCAACCGTGGAATTAGGGTGTGACGGTAGCGAGCACCTCTCCCAGAGTGATTTCAGGCTCTCCGTCGACCACGTCGATCAAACTTGCCCCGATCCAGGCGAGTGCCTTCTCGTTCGCCGCAAAGGCGGCCTCCTGACACTCGAACAGGGTCACCGATCCGCCCACGCCATCACCTGGGCCAGATATCCCTGCTCCGCCGCAACCTGACCTCCCAGCACCAGACCCTGAGCCTGGATTACGACCGCCAGAGCCCTCCGAACCGCCTGGCGATGATGTTCCGAAGGTTGGCTAGAAGAACCGCATCCCTGCCTGCGCCAGCAATGGCAGGGTGTGGTGTAGCGGTGCGGCTCAATTGCGCCGGGATTTCTCCCCGCGATGAAGTCGACAAGCTCACTGGTCCTTTCACTGTTGAACTATTGAGCTTCTCCTTCTCGGCCTCGTCGATGTTCTCCATGGCCCTCGCGAGTGCTCATGGACCATCTCGCGGCGCTCGCCTGAACTCGGGATCCATGAGTGAAAAGTGGATTCCACTTTTGGGACCCATCCGATGCTTTCTCTTTCAAGCAGAGCATCGTGCGGAAAACCGGATCCACTTTTCCGCACGATGCTCTAACCCCGTTAAGCGTAGATTTGCCTCATGGAGCAGAGGTATGGTGTCTGTTCGCCGACACTTACTCTGCTCGATCAGCGAACTGGCTTCTGACTTCCGGTCGCTGCGTTCGTGGTTCCTAACACCACAGGTATGATGCACAACGAAAGCCCCGCGAAGCTCTTGCAACGCGGGGCAGACAAACTGCAGGGCTGAATTCACGCCTCTGGCTTACCGTTCGATCACCGTGACGACGCGGCGGCTGCTGCCTTCGACGATGTAGTACCGGTCGCCCACCAGCACGACCTTGCAGTCACGCACGCCGGTAATCAGGCTCTCCAGTGTGGTCGGGCAATCGACCAGCTGGGTCACTGTGGTCGGCAGAGTCTGGCCCACCGAGATGCTGATGTTCTCGCGCACCGGACTAATGTTCACGCTGCGGAGTGTCTCAACAGCTCGGGTGCGCTGCTCGCCCGTAATGTTGACGGTCGTCGAGCTGCTTGCACCCGCCGCCGCGCCACCACTCGTGCCCGCCGTGCCTCCAGTCGTACCGGAGGCAGTGCCGCCGGAAGTCGTCCCGCTCGCCGCGCCTGCCGCTCCACCGGCGGCGCCACTGGACGTGCTACCCGCAGCCCCGCCCGATGTGCCAGACGTCGTCCCACCGGAAGTGCCGCCGCTTGTTCCACCCGAGGCTCCTCCAGAGGTGCTCGGCGCAACGGTTGTACCGCCCGACGAACCACCTGACGTGCCGCCGCCCGTCTGCGCCACTGCCGCAAGGCTCAAGGAGAGAGCAGCAGCGGTAACCGTTGTCAGCAATGCTACACGCATTCGTAACCTCCTATACATGACCGAGCTCACTTGAGCCCGCGTCAGCGGGGATTAACGGCAAGTATAAGGACAATGTTCCGTAGCGGCTCATGCTGGCGAGAGAGAAAAAATGATCAAAATGATAGAGAGCCCGGCTCGGGTCAGGGCTCTCATGAAAGGTCTCAATGTGTGTAGCCTGACAGACTTCATCGATCGGAGAGGCGAGAACGCAGCCTGCCAGCATGAACAACTGTTCATAATCGGGCTCGCTCCGGATGTTTGCCAGGAAAGCTGTTCGGGATGTTCCCTTCAGAACCCTGCTGCATTCTCCGTCCGCCGATGATGCTCTGTCCGTCGCTCGCGACCTTGCGGCCCTTGGTCCGTGAGAGGCGCGATATGCAGCACCGTGAAGAACTCGCGCTCTGCCCTTCTTCGACAACCTGGCGCATCGTGTGGAACCGAAGGGCCACGCCAGCGACCCGAAGGGCCGCGTCAGCGAAAAGTGGACCCGGCTTTCCGCCCTGAAAGATGGGCTCATCAAGGAAGGGAGTCTCGGATCAATCCCAAAAGTGCAAGGCCACTTTTCTCGTCCGAGGCTCTAGCGCGTGGGCAGGTTCTGCATCCAATGATGGATGAGGCGTGGACGCCTCATCCTCACCCCCGGGGAGTTCGCTGTCATCGATACGGAAGACCGCATCCCGGCCAAAGGCGAGTTGTTTCCGATCGAATGGATGGCGACCGCCGCAGAATTGTTGAGGCCTGCCTACGCACGTCATGAGCTCGGCCTGACGGTTCGATTCCCTGGTGGTGCGGGTAAGGCAACAGCCTGTTTACCCCCTTCTGCCAACACAAGGCAGACTGAGTCGTGTATCTGGCCTTCAAAGACAGGACCCCGTTTGGCTCTACCCGGGCGGGGTTTCTCTTTGCTGCCGTTGCCGTGCGCCTTGAGAACATGTGAGAGCCGGGATGTGACAACCCGGTGCGGTTCGATGGGCACCTCTTCTCCCGTCATAGGATTGCAGCCTGTCTATCTAAAGCATCGGACCCACAAGTGGATTTGCACTTTTGGGACCCATCCGATGCTTTCTCCTTGAATGAGAGCATCGTTGAGAGCGGAAAACCGGATCCACTTTTCACGGGCGTGGCCCTTCGGGTCGCTGACGCGGACCTTCGGTTCCGCACGATGCTCTAATAGACTGTTCGTCCTAATTGACTTCCTGCGATGGCGATGAATGCTGGCCCAGTAGCCCTTCGGATGGCGCAGGTTTTGCTGGGAGCGACCATGATTGAGAGACGTTTCATAGCCAACGATGGGGACGCTTGCCAAGTTTACCGCGCTTACCTGGTCAATGCTGAGGGCCACTTCATAAGTGTCCACGAACTTTATTGCAGGAACGATGATGAGGCAATTGAGCAGGCTCGTCGTCTTTCAGGCGAGAGTGCAGTGGAACTCTGGGCCCGAGACCGGAAAGTTGGGTTCATTCCGGCACCATAACCTGTTCACCCTCTCTGATCAGGGCGCTATGCGCGTCGGGATTACGCGTCGTCCGGAGGGTTGTCTCGCCCTCCCTGGCAAGATGTCCAAGAGACACGGGAAGCCGATAAGCGCCATTGGTACGGGCAGGAGAACAAGCCAATTCATCCTGGTGCTGCGCATCAGCATGTCCGGGTGCATCTCTAGAACGCAATCCTATTTTTGGAGAAAGAACCTATAGGCACCCAAAGCATTCCTATTCTAGCGTAGGTAATTCTTCAGAGGTATAACAGGAAACTACCAGGAGTTCTTGGCTGGAACGAGAGTCTTTTGAGGAGGCAGCACATGGCACGCTCGGAAAGCTGCGGATTGGCGATAGCTGCGCTGCTGCTCGCCACGCTCGAGCATTCATGTTCGGCTCAGGCGATGGCAAAATCCGAGAAGGTGTCGCGATCCTCGCACGTCGTCTTGACGGCGCAGCGCCTGGCCGTGCTGCGGCAGGTCAATCAGCATGTGAACAGCACGATTACGGAAGTGTCCGATCTGGAGCAGTATGGCCGAGAGGACGTATGGACCCTTCCCGCGAGTGGCAAGGGGGACTGCGAGGATTTTGCTCTGCTCAAGCGCAAGCTGCTGGCAGAAAGTGGCTGGCCCACCTCTACGCTTCTCGTGACTGCCGTGCAAACTGCAGCGGGAGAACCGCACGCGGTTCTCATCGCCCGAACAGACAAGGGCGATTACGCTCTGGACAACAAGACGAGCGCAATTCGCCCTCTTGCAGCAACAGGTTATGTGATCCTGTCGCAGCAGTCGCAGAAGTCCCCCGGCAAATGGATCTCGGCGGGCACAGGCGAGAAGACGGATGGGCCGGTTGCTGATTTCCCGGTGCGGTAGAGGGTTCTCTTCTCGTGACAAGACGACAGAAACTCATGGGCAGCCCGCAACAGATTCCGGTAGCCGATCGTCTGGTTTGCCGCATGCCAAGTGCTGGGCAATATATTTAGAGACCGAGGATTACTATGCTCTTTCGTGCCATTCCGATTTTCTTCCTGTCGTCCACCGTTTTCGCTGCTGATCTATCGCGAGTTCCAGCTGACCAACCGCCGATGGCTGAGGTCGAAACCTTCTCGGGCGGCACGATCACGATGGCGCCGGGCATCACCAATATCCTGCGCATCACACATGCGGTGCGCACAGTCCTGATCGGCAATCCCGGAGTTCTCGACACCACCCTGGTCGATGACAAAACACTCGCTCTGACCGCAAAGGCCGCCGGCACGACCAATTTGATCCTTCTCGATGAGAAGAATGCCGAGATTCTGCAGGCTACAGTGCACGTTGGGCTCCGCCCGCACCAGATCCAGGCGTTCTATGGAGAACAAGTGCAGACCTACTCTTGCACTCCAGGATGCATCGGAGATCCAAGGCCTGTGCCGACCAGTCAGTATGTAACGACTTACGAGACCCGTGACGCTCAGGGCAACGTCGTCAACACCACGCGATCCAGCACCAACGTCACTCCTCCGCTACCTGGTATGCCACCTGCCTCGCCCCCGGCGCCGGGAGTTCCCGCTAGGTGATCGATAGGACCGGCCTGCCGAACTGCTGCGGGGTGTATCCGAAGTTGGACCCATCCCTCAAGTGCGGAGCAATCGCCATGGGAGGCACCGCTATGTGGGGCACGGGCGCAGATCCGCACGACACGCGGCGATGTTGGTGAGATCCTAACAGCTGAAGGCCTCGCCTTCCCCTGGCAGGATAGCCGGGAAGCAGGGAAGAGCGCGGGCATCATTGGTGCAGGTGGCATCCTGAAAACACCACGCCCAGTTAAGGACTCATTCACTATCGAGTGCAGCCTCCGTCTCACGGTATCCGTTGCGTCACCCTCGCCGAGTCTAATTCGAGGTGCTGCAATCATGTCGAAGCCTGACAGAACCAACCTGACTAGCAGCAAGCGCATCGTTTGAGGCAAACCGGAGGGCCGCGTCAGCGAAAAGGGGACCCGGCTTTCCGCACGATGCTCTGCTTGAAAGAGGAAGCCTCGGGCGTGAAAAGTGGAATCCACTTTTCACGCCTGAGGCTCTAAGTGCTTGAAAGGTTTGGTAAACGCACGGGGGCTCGAACCCGAGACCCTCTGAAAAGTTAGATGCTATCAGTCTGCTGCGCTGCCACGCTCGGCAGGCCTGTTCGGGTGAGCACTGTAGGGAGCCTGTTTCTCGCCATCACGTTCTCCAGTGACTTCCTGTTTTTCGGTCGGCTTCCCATGTCGCACCCGCTGCCTCACAATCTGGCGCATGCGAGCGAGAGCCTCCTGGACCTCAGGACGATCAGACACATCCCTGGACGAGAATTCGTGCCGGCATAGCCGGCAAACAAGATCGGCCCCGAATTGTAGCTTCCGAAGCCGGACCTTGAACAACTGCTGGCAGTGGGGACAGGCCAGATCGATCCGTGTGCTTCCGTGATCCTCGAACAAGCTGCGTCCTCCGTATAAGGTTCGCCCGGCAACCCTGAAGCATCGCAGTACGGCGATAGAGAGGCGTCACCGGTGCGGGCAGGCGGGCTCTAATGACGCCCTGATGCGACAGTCGAGAGCCCGGTCACAAAAGATGGTAAACTGGCCCTCGGTGTCGGGGTAGACATCGACCTCGACAATATTGGCGCCAGCGGGAACGGGAGAGGTCGATCAGTCGCGAAGCACCTTTGTGGTAACTGGTCCGAATCTCTACTCCAGCGTCCACCCAAGAGAAGATCCCGAAGTATATCCGACCTGCCGTTCTCCGCTCTATAGCCCTGTGACGACCGGGTGAAGCGGGTCGCCTTTCACGAAGGCTTTAAGGAGTGCGCTCAGTTTCTTGTTATCTCGCAGATACGGGAATGTTCCGTGATCAGAGTTCAACGCAATAACTTCTGCAGGCGTTAGCGCAGCGATCCCCTCGGCCATTGAGACATCAAAAAGATTTCTTGATCCTACGAGAACCGTGATCTGACTTTGAGTATTCTGCGCCAGTATCTTGCTCAAGTCGCCGCATTGGATGCTGATCTCGCTCATGTGGCGGGCGCTGAGGCTGCCTGGACGCTTCAGAATGTACTCGGGAACAGATGCCAGGATTCGGTCGGCCCCAATATGAAGGCCAAAGCCCAGCGCTGCAAAGCCACCCATAGAGTGACCGAGACAGAGAATCTTATGGTCCGGGTGTGCTGCTTTGACATCGACTAGGAGTGCCGCAAGTTCGGCGTAGCTTGACGCAATACCAGGGACTCCTGTCTGGTACCAGGCGTTTTGACCTGGGTTGAGGAACAGCTTCTTGCAATCTATCTCGTTCAGAAACGACGAGTGTGAACGCGTCCCAACTTTTTGATTGATATACGCAAACACGATGAGCAGAGTCTTCGTTGAAGATGCTCCCTCATAAATCAGGTGCCCCTCCTCCGATCTCAGAGCCCGGATAAGGTTCAAATGACGATTCAAAGCAGAGTCGGAGACGTTCATATGATCGTGCGCTTGTGTAAGGATAATGGAGATAGTTGAGCTGAATTATCTGACGCCTAATGCAGCTCGGATCAGTCGTCCAAGCAGTCTTTTAGAGTGACTTGCTGGGAACGCTATTCATCGATCAACGCCTCTCCATATCGCACGGCGTTGCTCCATGCCTTCTCGAGCCGCATCAGCGTCTGAAAGGTGATTTCCAAATCCCGAGTCTCCTCTTCACTGCGCGTAACAAGTTGGTGGTACGTCCTGTCGATCCTCTTGATCGTCTCGCAAAGAGCAATGCCTTTTTCCGACAGGCGAACACGGGCGGAGCGTCGATCCCTCTCAGACGTTGTTCGAACAATGTATTCACCTTCGACAAGTCGCTTCAGGATGTAAGAAGCATTCGACCCGAGGTAGTAACCGCGCTCGATCAGTTCACGGACCGATAGATCCGCATTCCCGATCGTGAACAGCATCATCACCTGAGATGGGCTTAGATCAATAATTCCTGCCTTGATGAGGTCGGTTCGCATGAGATCGAGCGAGCGCCGGTGCAGCCGTTCGACGACCCTGACGATATCGAGGTGCGTAGTCCCTGCCTTGAGTTCTGGCTCAGGCGGCAGTTGATCTTCCTGCCAATCGGACGGTGACATAGCCATCCTTTGAATGGCTGGTAGCGGAGTGGTGACGTCGAAGTCCAGCTCGTCATGAATGGGATTCCTAGATTGCGAATTCGAGTTGCCTTGCATTGTCGTTCCCGATTTTCGAGGAGATGAAATAGTTCGAATTTCGAACTACTTTCGGGTGAAATCATTTTTCGCATAATTAAACAGTTTCACCTCAGGGTTCTGTCGCCCTTCTTTACTCGGGATTTTCCTCCGCGACATTTTTTGTTGTTTTTCGAATCATACTTTGTGGGTAGACGCTCCGTTATTCATTGCTCATATTTCTCCTGTAAGAACTTTAGGGCCAAATTTAGGTTTTGCCCAGTGATAGCCACTTTGGAGCCATTCCTGTATGCAACAGACGGCCACGAAAAATCCCGCGGAAATCATCCATCAAGGTAGGAAGGCGTTTGTTTCAGGGCTCGTCTATGCAGCCATTCTCAGTGCCATCATCAATGTCCTTCAGCTCACCGTGCCTTTGTTCATGCTTCAGGTGCATGACAGGGTCGTAAACAGCCAGAGCACTGACACGTTGACGATGCTCGTCATCATCGCGGTTATCGCGCTTACGATCTACTGCATCCTCGATTACGTGCGCGCGCTGACCTATCAGGTCATGGCGAGCAAGCTCGTTCGGAAACTCAATCTACCGGTTCTTCAGGCTGCCGTGTCCGCTTCGGTCACGAAGGGTGTCTCGCAGTCCGGGCAGGCTATTCGAGAACTCAATGACATTCGGACATTTGTCACCGGAAATGCCATCAGCGTTCCTCTAGAAGCCCTGTGGTCACCCATTTTCCTTGTGGTCCTGTTCGCCCTTCACTGGCTTTATGGGTTGGTCGCATTGGTCTCGGCCCTCATCATCATCTCTCTCAGCTTGTTTTCGGACTTTCTGATCCGCAGGGGCATGAAGCGCGCCAATGAAACTGCCGTTCGGAACATTGGTGAAATTAGCGGCAGTTTGCGCCATGCAGAGGCAATTGAGGCCATGGGTATGCTGCCGGCTCTTGCCCGCAGGTGGCGTCAGTCGCAGCTGCATACGCAGGACCTTCTGGACATCACAACCCGCCGTAGTCGTGCTTTGACGTCGGTTACACGTACCTGTCGTTATGCGATGCAGATCGCTGTCCTTTCCACGGGTGCTGTCCTGGTCATCAGGCAGGAGGTCAGTGCCGGTTCGATGGTCGCTTCGAGCATCATCATGGGGCGCATGCTCCTGCCATTCGACTCCATGGTGGACGGCTGGCGGCAATGGGTTCTTGCAGCCACAGCATGGAGCAATGTCCGAGACCTTCTTGAGAACCAGTCTCCCAAACGTGAGACCAAGCCAACGCCCCGGACACAGGGTGATCTTACCGTCGACCGGCTGGTCTATGCGCCGCCTGGATCGGATGTTCCGGTACTCAAGGGCCTCTCCTTCACTCTCTCTCCCGGTGAAGTTCTTGGGATTGTCGGTCCCTCGGCCGCCGGCAAGTCGACGCTGGCCCGGCATCTCATCGGTGTGACCAGGCCAACGGCCGGCGGTGTCTACCTGGACGGGAACAACGTCTATCTCTGGGAGCGCGGCTCGTTCGGGGACATGGTTGGATACCTGCCTCAAAGTGTGTCGCTGCTTGATGGAACGATCCGGGACAACATCGCGCGCATGCGGGACGTCGATCCGCGTCTCGTGCTTGATGCAGCTCGCCTCGCCGATGTCCATGACATGATCGGGCGCTTGCCCCTTGGCTATGATACCCATCTTGGCGAAGGCGGTTATATGCTGTCTGGTGGTCAACGGCAGCGGATCGGGCTGGCGCGAGCGCTTTATGGCAGGCCGCGCTTTATCGTGCTCGATGAGCCTAACGCGAACCTTGATGCGGATGGCGAGCGAGCTCTCATCCATGCGATCGAAGTTATGCGGGCTGACGGCGCAATCGTCATTCTCATTGCCCATCGCCCATCTATCATGCAGACCGCCGACAAGCTCATGGTGCTGCAGGACGGCAAAATCAGCCAATTCGGGCCACGCACATCCGTTGTCGGCGCAATCGCTCCTGGTGAAAAGGTCATTACTACAACAAGGGGGAAGGCATGAAGAAGGCCGTTGCCGCCATCAGCCGCTCGCCATCCGCTCCGGTGAGATATGAACCTGCTGAGCTCAAGGATTGGACCGAACAATATCGAGACGAGGATTCGACCGAGCCTTCCTACCGAGTTCCCCTGGTCGCCGGGCTGGCTACGATTTTCCTGGGTCTAGGTGGGTTCACGGCGTGGGGATATACGGCCCACCTCGACAGCGCCGCCATTGCGACAGCAACCGTCGTGGTCGATTCCAAGCGCAAGACAATCAGCCATTTGGAAGGCGGCATTCTCAAGACCTTGCTGGCTCATGAGGGCGAGATCGTAAAGGCCAACCAGCCCTTGTTGCGTCTGGATGATACCCGAGCCAAGGCGGAACTTGAGCAGCTTCGCTCCAGACGCATTGGACTTGAGGCTCGCCTCGCTCGCCTTCGTGCCGAACAGGCTGGTTTGAGAGAGCTGACTTTCCCCGAGGATCTGCGGCGTGCGGGGGGGCCCACGACAGCGGAGATCCTCAATGCGGAACAAAATTTCTTTCATGCTCGACGCGAGATGTACGAGCGAAAAATCGATATTCAGCGGAAGGTGATTGCACAGCAGGTGGCGGAGCTGGATGCTGTCAAATCTCAAACCGACGCCAATGCCCGCCAATCCGAACTGCTGGACCGGGAGCTCAAGGCAATTGCCAGCCTCGTCGAGAAGGGGTATGCACCCCGTCCACGGCTCACTGAAATGCAGACGCGTGAAAGCGTTCTTATTGGTCAGGCCGGCGAACTCGCCTCCAGAAAAGCTAAAGCTGAGCAAGCAATGGCTGCGGCGGAGCTCGAGATTCTCTCTATCGGCACAGATTTTCAGCAGCAGGTGGCGGCGGATCTCCAGGCTGCACAGCTCGAGTTGGCCGACACGACGGAACGCATGACCGCGGCAGCCGATATTTTGCGCCGGCTCGTGGTGACCTCTCCGGAGAGCGGCGTCGTCACGAACATCCGATCACATACTCCGGGAAGTGTCGTTGCAGCAGGTCAGCCGATCCTCGACATCGTTCCGGAAAATGAGCCGCTGATCGTCGAGGCGAAGGTTGGCTTGCGCGATATTGATTCTGTTCACGTCGGGGCTCCGGTTCAGATCAGGCTCACGGCTTACAACCATCGCAGCACGGCTCCGCTCTCGGGAAAGCTGACCTATCTATCCGCCGATCAGCAGATGGATGAACGAAACGATTATGCCTATTTCGTTGCCAGAGCTGAGATCAATTCGGAGAGTCTCAAGGCAAATCCGAGCACGACGCTCTATCCCGGTATGCCGGCTGAGATCCTCATCCTCAATAAGCCCAGGCGTGCCATCGACTACCTTTTGGATCCGATTACTGAAAGCTTCGCTCGCGCATTCCGCGAAGAATAGCCGGAATATGCCTCTGTTCTACTAAACTTCTTAAGGCACGCTCTCAGCGCCAGCTTCCTGGCGGGACGACAGCGATACTTTCAAATGAATTTACTTCGAAAATAAAAGTAAAATATAATAGTCTTCGAACCTAAATTTATTGAATACGTCATAATTAGTAGATGGCGCAAAAATGTGCGACAGGAGTGCAGCTTTTATACAAGCCAATATTTACAAACTACGATTCGACATCTACCACTCTGTTGCCGTGCGCGGCCTAGGGCATTTGGAGCCACGCATGGTTTTCCTCCCTGCGCAATCAGCGCTTCAAACGGTTCGAAACAGCGACCAGACGCGCGGCCGCTCGTTCGGTCGAAACATGAGAGGTAGACGACATGGCGACAATTGGAGGCGGAGCGTACAACGACTCCTTACAAGGCACTTCCGATGCGGACGTGATCTTCGGGAATGGTGGCGACGACCTGATCTTCGGTGGCGCGAACAGCGACCTGCTTTCCGGTGGCGACGGCAGCGACGTTTTGTTCGGAGGCAATGACGATGACTGGCTGTCTGGCAGTGAAGGCCAAGACCTCCTGTTCGGAGGCAACGGCACGGACGTCCTGCAAGGTGGCGACGCTGGCGATGTCCTCTTCGGCAACAATGGTGAGGATGTTCTGCAGGGCAATGCAGGCGATGACTACCTCCGCGGGGGTAACAGTGCCGACGTCCAGATGGGTGGCGCTGGCGACGATATCCTCGACGGCAACAGCGACAATGACATCCTTCAGGGTGGCGCTGGCGACGACGTTCTCCGGGGCGGCACTGGCAGCGATATCCTGAACGGTGGCGAGGGTGACGACGTGCTGCATGGCGGCTCAGGCGGCGACACATTCGTCTTCACCGGTGGTGGCGGCAACGACGTCATCCTCGATTTCAAAGTCGGTGAGGACATCCTGCAAGTTTCGAAGGGAATCAACGGCACCGACGTCGAGTCAGCCGACGATCTTGCTGCTCGCGTACAGCAGGTCGGGCAGGACGCAGTCGTCGATCTTGGAAACGGCGATACGATCACGCTTCGCAACGTGAATGCCGACGAAGTCAGCAGCAACCCGTCGGACTATTTCTCCGTCCAATAAAGTCCGCGGTTTGGCTGAAGGAACAACCGATGCCGCGGCTCACAACCGCGGCGTCGTCATTTTGAAGGATAGCTTGGCATTAAGAGCATGTCAGAGGTTGCTGAATACACACCATCGAAGGAAGCGTCTCGCAATCTCCAAGTGTCGCATCTTGGTCGAGATGTCATTCTCATCATGTGGGATGTGCCGGAGATCCTGCGCCTCTCCTCGCCCAAGCTGACGTCTGATACGGACGTCATTTCTCCTCTGGCGTCGCTGCGTCTGCCACATTCCGGTGGCGGTTCCCGTCTTCTTTGGGTTTTGTCCAGACCCGAAGGAAAGCCACTCGATGTCGAGTTATCCACCGGCCTGCTCGGCCTTCGAGCGCATGTGGTAATCGATCCCGAGACAATCGTTTCGATCCTTGATCCGAAGGCTTTGTTCGAGGGCATCGATAGCTCAGGACGTCTCGCACTGATCTCTGCGCTGTTCAATGTGTGGGGCGTGATGTTTCATCTGCAGAGAAATCGGACATTTATTCGGATCCTTCGCGATGTCCTTGCCTATGTCACCCCACATCCTGGACTGGCGACCGCAGTCGCTCAGGTCGCTAATGATCTTCTTCTACTGCGGACACCCATATCCGCATCTTTCGACAAGATCGACGCTATCTATGTTCTGGGCGATGGTGGTCCTGCTCGGGTCTCTACCAGACCTTACAAGGTCACAATGGGCAATGGCGAACGCGAGATCATTCATTTTCTCGTTTCGTACTCGGAAGTCCCGTCCGGAGAGTCTCATCTCGTTCTCATCGGGCCCAGTGGATTATCAATACGCAAGCTCCTGCTCCCACGCGCTGCGCTGCCGCCCATCGAGCGTTGGCTTAGCAAGAATGCTCAGTCGGCTCCGGGCCTGCGCGAGCATATTCTGATTGACGTCGCTGACCGCTTGCCGTCCGGACAGGCTCTTGCGCTCGAAGCCCAATTACGATCGCCATTGCCTTTTAAGCGTGCGGTAAGCAGCCTTGGCACTCCATCCGCGGAAATCGTATCTGCTCTTTCGACGCCAGCCGGTACGCTGGTGACGGGATGGTATCGTGACTCCGTCGATCTTCTTTCCGGAATCGACGCGCTCGGGCCTGGAAACGACATCAGAGATCTTACGTCCGATCTGCACCGCTTTCCTGTTGAGGTCGCTGGTCCAAAGAAGCGAACGCGCCTTCCCGCAACCGGATTCGCCGTATTGACGCCAGCCGTGGGCGTGTCCACGCCAATTCTTCAGCCGCGCTTTCGCATGCGCCTGAAATCCGGTGCCTATCATCTCTTAGTGCCGCAACTACAGCCCGCTGATCCCGTGGAAGCACGCGCCGCCGCCTTACGGGCGGTTCCGCCGCAGCATGTCGACGACACATTGCTGGCGAACGTCCTTGCACCTGTGATCGCCAATCTTCACGAGCAATCGCGCGCAAGAATAGGTCGGCCAACCGTGTGCGTGATCGGGACACCCATACAGCGCCCTAAAGTCTCAGTGATTGTTCCGCTCTACAAGGCGCTCGACTTCCTGCGCTTCCAGATTGCTGCCTTCGCGGCGGATAACTGGTTCAGATCCTATGCGGAACTGATCTATGTTCTGGACTCCCCAGAACAGGCGCAAGAGGTCGAGCACCTTCTGAGAGGTCTTCATCTGATCTATGCGCTTCCTATGACTCTGGTGACCATGGAGCGCAACGGCGGCTACGCACGTGCGAACAACGCTGGTGTGGCGCTGGCCCGTGGAGATTCTCTGGCGCTCGTCAATTCGGACATCATCCCCATATCGAGCGGGTGGCTTGCGAAGCTCGTCGCGCGTCTGGGAGGGCGCCGCCGAATTGGGGCCATTGGGCCTAAGCTCTTGTTCGAGGACGGCTCAATCCAACATGCGGGGATGTACTTCTCGAAAGATCATCGCGGACGTTGGCTTAACCAACATTTCCACAAAGGCATGCCCCGAGATTATGCACCTGCCTGCGAAGAGCGGCTCGTTCCCGCCGTCACCGGTGCTTGTCTCGTCACATCAAGGACGGTGTTTGAATCTGTCGGAGGATTCACTGAAGACTATGTGGTCGGTGATTACGAAGACAGCGATCTCTGCCTCAAAATCACCATGACAGATCGTAGGATCGCATATTCCCCGGACATCGAGCTCTATCATCTGGAGCGGAAGTCGATGTCCCTCAACGCCGAATACATGCGCGGCATCGCCTGGCAGTACAACTGCGCTCTCCATGCGGAACGCTGGGGAGATCTCATGTCCGCGACGATGCAAACGTGTGCACGCCCACGCAAGATAAGGAACGCCGCCATATGAATGCTCAGTTCGATCTCAATGCCGACTCCACCGGGATCTCACTCGAGGCATCGGACAACGCACATCTGTCCTGGCTGATGGGCGAGATCGCGCGGAATGAAGCCCTGCCGGCTCCTGCGCCTGAGAATGTGTTCGTCGGTGACGGTGACTACCGGGCGATTGGTCTTGAGTATCTTGGACACTTCGTCCGGATCGGCGGGCTCAAGCCAACCCATCGTGTTCTCGACATCGGCTGCGGAATTGGCCGCATGGCTGTTCCTTTGACCCAGTACCTCGATCCGAAGACCGGAAGTTATGAGGGCGTTGATCCGGTCAATGAAGGGATTGAATGGTGCGTTCAGAACATCACGTCGGCTCATCCAAATTTCCGCTTCTGTCGGCTTGATGTCGCACATGAGCTTTATAATCCTGGTGGAACCATGGCCGGCCGTGAGGTCGCGCTTCCTTTCGCAGGCAACAACTTCGACTTTGTCACGATGGTGTCCGTCGCGACGCACCTGCCGGCAAGGGAAATCACCGCCTATGCCCGTGAAGTCATGCGGCTGCTCGTTCCCGGCGGGCGACTGTTCCTGACGGCATTCCTGGTGGAGGCAGACGATCTGTCCCGTCCGACGGCTCGCCCACGCTTCATCAAGGGAGAGGAAGACGGCACGTGGATTGCCGATCCCACTGCTCCCCTTGGAGCCATCGGCTTCGACAATGGTATCGTCCAGGACATTCTCAAGAGCTCCGGTCTTGAGATCCAGCGGGTCAGCTTTGGACATTGGCGAGGCCTCGGGAGCATGCACTATCAGGACATCATCATCGCCGCAAAGCCGGAGTAAGTCGCTTGACCACGCGCGTCCTCGTTGTTGCTCACAATCATCCAGACTTTCATCCCGGCGGCACGGAAATCTTCGCGCACGATCTGTTCCGTGCGTATCGATTACGACCCGATGTGGAGGCCCTGTTCCTCGCCGCCACAAATCATCTCCACCGCGAGCAGCGTCCTGGAACCAGTTTCCAGTCCGTTGGCGATGCTCCCGATGAAGTGATCATGTGGAGTGGGCACTTCGACCGTTTCTATCTGAGCCAGATCGACAGCTATGGAACCGTTCCTCATCTCGTGAGCCTGCTTGAGGAGTTCCGTCCTGACGTCGTGCACATTCATCACGTGCTTCTCATCGGGATCGAGTTCATCGCACTTGTGCGCCGGATCCTGCCGCATGCCAGTATCGTGATGACCCTTCACGACTATTATGCAATCTGCGCCCATGACGGTCTGATGATGCGGACCATAGGACGAGAGCGGTGCAATCGAGCAAGTCCCGGGCGCTGCAACAGCTGCTTCCCGGACATCTCAGCCGATCGATTCCTGCTGCGCGAGCAGTTCGTCAAGACCTTGTTTGGACAGGTCGACCGCTTCATCGCGCCAAGTCAGTTCATCAAGGACCGCTTCGTCGCCTGGGGGCTTCCGGCGTCCTCGATCGAGGTTGTGTCCAACGGACGTCCGCCCGTTGAGGCCGCTCCGCATCGCGTGTCCGCAGATGGCCGTCGTCCTGTTTTCGGCTACTTCGGCAATCTCAATCCCTGGAAGGGCGTTCCAGGCCTCTTGAAGGCGGCGCAGCGGCTCATTTCCAGCGGCATGGATGATTTTGAGCTGCGTCTCCACGGAGGTGCCCCGTTCCAGGCCAAAGAATTCGTCGAGGAGGTTGAGAGCCTTCTCGATCAGACGGATCCGCAGATCGTTCGCCTCGGCGCATATCGGCGTGATGAGCTGCCAGCTCTGATTGCGGCGGTCGACTGGGTCGTCATGCCGTCGATCTGGTGGGAGAACGCGCCTCTCGTGATTCAGGAGGCGTTCCTGCACCGGCGCCCGGTGATCGCCAGCAATATCGGCGGCATGGCTGAGGCTGTTCGTGACGGGATCGATGGTCTGCATGTGCGCCCGGACGATCCCATTTCCCTCGCAAATGCCATGCGCAAGGCCATGGATACTCCAGGTCTTTGGGACACGCTGGTGGCTGGGATCAACCCTCCACCGGACATCACAGCCGTAGCGGAGCGACATCTCGCCGTTTACCGCGGCATCCGTGAATCGGCCGAAATCATCGAGCTGAAAGTGAATGCCGCATGAGCACATCCCCATCAAAGAACGCAGTCGCCATCACAGAAATCCCTCAGACCACGCAGATCCAAGGGCGTCTGGATGCGATCGAAGGGCGCCGGGTGTTCGGTTGGGTCTGGGATCGTTCCCGGCCGAACGAGCGTCTCTTGATCCGCATTCTTCTGGAAGGGCGGATGGTCGCCTCTGCTACGGCCGACATGCCACGCGTCGACCTTCGGCGGGCAGGCATTGGCGATGGCGGTCACGCCTTCGAGGTCGAGCTTCCGGAGGCTGTGGCGAGCTTGTCGGACAATCTCACGGTGGTGGCGGTTTTGCCATCGACAGGGGAAGAAGCTGTCCTGCAATCGCCCAGCCAGGACGAACGGATGGCCGAGGCAGCGCTGAGCGGCCCGTTGAATCGTGTTCTCGACCGCCTCGAACTTCTTATCGAGGCTCAACGTCGATCTCAGCTCATGCAACGTGAGGCAGCCGAAACGCTGCGGAGCACATCCAGGCAGATCGATGAGATCGTCGGTCAAGAGGATGGCATCGGTGCGGCACTCGAGCTCGTTCGAGCCAATCAGACCGAGCTTTCCGAGAGGGTCTCCGGCATCGAAGTCTTTCATCTTCGGTTCGACAAGGTCTTGGCCGATTTCGATAAGCGCATCGAAGAATTGACTGCGGCGGCCGACAGACCCGTGCGCCGGGCAGTGGCACTCCTCACCCTCTTTGGTGGTCTGTCCGCTGCTTCGGCTATCGCGACATTGGTGATCGTCCTGCGTCAGGGCCTTTCGTGATGCGATCTGTCTTTCGATGATCCCATCATGATCCTGAAAAGAGGCTCAAAAGCAAATTTCGACGGGGCAGATATAGTGAAAGAACATCCTCCTCTTCCGGTTGACGGCGAGACCGCTCTAGCGACCCCGATCGGGGACGATCTGGCGCTCATCAGCGGCGTTGCCGACGCAATGCCCGACACCATTGAGGTCCTCCTCAATGGCGATCCATCGATGACCATGAGGGCAGGGATCGTCAGTTGGCGGCGCAGTGGCGCTCCGGCAGAAGCAGCCATCGGTTTCGTCGCCGTGGTCCCGATCAGGCTCGCCTCGAAGGTGCGCCTGCGCTCGATCGTCATGCGTCGAAACGGACAGCCGCTGCGCTATACCCTCCCTCGGCCCGCCATCACGGCCTCCAACCTGGTGCAAGTCCTCTCAGTCGATGCCGGTGAGCAGTTTGCCGAAGTTGCCGACAGGATCGCTCAAGCGCTTGTCAGTGGAAAGACCACCTCGGCACGATCGACGGCTGCCCTTGCAGTCTTGACGGCTGCAGCCAGGAACGATGGCTGGATCGAGGTCATTGGCCAGATCGATACTGGCGAGATCTTCCTGCAGGGATGGGCCCTTGGGCTGCCGCCGGATCACGTGCGCGTCATCGTTTCACAAGACGGCTTTCTCGTCGGTGAGTTCAAAGCCGCTACGGTCGACCGCGAGGATCTCGCCGGAAGAGGCAAAGGGTTCATCGGCATGCTCGATACGGGCAAAGCCACCATCGACCCCGAGAAGCTCCAAAAACTGTTCTTCCGGGGCAAGGACGGATGGCGAACGCTCGACATATATGAGCGACGTGTCCTTCTGCCCACGACCGATGTTCCGGCGCATATTCGTGACGGATTGGTTCGCGCGACAGCCAACTCAGACACGCTCCGAGCGCTTCGCCGCGCCGGAGAGAGGTTCGATGGCCGGGACACGGTCTCGCACCTGATGGAGCCGGTCCGTCTCGGCATGGACATGGTGGTCGAGGTTCCGGGTGGGGGCATGCTCATTGCGGGCTGGATGCTTGACCCTGAAGGTCTCACCGACTCCGTCATCCTGCGAGCCGGGGGAGAATGTGCGAGGGTGGATGACGCCTGGACCCGGCTCCCGCGGCCCGATGTTTCGGCGGCATTCCAGCAGAATGAGCTGTTCGCCGGACGTCTCGATCCGCGGCGGATCGATCATGGCTTCTTGGCCTTCGTGCCGGGGCTGTCCGGTTCTGGCGACGCTCCGGTATACTTCGAGCTCACGATCGGTGACACCGTGGTGTTCTACCCCCTGAAACCCATGCGGCACCTGTCCCGTCAGGCTCTCGAGCGGCTTGTCGCGCCCCTGGATCCGAGAACAGCCGCAGCTGGAACGGCCATCGAGTGTCACATCGGCCCGATGATGCAGGCTCTTGCGGCTCCCGCTCCTCGGATCGTCGAGACCCGCAACTTCGGCTTCGACGATACAGGAGCCTCAAAGATCCTTGTGGTTGGAGCGGGCCTTGATGCCGAGGAGCTGACCGTTGCTCTGGTTCTTCTGGCGCTCGATCCGGAAACCCGTGACGTACCTATGATCGTCTCCGCGCCCATCGAGGCATTCGGCAGGATTGCTCCCGAGGCGGAGCGTCTTGCATGCTTCTACGGTCTCAAGATCCGCGTGATCGGGTCTGAAGGTGTGCAGGATTCCTGCGATGCTTTCGATGCCGCCGTTCAGGCAACGGAAGCCGATGCCCTGGTGTTCCTTTCGGCCAGTGTCCTGCCGCGACAGGCCGGCTGGTTCTCCATAATGGAGCGTGCCTATCGCGCCCGCAACGGGAAGGCGCTGGTGAGCCCAACCATCGTCTTTGAAGACGATTCCATCCGCTTTGCCGGGACTTGGCTCGACACCGAGGAGCCGAAGCTGGTCGACCGCTATATCGGGTACCCGAGAGACGTGGTGCATGGATCAAAGCCAACGGAGGTCATGGCAGGTTCCACTGAATGCTGCATCGTCTCCAGATGCGCTATCGAGGCGGCTGGCGGCTTCACACGCTCATATCTGGGGCCGAGCGACAAGGGGCGTGATCTTTGCCTCAAGCTGCGGCTCGCGGGAACACCCTCGGTATGGTTGCCGGAGGTCGAGATGATCTCCGCAGAGAGCGACAGCGGCGGATCACATCTCCCCATGAGACGCCTGGCCCAACGAATTGATCGCTGGAGCTTCCACCGCAAGTGGTCCCTTCTCGTCAACAACATGGGATGATGACAATGTCCAAGCATTCCCCTCGCGTTCTTATCGTTTCCCATGGCCACCCGAGCTTCTCTCTCGGAGGCGCCGAAATCGCAGCCTACAATCTCCACAAGGGGCTCAATAAGATTGGCGGCGCGGAATCCCGCTTCCTTGCCCGCGTCGGCTATCCGGTCGTGCGGCATAGTGGAACCGCCCTGATGAGTCTGCGCCAGAAGGGCGGCGACATCCTCTACCATGCGGACGAGTACGATCACTTCCTGATCTCTAATCGCGGCACGGAGGAACTCGAACGGGACTTCATCCGCGTATTGCGCGATTTGAAGCCGGACGTCGTTCACTTCCATCACTTCATCGGCCTGGGACTGGAGACGATTTACTCGGTCCGCAGCGCTCTGCCGGATTGCGTGATCGTGGTGACGTTCCATGAATTCCTCTCCATCTGCCATCATCACGGCCAGATGGTAAAGACAGGCGGAACCAAGCTCTGCCATCGAGCGTCGCCCTCGGATTGCAATGCATGCTTTCCTGAGATCTCGCCGGCTCGCTTTCTGCGCAGAGAGCATTTCGTCCGCGGGTTGCTGGAAGTTGCCGACTTCTTCGTCTCGCCTAGCCAGTTCCTCGTTGACCGCTATGTGGATTGGGGGCTTGATCCTTCTCGGTTCATTGTGATCGAGAATGGCCTCGACATCGATCAGCCCACGCCAGTGCGGGAACTGGTTGCGTCAGGACGCAACAAGCGGCTCCGGAGGTCTCGCTTCGGCTATTTCGGGCAGATTACCCAGTTCAAGGGCGTTGATGTTCTTCTGGATGCCGTAACACGCATTCCGGAATCCGTATGGGGCGAAGACGCTCAACTGATGATCTTTGGCGGTAATCTCGAGCGGCAGCCGAAGCCGTTCCAGGACAAGATCGAGAAGCTCGTGGAGCGCGCCGGAAACCGAGTTCGTTTCTATGGGTCCTACCAGAACAGCGAAATGCCGCGCCTCATGAGATCTATCGACTGGACCATCATCCCCTCCATCTGGTGGGAAAACTCGCCCATTGTCATACAGGAATCGTTCTTCCACGGCCGACCGATGATCTGCAGCAATATCGGGGGCATGGCGGAGAAAATCACCGATGGTGTCGACGGACTTCACTTCCGCGTCGGGTCATCGGAAGACCTCGTCGACCGTATGACGGAAGCCCTCACGAATCCCGGGCTCTGGGAACGTCTTCGCGCCGGGATCAAGCGTCCCATCACTTACGAGGAATGCGCCCGGCAGCACCTCGATCTCTATCGATCCATCGCGTCCGAGAAAGCCCCCAGAGCACCAGTTGCCGCCCTGACTGCATGAGATGGTTCAGCAGACACCTAAAAATTGGAAATCCAGGAGCCACCCCCCAATGAAACGTATTCTTGTCATCAGCCCGTCGGGTGAGGTCTATGATCACGACAACGTGCGCTGGTACAATTACAAAGACATTCAGCGCAGCATCAATCACTATCACAATATTGGTGACGCATTTGTTTTCGACTCCTCTCTCAAGCTGCTGAATTACGACAAGCTCGATGCGCTCGAGATCGCCAACCCGAACCTTGCCGATATCGATCGGATCAACGCGGAATACGATTATGTCTTCCTACGGGGATCGAACTACATCCACAAGGATATGAAGTGGGAGCGTGCCATTGATGTCCTGAGAAAGCTCAAGATCCCGGTGATTGCCTGGGGCATCGGCGCCCAGGCTCCGGTCAAGGGAATGATCGAGATCTCCGATGAGACCAAGACCGTGCTCCGCCTGATGGCGGATTCAACGACTTCTATCGGTGTGCGGGGAGCCTACTCGGCGCAGGTCCTCTGGGATCTCGGAATTAAGAATGTGAGGATTGTCGGTTGCCCCACCGCCTTTCGTCGCAACAATCCGGATCTGGAAATCAAACTTCGGGCGCTCGACAAGGTCAAGACGGCCGGCATTACACTTCGCCGCGAAGTTTCGCCAACCTATGCGCAGGATATCAAGCAATATCTCACCTTCCATAGGGATCTCGTGAAGAGCCTTGCGGCGCGCTTTGACGTCGTCCTGATGGCGCAAGGTGAGGTCGAGGAAAAGAAAATTGTTTTCGGTACGCCGGACCAGAAGGAAGAGGCTTTTGCCGCCCTGAAGGCTAATCCGTGGGTCAAGGACTGGTATCTCGATGAGACCATGGAGAAGCTGCACCGGGAGCGACTGTTCTATTCCGATGTCGTTGCGTCCTACGAGGATCTTGTACAGCAGAAGGACATGGTTCTCGGGTATCGGCTGCATGGCAATCTAATGGCTCTCGCGAATGGCGTGCCGTCCATCTACTTCACATATGATAGCCGAACGGTTGAGTTCGCCGAGACATATCAGATCCCGAGCTTCGATGTGTTCTCGGGCAAGAAATTCTCGCTTGAGGAATATTGGGATCAGTCGCTCTTCGACAAGTTCAACCGCGCATATCGGTTCATGTATCGCGAGATGCGCCAGTTCCTGGTCGAGAATGGGGCTGAAACGAAGATGGTCGACGTGATGAAGAAGCCGGAGAAGGTTCAGCTGAAGGCGGCCTGACAGCCTTCGCGTCCGAGGGAGGATGCTCGCACGCAGTCGAATTCACAAGGCGATCGTCCCCCTGTCCACCATGCATCATGAACAGGAGCAAAAGGTAAGAACATGACGGTATTGGTAACCGGCGGCGCCGGCTATATCGGCAGTCATATGGTGTTGGCTCTGGTCGATGCCGGACAGGATGTCGTCGTACTCGACAACTTGAGCACGGGATTTGCATGGATGGTCCATCCCAAGGCTCAGTTCGTGCAAGGAGATTGCGGAGACGAGGAGCTTGTATCCGGGATCATCCGCCATCATGGGATCGACGCCATCGTCCATTTTGCAGGCTCGATCGTGGTCCCCGATTCTGTTGTTGACCCTCTGGGATACTACTTCAACAACACCGTGAAAGCCCACGCTCTGATCCGCGCTGCTGTCAAAAATAAGGTGAGCCGTTTCATCTTCTCCTCAACGGCGGCAGTCTATGGAGATGCCGAGGACTCTCCGATCTCCGAGACGACTGCCGTGAGACCTGTATCGCCCTATGGCACTTCGAAGCTGATGACCGAGATGATGCTGAAGGATACGTCCGTGGCACACCCTTTCCGGTATGTGGCCCTTCGCTACTTCAATGTGGCCGGAGCAGACCCCCGATGCCGAAGCGGTCAGTCCAGCCAGCGGGCTACGCATCTCATCAAGGTCGCGACGCAGGCAGCCCTCGGCGAACGGTCGCATCTTGCGATCTTCGGGTCGGACTATCCGACCCCGGACGGCACCTGCTTGCGCGACTACATTCATGTTTCGGATCTTGCGCATGCACACGTGCTGGCTCTCGATTATCTCGGTTCCGGGGGCGAAAGCGTCGTTCTCAACTGCGGCTATGGCCGTGGCTATTCCGTGCTTGAGGTTATCGAGGCGGTGAGGCGGGTCTCCGGTGTTGATTTTGCGGTTCGGCCGGAAGGGCGCAGGGCGGGAGATCCCGCGACCTTGATTGCGGGGGCGGACCGCATCCGCCACACTCTGGGATGGAAACCGGTTTTGGATGATCTTGAGACGATCATCGCTCATGCTCTGGCCTGGGAGACGCACCTCAAGAAGCAAAGTGTTGCGGCCGCCTGATAGCGCATCGCGCTGACAACCGAAGCGATCTCCGCCGTTGCCGTTGATCGACCGATCACCCACCGAAGCGAAGAGTTATTTCAAATGCTCGATACCATCATTCAAGAAGCGTCTTCCGAGCCTCAGGTGCAAGTGAGGCGGCAGGGTTCTCAACCGTCGAGAGTGGCGATTCTGTGGAAGTACCCATCCCTGGGCCTCTACTCCAATTCCGAGTTCGATACGCTTTATAACGCGATCGGGCATAACAACGGGAACTTGGCCTTCGTCTATGCAATCGCGAGCCATATCACGAATCCCGTCAAGTTCTTCGGCTGGAGCACCACCGCAGATGAGCTGAAGGAGAATGCCGATATCATCGTCATTCCCTGCGCCAATCAGCTCGGCCGACATACCAATTACGGCACCATGGCGGAGAACCTGGAGAAGTCCGGTCTTCCCATTGTGGCGATCGGTCTCGGCGCTCAGGCAGACAGCTATGAGCATGACATCGAGTTGACCGAAGGGACCTTACGCTGGGCTCAAGTGATCGGGCAGGCGAGAGCGTCGTCCACCGCCTCCAATATCTACACGCGCGGTGCCTACACCAGTTCTCAGCTTGACAAGCTCGGGATCACCGGATCGCTGCCCGGAGGCTGCCCGTCCTATTTCACGAATCAGGAGCCGGGTCTCGGGCACAAGATTCATAAGAACTGGACCGAGATCGATCTGCCTCGCTCCATCTCGGTCGCGGCAGGTCACCAGGCATGGATGAAGACGCGGGAAATCGAGCATCAGCTTGTCAGCCTGATGATGGATCCTGTTGCGCCTGGGCAATACGTCGTTCAGTCCATGGGTGAGATGGTCAAGGTATCCCGTGGAGTCTTCGATGGTATCGAAGAGCATGCCTTGAAGGGAATTCACAACCACACGGTTCCTCACTACTCCTTTGAGGAGTTCAAGACATGGTGCCGCAACTATGTCCGGTCGTTCTATGATGTACCTGCCTGGATGGATTCCTTGCGCCGACACGATCTAACGATCGGGTCTCGTTATCATGGCGTTGCTCTTGCCTTGCAGGCCGAACGGATGGGTCTTACCGTCACTATCGACTCTCGGACCCGGGAATTGTGCGAGAATACGAGCGTTCCCCATATCTCAGCTGCCGAGCTTACAGCTCCTATCACGCGCTTCAGTCTCAAGAAGCTGATCAAGTTCGATCCTGTCGTTTATGACAGGCATCGCAGCGAAGCTGCCTCCAGGTATCTTGAGTTCCTCACGACGAACAAGCTCGAGCCCGCGGCATTCCTGAAACGGATCGCAGCTGGGAAGTAGGCCCACTACATCATTCGTTATCCAGCGTGGGAGGCCAATCGCCGGCGGCTCCGTCGTCAAGGTCTCGGCCGCTACATGCCCTCTAAGCAGATGCATCAGATGGGCGAACTGAAAGGGACTGGATATGAAAAGTCTCGCGAAGTCGGACCGGAAAAATGCATTCCTGAGCCCTTTAGCATGGTCGGCAACCCTGATGGCCATGGTCAGCACTGCTGTGGTCGCGAAGGAGCCTGTCACATTTTCCGTCTCGTCCGAGCCTGAGGTTGTTTATCACTATCAAACGCAGCGTTGCGACTGGCGCTCAATCCCCGATTCACCAGCGAGAGCCTATCGGCGAGAGGATGGGTCAATTGTCCTCATCGCCGCTCACTTCCGCAACAGAATCTTCGAAGGCAGCAGTTTTGATGGCCTTCGGCCGAACTGCACCGTCTTGTCTCAGGGTAGTGAATCGGCAAACCCTGAGGACTACGATGATCGCTTCTGGGTTCAGAGCCTCATACCTCTCGGTGACGGGCGAATTCTCGGCCTGGCCAGCCAGGAATATTCCGGGATTCGTCACGATGGCGTTTGCAAAATGGACTTCAACAAGCCCGACTGCTGGTATCTTGCACTTGTGGGGCTCGAAGCAAACGACCGAGATTTTTCGTTCAAGCTCCTGCCCCGCCATGAAAGACTGATTGCAGGATCCAACAAGCGATTTGGCCCTTCGGTCGACGCTGCGGGTTTCCTAACCCTTACCAACACGGTTTTCGATGGAGACTATGCTTATTTCATAGCATGGACTGAAGATGCGGCAGAACCGGGAGGGCGCGGGAACTGCCTGTTTCGAGCTCACCGCAGCAATCTGGAGACAGGTTGGCGGATGTTGAGCGGTGGCGAATTTGTCTCTCCGCCAAAGCCATATCAGGTTAAGGGTGAACCTCCTGTTCAAGCCAAGTGCGATCGGCTTGGCGGATCTCATATGCTTGGCAAGATCCGGTCCCTTGTCTGGCTCGAGACCAGGAACGTTTGGCTGGTGGTCTGGTCCACGCGAGTGAACGGAGCCGGGGGTATCTATTACTCGACTTCGCACGACCTCAGGAACTGGTCGTCTGCTGCCCTGCTCACTCCTCTCGAGCCCCCGTGGGGGTCGGATGGGATCGGCACCTTCTACGATTACCCTTCAGTCATCGATCACAACAGCGAGTCCCCCATTTTTCAGACGGTCGGAGACAGCTTCCATCTGTACCTTACACGTCTGAACTGGGAACAGGACCACAGGCGGATGGACAGAGACCTGGTGCGGTTCGAAGTGACAGTGGACTGAGAGGCCATGACTGCAAAGCCATCACCGACTTTGTCTTCTACCGTCACGCCCGATGAATCACAGAACAAGTCCCTTACGGGAACGCTGTACAGCAACTGGCTTCACAGCGGAGAGGGAATCGTTATGATCCAGAGGTCGGCTGGATCGGGTGATATCCACGGCAGCAGTGGCGACGACCTGCTTCTCGGAGGCTCGGGAGACGGTCACCTCCTTGCATATGCTGGCTCGGACACATTGCTCGGCGCCTCAGGCGATGACCAGCTCCGGAGCGGAGACGGAGGCGATTGGCTTGCTGCCGGTGAAGGGAGTGATCTGCTCATCGCCGGAACCGGGAACGACTGGCTCGCCGGTGGTGCCGACGATGACATCCTCCACGGCGATGACGGAAACGATTTCCTCAGTGGCGGGAACGGCAATGATATTCTTTCTGGAGGCACGGGCGCCGATATTATCGATGGCGGCAAAGGAAATGACCTGATCGACGCCGAGGGACAGAACATCATCGCCGGAGGAGACGGCACGGATCGGTATCGTGTGAGCAACTTTCATGCCGCAATCGACGATCCGGATATCTTCCGGGATTTCGAGACTGGCTACGGCGGGGACATCCTCGACCTCGCGTGGGCCATCGAAACTGTGGATCCTCGCAATAACACACCGTATCCCTCGGGGGCTGCATTTCCAAAGACCGCCCGAGCCGCAGGTCAAGTTGGTCCGCGTTCTCAATCAACGCGAAGATCCGATGAATGCTGGCCTTCGTGGCTCCGATCGCCGCACGGAGCTTCTTCATACCTCGCCAGAGCGGCACCCGATCACATCCCGTTGATGTGACGACGCCCTCAAGGATTGGCTGTGGCGTCCTGTTTGCACCATCTGAAGCTATCCCTAACAAAGTGGCATCAATCTTGTGGCCGAAGTGAGATCCCAGCCGGTACCTTGAGCTCGCCCTCCCCATCTTCAAGATCGATGAAGCGATTATCCCTAGGAATGACCAATCCCTCCCCGATCCGCGGAAGCTTGGTCAATCCCGTGCAGGAGATGGAAGATTGGACTCCTGACGCAGTCTCGGTGCCCATCAGCTGAGCCTTGGCCTGTCCCGGGGCGGTGATGGCGCCTGCAATCCGCATGTTCTGGTCGGGAAAGCTCCAGGTGAAGCGCCGCCCTGTTTGATCCCAGCGCCCAGGCCACTCGCCCTCTTTGATGCGCGAGGCATCGAAGATGTAGGGGCTGACCTCCCCATCGTGCAGTTCGCCTCCGCCCACCCCTCCTCCAGGATAGAAGGTGATCACAAACCGAGACTGGTCCGATGCTCGGGTGCACCGCCACAAGGAGCCCGCCAGGCTCGTGCTGTCGGCCGAAGCTCCTGCCGACAAAAGGACGAGCGCGGCGCCCGTGCCAAGAAGTGCTCTCATGTTCCGGACCTCGTCATCGCAGGTGACGGAAGCAATGCTGATAGCTCAAAGACATTACCGAACCGCTGTCGCGGATCACACAATTAGGTGGAGATTTCCTGATCCATCCTGACCGATGCCCGACCGCTGGTGATGTCCGTGATCATCCTGGCGATGTGCTGGGCTTGGGCTTCGGGCAAGTCCACTGTGAGCATTGCCCCTGCCTCGGTGAAGCTCTCCTGGCGGATCCGAACGCCCGCCGCGCCGGCCAATCGCGCCTTCACCAAAGCAAGATCGGAGAAGGTCACAGTGATGATAGCTTCCTGAACGGCAATGATCTCGACCATCTTCCCTGCGTGCAGGCAGGCAGCTGCGGCACCGCCATAGGCGCGGACAAGACCGCCGCCACCAAGGAGAACGCCTCCAAACCAGCGGGTTACAATAACAGCGACATTGTCGAGGAGCAGCCGATCAATGGCCTGCAGGATCGGCTTGCCGGCAGTGCCGCTTGGCTCACCGTCATCGCTGCACCGATAGCTCTGACCCACCCGCCAAGCCCAGCAGTTATGGTTGGCGCCTCCGTCCGAGTGCGCGGCGATGAAGTTCTTAGCGTCCGGCTCGCTTGCAATCGGGCCAGCCGTCGCGACAAACCGGCTCTTCTTGATGACCTGTTCGAGCGAGGTGGAGCTTTCCAAGGTAAACATGGGGTGCGTTGAGGCCAATTGAATTGCGGTGTCAGCGGTAGACCTGATTGTTTGTAAACACCAATACCGGCCCCACGTCCGAATGCCTTTTTAATGATCAAGCCGCGGACAGGAGCGCGTACATACAATCGGCAAACATCACACGATGCCCCAGGCGCGGTAGCGGGTTCGGCCGGTGAGCTCGCGCGGGAGCGCGCCGCCGAGCTGCGCCAGCATCAGGTCCACGGCCTTGGGCGTGACCTGCAGCAGCTTGGCCCCGAGCGGCACCGTCACCAGCGGCCGCGACAGGAACAGCTCGACCAGCTCCGGCAGCTTCGAGTTGCTGCGGCACTTGGAGGTCACGCGCTGCATCAGCTCGCGGGCGAGGATGAGCCGGTCGAGATCCTTGTGGGCAATCGCCAGCGCCTCCTCGAGCACCTGGCAGAAGCCCTCCAGCCTCTCCCGCGCCCCTTCCCGGCCCTGCGGCCGGAACCTGGATTGCTTGAACCCGGCGGCGAGCGGCAGCAGGTGACTGGTCAGGCCTCTCGCGCGCAGGATGGATGCAGCCATGATCAGCCCAAGCCACGGCAGACGGGTGTAGAGGTTGAGATCGAGCCACGCATTCCATGCCACCGCTGCCGCCGCTATGGCCGGCCAATGGGCAGTGCGCTTGACCACCTCGAGCCACAGGTCCTCGGCCTCCGCCTCGTCCTGGTCCGGATCGTAGACCAGAGGCGAGCGGCGCTTCGGCAGCGGGGTCTCACCGGCGAGCACCTTGCTGGTGCGGTCGAGCAGGGCATCGATCTCGGCAAAGTGCGCCTTCCATGGATCGGCATCATTGGCGTAGGGCGGGTAGGCCTCGTCATCCTCCGGATCCGGTGGCTTGAGCTTGGACCGAACCGGTGCCTCCCCTGCACTAAAACCGCCGATGCCCCGCAGGGCTGCCAGGCCGTCAATCGACAGCGGCCAGGGCGCCTTGCGGGCCAAGGCCGTGCGTCGGGCCCGCAGGGCGGCCGCGGCCCGGGTGAGCTCGTGGGAGGGATGGCGCACGTCCATGCCGGCATCGTGCAGCACCAGATCGCCGACATCGACCAGGTGGCCGTCGAGCATGAGAGCGCGGATCGCCTCGGTCATGTCACAGCGCGACTGCCAGCCGGCCGCGAGGCCGGAGGCCTCCAGGCGGGCGTCGAAGCGCAGGATGCCAATCGTGATTGACTCCAGGCGACCGACGATCTGCTCCCACGGCAGCCCCGGCAGGTCGTAAGTGCGGGGCGTCAGGAACCGCTCGCCGTCGAAGTTCTCTCCCCTGCCTTCGAACGCCACGCTTGCACCCTACAGCTAAGTTGTTGATGTAGCAGAGCATAGCTTCTTGGTGCGAAGCAAAGCAAGCTCTAGCTACGATGGGAGGATGGACGGTGCGTCACTCTCTCAAGCAGCATCGGTATGGATCAGGCGCGTTGCTGCCTATGAGTGGTTCTGGGCCGCGCTCCGACACGCTTTGAGGGTGCCGAAGCCTCAAGTGCGTTAAGTGCGTTGATTTCAAGCCGTTTTGGCTTCCTTGTGGAAAGACCTCGCCTTTCCGGCTGGTTGACAGAATGACTTGGGAAACACCTGCAAGCAATCAGTTTAATACGATCTAGTCGATGGACAAGCGCTGCAATTTGTTGGGAGCAGAAGCGTATGCCCGGGAGGTCTTGCTCCCCCATCCACATAGGTCATCACGAACTGGGGCAGATCATTTTGCTCTACGAGCCTCGCACCCGATAGCCGCGGCGCTGCTTGCGGCGGAGCCAGGATTCCAGAGCCTCGGCTGCCCTTTCTTGTGTTTGATGAACTTCGATCCGTTGGCGATCGTGTTGGCCGATCCGACCCCGCTCCCGGACCAAGATTGGGTCGCCGAAGAGCGACGGCTCGATGCGCAGGACGTAAAAGCGCGAAACGTTCTGCGATGGATCACAGCGGTCCAGGACGACGACATTGAGCTTGCCAGACATGAGCCCAAGTGTCGTGATCCGCAGACTCGAGGTCCAATGAAAAGCAGGAATCTTTCACAAGCCGACGGATTCACGGCCGTGATGGATTGTGTCCATTGCACTGTGTGCACACGACCGGCAGAGCCTGCCTAAAGCGCGAGGCCTACTCCCCCAAACTCAATAGCCGCGCGAGCTTTGACTTCCATCCTCTCCCGTCTCCGCAATATGAGCCTCCGGCATGGCGGTTCTGTATCAGCTTTGACATCGCATCCGTATGAACGAGACTGAGGGATCATCCTGGAGGTTCATGAGGGGACATGAGCCATGGAGAGCCTTCCTTCAGGATGCCATGCGCGTGTTTCAGACGCGCTTTCCCCAGTCCCTGCAGTTGCGTCATGCTGATTTTCTCTCACCACTCACAGCGACGCGAAGGAGAGCCATGACCATGGGCCCGACCGAGAACTTACCCTCCCGCGCCCGGTTCGTCAGGTTTCGCAGGTAACCACTGGCGCTCACGATCATCTCGGACCGCTGCAGCATTGCAGCAACCACAATGGCGGCGTCTTCATCGCCCATGACGGCACAGGCGTCTTTCCAGGCGGAGGGACTGATCCCTAACGCACCTCTCACCACACCGGCCGCGGTAACGAGCTCGCCCCAGGTTGAGATCCCCTGTCCTCCCTTCGTGTACATTGCGATATCCGGGCAGGCCTGCAGGACCAGGCTCAGAGAGAAGGCCCGGATGGGAGGCTGCCTAGCCTCAGGTTGTGGCGCCGAAGTTTCTTCCAGCCTTCCTTGAAGGCCTTGTTCAGAATCTAAAAGAGGGTTTGGTTTTGAACTCTGATAGTGGCGCTCACTATGAGACTCAGTGGCGCTCATATCATCAATTTTAAGCTGCGATTTCAGCGCGTTGTCCACATCAGCCCAAAGAGCCCTCAAATCGGCTGCAATCGCCTCCAGAACCGCTGTCTCAGCGCTGCGCGGCGGTGTCTCGTTGAGGGCATCAAAACGCGCCAGGAGATCATTCCAGGGACCGGCGAGATCCTCCTCCTGCGCAACAGCGATGGTCTTGGAGATGTCGCGACGGAGCAGCGTGATTTCTTCACGCAACAGGTATCGTGCCTTTCTCTCGGCTCGCGCCTCCTCGGCCAAGCTCTCGAATTCCGCGGCCCGTGCGACGAGCGGTGAGAGATCGAACCCGAAGGCCTGCTCGATCGAGCCCCCCTCCCCTTTCCGGGCGTAGCGCTTGCCGTTCGGGCTGTCGCGCCTGATCACCAAGCCCGCTTGCACGAGAGCGGCCAAATGGCGCCGCAGTGTCGCCGGCGACATGCCGTTGGCCCGGAATGTCAGGGCTTTGTTGGACGGGAAGACGATCAGGTCCGACCCGAGCTGCAGGGTGGTGTCCTGGTGGAAGGTCAGGAGAGCGTTGAGGACGCTCAGAGCCCGGTCCGAGATGCCGAGGGCCGTTTTGGCTTCACGGAGGTTGTCAAAGACCTTCCACTTCTCGGCCATAGTGTCCTTTGGGCCGGCCTCAGAAGCCGCTCGCGCGGCCAACATAGCCAGCGACAGAGACCGCCGGCCGAAAGGTGTTGTCGATTGATGCACCGTCATGGCGTTGACCTTTTCCAGGCCAAGCGTGTCCGTTCCCAAAAGCCGTGAGGCTCTTGAGTCGATAGGCAAAGCTCAGATGTCCGGAGAAATTGGCGTTTCCCCGTTGACACCGGATTCGCTGTATGGGACTTTGAAGTTGTTCGGGTCTTCTAAGTCCCACTGATTTCTACGGCCTCCGAAGTTGGCGCTTCGGGGGCCGTTGCTTTTCCTACGTCGTCACGCCGTGGCACTTCTCCTCTGCTTGGTTCCCTGTGCGACCTGACCGGCTGGCTCATCGCTGCGCGCGAGAATCGGCCGATAGGACCTCATCCATGCCTCCACAAAGTCATCGAGGAGGCAAGAACGATAAAATCGCTGAAATTCCTCAGAAATTCGGAGCGGAAAATCGAAAATCCGGCCCGGGCTCGGTTTGCGGAAAATCGCGACCAGACTTCCTGAGGTATCGTGCGACGGTATTGCCGGCAGAGAGGCGTGCGAGATCGCTGATGCATCGGACCCAAAAGTGGCCTTGCACTTTTGGGGCCATCCGATGCTTCCTCTTTCAAGCAGGGCATCGTTCGGGGCGAACCGGAGGCCCGCGTCAGCGAATAACCGGGACCACTTTTCGCTGACGCGGACCTTCGGGTCCGCACGATGCTCTAGCCTGGCGTCGCGCCAGCTGACGGCTGCATTTCCGCTCGGAGAGCTGCCCGCATTCCTGCTGTCAGCTCTTATGATGTGCGCTGGAAGAGCCCAGCTCTTGAACGATGCTGTGAACACCGCACCCTCCTTGCGAGGGCAAAGCAAGAGCGTTCACCGGAAGCCGATGTTCATTGACTTCGGATTGTCGGGGTGGCATAAAGATTGTCGCTAAACGATCCTAGCTGCCGTCCCTCGGTAGCTCCAAGGGCCTCAGAGTTACCAGCTCTGGGGCCCTTTGCTTTGCCTGGTTACATCACTCTCTTCGTGGCATCTCCCGAAAAGACCATACGAATTGCGGCAGACATTGCTGCCTGCCGCGACGGATAAAGCCCACGCTCGACGGCCTGGTCGATTGCGGACGTAACGGACTGATCGACCCACACCGTAGCCTCTTTCAGCCCTTGGGCTCGCCGGGATTGGCGGTGGCGCTGAATGCGTTCACGGTTCGTTGGGTCGGACATGGATTGCTCCATTTCTTGTAACGACCCAACGCTGCCCGATTCTGCTTCGACGTTGGAGTCAAAATGCAAGAGTGAATCAGAATCACGTTGGAAAACTTCAAAGGCAATTTCCCGGCGTCTCTGAATCAGCCCGGTACCAGGCCTCCCCTCTGGCTACAGCCTCGGACGTGAAAAGTGGATTTGCACTTTTGGGACCGATCCGATGCTTTCTCCTTGAATGAGAGCATCGTTGAGAGCGGAAAACCGGATCCACTTTTCGCTGACGCGGACCTTCGGTTCCGCACGATGCTCTAAAGCTTCGTGCGGAATGCGTTATAGAGCTCGTCTAACTGCTCTGCGACGAAATCCGCGAACCCAGGATCCGACTTCGTGTCGAAGAGGATCTCAACGCCTCTACTGGAGCGCGTCACAGTCGCACTGGCTGGTCCCCATTCGCTCTTCCACGTTTTCCGTTGAACCTTCTGGGCTCTTGGTTGAGGTCCGGAAGCCGCATTGAGCACTCGGATAAAGCGCTCGTCACTGTCGACCGAGGCAAAGTCGTCTTCCGCTAGGGCCTTCTCAACGCGCTTCGCGGCAGCCTTATCTTCAAGGCATTTGGAGAGCTTGATCCACCGATCCCGGCCTGCTTTTGGGGCTGGGCCGATTGCTTCGATAATGGGCTCAGGGACACCTTTTGCGACGGAGATAAGCTTCGAGAGTTCCGTCTTGTCGGTTGAAAGCGCCTGCATGATTACGCTGCGATCAAAGCCACGAGCTTCGATCCGCGCTGCAAAAAGCGCTCGTTCGATATAGCTGAGATCTTGCCTCTCTGAGTTCTCGACGCCCTGCGCAACGATCAGTTCTTCGTCAGAAAGATCGCGGACGAATGCTTTGATTTTACGACCGAGTGCCGCAACCGCCTTGAGGCGGCGGTGGCCATACGCAATCTGGTAGTGTCCACTCTTAGACGGATGAGGGCGAACAAGTATCGGGACCTCCTGCCCCTTCTCCTCGATCGACCTCACCAAGCTACCAACCTCAAGGCTCTCTAGAGAGCCCAAGCGGTCGCGAATGACAGAACCCTCAATGAGGGATGGATCCAATTCCACAATCGTCAGACCAGTTGCCAAAGCCTTCTGCAGCGCCTTGGTCTCTTCCTCAATCCGACCGAGAGCAAAGCCCATGGACCGCACTGGACCCGCTGGGATGCGCTCCTGCCCAACGTTTGGCGCCGCAGGGTTTCTGACTGCATCCGGACGGGCGTCGCCCACAGGCAGTTTCATGTGCTGCTTGTCAGGCGATCGCTCCGTTAAGGTTTGTGCTGGAGCATTGACCAGTGCTGCTTTCTCTTCTGCTGATGGAATCGAGTACAGATCTTTGATGCGGTCGCGCCTGCTCATTATGCCCTCCCCCAAGCTTTGTGCACGAGACCGAGAACTTCACGATTAACGGCATCGAGGCTCTCGATTGCTCTATCAAAGGTCGCCCGAGATACTGCGCCGCGCTCGAGCTCATAGAGGCTTTGTTTAGTCAGACCCGCGTCGGCAATTGCGGTCGACTTCCAGACGCTGGCTGCCAGGACGTCTTCGCCGAAAAGGCCGCGGAGTAGTGCGACGATCTGCGATTGTGGTCCGTCATGAGGCTCGTGTCGGGTGATGACGTAGCGGATGAAATCGTGCTGCATGTTACCGCCGGCGCGACGCAGAACGGCAAGCAGATCGGCGGCCATGAGGAGGAACTGCGACATCGAGGCGATATCGACCATCTGCGGATGGACAGTGATCAGAAGAGAGGTCGCCGCCAGCAAAGCGCCGAGGGTCAGATAACCCAGCTGCGGTGGGCAGTCGATCACGACGATGTCGTAGCGGTCCTCAATATCGCTAAGAGCGTCAGCGATCCGGCGATAGAAGTATCGCCCCTCCCCTCCCCCGCTATTAATAGCCTGGGGCGTCTCATGCTCAAACTCCATAAGCTCGAGATTGCCAGGAACGAGATCGATGCCGTCGAAATAAGTCGGCCTCACGATTTCGGCGAGAGACCGGCGATCGCTGTCATACCGGATTGCGCCATATAGCGTGTCGTTTGGCTCGAGATCGAACTCCGGCTGAATGCTGAACATCGAAGTCAGCGACGCCTGCGGATCCAGATCGACGGCAAGGACCCGGTAGCCCTGCAGTGCCAGATACTGCGCGAGATACAGCGTGGTTGTAGTCTTTGCGGACCCACCTTTGAAGTTCGTGACGGCGATTGCCTGCAGCTTCTCGCCCGGACGCCTATGCGGAAGATAAAGATGCGCGTCTTTCGGTTTCAGGTCCGCGAGGTAATGACGGAGCTCGTTGATCTGTTTGAGGGTATATGAACGGCGGCCGCTTGGGGTTGTGTCAGGCTTCGGACCGGCTCCTTCTAAGGATAGCTGCCGGAGATAGCTGTCGCTGACACCAATCAATTTCGCTGCCTCACCAGACGTGAATGTCCGCAACTCTTTTGATGCCTCTGGGGGGAAGAGCTTTTCCCGCAACTGCTGGAGTTGACTGGAAAGCAGACGGGCGTGAGCGGAAATTCTATCGTCCGTCGTAAAAGATTCGTCGGAACGAATTACCTGCGCTGTCACGGTGAGATCTCCTAAAACGGTTCAGCTTGCCCTTTTGGACGAAAACCGTTTTAGAGCGCAACTGCTTTCCAATTGGTAAACAAGAATTAATAATAAGCTGTTGCACAATTGCACATGAATTCTTGTCTCAACGTGAGCGCCCGCAATGCAGCCCTCTCCGGCATAGGAAGTTGGCTGATGCCAACTTCCTATGCCGATTCAGAGATAGAGCCTCTCATCGGAGACCTCTCAACGAGGCGCAGGAGCCGTCATGCATCAGAGTAGCGTTATCTGGACCCGTCCCTAGCCGTGACGATGCTGGTTGGCGGAAGGATTGGCGACGCCAACTCCGCGATTCGTGGTGAGGTGAGTTGGTGCCGGCACGTCGCACGGCGACAACCACGTCACCTCCTGGGATCGATTTTTGGCCTCGCCCGGAGGCTTTCATCCAGATCGCAAGCGGAATTGGCTGCTAACTTTGCCTCTTGCCGCCACACGCGACCTACCCGTCCGATTGTCGCCTCAACGACATGCTTGCCCTTGCGGCAGGTGCGGGTGAAATCCGGGTCGCGAACTGGTATCGGAAGCTGCAATACGGACCGCCCATCATGTAGGTCCGAGCAAAAAGCCTGTGGTGATTTGCTCACAGGGCGAGTGTTGGCTGGGGAAGAGGCCCCAGCCAGGCAAGTTGGCGGCCGCCAACTCACCGTTCCCGATGATTCAAGCCTGGAAAACAGGCGCTACAGCCTCGGACGTGAAAAGAGGATTTGCACTTTTGGGACCCATCCGATGCTTTCTCCTTGAATGAGAGCATCGTTCAGGCGACCCGAAGGGCCGCGCCAGCGAATAACCGGGTCCCCTATTCGCTGACGCGGCCCTTCGGGTCACTGGCGTGGCCCTTCGGGTCGCTGACGCGGACCTTCGGTTCCACACGATGCTCTCGTCCACGATCCGTGCGATTACCTCGGACCGGAGGGCAGGGGTTGGACGGATATCGCCTGCCAGCACGAGCACATTGGCCTCGATGCCATTCGATAACAACGAACTGCTATAAACCGGGAACATATCTTCAGGCGTGCAGAGGAGTGAACGGTCTTCGCTCTCCTCGAGGTGGAAATCGGAAAATATATGTGGTGCGCACCATGAGCTAATCTCTCCTCACCAAAGTTTCGTGTCTAGGTGGGACGAGGGCCATAGGAAGGCTGCATCTGCGTCCGAACAGGAAAGTTGGCGGCCGTCAACTTTCCTGTCGCCTCGGAAGAGGGAGTTGGGCCACGGGCCGCGAGGACATGCCCGTAGAGAGGACATGCCCGTAGAGATGCATGGCGCGACGCCCAAGCCCGAGAGACCATTAGAACCTGTCGCGGGACATACATGACCCGATCGCCTACGGACGGTGGAGGGAGGGTTGGCTGTCGCCAACTGTCCGACAAACGTTGGCGGCAGCCAGCCTCAAACTCGTGATGGAGATTTGCCGCTTCGTCGAACGTGCCGTTCACAGGGATTGATTGTCGAGCGGCACAGCAACAGCTCAGACAACCGCCACTCCTGGACATGGATCATACCGATCACCACCCGCCGACCCGAAAATATCTATTTCCGGCGGATTGCTGAGCGGGGGCACGCGGAGAGCCAATCGTTCGGCGCTCTCATACCCTGCTGTATTGAGTTGGCGGCCGCCAACTCTGATGAAGCGCCACTGTGCTACGTTCTTTTATTGCGTCCTCTCAGCTCGCGGCGTAGCAGCCCTCCGAGGATGCCTTTTTTCATCGGACGAATCCCAGCCTCTTTGCCTAGTCGAGCTGCTGCTTAACCCAAGGGCGTTCCATCCCGTGCCGCCCCGCGGGGGCCGCTCCCGCATGCGTTCGAGTTGTGCCGCGATGTCACGAGGCGATACATCCCGGCCGGCCATGGCAATGCCCGCGATCAAAGTCATAAGGCGATCGTCCCTTGAGCGGGGAGGGGCCTTCCTGAGAACGGCTTCGTCAGCCATCCTTTGGGAGACAGGCTTCCGCACCGCCCGACGCAGGCGCTCGACCGTCCAATCCTGCCCACGGGCATTCAGAACACGGACAACGTCATCCCGCGTGTGGGCCGGCCGCCTCCGTTTCGCGGTGGACATCCACTGGTCAAGTCGACGCTATCAGGATCGAGGTAACGCTTCTCACGGGCAAGTATCAGTCGCCGGATGGTGTTTGGGCGACGCTCACGCACACCAGGGTTCCCCAGGACCTTGCCGCGAGCTTTGGCCGCCCGCACGCCTCCCTTCGTGTGCTCGCAGATCAGGGAGCGCCCCAGCTGAGCGACGACGGCGAGGACCTGCAGCGAGACCATGCCCTGCGGTGTTGAGATGTCGATCAGATCCCGCAGCGATCGGAAGTGAGCTCCGCGTTCTTCCGGAGCTTCGAGGATCTTGAGGAGATGGCTCGCCGAGCGTGCCAAAGCGGTCGAGGCGAACCACGGTCAAAACATCGCCGGGCCTGATCTCCTTGAGAAGGCGTGTAGCACGGGGCGAGAGCGGGGGCGCCGGACCGATGCTCCTGGTGGATCACCTCGCAGCCGGCATCCTTCAGATCAAATATCTGGGCATCTGCCACCTGATCTTCGGTGGAAACCCGCGCACAGCCGTTCAGGCGCCTCCGCGAGGAAGGGGGGGCAGTCAGACATCGGTATCGGGCGGAGTGTTGTCCCGTTCGCTTGCCTCTTCCAGGTCGAGCTCGAATCGGGCAGGAAGGAGTTTTCTGAAATGGTGGAGGTGTCTCAGAGCCCCTTCGTTCCTAGTCTCTCCATTGAGTTCACCCAGATCCTGGCTCTTCTCAGGAGAGGGGATCACGCGCCGGCAGGCATCCTCTGGTCGTCCTGTTTTGCCGACATTCCTTCCTCCGTGCCTCGTGCCCGCTATCACGGCACGGCGAGCCGACACCAATTATGCCCTAAACCTTCGGATCAGGGTCCGGAACCCCATGGGTTCGACACCTTTTGTATAATTCCATAAGAATCTACCAACGATCGTTTGCAGACGTTTCTCAAGTCATTCTGTTAACCAGTCGGAGAGGGGAGGGCTTTCCTGGAGCCCGGCAAAATGGCTTAAAACAACGGCTTCTGCGGCCATTCAGCACTTCACCCGCCATCAGAGAACGAGCCGGAACCGCTCACCGGCCGCACTGTGGTTGATCCATCCTGATGTTGCTGTAGCGAGCGGCGGATCGTCTGTCCCTCCATCGTAGAGATGCCTTGCTTTGCTTCTTCTCGCTAAGCTATAGCTCGCAGCATCAATAACTTAGCCGTGGAGCTGAAGCGTGGCTTTCGGGAGCAGGGGAGGGGACTTCGACGACGAGCGGTTCCTGACGCCTCGCAATTACAACCTGCCGGAGCTGCCGTGGAAGGCCATCGAGTGCCGCAGCAACTCCAGGCTGCCGGAGCTGGTCGAGCTGTTCCTGTCGCGGCCGCTGGTGACGGTGCCGCTCGGGGCCAAGCTGCTGCAGGTCACGCCCAAGGCCGTGGACCTGATGCTGGCGCGGCTCGGCGGCGCGCTCCCGCGCGAGCTCACCGGCCCAACCCGCTGCCGCGCCTGGGGCATCGTGTGAAGGGCATGCCTTCTAGGCTTTCGCCGCCTCGATCGCCTCCGGGATCATCACTTGGATGGCCTCAATCCGGTCCTGCGGTGCCGGATGGGTGGACAGGATGGCCGGGATGCCATCACCCTGCTGATCCATGCGCCGCCATAGCTCTACCGCCTCACGCGGGTCATAGCCCGCCTTGGCCATCATGAACAGGCCGAGTCTGTCGGCCTCTAGCTCCTGAGCGCGGCCATAAGGCCGCACGAGGCCGAACTCCACACCAACACCAAGCAGAGCCGCGATTTCGCGGGCAAACGCCACGTCGTTGACTTGAAGCAGAAAGCTGATCAGCCGCAATCCCCACTGCCGCAGGGTCTCGGCGGAGACCCGTTCCCGCGAATGGTCGGCCTGGAGATGCCCGATCTCGTGCCCGATGACAGCCGCAAGCTGGTTCTCAGTTCTGGCGATCCGGAGCATGCCCTCAAGCACGCCGATCTTGCGGCCGGGCAGGACGAAAGCGTTCGCCTGTGGCTCGGCGAAGGTCCGAACCTCCCAGCGGCTTGGCTCCTCACCTGCAGCCACGAGGAGCCGCCTTGCAATCTCAGCCACCCGACGCTGGGCTCCACCGTCCCGTGACACTGGCATCCGCTGGCGCAGCCTGGCCCAGGTATCGAGCCCGAGCTGCTCCACAGTCTCGTCTGACACGATGAAGGGAGCGACTCGCTCGCATCCCGCCACAGCGGCGGGCGCAAGCGTCACGCTCATGAGCAGGTGCAGGGCCTTGCGCCGGGTCAGGCCGACCGGTGCAGAGGAAGGGCTGTACGGCAGCTTGCAGGTGCACATCGTCCTCGACAACTCATCAGCCAGGGGTGGGGTGCCATTGCACCAAGCAGATACGGTGCGGCTGCTGTTCCAGAAGCGGCTTCAAACCTTGACCGACCAGACAGGAGCCGCGCACCGCAGCGGGACCAGTCATTGCGATCCGGGCATGCCGGGCCCATGTCATTGGGCAGATGAATGACAGTGCCATAGCGGCTGAGGCGCTCAGCCGTCCCATCCTGCTTGCAGCGAATGGAACGCTGCGGCGGGTCGGTGGCGAGATCGAGTTCCTGGGCCCGAGCGCCCGTGTCGCGGCGGAGGCTCTTGCCCGTGATCTGGGTGGATCTTGCGAGGCTGAGGATCCACATGCGTTCCGGATCCGCAGCACCCGCTTTAGCGAGATGATGATCGAGACCGACCTGCGGCACGTTCAACCCCGAACGGTACCCGGAGCTCGGCCTGAGACTGGATCGCCGCGTGGCGGCATGGCTCGGCACGGTGGTGTCACCCTTTGTCCTGCGGGAACTCATTACCGCACCCATGCCGCTCGCTCAGCTTCCGGAGATGAACATGGTGATCGGAAGCCTGCGGGCTGCGGGTGCATACGGCCGCGGGGCCGTGCTGTGGGACTCTTTGGGGCTCCACTTCAACATCGATCCGCCGCGTCTTGATGCCGAGACCGTGGTGGCCTTTCTGAAGGCCTTCCTCGTGCTCAGTGATCGGCTCCGGCGCGAGACCACCCGTGGGAGCTTGCGTCGGACTCTCGTTCTTCCGCCCGACTACCCGCAGGCCTACAAGCGACGTGTGCTCGATCCGGATTATTGGCCTGACCTGACGGTTCTGACGGAGGATTATCTCGCGGCCAACCCGACCCGGAGGCGGGCGCTCGATCTGCTGCCGCTGCTTGCCTACTTCGATGAGGAGCGGGTGCGCTCGGTGCTGCCACATGAGAAGATCGGCTCACGGCCGGTGTTTCACTACCGCCTGCCGCAAGCTCATTTGAGCGATCCCACTTGGAGCATTATGGCGGGCTGGGAGCGTTGGCTGAGCGTGGAGCGTCTGGCGGCGAGCCCGGACCAGCTTGCTGCAATGGGACAGATTGCCCGGAGCCAGGATCCATCTTAATCATCATCATCCTCGGCTCTGTGCCACTGACGCTTGGAACGATAGCCCTCAGGCACGCGCTCGCGCACGATGCGACGCTCGTAGATCGTTCGACCGCGGTGATCATCCGTGATGACCGTGTCAACACGGGTATGAACCCCATTTGAGGAGTTCGAGCTTGAATTCGACGAGGTATTGCCAGCCTGAGCGACCGGGGTGAGCGCCAAGACAAACAAGCTTGAAAGTGCGAGCAGACCTTTCATGAGCGGCTTCACATTCTGATCCAGGAGGCTCCAGCCTAGTAACGCACGCTGAACCGACGCTGAAGGACAATACAGTGGAAGGCAGCGTGTTTCCGCTGCCCTATGGAAGGACAAACCGATCTCCACGCTCAGAATTCGCAACAGTCCGTGCTATTTTGCCGTAGACGAAGAGGACCGTGCCACGGAGGATTGCGATGGCACGTCGGCGGAAACTCCGTTCAGTCATTGCTGCGATTGGAACGCTCGGATGCGTGGCAACTGCTCCAGTTCCGTTGAGGGCTCAGGAGCTGGTTGCCATCGACGCCGATGACATCGGTGGCGTGGTCACCGGACCGCACGGACCGGAAGCAGGCGTCCGGGTCATTGCCGAAACAACCGACCTGCCGACCAAGTTCGCCAAGATGGTCGTCACCGATGGTCAGGGGCGCTATGTCGTGCCCGATCTTCCGAAAGCCACCTACAAGGTCTGGGTGCGCGGCTATGGCCTCGTCGACTCACCCAAGACGACCAGCGCGCCTGGCAGGCAGCTCGATCTGCAGGCGGTGCCGGCACCCAGCGACAGGGAGGCGGCGCAGTATTACCCGGCCATCTACTGGTACGCGATGCTCAAGATCCCGGATGCAGGCCAGTTCGGCGGCACGAGCGACATCCCCGACCCCATCACGCAGATCGACTGGCTCAAGCAGGTCAAGAACATCGGCTGCATCGGCTGCCATCAGCTTGGCCAGCAATCCACCCGCACGATCCCGAAGCAACTCGGCGAGTTCAGCTCGTCGGAGGAGGCCTGGATCCGCCGTGTGTCCTCGGGCCAGTCGGGCGAGACGATGGTGAACCAGCTCGCCGGGCGCTTCGGCGGCGTGCCATTCCGATACTACGCCGACTGGACGGACCGCATTGCCAAAGGCGAGCTACCGCATGCCAAGCCGAAGCGCCCGGAAGGTATCGAGCGCAATATCGTGGTGACCACCTGGGAGTGGCTCAATGAGAAGAAGTACCTGCACGACCTGATCGCCTCGGATCGCCGCAACCCGACCGTCAATGCCTATGGCCCGCTGTTCGGCTCGGCGGAGTACTCGACCGACGTAATCCCCATCCTCAATCCGAAGACGCACACCGTCACCGAATTCGTGGCGCCGGTGCGCGATCCCGACACGCCGGAGGCGCTTGGGCCCGGACATGCCGCAAGCGACAAGGTGCTGGCGCCGTCACCCTACTGGGGTGAGGAAAAGATCTGGGACACAAAGGCCAACAACCACAATGGCATGGTCGACCGCCAAGGACGGGTGTGGTTTGCCGCGACCGTGCGCGGGCCCAACAACCCGGACTTCTGCAGGCGAGGCTCCGACCATCCCTCGGCCAAGCTGTTTCCGCTGGAGCGGACAACCCGCTCCATCACGCGGCTCGATCCCAAGACAATGGAGTACACCTTCGTGGATATGTGCTTCGGGACCCATCACCTGCAGTTCGGCTATGACGCAAACGATACCTTGTGGACCAGCGGCGGCGGCCCGGTGGTCGGCTGGATCAACACCAGGCTGTTCGATGAGACCGGCGACGCGGCGAAGGCGCAGGGCTGGACAGCGCTGGTGCTCGACACGAATGGCAACCGCCAACGGGATGAGTATGTCGAGCCTGATCAGGCGCTCGATCCGACGAAGGACAAGCGCATTGCCGGAGGCTTTTATGCCGTGAGCCCGAGCCCGGTGGATGGCTCCATCTGGGGATCGGTAGGGGTGTTCAGCGGGACGCCCGCCGTAGTCCGCCTGAGTCCTGGACCGAATCCACCTGAAACCGCCCTGGCGGAGATCTATCACGTGCCGCGGCCCGGCTTCGGCATCCGCGGGGCGGATATCGATCGGCAGGGGGTGGTGTGGGCCTCGCTGTCGAGTGGCCATCTGGCCAGCTTCGACCGGCGCAAATGCAAGGGGCCGCTCAACGGCCCACAGGCAACCGGCGATCACTGCCCGGAGGGCTGGTCCTTCCATCAGTACCCCGGTCCGGGCTTCCAGGGGATTGGCGAGAACAGCGCCGAGGCGAGCTACTACACCTGGGTCGACCAGCACAACACATTTGGGCTCGGCGAGGATGTGCCGATGTCCACCGCGAACCTGATGGATGGCTTGGTCGCATTCAAGGACGGTCGGATGATCTCGCTGCGGGTGCCGTATCCGCTGGGCTTCTACGCCAAGGGCTTTGATGGGCGCATTGATGATCCAAATGCCGGCTGGAAGGGGCGTGGTCTGTGGACCACCAGCGGCGACCGGACGCCCTGGCTGCGGGAGGGCGGCAAAGGCAGCAAGCCGATCGCTGTGCACTTCCAGCTCCGCCCTGATCCCCTGGCCAAGTAGTGTGAAGCGCAGCATCCCGTGAGGCGCTGAGAGGATGGGAGAGGGTGCTATTCTGGCTCTGATCTCGGCTCAGGCTGGATTTTGGGAGCGTGCCATGGATCGACGCAGCTTTCTGGCATTGACTGTTCTGATCGCCATTCCTGACCCAGCGAGGGCACAGGAACGGATCGTGCAGACCTCCTCAGGTCAAGTCAGGGTCGAGACGATCGCGCGGGGTCTGGTTCACCCGTGGGGTCTGGCCTTCCTGCCGGATGGACAGATGCTGGTGACCGAGCGTCCCGGTCGCTTGCGGCTGGTGTCCCGGGATAGGGGTGTTTCCGCACCGCTGGCGGGTGTCCCGCGCGTGTTCGCGCGAGGGCAGGGCGGACTGCTCGATGTGGCGCTCGCCCCGGACTTCGCCTCCAGCCGCTGGGTCTATCTCTCCTATGCCGAGCCTGGACCCGGCGGTGCCGGCACCGCCGTGGCGCGCGGGCGCCTTGGCGCCACTGGTCTCCAGGATGTTCAGGTGCTCTTCCGGCAAGTGCCGAAGGTGGATGGCGCCAGCCATTTTGGTTCGCGGCTGGTGTTCTCCCGGGATGGCAGGCTCTTCGTGACGCTGGGCGACCGCTTCAAGTTCAGTCCGGCGCAGGATCTGGCGTCGCATCTGGGCAAGATCGTGCGCATCAATCCGGACGGGACGGTTCCGGCCGACAACCCCTTTGTCCGCGGCCAGGCAGCCCGGCCGGAGATCTGGTCCTATGGGCACCGCAACGTGCAGGGCGCGGCGCTGCATCCAAAGACTGGGGATCTGTGGGTGCACGAGATGGGGCCGCGCGGCGGGGACGAGCTCACCATCCCGCAAGCCGGGCGCAACTACGGCTGGCCTCTCGTGAGCTGGGGCCGGCACTATGACGGGCGGGCGATCCCGAGCCCGGCAACCCGTCCGGATCTGTCCGGATCGCTGCGGCAGTGGACGCCGGTGATCGCCCCATCCGGGATGACGTTCTACACGGGGAATCTGTTTCCGGGGTGGCGCGGCAGCCTGCTCATCGGCGGCTTGGTGGCCCGAGGCGTCATCCGGCTGACGCTGCAGGGGCAGCAGGTCACGGGCGAGGAGCGCATCTCCCTCGGCCAGCGGATCCGCGACGTGCGGCAAGGCCCGGACGGGGCGGTGTACATGCTGACGGACGAGGCCAATGGCGAGATCCTGCGTCTGATGCCAGCTGGGTGAGACGGATAGCGAGAAACTGCCAGACTTGCGCGGTGCCCCGATGGTGACAAAGCTCGGCAGACTCGGGTTGCCCACCGGCGGCATTCATCGGCTGTCCATCAACAAAAAGCCCCGGCTTTGCGGCCGGGGCTTTCAGATCATGCGATCCGCTCAGCTTTACTCGTTGCGGTTGCCCAGCAGCGAGAGGAGGAACTGGAACATGTTGATGAAGTCCAGATACAGCTGCAGCGCGCCATAGACCGACACCTTGGCCGCGGCCTCGGTGTCGAAGTTGCCGTACAGGTACATCTCCTTCAGCTTCTGCGTATCGTAGGCCGTGAGGCCCGCGAAGATCAGAACGCCGATCACGGAAATGCCGAACTGCATCGCGCTCGACGCAACGAAGATGTTCACGATCGAGGCGATGATCAGGCCGAACAGGCCCATGATCAGGAACGAGCCCATGCCCGACAGGCTCCGGCGGGCATTGCCGCTTGAACACTCATGCCGCCAGCCAGGTCTCATGGCGTCCAATGGGAGTTAACGTGACAAGCTCGTTGCTTCCCGGCGGGTCTGGAGTCTTGGTGGGCAAAGCCATCGTCACCTAAGGTGCCAAGCCAACTCCATAAGGTTCAGCCAAGTCCCAGAACCAGTCCTCATCAAGACTGGTTTCCCGGTACTCTTCCTCCACAGCCGGAGGTCCATGGTCATAGAGCGCGTAGCAAAGGGCCTCGTCATCATGACGGGCGTAGTAGGCGATCCCACTCGCTCGTACCGGGTGCTCGCGAAGCGCTGCGGACCAGGTCTGAGGAGCATCGTATGGCAAGCCACCATGCACCACCTCAGCCGTCGCTCCTAAACGAGCAAGGCCGGGGCCACCAAGCTTGATCAGCACAAGCGGGCGGGTCACACGCAGCTGCACATAGGCCTTCTTTGCGAGCAGATCAGACGGGATGAGAGTGCGTCCGGGTATGCGGAGAAACGATTCGGCGAAGGCCCCCCGCGCTTCCTTGGCGGTGTAGAGCACGCCATACGATCCATCCGGCGCGTTCAAACGTCCATCGCGGCCACGATCGAAATGGATCGGATCGTATGCTGCCGTGAAGAACCGGTGGAGGATCTCGCCGGCCTCCACTGTGATAAGCACCGGATCCCGCGAAGCAAGATCCGGTGGAGGTAAGGGGGCACTCACGATCCCTGCTGACCCATTCGCCGGGCAGCATCCACGACCAAGTCGATCTCGCCAGCTTTGAGAACATCAAGGGGCTTGCGGCCGTTCAGGCGCGGGTCAGGATGAACAAGGAAGTTCAGGATTGCCCAAGGGTTGTCAGTTGGAAGGGCTTCACGCACGGCCTTCAGGCCGGGAACGACTGTACCATCAGGCGTGAACTGCATGGTCGGATATGCACGCCGGTTGCTTGGACCAGGCACAGCCAACAAGCTGCCTTCTCGCACCTTCCGATCGATCATCTGCCGTGAGATGCCGTTCATCAGGATACGGACTTGATCCAGATCGTAGGCGCCACCGGCTTTCTTCAGATCGTTCTGCGCAATCTGTACGCCTTTCAGGAGGGCTTTGGCGCGCGAGCTCGGCTCAAACGCTGCCGCGTCGATAGCCGCTTTCTTTGTGACTGAACCAGGCTTGACCCGCCTCCACACATTACGGCGACCTTCGGGCTTGATCACCAAACCAGGAAGACGCTGGATTCGTCCGGACCCAAGCCGCTGCAGTTCCTTTTCAACGGAAGCGTCAGACGGAATGAGAGCCACCGAGACACCCGCCGGCAGGTTCTTCATTTCAGTGATGGCCTGCGCGGGATCACCCACCACCTTATATGGGTGGATCGGAGACCGGGCCGCGGACTTTGAGTACCGCCGGACCCGCGAGTGACTTTTCCGCTGGGCATTACGGATCTGGGCCATTGGCTCCTCCTGCCAATAAGATGAGTTCGCCTCTCAGCCATGTCAACTTGGTAAACTTTGGAAACTGCGGAAATATTCGTTCTTGGCTTGGTCGTTGAGAGATCTCTCAGGGAAGAAGCCTATTGTGCGCTCAGCAAAACCAATCCAATCCCTCTGCAATGAAAGGGAGCGCCTTGAATCTGGCGAACACCTACTCGATCGGGTTCAGGTCGGGCGAGTACGGCGGCAGGGAGAGCAGACTCGCCCCGGCGGCGCGGATCGTCTCCCGGACACCCGCCACCTTGTGAGCCGCCAGATTGTCGAGCACCACCACGTCACCGGGCGAGAGCTCTGGGATCAGCACCTGCTCGACATAGACGCGGAACACCTCGCCGGTCATGGGCCCATCCAGCACCATCGGGGCAATCAGATCATTCTCCGCTAGCGGGGGGCGATGGCCTGCATGGACGCGACGGGATCGACCGCCGCGACCTCGACCCGACTGGGCGCGAGTTCCTGCACGATCACGTTGCAGGGCAGCATCGTGCCGACCTTGTCCTCGATCTGAAGCGACTTATAAGCTCGCGCCGTGTTCAAGCCCTGAGGATGCGATAGGGGCGGAAGTCCACGTCGATCTTGTGCTTGGGCCTACCCCTGTGTCGATCTCCGTAATAATGCCGAAGCCCTCCTGCTTCAGGGCTTCGGCCGTGCGGGCAACCGCCTCGTCGAACGGCATCCCAACGGTCTTGGCCAGGTAGTAGCTCATCGTGCTCCTCGGTCATCGGCTGTCGCGGATCCGCTGCTGGCGGCTGCCTCGAGCTGGGGCCTCAAAGCCTCCAGATTGTAGCCCGCCTCCGAAGCCGTCCGCAGGATCTCGTTCGGCGAGAGCCTGTCGCTGGCGGCCAGCGCCCAAAGGGTGATCGAGCGCGTGCCGGTGCGGCAGAAGGCGAGGGCCGGCTTCTCCGCCTCCGTAACGGCCGTCCTGAACGCCTGAACCTGATCGTTCGACAGCTGGCCCGGCACGACTGGGATGTGCCGGTAGGCCACGCCCAAGCGCTCGGCGGCCGCCGCCAGTTCATCGCTGCGTGGCTGATCCGGGGCCTCACCGTCGGGGCGGTTGTTGATGATAGTCTTGAAGCCCGCCGCTGCGGCCTTCTCAAGATCCTGTTCGGTCAGCCGCGGGGCGACCGAGAGGTTAGGCGTCAGCCTGACGGCTTTCATGCGAGATCTCCTCTTCAGCGGGATGAGAATTGCCGGACCCAGTTCTGCAGGGTGGCGAGATTGACCAGCCCGGCCTGCCGGGCCACGACTGAACCGTGCTTGAGCACGAACAGAGCTGGAATGCCCTGAACGCCAAGTCTGCCGGCCAGTTCCGGCTCATTGTCCACGTTGACCTTCACGAACCGCGCCTTGGGCTCAAGCTCCTGCGCCGCGCGCTCGAAGATCGGCGCCATGACCCGGCAAGGACCGCACCAGGGCGCCCAGAAATCCGCGATGACCGGAATGTCGCTGCGATCGGCGTGGCGCTGGAAGCGAGAGCCGTCGAGCTCGACTGGATGGCCATCGAACAGCTTCGCCTTGCAGCTGCCACAGACCGCCTGTTCGGCGGACCGGTCCTCAGGAATGCGGTTGACCGCATCGCAGCGGGGACAAACCACATGGAAAGAGTTCGCCATGGAGCACCTCCTGTGTCTCAGGCTCAGACGAGACTTAGGCTTTTGACCAGCATGTAGACGGCGACCACGAAGATTAGGCTGGCGAATACCGTGTTGAGTGCGCCCTTCTTGGTGGACAGATATTTCGCCGAAGAGGCGCCGAGAAGTCCTCCCAGCACGCCGCCGCCGATGAACAACGCGGCCAGAGTCCAATCGACCAGACCGGAGAAGGCGTAGTTCGCCGAGGTGGTTAGGCCGAACCCGGTGACCGCTACGAGAGAAGAGCCGACTGCATAGAGGATCGGCATGCCGGTCGCTAGGATCAGGCCCGGGACGATCAGAAAGCCGCCGCCAATGCCGAAGAAGCCCGACAGGGTCCCCGTCGCTAGACCAATGCCGACTAGCTTGAGGAAGTTTTCCCGGCCGAGGCGAACGCTCTCGTCGCCTTCGCCGGAGCGCTTGCGCAGCATCAGGGCGCCGACCACCATCATCAGCACGGCGAAGAGGGCGAGCAGCTTCTGGCCATCGACCATCTTGCCGAGCGTCGAGCCGCCGAAGGCGCCGATGATGCCAGCTACGGTGAAGACCAAGGCGCAGCGCCACTTCACGTTTCTCGCGCGGGCATGATTGGTGAGGTTGGCGGCAGCGTTGGCCGCTACCGCCACCGCGCTCGTGCCGATGGCCACGTGCGGGTTCGTCACGCCCACCACATAGACCAGCAGCGGCACCGCCAGGATAGAGCCGCCGCCGCCCACGAGGCCCAGCGTGAAGCCGACGAGCGAGCCGGAGGCGAGGCCGAGGGCGCTCTGGGTGAGGGACAGTATCATGATGGTCTCCTTACACGGTTTGAGCCCAGTTCGGTTGGGCGTAGACTGCCCGGTTCCAGGGCGCCCGCATCAGGATCCGAGCCATGCCGCAGAAGCCGGTGATCCCGGCCACCGTCAGGCCCGCTCCGACGAAGGCCGGAACGATGAGGAACCAGGGCGAGACGAGAAGGCCCAGCAGGGTGCCGAGAAACGCCAGGCTGCCGGTGCCGATCTGCACATGCCGCCGTCAGCCATCGAGGCTACCCTCGATGAGGAAGGGCTCGCAGCGTCCGACAACCTTGCCGGCAAGCCGGGCGGCATTGCCCTTCGTGCGGGTGCCGCTCTTGCAGTGGAAGATGACCGGCTTTCCCTCGCGCAGGGCAAGGTCCGCCTCGTCGAGCTTGGACAGAGACATCTGGCGGGCGCCGGAGATCTCCTCGCGGGCGTGCTCATCCGCCTCGCGGAAGTCGACCAGGATCGCGCGCTGGTCGAGCAGGCGCTTGGCCTGATCAGGGGTGAGGGTCGGAAGCGACATGGGTACTCTCCAAGACTGGTTGGCCGCTCATGCCGGGCGGCAGTAGAGGGTGTTGAGCGTGGCATGGAGCTGCGCGACCCGCGGATCGGCGATGCGGTGCCAGAGCGTCTGGCTCTCGCGCCGGAAGGTGACGAGGCCCTCATCGCGCATCTTCGCCAGATGCCGCGACAGGGCCGACTGCGACAATCCCACCGCCTCGGCCAGCGAGGCCACGTTGGCCTCGCCCCATCCCACCGGCTTGCACAGGATCATCAGCCGGCGCTCGTTCGCGAGCGCCCGCAGGATGCCAGCGAGCTGCGCCGGCAACATCCCGACGGTTTCTGAACTCGTGGCCTGGGAAGCCATATTGCCACACATTTATTTAGTTATTGCTAATTTAGATATAGTTTATATATTGTCAACCACAACGGCAGACGAACCGTCAAGGAGGTTCAGATCATGTCAGGCCAACCCATCATCCGGGCGTTCTTCGACGAGCCCACAAACACCGTCAGCTATCTGGTCGCGGATCCGACGACGAAGAAGGCGGCGATCATCGACCCGGTCTTCGACTACGACCACAACTCCGGCACGGTGGACACGCGCTCCGTCGAGGCGATGCTGAAGACAGCCGAGGGTGCGGGCTACACCGTCGAGTGGGCGCTGGAGACTCATGCCCATGCCGATCACCTGTCCGGCGCGCCCTACATCAAGGCGAAGACCGGGGCCAAGATCGGCACCGGCGAGCACATCACCGAGGTGCAGCGGATCTTCCGCCCGATCTTCAACGCCACCGACCTCGATACGGAAGGCAAGGACTTCGACCGTCTGTTCAAGGACGGTGAGCGCTTCAAGATCGGCGAGCTCGACGTGGAGGTGCTGCACACGCCCGGCCACACCCCGGCGGACGTCTCCTACAAGGTCGAGGACGCGGTGTTCGTGGGCGACACGATGTTCATGCCCGATTACGGCACGGCGCGGGCCGACTTCCCAGGCGGCGACGCGCATCAGCTGTATCGCTCGATCCGGCGCCTGACCGCATTGCCTCCCGAGACGCGGCTGTTCATGTGCCACGACTACAAGGCTCCTGGGCGAGATGAGTACGCCTGGGAAACGACGGTCGCGGAGCAGCGCGAGAAGAACGTGCATGTGAAGGAGGGCGTCAGCGAGGACGAGTTCGTGGCCATGCGCACCGCCCGCGATGCCAAACTCGCAGCACCGCGGCTGCTGCTGCCATCGATCCAGACGAACATCCGGGCCGGCAAGTTCCCGCCCGCCGAGGCGAACGGCGTCCGATACCTGATGATCCCGGTGAAGCTGAGAGGCGGCGCCGAAGAGGTCGTCTAGGCCAACTTGGCGCAGGCCCGTCAAAGCCGGCGTTCCTTCACCTGAGCTTGCGAGGAGGCTCTCCCCGCCGGAACTGTTGCATGAACCCCGGCCGTATAACGAGGAGCGGTTCGTCAAGGAGCCGCCCTGAAGGAGCCGCCTCGTTGTCTTTGTTCAAGCGCCGCCGCTTTCCGGTTGAGATCATCCTGTTGTGCGTGCGCTGGAACTGCACATACGGCATCGGCTGCCGTGATCTCGCCGAAATGATGCAGGAGCGCGGCGTCGCCGTCGACCCGTCCACCCTCTGCCGCTGGGTGCAGCACCAGGCTCCGGAAGTCGACAAACGGATCCGCCCGTACCAAGGGCATCGCTCTGCCTCCTGGCGTGTGGGCGAGACATACGTTCGTGTGGGTGGCAAATGGAAATATCTGTTCCGAGCTGTCGGCAAGCACGGTCAGCTGATCGACTTCATGCTGTCAGACAGACGAGATACCGGAGCCGCCTATCGCTTCCTACGCAAGGCTCTCAAAACGATGAGCAATTATTCTCCTTCCTCGATCACGACCGACAAACTGGCCTCTTATCCAAAGGCGACCTGACGTCTGAAGCGAGAAGGCTACTTGGCACATCACGTGGAGCACCGGACGTCGAAATACCTCAACAACGTCATTGAGGCCAATCACGGCGCACTCAAGCGCGTGATCCGGCCAACCCGCCGGTTCCAGAGGATGCAAACGGCCCGTACCACGTTGAAGGGCTTCGAGGTCATGCGCATGATCCGTCGCGGCCGCTGCGTCCTGCCGCAGCCAGGAGCGGCAGGCGAAGTGCGTCTTGTGAACCAACTCTTCGGTCTTGCCGCCTGACGAAGCACGCGGGACTAGGATTGCTGTGCCTTATCCAAGTTACTGCAACGGAGCCGTAACCCGCTCTTTCGTTTGACATGTGTCAAGGAGGCCTCTCAGAGTAAGTGCTCTAATTCCTTCCATTCCATCAAGTGCTATAATTTCCTCCCTTCCATAAAGGAGGGAACGATGGGTGAGGCTCATTACACCGCAAGGCTCGTGTGGAGTGGCAGTGCGCTCGGCCCGACCCGATCCGTCGAGAGCTATTCGCGCGAGTTCCGGGCCGAGTTCGAAGGCAAGCCGCCGTTGCGCGGCTCGGCCGATCCGGCCTTTCACGGCGATCCCGCGCTCTACAATCCCGAAGACTTGCTCGTGACCGCGCTCTCCGCCTGCCACATGCTGAGCTACTTGGCGGTTTGCGCCCATGCCGGCATTGCCGTTCGCTCGTATGAGGACGCGGTCGTTGGAACGGTCGCGCGCAAGGACGGACGGGTCAGGTTCGTCGACGTGCTGCTGCGCCCCAAGGTTCTCTTGGAGCCCGGGAGTGACATCGAGACGGCCAAGGCACTGCACAGGAAGGCGCACGACATCTGCGTCACCGTCAATTCGGTGAACTTCCCGGTGCGTCACGAGGCCGAGGTCGCAATCGCCAGCGACAGCCTGGCCAGCATCTAGGCGCGGACGGGCCTGCCCGGTTCCGAATTCGGCGCTGCGCTCCCGGATCGAAGCCGTCGCCGCTGATTTCGAATGAGCTCCACGGAGCCCCTGAAGGCAAGGAGAATCCTATGACATTGATTGCACTGCCCCGCGCCGCCTTCGCTGCCATGATTATCGCCAGCCTGCCCGCGACAGCCGCCGCACAGGGGACGCCGCCCTCCGGTACCATGGGGCCGGGCATGATGGGCCAGAGTCCGGGAGCGCAGCCCGGTCAACCGGGCATGATGCAACCCCGTATGATGGGTCAGGGCATGATGGGCATGCACGGGCCCATGATGAAGATCTTCTTTGCGATTGCCGATGCGAACGGCGACGGCGGGCTCTCCTTCGACGAGGTGACGGCCATCCACAAGCGGATCTTCGACCGCGCCGATGCCAACAAGGATGGCAAGGTGACACCCGAGGAAATGCAGGCATTCATGCGGGAGTAGCCGCGCTCGCTGATCGGCTCTTGCGCGGCAGCCTCCTGGGATTCCGTGGCCATGCCATGCTGATCCACAATGGAGTGAGCCAATGCAAAAGATTTTGACTCCGGGTTCCGCCGCGGCGAGCGCCGCCCTGATCCTGGTGCCCGCATCGGTGTGGGCCCAGGCCCCGTCGGATGCCACCCGGTATCCTTATGGGCCCCACATGATGGGGTGGGGTGGAGGCTACCCCATGATGATCTTCGGTCCGCTGTTCATGGTCCTCTTCCTCGCGGTGCTGATCGCAGCCGTGATCCTCATCGTCCGTTGGGCCAGCGGGACATGGCCGGGATTGGCTGGGCCACACCACGCGCCGCCTGGCCGCACCCCGCTCGACATTCTCAAGGAGCGCTTTGCGCGCGGCGAGATCGACAAGGACGAGTTCGAGGAGCGGCGCCGCGTGCTCGGCGAATGAGCCGTCAATGTCGCCAGTTTCGGATCAATACACAGCCAACTAGAGCATCGTGCGGAACCGCAGGTCCGCGTCAGCGAGAAGTGGATCCGGTTCCGCTCTCAACGATGCTCTGCTTGAAAGAGGAAGCATCGGATGGGTCCCAAAAGTGCAAATCCACTTTTCACGTCCGATGCTGTAGGGGGATGTTTAGTCCCGGCATTTGGTGGAGCGGATCGAGCCTGACGCGCCCGGGCTCGGTTGTCCAGATTTTGCAGATGGACTCGTAAGGCGTGAGGCCGCGCAGGGTCTTGAGCCTTCGGGCGAAGTTGTAGGCGGTCAGGAAGTCGCCCAGGTGGCCTCGCAGCTGGTCGTGGGTGTCGTAGTAGCGGCGCCTGATGGTGGCATCCTTGAGGGTGCGGTTCATGCGTTCCACCGGCCCGTTCGTCCAGGGATGGCGCGGCTTGGTCAGGTGATGATCGATGTCGTTCTGGGCACAGACGTACTCAAAGGCGTGAGCCCGGAAGAGCTCGCCTCGTTCCAGGGCCTCTTTGATCAGAGGAGCGGCGGAACTGCTATTGCCGGGCGTGGTGAAGTGGGGGCCGTTGTCGGTGAGCACCGGGTGCACCTTGTACGGCACGGCGGCAATCAGCGCCCGCAGGAAATCGCCTGCCTCACGGCGTGTGGCTTTCTCATGCAGCTGGGCAAAGGCGAACCTGGACGTGCGGTCGATGGCCACGAACAGATACAGCCGCCCCTCTGCCGTGTGCACCTCGGCGAGGCGGATATGGAAGTGGCCGATCGGGTAGGCCTTGAACTTCTTCTTGGCCGGCTTGTCGCCGGTCACCTCGGGCAAGCGGCTGATGCCCTGGCGCGGCAGGCAGCGATGCAGGGATGAGCGGGTCAGGTGCGGGCTGAAGGGCGTAGAGGCCGTCGTCCAGGGGCAGCAAGGTGTGCTTGCGGAAGGCCGCGATGATGGCCTCTTCCGTGACCGACAGCACCGTGGACCTGGCGTCCTTGGGGCCGGTGGGCCGGTCGTCACCGAGCTGCGCTGCTTCCACTTGGCAACGGTCTTCGGGTTGATGCCGTAGCGCTTCGAAAGCTCTCTCAGGCTCGTTTGACTATGCTGGATCGCTCGACGGATTGCCTCTGTCGAGGTGGCGCTCCCATGGAGAACCTGGCCCATAGCGCATCCCTCCATTCCGGCGAAAAGAGTGCACCATCAAACCCTGGGATCAAACATTTTTTTAATGAGGCAGAAGAGGGTCTGGGTGTGTGCCCTGTAATCCGCTTTTAACGCAACCCGTGTTTCCTTCTGTCCAACCGAACACGGGTGGTCGGGGGCCCAGGATACATAGGAGAGACTTCATGCTGACCCGAAGCGAGGATGCGGCCCTGCTCGTTGGCCGTGTGCTTATCGCGGCTCTTTTCTTGCCCTCTGGGTACAGCAAGCTGATGGCTTTCTCAGCATTCTCGGCCTCGCTTGCAGCCAAGGGGCTGCCTTATCCGACTGTCATCGCTGGCGTCTTGGTTGCTGCGGAGTTCCTCGGCCCGTTGGCCTTGGTCATCGGTTTGTGGCCCCGCTGGACTGCGTCGGCACTCATCGGCTTTGTCGCGGCCACACTCTGGATGACATACGGCCCATTTGCGACAGGGTTGATCCTCCGCCCTCGGCAGAATGTTGAGTTCTTCCAGAATCTCGCACTCATCGGCGGATTGCTGTTCTATTTTGCCAGTGGTCCAGGAGGGTGGAGCCGGACACGCCTTCGATGAGTTCCGAAGACCTCGACGGTCTTTGAGACGGCTGTCACGGCCAGACTGCTTGAAGAATTCTTCCTGCCATACATCGCGATCCGCAACCGGATCCCGGGCTACGCGGCCGGCATCGTGAAAGCGGGCGCGCGGGTGGTCGGCCGTTCGGCTGGTCCTGTCCGTGCTCCGTTGGTGGATCGCAACGAGAAGGATGTTGCCGATCTTCGGGCGCTGGTCGAAAAGCTCGGTCCCCAGAACTGATGCAATGTCCCGCTTTCTCCCGGGAAGCTCCGGGCGGGCTTCTTCTTTCCAGCATGAGGAATTCGCATGACAATCGATATCAGACAGGCAAGCGATCCCGAGACCGTGAAACGCTACGATACGGAGGAGCTGCGGCGACATTTCCTCGTGGAGCATGTCTTAGCCCCCGGTGAAGTGACGCTCATATACTGCCATGTGGATCGCCTGATTATCGGCGGGGCCATGCCAGGCGTCGAACCGCTGGAATTACCGACCCCAAAGATCGTCGGCACCAGCGCCTTTCTCGAGCGGCTCGAACTCGGAATCATCAATATCGGCGGACTTGGAAGGGTGCAGGTCGGTAAAAACACGTACGAACTGGCTCGTCGGGATTGCCTTTATGTCGGGAGAGGCGCAGGTGCAGTTGCGTTCGCGAGCGCTGATGCGAACACCCCGGCCAAATTCTATCGCGTGAGCACGCCGGCCCATGCGAGCCACGAGACCGTGAAGATTTCTGTCGAGAGAGCCAATCGGGTCGAACTCGGCGCTCAAGCGACATCTAACAGGCGCACGATCTACCAGTACATGATTCCGGACGTCTGCGAGTCGTCCCAGCTCGTGATGGGGCTGACCCAGCTTGAGCCCAGCAGCATGTGGAACACCATGCCGTTCCACATTCATGACCGCCGCTCCGAGGCCTATGTCTATTTCGACCTCGCCGACAGCGCCCGGGCGTTCCATCTGACAGGCGAACCGAACGAGACTCGCCATCTGGTGGTCGCCAACGAGCAGGCCATCTTCTCCCCGGCTGGTCGATCCATTCCGGCGTCGGCATGAGCCATTATGCCTTTATCTGGGCGATGGGAGGTGAGAACCAAGACTACGCGGACATGGATCCTGTCGCGATGGCGGATCTGCGATGATGACGGGACTGTTCGATCTCTCAGGCAGGAGAGCGGTCGTGACCGGCGCGAACACCGACATCGGTCAGGCCATTACAGTGGCCTTGGCGCGCGGGCGCTGACATCGTGGCGGTCGGACGTTCGTCCATGGGTGAGACGGAAGACCTCGTCAGGGCGTCCGGCCGAGCGTTCGCAGTCATATCGGCCGACCTGTCGACGCCGGGTCCCGTGGAGCGGATCGTCTCCGAGGCGAGCGCCAGAGGCCAGGTCGATATCCTGGTCAACAATGCGGGCATCATACGCCGCGCCTACGTCCTCGATTTTTCAGAGGCCGATTGGGACGACGTTATGAACGTCAATCTCATATCGGTCTTCTTCCTGACCCAGGTCTTCGTGCGAAAGATGCTGGCGCACGAAGGCGGCGGCAAGGTGATCAACATCGCCTCGCTGTTGTCCTTTCAGAGCGGCATCCGCATTCCGTCCTACACGGCCAGCAAGGCGGGCTGGCGGGACTAGCGAGGCTACTCGTCTGCGAATGGGCCGCGAAAGGCATCGATGTGAATGCGATCGCGCCCGGCTATTTCGCCACGAACAACACAGGCACTGCGTGACGACCCCGACCGGAGCGCCCAGATCCTGGGTCGGATTCCGGCCGGGAGATGGGGAGATCCATCCGATATTGGCGGCGCGGCCGTGTTTCTCGCCTCCGCTGCGGCGGATTACGTTCACGGCACCGTGCCTCCGGTCGACGGCGGCTGGCTCGCCTTATGAGCCGGCTGACAAGGAGTGAAGAGAACATGACACGTAAGGGTCACGCATTCGCGTCCGACAGTGAGCTTCTCTGGGAGGACACGGAGAGGGCATCCGGCGCAAGGTCCTCCGTTTCGACGAGGGTGTCATGATGGTGCGCGTTGCCTTCGAGGCAGGCGCGATCGGTGCCGAGCACGATCACCCGCACATACAGTGCAGTCTCGTCGAGTCCGGTGTGTTCGACATCACGATAACGGGCCAGACGAGACGTTTCACGGCGTGTGACAGCTTCCTTGTTTCCTCCAATGCACGTCATGGCGCCGTCGCGGTCGAAGCTGGTGTTCTCGTCGATGTATTCACCCCGATACGTGAGGATTTCGCTGAACCATAGTTGTAGCAGATCCGGCTGCTATCTGTGGCGGTTGACCACTTGCTCAAGGGCCGCGACGAAGATGTCGAGATCACCTTTCAGCATGTAGATGTGCGGCGACACCCGAAGCCCGTGCAGATACCGAACCTGACGGTATTTGACATGCACGCGGTGGGTCCCCCGAAGCTCCTGCTCAATTGTCTTCGAGTCCACACCATCAATGGAGAACAATGCCACCCCGCCCAGATTGTCCGTATCCAGCGGTGTGTGCAGCCTGAAGCCGGGAATGCGGCGGGCGAGGTCTACCCAATAGCGGGTCAGCTCCTGCAGCCGCGCATGGATTTTGCGGGTGCCAATCTCCTTGTGAAACTGGATCGCCGGCGCAATTCCCGCTTGGATTGCCGAATTGTAAGTGCCGAGATTCCAGTGATCGAACTTGTCAATGCGCAAGGGCGGCGGGTCGAATGGCGCCAAGAGAGGCCAAGTGCTGTCGATCCGGCTCTGCTTGACGATCAACATGCCGTTGCCGACGGCTGCTCCCAGCCATTTATGCAGACTGGTGACGAAGAAGTCGCAATCAAGGTCCCTAAAGCTGACTGGCAGCTGCGCAAAGATCTGGGCACCATCGACGACCGTGATGATGCCCTGTGCTCGCGCCAGATGGCAGAGCTGTTTGGCCGGCAGGACGCGCCCCGTCCAGTGGAACATCTGGGTCAGCTGCATCACCCGCGTGCGCGGCGTGATTGCTTTCGCATAGGCTACGAGAATGTCGTCGTCACTGTCCATCAGATCGAACTGGACGGAAACGACATCAATGCCTTCCCGCTCCTGACGCTGCAGCCATGCTGCGCGCACACTCGGATAATCCCAGATCGATAAGAGCACCTGATCGCCTGCCGTCAGCGGAATTCCGAAGATGGCTGTGCAAAGACCCTCTGTGGAGTTCCGGTTCAACGCAATCTCGTCGGGACTGCAGTCGATCAAGCTTGCAAGCTCCTCCTTGATGGAAGGAAGAGCGGCATCGAGCTTGCTCCACATGTTCACGTCGGGATTTTGGCTGATCAGCCGATAGGCGTCGATCATTGCCTGTTCAACGACAAGCGGCGGCGGACTGACTGCTGCGTTGTTCAGGTTCATCAGGGGCTGCTGCTTCGGATAAGCCGCGCGGACGCCTTCCCAGTATTCCTCCCCGGCACCATAGCTCGACATCAGATGCGGCTCTGTTGCGTTAGACATTGGCCTCATTTTCCCATCTACCTACGGTCCTGGCACGATGCATGTGTCGTGTATTTTAACTTCCAACACGTCCAATATATGCTCTTTGACCAGCATCTTGTGCTGATCTGATGGTAAGGCCGAGCATCGATGCTAACTCAACGGGCCGCACCCGATGGAATTGTCCGCGTGCTGTTTGATGGCAGGTTCGAAGAATGCGGCTCTGTTGTATTGTCGGCATTCCTGCGGGGTGGCTTGGATGGGCTTCATGCCGGTGTGGATGGTGGAGGACGATCTCGCTTGGGGGAGTATCGTTCCGATCAAGGCGCAAGAAGCTCCTCCCGGCGATATCGTCATGCCGATGTACGCCATCCATCCGACGGATGAGCCTTTCGGACCGGCCGGGCAATGGTTCGTGTCATACCTCAACCAATCCTAGACCGCCGATGGAAAAGCCGGCTTCTGCCATCCGTGCTCCCAGAACGAAGCGGGGAGCATTGAATCCCACCTCTTGGTCCCGGCCAGGAGCGTAGAATGCCACGACGCGTCTGGAGGTGATGGCAGTTAAGGTCAGCAACTGGCAGATTTCGGAAGTAAACCGAATAGCTGCTCAAGCAGGGAGCACCGGACCTTCCGGACGGGCAGGGGATTTCCTGGTCTGACCCATCCCAGACCTTGCAGGGCGCAAGCGTGCACGTTCCCGACTGGAGCCGGTCGCCACTCGAGGACTGGACCAGAAGCAGCGACCTTCCTTGATAGCGTTCAGACAGATCGCATCAGGCCGCCATCAACGCGGATGTTCTGGCCGGTGATATACGCTGCACCCTCAGAAGCAAGAAAGGCGATCGTCGCGGCGATTTCCTCGCTCTTGCCGTACCGTTGCATTGGAACTGACTGTCGACGCTCTTCGGTTGCCGGCAGGCTATCGATCCATCCCGGAAGGACGTTGTTCATCCGGATGTTCTCAGCCGCATAGGTGTCGGCAAAGAGCTTCGTGAAGGCGGCGAGTCCTGCGCGGAAAACAGCGGATGTCGGAAACATTGTCGACGGCTCGAAAGCCCAAGCAGTCGAGATGTTGATGATGGATCCGGACTTCTGTGCCTGCATGATCGGCGTGACAAGGCGCACTGGCCGGATCACGTTCATGAGGTAGATATCCATGCCCTTGTGCCAGTCTTCGTCGCTGATCTCCAGGATCTGGGCTCGGGGGCCATGACCTGCGCTGTTCACCAGGACATCAATGCGACCCCAATTCGACATTGTCAGGTCGACGAGCTTTTGAAGGTCGTCCTTGGACTGGTTTGATCCGGTGATGCCAATGCCCCCAAGCTCATGAGCCAGAGCCTCGCCCTTTCCCGATGACGAAAGGATAGCGATCTTGTAGCCTTCGGCCGCGAGTCGTTTCGCCGCTGCGGCGCCCATGCCGCTTCCACCCGCAGTGACGACTGCAACTTTTTCTGATGCCATGACGAAAAACCCATAAAGTGAAGATCTACTACAATCCTCCACGTCTATTTGGACTATGGAGGCCGATATTCATGCTCCGGTCCAGCTATTCTGCAGCCTTGAGAGGAGCCAGGGAGACGTCGGTCGTGTAGTTTTCCCGCATGAAGTTGATGAAGTTGTCCTGGAACTGGCGCGTATGAGCGTGCGCCAGTTCATCGGCAAGGTCGACATTCTTTGCCGCGATCGCATCCAGCATCAGCTGATGCTCGTCGGTCAGAAGATAGCCGTCATGGGTCCGCTCCAGGTACTCGAAGTGGAGATGGAGCATCCGCTGCCCCTGGTTCAGCAGCCGCTCATAGAATGAGGCGAGGTATGGGTTCCTGCCCGCATGAGCAATGGCCATGTGAAACTTTTTGTTCGCCTCCGACATCTGCAGGTGGTCGCCCGTTCGAACTGCAGCCTCGAACTCCTTCTGACGGCGCGCAATAATCTTGAGATCCGCATCCGTGCGGAGTGCCGCTGCCAGGCGGGTGTTCATCCGCTGCGCAATGTCGAGCGCTTCCACATATTTCGGGAAGGTCGCGACCTCGATGGGAGCGACAATCGTGCTGCGATTTGGAAGCGTAACGACAAGCTCATCCCCTGCGAGCCTGATGAGAGCCTCGCGGATGGGTGAGCGAGACATGTTGAAGCGCTCTGCAAGTGTCGTCTCATCGAGAAGCTGCCCCGGCGGCAGCGTCAACGCCAAGATTTCGTTGCGCAGCGTCTCGTAGACGTTTTTCCAGCCGCTGCCTCTGGCACGCGAATTCTCTGAATTATCAGACACTTAAGCTCTCCCCGCAGGTGCTGGACACATCAGGCCAGAAAACCCTTGTGCAAGCAATGTAAGATTTTCGCTTGACTTTGTCGACTGTGTGTCGACAAAATTCCATCAGTCGACTACGTGTCGACAAAACAGAGCAAGAAAGATCGGCCTAAGCCGACGAGTGGAACCGCGCACTGGCGCATTACGGAAGAGGAAGAAGATGTTCCTGAAGACGCTTTCGCCCATTACCCGAGCTCTGCCTGCACTCGCCCTGCTGGCGGGCCTCTCAACCACCGCTGCAATGGCGCAGACCAACGAAGGCTATTGGCAGGGTGTCCAAAAAGCCGGTACTTTGCGCTGCGGCGCCGCCGTTGCCCCGCCCTATGTCATGCGCGATCCCGCCACAGGCGAATATTCCGGATTCTATGCCGATCTCTGCCGCGAACTCGCTGAGGTTCTAAAGGTCAAGCCGCAGTTCGTTGACACGACCTGGGATAATATCGTCGCTGGTCTCCAGGCTGGAAAATGGGACGTTTCGCTGGCGCTCAACCGGACCCCGCCGCGTGCGATGGCGGTACAGTTCTCCATTCCCGCAATGGAGTATCAAATTTCTCTTGCCTACAACAAGAACAACCCGAAAATCCCTGCAGGCGCGAAGTCTGTCGCGGACATCGACAAGGAAGGCGTCACGCTCGCCGTCATGTCCGGAACGGCCCAGGACAAGGCCGTTTCCGCTGCGGTCAAGAAGGCGACTGTTCTGCGCCTGCCCGGCAACGACGAAACCCGCCTTGCCGTGGTCTCGAAACGCGCCGACATCCTGGTCGATGCGTCCGATACCAACCTGCTCTTCACCCAGTCCAACCCTGATTGGGTCGCATTGAACCCGACCCCCGCCCTTGCCAAGCAGGGCGTCGCATTCGGCCTGCCACGTCAGTTGTCGGCGGCCGACGTCGAGGTCGTGAATATCTTCCTGGAAGAGAAAGTCGCGACAGGCCACGTGGATGACTTGATCCGCAAGGCTGCCGACAAGGTGCTCAAGGGCACGAACTAGCTCACGCAGGGCCGGTTGGACCTGCGGGCAACCGGCCCCTCCTTTCCAGCTTTGACTTTCGGGATCGGCCATGACCATGTCATTCAGTCCTCCACTTGTAAAAGTTCAAAGTCTTCACAAGAGCTACGGCCCCAACATACAAGTGCTCAAGGGCCTCGATATCGAGATGAAGCCAGGTGAACGGGTCGTCGTGATCGGTCCGAGCGGCGGCGGCAAGAGCACCCTGCTGCGCGTGGTGATGGGTCTCGAAAAGATCGACAGCGGATCGATCACGTTCGGCGGCAAGCCTTACATTTCTGCCGAGGGACCCGGCCAGAAGACGATCATCGACACCGAAGTTCGCCGCTCGATCGGCATGGTGTTCCAGCACTATACGCTCTTTCCGCACCTGAGCGTCATTCAGAACCTCATCCTTGCGCCCTGCAAGGTGCGAGGCGAGAAGAAGGAAAATGCGATCAAGCGCGCTCGGGCGCTTCTCGACCGCTTCGGCCTCGGGGCCAAGGCCGACAGCTATCCGGCCCAGCTTTCCGGCGGGCAGAAGCAGCGCGTGGCGATCGCCCGCGCCCTGATGCTCGATCCCAAGCTCATGCTCTTCGACGAGGTCACGTCCGCTCTCGATCCGGAACTCGTCGCCGAGGTCGAGCAGGTCATCCTGCAGCTCGCCGCACAGAACATGCCGATGATGATCGTGACCCACGACATGTGGTTTGCCAAGAACATCGCGTCCCGCGTCATCTTCTGCGCCGGAGGCGTCGTGGTGGAGGACGGCCCTCCGGAACAGGTGCTTGGATCTCCCAAGGAGGAGCGCACGAGGGAGTTTATCGACCGCGTCTTCCATATCCGGCATTAGGGGGCGCAGATGAACTATTCGTTCGACTTCAACGCCGTCTCATTCGAGCCTCTCCTCAAGGGCCTCGTCGTGACCTTGGAGCTGACGCTCGCGGCAAACGCGATCGGTCTGACGTTCGGCTTCCTTGTTGCGCTCCTCATCATGAGCCGGATCGCGGTGGTCCGGCTTCCGACGATGCTGTTCGTGGAGTTTTTCCGCTGCACGCCCGCGATCGTCCAGATTGTCTGGTTCTTTTATTGCGTGCCGATGCTGTTCGACGTCTATCTCGACGCCATGACCATGGGCATTCTGGCGCTCGGCCTCAACCTGACTGCGTTCAACGCGGAGGCTTATCGCGCCAGCATTCAGGCGGTTCCCCGCGAGCAGCTGGATGCGGGCATCGCCCTTGGTCTCAACCCGTTCCAGCGTGTGCTGTACATCGTCCTGCCCACGGCGTTCAGGGCTTCCATCCCTGTCCTTCTCACCAACAGCATCGGCATCTTCCAGCAGAGCGCTCTTGTCGCCATCGTGGCCATCCAGGATCTCATGTACCAGGGCAAGTCGCTGGCGACCGAGACCTATCGGCCCATCGAGACCTTCACGGTGGTTGCCCTGATCTACTTCGCCGTCTCGTTCCCCGTCACTCAGATCGTCGGCTACCTCGAACGCCGCCGCCAGCTGCTGATGAGCTAGGAGATCCGCCATGGAACTCAACTTTTCCATCCTCGCTCGATTTCAGAACGCCCTCGCACTCGGCCTGTGGACGACGATCCAGCTGACCCTGATCTGCATCGTGCTCGGATGCGCCCTGGGCTTTCTGATTGCGCTCGCGCGAACGTCGGGCAGTGCCATCCTGCGCACCGTCTCAAGCGTGTACGTCGAGTTCTTCCGCGGCACGCCGGTACTGATCCAGCTGTTCTGGATCTTCTTCTGTCTGCCCCTGATCGTCGGCGTCGAGTTGCCTAACTTCGCGTCAGGCGTGATCGCGCTGACCCTGTACATGGGAGCGATCACCAGCGAGACGTTCCGGGCATCGCTGAAGTCGGTCGGACGCGAGCAGCTCGACGCCTGCGTCGCCCTCGGTCTTCCACGGCGGGTTCAGGTGACCAGCGTCATCCTTCCGCAGGCGATTCTGCGCGCCATTCCCACGCTTCTGTCGAACTGCGTCAGCCTGTTCAAAGAAAGCGCTCTGGTGTCCGCAGTTGGAATCGCCGACCTGATGTTCATTGGCCAGAACATCTCGAACAACACGGCGCGGCCCGTCGAAGTGCTCACTGTCGTGGCGCTCATTTACTTCGTCATCGCATTCCCGCTCGCCCGTGCCGTCTCCCTCGTCGAGCGCCGGGTCTTGGCGAAGCTGGCGATCTAGCAACAACCAACTTCATGAACAGGAGAAATCTCATGAGACTCAAAGGCGTCATGCCGGCCCTCGTCACCCCCTTCGATGCTGACGGCAAAATCGACTTCAAGGCCTTCGAAAAGCTGCTGACGAAGCTCCGCGCCGACGGGGTTTCCGGCTGGGTTCCCTGCGGATCGACCGGCGAGTACAACGCCTTGACGGCGGACGAGCGCGTATCGGTCCTCCAGTTCGTGGAGGAATTCGCCAACAGGGACGAACTCCTGATCGCGGGGACGAATGCCGGTTCGACTTGGGAGGTCATCGAGCATACCAAGCGCGCCAGGGCCATCGGGTATGACACCGTGCTCCTGTCGTCGCCGTTCTACGCCACGCCAGCCCCCAACGAGCTCATCGCGCACTACCAATCGGTCCTCGATGCGGTGGACGTCAACATCGTGCTCTACAACTATCCGCCGAAGGTCGGCGTGGAGGTCGGTCTCGACGTTCTCGACGCCTTCGTCGACAACCCTCGTATCCTCGGCATCAAGGAATCGAGCGGCAACCTTCTGCGGGCGATTGATATCCGGTCGCGCTACGGTGACCGCTACCAGGTGACCAACGGATCCGACGATCAGACGCTCGACTTCTATCTCTGGGGCGCGACGTCTTGGATCTGCGGTCCGGCGAATTGCATGGCCAAGGCCTGCGTCGATCTCGTGAACACCATCGAGTCCGGCGACTGGCTTGCGGCACGCGACAAGATGCAGGTGATCTATGGGGCGATGTCGAGCCTCGAGAGCGGCAAGTTCGTCCAGAAGGTGAAGTATGGCTGCGAACTGGCCGGAACGCCTGTCGGCGTCGGTCGCAAGCCGCTGCTTCCGCTGACGAGCGAAGAGAAAGCTGCCTTCAGGAAGGCGATGGAACCGGTCCTTGGCTGAACCCGGCCGTCGAGTGCATTGGCGCAGGAGAGCTGCCTGTGCCAATGCCTCAAGTAAGCGTGTGCATTTCAGCTCGTTCCCGTAGTCGCAGCCAGGTTCCCGTCTCGAAAGACGAAACCGTGCGTACAACATGGAGCCAGATAGATGCGCTTCAAGAAAGTCCTATCCGTAGTTGATTGTCATGCGGAAGGAGAAAGCGGCAAGGTTATCGTCGGAGGCGTCGGCCAAGTTCCTGGCGACACAATGTTCGACAAGCGGGTTTACCTTGAAACCCACATGGACGATATCAGAAAGATGGTCCTGTTCGAGCCGCGGGGAGCGGTCTGGCACAACGCCAACATCGTCCTCCCGTCCAATCACTCCGACGCCGACATGGGATATGTGATCCTCGAAACGACCGAGTATCCGGCAATGTCGGGCTCGAATACGATGTGCGTGGCGACGGTCCTTCTCGAGACCGGAATCCTGCCAATGAAGGTGCCCGTCACTGAACTAACTCTCGAGTCTCCCGCGGGCCTGATCAAAGTCCGTTGCGAATGCTCCAACGGGAAAGTAACGAGCGTCCGGCTCGTGAACCAGCCTGCTTTTTGCTACCACGTCGACCGTCACATCGAAGTCGATGGTTTCGGGACCGTCAGGGTCGACATCGTCTATGGCGGAATGACTTACGCGATGGTCGACGCCGCTGATCTCGGGTTTTCGATTGAGCCCTCGGAAGCGCGTGAGCTGTGCGAGGCTGGGCAGAAAATCAAGTTCGCGGCAGCGCAACAGCTCGCCGTCGAGCACCCGGAGAATCCTGCCATACCGGGGATAACGAATACTGAATTCATGGGGCCGCTGCGCCGGGAGAAAGGCCGACTGATCTCAAAGAACTGCGTGGTCGTTTCCCCGGGCCGGTGCGACCGCTCGCCGTGCGGGACCGGATCGTCGGCCAAGCTGGCCCTGCTTCATGCAAAGGGTCTCATGGAGCCCGGTGAAACCCTCATCCATGAATCGATCACAGGAAGCCGCTTTACCTGCACGATCGACGGTCTAACAACCGTCGGACCGTATCGCGCTGTCATACCCGCGATCGCCGGTCAGGCATGGATCACCGGTCTGTATCAGATGGGCATGGACCCGACGGATCCTTACCCCGAAGGTTTCACTGTGGCCGACACGTGGATGACCACGGTTTGACCCTCGTACCAAGCGCTATTCGAGAGCAGGACATGTCATGAGCAACAACGTGGGCCGTATCGCAGTCGTAGGCGCCGGCATCATTGGCACGACCATAGCTTATGAACTCCAACGTCGCGGGAACGACGTCGTTCTCATTGACAGAGACGCACCTGGAAAGGGAGCGTCCTATGGCAATATGGCCAGCATCGCGGTCACCGAGTTCCTGCCGGCCTCCCGGCCTTCTGTCTGGGCGCAGATGCCGAAATGGCTGCTTGACCCGGAGGGGCCCGTGAGGATCAGACCGTCCTATCTGCCGAGGCTCACTCCCTGGTTCCTGCGCTTCCTTGCAGCGAGCAGGCCATCGAAGCTGAGGGAGCTGGAAGCGGCCGGCGCGGCGCTGTGCCACCGCGTCTACGAGGATTTCGACGAACTTCTCGAGCATACAGGGTTAGCCCATATGCTGAGTGCGGAAGGCTGCCTTAGCCTCTATGCGGACGAAGCCGAGTTCCGAGCCGATCGGGAGCATATCGAGGTTCTGGAGCGGTTCGGCTTTCGGCACGAGATCCTCGGCGGCAATGCCATTCGCGATCTGGAACCAGCGCTGACAACGAAGATCGCCAAGGCGGTGCTCTTTCCCGACAACCGTTCCGTCAAGGACCCCTACCAGCTCGTGCTGAAACTCAGCGAGCAATTCCTATCCCTGGGCGGACGGATCGAGCAAGGCGAGGTCGTGGACTTCGACAAGGGCGATGGGGTCAGGGCTGTTCGCCTGAAGGACGGTCGTGCCATCGACGCTTCACAAACCGTGCTTTGCGCCGGTGCCCATACCGGCAAACTAGCGCGGCTACTCGGTGAGCCGATCCCACTGGAAACGGAGCGCGGCTATCATACGCAGATCATGGATCCCGGCATCTCGATGCGACATTCCATTATCTGGCCGGCGCGGGCGTTCATGGTCACTCCCACCGCCGGAGGGATCCGTGTCGGCGGTACGGTGGAGATGGCCGGGCTTGAGGCGGTTCCGGACTACCGGCGGGCGAAGGTTCTGGTAAAGCGAGCCAAGGAAGCGCTTCCGGACCTCCGGGCGAACAACGCGACCGAATGGATGGGGCACCGTCCGGCGCTGCCGGACACCGTTCCCGTCATCAGCTCGTCCGCGAAACACCGCGGCGTGTTCTACGCCACAGGCCATGGGCATCTTGGCCTCACCTATGCGGCCACGACCGGTCGTCTCATCGCCGACCTTGTGACAGGCATCGCGCCTCCCATCGATCTCAAACCCTATCGCGTGGACCGGTTCTGACGGCTGATCGGACCAACGCGACAACATTGAACTGGAGCGATCATGCGCAGCGAACTCTACATCGACGGAAAGTGGGTCTCGCCAGTGAAGGGCGGAACCTTCGATATCATCAATCCGGCCACCGAGGAGGTGATCCGCAAGGCAGCCTCGGCCACCGCCGAGGATGTCGACATCGCCGTGAAGGCCGCACGCCGCGCCTTCGACAAGGACGGGTGGCCGAAGCTCCCCGGGCGCGAGCGGGCGAGGTATCTCAAGGCCATCGCGGAGGGGATCCGCGCCCGGCAGGCGGAAATCGCCCGCCTGGAAGTCATCGATAACGGTAAGCCGCTCCCGGAAGCGGACTGGGACATCACGGACGCGGCCGGCTGCTTCGACTACTATGCGGGTCTGGCGGAGCAGCTCGACAACAATCCGGAGGAGCCGATCGCACTGAGCGATGCCCGCTTCACTTCGAAGGCCGTGAAGGAGCCGATCGGCGTGGCCGGCGCGATCATTCCCTGGAACTATCCGCTTCTCATGGCGGCCTGGAAGGTCGCGCCGGCGCTCGCGGCGGGCTGCAGCGTTGTTCTCAAGCCGGCCGAGCTGACGTCGCTAACCGCCCTTGAGCTTGCTGCCATTGCGGACGAAGTGAAGCTGCCTGCTGGCGTTTTGAACATCGTCACAGGTGCCGGTTCAGTCGCGGGCCAAGCCATCATCGACCACAAGGGCGTCGACAAGCTCGCCTTCACCGGATCCGGCCCGGTCGGCTCGAAGATCATGGCGGCCGCTGCCCGCGACATCAAACGTGTCAGCCTTGAGCTCGGCGGCAAGTCGCCGTTCGTCGTGTTCGAGGATGCTGACATCGAGAAGGCCGTCGAATGGATCATGTTTGGCATCTTCTGGAACCAGGGGCAGGTCTGCTCGGCGACGTCGCGCGTTCTCGTGCAGAACGGCATTTACGATCGGCTTGTGAAGCGGCTGATTGAGGAGACGAACAAGATCAAGATCGGAAACGGCCTTGAGGAGGGGGTTCTCCTTGGGCCGCTCGTCTCTAAGCGCCAATACGAGCAGGTCGTTGGGGCCATCGAAGGGGCAAAAAACGCAGGCGCGACAGTCATGTGCGGGGGGACGCGCCCGGAAGGGTTCGAGAAGGGCTACTACCTGCAGCCGACCGTCCTAACGGATGTCCCGCTCGACAGCGACGCGTGGAGGGAAGAGATCTTTGGTCCCGTCGTCTGTGTCAGACCCTTCTCTGATGAGGAGGAAGCAATCGAACTCGCCAACGACTCCCGCTTCGGTCTCGCCGCCGCGGTGATGTCGGAGGATGATGTCCGGGCCGAGCGGGTTGCCGCTGCGTTCCGCGCCGGCATCGTCTGGATCAACTGCTCCCAGCCGACCTTCACCGAAGCCCCCTGGGGTGGCTACAAGGAGTCGGGCATCGGCCGCGAACTCGGTCGGTGGGGCTTGGAGAACTATCTCGAGACGAAGCAGATCACCAAGTACATCAGCGAGGACCCATGGGGTTGGTATATCAAGTCGACGGAGAAGGCATGATGACCTGGGACCGTTCGCTTGATCTCATCCAGGTGCATTGCCAAGGTGAGATCGGCAAGGTGATCGTCGGTGGCGCTCCGGAAATCGCCGGCGCGACCATGCTCGACAAGATGAACCACATCAACAACGTCGACGACAGCCTGCGGCGCTTCGTGACGTTCGAGCCTCGCGCGAGCGTCGCGATGTCGGTCAATCTTCTGGTCGCACCGACACGACCCGACGCGGATGCGGGCTTCATCGTCCTGCAGGCAGACCGTGCCCATCCGATGTCGGGCAGCAACTGCATCTGCGTGGTCACAGCCCTGCTCGAAAGCGGCAGGGTTCCGATGCGCGAACCCGAGACGATCGTCCGGCTCGACACACCCGCCGGTCTGGTCGTCGCGCGTGCAACCTGCCGGAATGGCCGCTGCGTGTCGGTCAGTCTCGACAACGTGCCGAGCTTCGCGGAGGCCTTGGATAAGGTCATCGAGACGCCCCGATGGGGACGCATTATGGTCGATGTGGCCTTCGGCGGGGTCTACTATGGTATTGTCGATGTCGGCCAGATCGGGCTCGACATTGCGCCGGTCAACGCCCGCCAACTCGCCGAGGCCGGCATCGAACTCAAGTCTCTGCTTGCGGAACAGGTCGCGGTCAAGCATCCGGACCTCCCCGGTGTCAACGAGATCGCATACGTGATGTTCAGGGGGCGTGAGCCGGATGGTGTCGTCCGGACATGCACGACCCTGAAGCCAGGCCGCGTCGACCGCTCGCCATGCGGGACGGGCAGTTCGGCGAACCTGGCGACGCTTCTGTCTCGCGGAGAGATTTCGGTTGGAGACCGCCGGATATCACGCTCCATTATCGGGGGTGAGTTTGTGGCAGAGGCGATCGGAGAGACCGAAGTCGGCGGGCGCCGCGCCGTGCTGCCGAGGATCACCGGCCAGGGCTGGATCTACGGACGAGAGACACTCAGGTTCTCTGATGACGATCCATTCAAGAGCGGCTTCGCCCTGTCCGACACTTGGGGACCGCAGGTTCATCTGCTGGGTTGAGGGCACGACGATATGCCTGGATCTGATAAACCTCTCTCGGGACAAAACGTTCTTGTGACCGGTGCCTCAGGAGGAATTGGCGCCGCAATAGTGGAGCGCCTGGCCGGAGAGGGCGCACGTCCGATCATTCAGTATGGCCGCGACAGCGCCGGCGCTGAGGAATTGCTGGCTCGCATTCAAGGGCATGGGGCTATTGTTCAGGCTGACCTTTCCGATGCCGACGGCGCATTCCGGCTTTGGCGAGACGCGGCAGATCGATGTGGGCGTATCCATGGGCTGGTGAACAACGCGGGCATCCGCACGGAGATCTCGATCGATGCGGAGCCCGATGCTTGGCAGGCTGCGTGGCGGAAGGAGTTCCAGGTGAATTTCTTTGCCGCCACCGACCTCTGCAAGGAGGCGCTCCGGCATTTCAAGGCGCATGGCGGCGGGACGATCATCAACATGGCAAGCCGTGCCGGTCAGCGCGGCTATGCGGCCGACGCGATGCCCTATGGCGCGACCAAAGCAGCGCTCATCAATCTCACGAAATCCATTGCGCGGAGCTTCGGCGCTGATGGCGTCGTCGCCGTCGCTATCGCCCCCGGTTGGGTGCAGACCGAGATGGCCGAGGACTTCATTGCGAGGTTCGGCAAGCAGGCTGCGGTCGCCGACATTCCGATCGGGGAAATGGCGCAACCCTCCGAGATCGCCGAACTCATCGCCTTCGTGCTCCGTCCTTCCCAGCGCTCGCTCAATGGAGCGACGCTCGATGTGAACGGTGGAAGCTACATCCGATAAGCAAGTATTGGGAGAGATCAATGAAGAGGTTCGAGGGCAGGATCGCGATCGTAACGGGCGCCGGCGGGGGCATTGGTTCTGCCATATCGCGAAGGTTCGCGGAGGAGGGAGCTTTCGTTGTCGTGACCGACGCGAATGGTGCCGCTGCAAGCGAGGTCGCCGAGAGCATCGAAAGGAGCGGCGGTTCCGCGACTGCCATCGCGGCAGACATCTCGAAAGGAGACGACTGCGCCATCCTTATCGAGCAGGTTCACAGCAGGACGGGGCGAATCGACATCCTCGTCAACAACGCCGGCATCAACCGGCGTGGAAACCTTCTGGCGTTGACTGATGATGACTGGTACACGACCTTCGCCGTCAATCTGCACTCGATGTTCCATCTGTGCCGTGCCGTCATACCTCACATGATGAAGGCAGGCGGAGGCGCGATCGTCAACACCGCTTCCCAATGGGGTCTTCATCCGGCACCGAACCACATCGCCTATAACACGAGCAAGGCAGCGGTCGCAGCCTTCACCCAGAACCTCGCCCGGGATTATGCTCCGCAGAAAATCCGCGTGAACGCGGTTTGCCCCGGAGAGATCCACACGCCCATGCTCGAGGCGGGCGTAAAGAGATCGGGCAGGACGATCGCGGACCTCGATAAGCTCGTACCATTTGGCCGCATCGGAAAGCCGGAAGAGGTTGCTGCACTTGTTGCCTTCCTCGCATCCGACGAAGCCGCGTTCATGTGCGGCTCGCTGGTCGAAATCACCGGCGCTCAGGCGGTCGCTTGATTAAGCGGTAAGGTAATGAACATCTGATTGGCGCACATACTCGCACTCGACTCGTTATCAGGTGTGCTTTAACAAGTTCCGCAGTCGCCGAACGCAAGTTCATACCCTGTGCGAACATATCATTGCTAAGATAGGATTGCGCGTCGACACTGCAATCATTGGGTGACCATGGACGCAATAGACCAGCGCATCATCAGCATCCTCCGGGCAGATGGGAGGATCACGAACGCAGACCTAGCAGAGAAGGCTGGCCTGTCGCCGTCCGCGTGCCTGCGGCGTGTGCGGCTTCTCGAGGAGAGTGGCACGATCCGGGGTTATACGGCGCTGATCAACGACCGGGCTACGGCAGCCGAAACGGTCGTGATCGTGCAGATTTCACTTGAGCGACAGACGGATGAGTATCTCAGGCGCTTCGAGAAGGCGGCCTGCCAGTGTCCCGATATCCGAGAATGCTATCTCATGACCGGATCGTCGGATTACCTTCTCCGCGTATCCGTTCCCGACGCGGCCAGCTACGAGCGCATTCATACGGACGTTCTATCCTGCCTGCCCGGAGTGGCTCGAATCCAATCCAGCTTTGCAATTCGGGCCGTCATCAAACCACCGGATATGTAGCGTTCGACGCGGCCCGATCGGTTGCCTCTTTGCTATCTCAAGCGTCGACTAAAGCTGTCTTTGGTGACGAAAGAAAATTCAATTCTGTCGAATATCGTACGGCAAAGACACTGAAAATACGCGATCAATGCGACTCTTCAGCAGGATATTTGCGGAAAACTGCATCACAGTAGAGCACCTTCTTCGGTGGCTCGCATGCAGACGCTCCAGTTTCTAGACCAAGAACAAGTTCGTCGGCTCCCGTCGACGTCAGCCGCCAGCCGCGCCAGCGCATTACTCACTATTGATCTGGATGCCATCGCGGAGAATTACCGATTTCTTCAAGAGCAGGCCCGATCGGCTATCTGCGCCGCTGTCGTCAAGGCCGATGCTTATGGTCTGGGTGCAGGAGAGATTGCCCCCGCTCTGATAAGAGCCGGATGCCAGCACTTCTTTGTTGCCCATTTGGAGGAGGGGATCGCACTCCGTCGCATTCTCGGAGCAGGCGCGGCTATCGCGGTCCTCCATGGTCCTCTGGCCGGCACGGAAGCTGACTTCATCATTCATGATCTCGTGCCGGTTCTCAACAGTCTCGACCAGATCAGCCGTTGGGCCGCCACCGCCATGCCAGGCGGCACGAGGTTGCCCGCCATCCTGCAGGTCGACACAGGCATGGCCCGGTTCGGCCTGAGCGAAGCCGACGTCGATGTCCTTATAGACAATCACCAGCAACTGGATGCTCTGGATCTGCGACTCGTCATGAGCCATCTGGCCTGCGCGGATGAACCAGATCATCCGGCCAACGCAATGCAACTCGCCCTGTTTCAGCAGATGGGGAGGCTGCTGCCGTGCCGCCGAATGAGCCTGGCTGCCTCCTCCGGGATCTTCCTGGGACCTGAGTACCACTTCAAACTCGTTCGCCCAGGCGCGGCCCTCTATGGCATTGCCCCTCAGGCTGATCGGCCCAATCCGATGCGGCCGGTCGTGCGTCTGCAAGGCAAAGTGGTGCAGGTTCGGGATGTGCCGGCGAACACGCCTGTCGGTTACGGCCACACGGCCAGAACCACTTCACCCTCCCGGCTTGCGACCGTGGCTGTCGGCTATGCGGATGGATTCGTGCGCAGCCTCTCAGGCCGGGGCGGCGCCTGGTTCAACGGCAGCCATTTGCCCATCCTTGGGCGTGTGTCCATGGACAGCATCATTCTCGATGCCACCGCTCTCCCGGCCGGTTCATTGCTGCCGGGAGCCCTGGTCGACCTGATCGATCCCGGCCAGGACCTTGATGCCCTCGCGCGGAAGGCTGGCACGATCGGCTACGAACTGCTCACCAGTTTGGGCTCACGCTACCACCGTCAGTACATCCATTCCTGAGGATCACAAACCATGCACGTTCTCGTTCTCGGCAGCGGCGTCGT
>NZ_QDAH01000024.1 GCF_003075415.1 Microvirga sp. KLBC 81
GGTGTTGGACGGGTTGAGGTTCGGGGTCGCTTCGGACGCGGCAACCCATTCACCCGCAATGTAATTCTTGGTCATCAGCATTTCTCCATTCCGTATGCAGGCTCAAGTATGCCCTGCCCGCTGACAGGCAAGGAGGCCAAGCTGCCCCTTATAGGGCTTGAGCCCCCGCTGAGAAGCGAGGGTCCCGTGTTACTTCTTTCGATTGTATACGTCGAGGGATACGGCTGCGAGCAGCACCAGGCCCTTGATGACCTGCTGATAGTCGATTCCGATACCGAGGATCGACATGCCGTTATTCATGACACCCATGACGAAGGCGCCGATCACCGCACCCGTGACCTTGCCGACGCCGCCCGTAGCGGAGGCGCCACCGATGAAGACGGCCGCGATCACGTCGAGCTCGAAGCCGAGACCGGCCTTGGGTGTCGCCGTGTTGAGGCGCGCCGCGAAGATGAGACCGGCAAGACCGGCGAGGACACCCATGTTCACGAAGGTCAGGAAGGTCAGGCGCTCGGTCTTGATGCCAGAGAGCCGCGCCGCTTTCTCGTTGCCGCCCAGCGCATAGATACGCCGGCCGATTGTCGTGCGATTGGTTACGAAGGCATAAAGAATGATCAGCACCGCCATGATGACCAGCACGTTCGGCAGGCCGCGATAGGTCGCCATCAGGTAGCAGAACGCAACCACGAGCAAAGCAAGAAGCACGTTCTTGGCCACGAACAAGCCGAAAGGCGCTGTCTCGACGTCGTGCCTCAGCTGGTTCGCACGGCTGCGAACGCTGAAGTAGACAATGGCAATAACGCTCGCCACACCGATAAAGAGCGAGGTGTAGTTGAACCCTTCACCGCCGAAGAAATCGGGAATGAAACCGGAGCTGAGGCGCTGGAACACGACCGGGAACGGGCCGACCGACATGCCGCCGAGAAGAGCCAGCGTCAGCCCCTTGAACACGAGCATGCCAGCGAGCGTGACGATGAAGGAAGGCACCTTGAAATAGGCCACCCAATAGCCCTGAGCCGCGCCGATAAGGCCGCCCACCACCAGACAGGCGATGGTGGTCGTCACGGGATCGAAGCCCCACTTCACCATCATCATGGCAGCCAAGCCGCCCACGAAGCCGACGATGGAGCCGACCGACAGGTCGATATGCCCGGCCACAATGACCAGCAGCATGCCGAGCGCCATGATGACGATATAGCTGTTCTGCAGAACCAGATTCGTGAGATTGAGAGGTCGCAGCAGGGTACCGTCCGTCGCGACCTGGAAGAACAGCATGATTACCAGGAGCGCAAGCAACATGCCGTAGTCACGGAAATGGGCCTTGATGAACTCCAGCCACGACGTCTTTTGCTGGGGAACGTGAAGCTCGTCAGCAGTTCTCGTATCCATCTCAGCGTCTCCCCGACTTAACGATAGCGTGCATGATTTTTTCCTGTGAGGCCGCGGCGACGTCGAGCTCGGCGATCAGAGAGCCCTCGTTCATCACATAGATCCGGTCGCACATTCCGAGCAGTTCCGGCATCTCGGACGAGATCATGAGGACACCTTTGCCGGCATCCGCCAAGCCGTTGATGATCGTGTAAATTTCGTATTTCGCCCCCACGTCAATGCCGCGGGTCGGCTCGTCCAGAATGAGGATCTCCGGGTTGGAGAAGAGCCACTTGCTCAGAACCACTTTCTGCTGGTTGCCGCCCGACAGATTCACCGTCTCCTGGAACACGTTGGGCGAGCGGATCCGCATCCTGCTACGGTAGTCATTGGCAACAGCAAGCTCGCGAATGTCGTCAATGACAAGATTCTTTGCCACGCCGTCGAGGTTCGCCAGGGAGATATTCTTGCGAATGTCCTCGTCGAGAACCAGGCCATAGGTCTTGCGATCCTCAGTGGCATAAGCAATCCCATTCGCAACGGCCTTTTCCACCGTGCTGACGTCGATCTCCTTACCGTGCAACAGCACGCGGCCCGATACGTTCTGGCCATAGCTGCGGCCGAAGAGGCTCATGGCAAACTCCGTCCGCCCTGCCCCCATAAGACCTGCAATGCCGACGATCTCGCCGCGGCGGATGTTCAAGTTAACGTTCTTGACGACCTGCACGTTCGAATGAAGCGGATGATAGGCCGACCAGTTCTCGACCTGGAAAATAATCTCCCCGATATGGGACTCCCGCTTCGGATAGCGGTCCTCCATGGTACGGCCGACCATGCCCCGAATGATACGATCCTCGCTGATCTGTCCGGCATGGCAATCGAGGGTCTCGACTGTGCTGCCGTCGCGAAGGACAGTGATGGAGTCCGCAACTTTCGTAATCTCGTTAAGCTTGTGGGAAATCAGGATCGACGAAATGCCTTGCGCCTTGAATTGCAAAAGCAGGTTCAGGAGCGCGTCGCTGTCCTTCTCGTTCAGGCTTGCCGTCGGCTCGTCCAGGATCAGCAGCTTGACCTTCTTGGACAAGGCCTTGGCGATCTCGACGAGCTGCTGCTTGCCGACACCGATATTGGTGACGAGCGTTTCCGGGGACTCATTGAGTCCCACGGTCTTGAGCAGCTGCTTGGTGCGCGAAAAAACCGCCGACCAGTCGATCACACCGAACTTGGCCTGCTCGTTGCCGAGAAAGATGTTTTCCGCAATCGACAGGAGTGGCACCAGAGCCAACTCCTGGTGAATGATGATGATGCCGAGTTCTTCGCTGTCCGCGATACCCTTGAAGCGCCGCTCCTGACCTTCATAGATGATCTCGCCGGAATAGGAGCCGTGCGGGTACACGCCGCTCAGAACCTTCATCAAAGTCGATTTTCCCGCGCCGTTCTCTCCAACAAGCGCGTGGATTTCACCGGCTTTGACGGTGATGTTGACGTTGTCGAGCGCTTTCACGCCCGGAAACGTCTTGGTGATCCCTCGCATCTCAAGGATCGCATTCATCGCTTAAACCTCAGGCAACTCAAGGAACGGGCCCCAAGCCCTTTCAGAAATGAGCAAGGACCCCGCGCAGGTGCGCAGGGTCCGTCTTCGGTTCAAGTCCTACTTGAACTGGTCTTCCTTGTAGTAGCCGCTGCCGACCAGAATTTCCTTCCAGTTCGAAGCATCAACGCTGACCGGCTTCAGCAGGTAAGCGGGAACGACCTTCACGCCGTTCTCATAAGTCTTGGTGTCGTTCACCTCAGGCTGCTTGCCGGACAGAACAGCGTCCACCATGTTGACGGTGACCTTGGCGAGCTCGCGGGTGTCCTTGAACACCGTCTGAGTCTGCTCCTTGGCCAGGATCGACTTGATGGACGGAACCTCGGCGTCCTGACCGGTAATCACCGGCATGGGCTGCTTCGGCGTGCCGTAGCCGACACCCTTGAGCGAGGAGATGATGCCGATGCTCAGGCCGTCATAGGGCGAGAGAACGGCGTCAACCCGCTTGTCGGTGTAGTAGGCGCTGAGCAGGTTATCCATACGAGCCTGGGCGACAGCACCGTCCCAACGCAGGGTCGAAACCTTGTCCATGCCCGTCTGGCCGCTAACCACTTTGAGCTTGCCGCTCTTGATGTACGGGTCGAGCACCGACATGGCGCCATTGTAGAAGAAATAGGCGTTATTGTCGTCCGGCGAGCCACCGAAGAGTTCGATATTGAAGGGACCCTTGCCCTCCTTCAAGCCGAGCGCCTTCTCGATGTAGCCTCCCTGGAGGACGCCGACTTGGAAGTTGTCGAACGTGGCATAGTAGTCGACGTTCTTGGAGTTACGGATCAGGCGGTCATAGGCAATGACCTTGATGCCTTTATCAGCTGCCTGCTGGAGAGCATCCGAGAGCGTCGTGCCGTCGATCGCCGCGATCACCAGCACCTTGGCGCCTTTGGTGATCATGTTCTCGATCTGCGAGAGCTGGTTCGGAATGTCGTCTTCGGCGTACTGAAGGTCAACGTTATAGCCCTTCTCCTTCAGCACCTTGACCATGTTGTTGCCGTCGTCGATCCAGCGCGCGGACGACTTTGTGGGCATAGCCACGCCAACGGTGCCCTTGCCCTGGGCGAGGGCCGGAGTGAGCAGGCTGGTCGCTCCGAGAGCCAGCGCTGCAAGTGCAGTCGTTAAAGTCCTCAAGGTCGTTCTCCCTTTTCCATCCTATGGCCGGGGCGGTCCATGGCTGTGCCGGCTCATATCTAGAGTTCCCACGCTGCGGGCCCAGGCAGTTCACGCTCACCGTTTGGGCGGCGTCGTCCAGTAGCAGCGGCGCCACAGGGCCCTTCTTCAGGAGCCCTTGCAGCTCGCATATCAGGCGATCCAACTCTGAAAGTCACGCGCCTAATCACTCAATAATACTATAATACTATTTTGCCGTGGAGAAGTGGCTCCAGTGGATTTTCAGAGTCTCTAAACTTTTAAGCCGACAGGGCTTCAGTTCCCTGAGAAAGCGTGCGTCGGGATGGTCGCCAGGGCAGCTTCGCCGTGTGTGATCCGGACGCGCTCGGCAGCTTGTATGATCAGCGCGGACATCGCCGCGCTGGCAGCCGATGGGTTCTTCTTCTCAATGGCATCGAACACGGCCTGATGCTGCTCCATCACCTGCTCGAACCGGGCATCGCTCGAAACGGGAGAGCTGATCGTGAAGGAGGTGGCAAGCGCCGCACCAATCACCGACCCAATCGATTGTAGGAAAGGATTGCCCGAGGCTTCGAGAATAGCCTGATGAAAGGCTAGATCCGCCTTGGTGAAACCCTGGCGATTGGTGGCGCAGCCATACATGGCCTGCAGTGCTTTTCGCATCCCTTCCAGCTGCTTCGGCGTCCGCCTCAGGGCGGCCGTCGCGCAGGCGAAGGGTTCCAGTGTCTGCCGGATTTCGAATAGCCAACCGAGGAACTGGGCATCCACGCCCATCTCGAGATGCCACTCGAGAATGTCGGCATCGAACATGTTCCAGTTGTTGCGGTCCAAAACCTTCGTGCCGACCTTGGTCTTGGACTCGATGAGGCCTTTCGCAGCCAAGGTCTTCAAGGCTTCCCGAAGAGCCGTGCGGGAGACCCCGAACAGCTCCATCAGTTCGGCGTCGCCAGGCAGTATGCTGCCGACTGGAAAGCGCCCCCTCATGATGTTCTGGCCGATGCCGTGGGCCACGAGATCGTGGGCCGACCGCGTTCTTGCAGGCTTGCGGAGATCGTCGTTTGCCAAAACCATGATGAAGCTCTTGAAACTCTACCTTGCCCGGATCGATGCCGCCGACAGCCCCCTCTGCAGAACGATGAAGGCGAACAGTAGCGCACCGATCGCAATCTTGGTCCACCAGGAACTCAAGGTCCCCTCAAAGGTGATGTAGGTTTGGATCAACCCCTGGATGAGCACGCCAATGAGCGTGCCGATGATTGTTCCGGAGCCGCCCGTCAGAAGAGTGCCGCCAATGACGACTGCAGCAATCGTGTCGAGCTCAACCCCGGATGCTGCCAGGGAATAGCCCGCCGAAGTATAGAAAGAAAAGACGATTCCGGCCAAAGCCGCCAGAAAACTCGACAACATGTAGATCCGGACTGTCGTCTTCCCGACCGGAACGCCCATCAGCTCCGCCGATGTCCGGTTGCCGCCAAGTGCATAAACATTGGCCCCAAACCGGGTGAAATGCGCCAGCACGATCCCTATGGCAAAAACCAGCAGCATGGTCAGAGCAATGAACGTGAGACGCCCTCCTCCCGGCAGTCGAAGGGCGATATCCGCGATCTCGCCATAGGCCGGAGCATTGATAGGGATCGAATCCGTTGTGAGTACAAAGCACATGCCTCGGGCCAGGAACATGCCGGCTAAGGTGACGATGAAAGCCGGGATCTGGAAGGTGTGGATCAGAAGCCCCATGCCGGCCCCGAACAAGGTCGCGATCCCAAGGATCAGAGCGAAAGCCAGATACGGATTGATATTGAACCGCTCGATGGCCACAGCCAGAAAGACGCCAGTGAAGGCGATAACGGAACCAACCGACAGATCAATACCACCTGACAGGATCACGAAGGTCATGCCGACTGCGACGATGCCGAGAAAAGCATTGTCAGTCAGAAGATTGCCAATGACGCGGGTCGAGGCAAAGCTCGGGAACTGAGCCAGACAGATGAGGTAGCCTGCGATAAAGACGGCCAGCGTGATCAGAACCGGCAGGTGACGGCGCATCATGCCTTGGCCCTCCAGACAACGCGGAGCCCGGACAGGACGGGCGACTGCGCCAACAGTACGGCCAGCACCACGATGGCCTTCACAATGAGGTTGTATTCCGGCGGGAACCCACTGAGCAGGATGCCCGTATTCATGGCCTGAATGATGAGTGCCCCGACGACAGAGAGCCCGAGGCTGAACCGTCCGCCAAAGAGCGAGGTACCGCCAACAACGACGGCCAGAATGGCATCGAGCTCGAGCCAAAGCCCCGCATTGTTGGCATCCGCGCCCCGAATATCGGCCGTCACGATCAACCCTGCGATGGCGGCGCACAGGCTGCACCACATGTAGACCGCGATGGTCACGGCCTTCGTGCCAATACCCGCATAGGCGCTTGAGCTCACATTGGCTCCAATGGCTTCGATGAAGAGCCCCAGAGCCGTAAATCGAACCACGAGATGCGTCACGATCAGCATTGCGAGAGCAATGACGACTGGCATGGGCAGCATTAGGAATGATCCGCTGCCAATCGCAGCAAAGCCTTCGCTGACAAAGGTGATGATCTGCCCTTCCGTGATCAGCTGTGCGAAACCACGGCCGGCAACCATCAGGATGAGAGTGGCGACGAAGGGCTGGATCTCCAGAATGGCGACCAGGATGCCGTTCCACAGGCCGCAGGCCAATCCAACTCCGGCAGCGGCAGCCAATGCCGCCGGGAGCGGATAGCCCTGGGCCGTTAAGGTGGCCGCTGTCGCTCCTGCGATCGCCATCACGGCACCAACCGAGAGATCGATGCCGCGGGTGGCTATAACGAGCGTCATCCCCAGCGCAAGGATTGCTACGGGCGCACCTCGGTTCAGCACATCGATCAAGCTGCCGAAAAGACGCCCGTCCTGCAGGCGTACCGCGAAGAAATCACGAAACACCATCCAATTGACGAGAAGGACCACCAGCAGCGCTGCCAGCTGCGGCAGGCCTTTGGGAAGTGTACGAGGGGCACTGACCTGCATCATCATTCCGCTCATTAATGGCTCGCAATCGTCGTCATGATGGTATCGGCGTTAACCTCCGGGCCGGACAATTCGCGCACATGCTTCCGGTCGCGCAGAACCACGACGCGGTCACTGTAGGAGGCGATTTCTTCCAGTTCCGAGGAAATCACGAGCAAAGCGAGGCCGTCCTCGCACAGGCGCTCAATCAGGCGGATGATCTCCGCATGCGCACCGACATCGATTCCTCGGGTCGGCTCGTCGAGAATGAGGAAGCGAGGCTCGGTTGCGAGCCAACGGGCCAGCAAGGCCTTCTGCTGGTTCCCGCCGGAGAGAAGACCGATAGGCTTTTCCGCATCGGGCGTGCGGATATCCAGGAGCTTGATGAAGCGGTTGGCGATCTCGTCCTGCCTGCGACGGGGGATCTGATGCAGCCATCCGCGCTGCGCCTGCAAGGCAAGAATGATGTTCTCGCGGATCGAGAGTTCCGCAACAATGCCTTCCGTCTTGCGATCTTCGGGAGTGAAACCGAACCGCAATCTGGACGCATCCCGAGGGGACGCGATGCGCACAGGCTTGCCATCCACAAACGCCTGCCCGCTCTCGGCTCGCTCAATGCCGAAGATCAGTTTAGCCGTCTCCGTGCGCCCGGATCCCAGAAGCCCGGCTAGACCCACGACTTCGCCAGGGCGGATTTCAAGATCGAACGGCTCTACGAGGCGGCGCTTGCCGTAACCCTTGAACGCCACCACAGGATTGCCGGTCACGGCCGGACGCCGGTTGCGATGGAGGGCCTCTGCTGCGAGCTCTCGCCCGAGCATCATGGAGACGAGTTCAATCCGAGGCAGCTCCGCTATGGGACGTGAACCAACGAGGCGCCCATTGCGGAGCACGGTGATCCGGTCGCACACGGCATAGACCTGATCGAGGAAGTGCGTGACGAAGACAATGCCGATGCCTCGCGCCTTCAAATCATTCAGAATGCGAAAGAGCGTTTCGACCTCCTGCGCATCGAGACTGGCCGTCGGTTCGTCCAGGATCAGCACCTTGGCGGAAAGATCCACGGCACGCGCAATCGCAACGATCTGCTGAACGGCAACCGAGAAGCTTCCCAATGGATCGGCCACATTGATATGGAGACCGTAGGTTGCGAGAAGCTCGGATGAGCGTCGGCGCATTTCGCCCGTACGAACAAGACCGAAACGGTGAGGCTGCCGGCCGATGAAGAGGTTTTCGGCAACGGAGAGATTAGGGAGGAGATTCACCTCCTGGTAGACGGTTCCGATTCCCAGTGAGAGAGCATCTGCCGGGTCACGTGCTTCAATCTCCTGGCCATCGAGACAAATGCTGCCGCCGTCCCGCCTGAAGACACCCGTGAGCACCTTGATCAGCGTGGACTTGCCGGCTCCGTTTTCACCTAAAAGACCGTGGATCTCGCCGCCGCGCAGGGTGAAATCAACATGGTCGAGCGCCTGGACGCCTGGAAAACCTTTTGTCAGGCCCCTAATCTCAAGAAGATCAGGCTGCTCGCTCATTAACTGCATACCCCCTCGCCAGTTCACGGGTGAACCGCCCCTTGAGAACGGAACATGAAAGGCGGCAGGCATGCCCCCACACCTGCCGCCCGTGGATCCAAGAGGTCAGTAGAGCTCCTTGCGCTTCTCGTACTCGGCCTTCGCCGTCTCCGGCGTGTAGACCTTGGACTCCGTCTGGATCCACTTCTTCGGAGCAGTGCCAGCCTTCTTGTAGGCAATCAGGGCATCCAATGCGGGACCAGCCATGTTGGGCGTCAGCTCCACGGTGACGTTCGCCTCGCCATCGGCCATCGCCTTGAAGATATCTGGCACAGCGTCGATGGAGACGACCTTGATGTCCTTGCCCGGCTTCAGGCCCGCTTCCTTGATGGCCTGGATGGCGCCGATGGCCATGTCGTCGTTGTGGGCATAGACGGCGCAGATGTTCTTGCCGCCGCCTTCAGCCTTGATGAAGCTCTCCATCACCTCTTTGCCCTTGGTGCGGGTGAAGTCGCCGGACTGGGTGCGAATGATCTTCATGCCAGGATTGGCGGCCACGACCTGATCAAAACCCTTCTTGCGGTTGATCGCCGGGCTCGAGCCAACGGTGCCTTGCAGTTCGACCACATTGCACTTGCCGCCGGTTTCCTTGGCTAGCCATTCGCCGGCGACCTTACCCTCATAGACGGTGTCGGAGGTCACAGCGGTCAGATAGAGCGATTCGTCCTTCGTCTCGATGGAGCGGTCGAGCAGCACCACCGGGATCTTGGCTTCCTTGGCCTCCTTGAGCACCGCATCCCAGCCGGTCGCGACGACCGGGGCCAGGAGAATGGCGTCAACGCCCTGCGCGATGAAGGAGCGGACCGCACGGATCTGATTCTCCTGCTTCTGCTGCGCATCTGAGATCTTCAGATCGATGCCGCGTTTTTCGGCCTCGATTTTTGAGACCTTCGTCTCCGCGGCGCGCCAGCCGGATTCCGATCCGACCTGCGAAAAGCCAACGGTCATTTTGGTCTGGGCGTATGCAGCACCCGACGACAGCATCAGCGCAGCCATACCGATTGTCGTCAGAAGATGACGAGCCTTCATGCGTTTTCTCCCACTGGATTCTTTGATTTTAGACTTTAGCAGCCTTAACAGCTGCCTATTTATCATATTATATGCCGATTAAATGGCAACCATGCTACATTAGTCGTAATCAATGGGGCGCCCCCAGCCGTTACCGCAAGGTTCAAGGACAAGAAAAATGAGCGAAGACAAGAAACGCCAGCTGCGCAGCCAGGCTTGGTTCGGCCGCCAGGATAAAATGGGATTCTATTACCGCTCGTTTCTGAAGAACAGCGGCTTCCCACAGGACCAGTTCGAAGGTCGCCCCGTCATCGGCATCTGCAACACCTGGTCCGAACTGACGCCCTGCAACGCGCATTTCCGAACCATTGCGGAGCATGTGAAATATGGCGTGCTCGATGCAGGAGGCTTTCCGTTGGAGTTTCCTGTCTCCTCGCTCGGCGAGGTGACGATGCGCCCGACCGCCATGCTCTTCCGGAATCTCGCGGCTATGGATGTGGAAGAAGCCATCCGCGCTCATCCGCTCGATGGCGTCGTGCTGCTCATGGGCTGCGATAAGACTACCCCTGCCCTGTTGATGGGCGCAGCATCCGCCGACCTTCCGACCATTGGCGTGTCGGGCGGCCCGCAGCTGCGCGGCGTCTATCGCGGCAAATACATAGGCTCGGGCACCAACATCATTTCCATGAGCGAGCAGTTGCGCGCTGGTGAGGTGACCCTGCAGGAGTTCCACGAGGCCGAAGGTGCCATGAACCGCTCGGCCGGGCACTGCATGACCATGGGCACCGGCTCGACCATGGCGTCCATGGTGGAAGCGCTCGGCGTCGGCCTGCCTGAGAATGCCGCAATCCCGGCAGCAGACGCGCGCCGCAACCATCTCGCCCGCATGGCGGGCCGCCGCATCGTCGAGATGGTGAACGAAGATCTCGTGCTCTCGAAGCTGCTGACCCGCCAAGCTTTCGAGAACGCCATCCGCACCCTCGCCGCCATCGGCGGGTCGACCAACGCCGTTGTCCATCTTCTTGCCATGGCTGGGCGCTCTGGGATTGAGCTCACGCTTGATGACTTCGACCGCCTTGGCCGCGACGTCCATTGCCTTGTCGACCTCATGCCGTCGGGCCGCTTCCTCATGGAGGACTTCTACTACGCAGGCGGCCTGCCGGTGGTTCTGCGCACGCTGGGCGAAAAGGGCCTTCTGCACAAGGATGCCCTGACCGCGAATGGCAAGTCGCTCTGGGAAAACGTGAAGGATGCACCCTGCTGGAACCGCGAGGTGATCACCACCTTCGAGGAGCCTTTCAAGCCGGAAGCCGGCATTGCGATCCTGCGGGGCAATCTGGCGCCCAACGGTGCGGTCATCAAGCCGTCCGCGGCCTCTCCTGAACTCATGAAGCATACGGGCCGAGCCGTGGTGTTCGAAACCATTGAGGACCTGCACCACCGCATCGATGACGACACTCTCGACATCGACGAGACTTGCGTCATGGTGTTGAAAAACTGCGGACCGAAAGGCTATCCAGGCATGGCCGAGGTCGGCAACATGCCCCTGCCCCAGAAGCTGCTGAAGAAGGGCGTGCGCGACATGATCCGCATCTCCGATGCCCGCATGTCCGGCACGGCTTACGGCACCGTGGTTCTGCATGTAGCCCCCGAAGCCGCAGCTGGCGGTCCGCTGGCGCTTGTCCAGAACGGCGATCTGATCACCCTCGACGTGGCGGCCCGCAGCCTCCATTTACACGTGGAGGCCGAGGAACTGGAGCGCCGTCGCGCCGCCTGGATGGCGCCGGAGCCTCATGCTACCCGTGGCTATGTGAAAATGTACGTCGATCATGTGATGCAGGCGGACAAGGGCGCGGATCTCGATTTCCTCGTCGGAAAAACGGGATCACCGGTCCCGCGCGACAACCATTAACATCGATACCCAAGAAACAGGATTTCAGGGAGAGAACATGTCTTCGCTCGAAAGATCTTCAGTCCGTCCCTATCGCGGCGTGTTTCCGGTCGCTCCGACTATCTTCGGCGGCAATGGCCAGCTCGATCTTGAGGGGCAGAAGCGAGCCATCGACTTCATGATCGATGCCGGTTCCGACGGCGTCTGCATTCTCGCCAACTTTTCCGAGCAATTCCTGCTCACCGATGCCGAACGCGATGCCGTGATGCACGCCGTTCTCGACCATGTGGCAGGGCGTGTGCCGGTCATCGTCACAACGAGCCATTTCTCGACCGAAATCTGCGCCGACCGCTCGAAGCGGGCGCAGGAGGCCGGAGCAGCGATGGTGATGATCATGCCACCCTTCTATGGCGCGACGCTGCGCGTCTCGGAAGGCGGCATCTACGAGTTCTTCCGCCGGGTATCGGATGCCGTCAGCATTCCTATCATGATCCAGGACGCCCCCATGGCGGGCACCTCCATGTCGCCTGCCTTTCTGGCCCGGATGGCGAAGGAAATCGCCAATGTCTCCTATTTCAAGATTGAGGTGGCCGGCACTGCCAATAAACTCCGCGAACTCATCGCGCTGGGTGGTGAGGCCATCGAGGGCCCTTGGGACGGCGAGGAGGCGATCACCCTCATGGCCGATCTCGACGCGGGCGCTACGGGCGCGATGACGGGCGGTGCTTATCCCGACGGCATCCGTAAGATCATCGATCCGTACTTCGCGGGCAACCGCGAGGAAGCGGCTGCGGCTTACGAGCGGTGGCTCCCTCTCATCAACTACGAGAACCGCCAGTGCGGGTTGTCCGCCGCCAAGGCGCTCATGAAGGAGGGCGGAGTGATTAAGTCCGATGCCGTCCGCCATCCGCTTCAGCCGCTTCACCCCGAGACGCGCAAGGGCCTCATCGAGATCGCCCGCCGCCTTGATCCGCTGGTGCTTCGCTGGGGCCGGTAAGACTGAAACATTCGGCCAAAAAGGGCGCAGCGGGAATTTCTTGCTGCGCCTCGTTTGTCTTCAGGTCGTCAGCGTACCCGCCGCCGTTTGAGCGACCAGCGCTCGGGCCAAAAAGCCAGCGCAGCGACGATCAGGGCGAGGAGCAGAAGCATCACCATCGTCTGCACGACCCCGAACAGCGGCGCATCCTTGGCCACGAACAGGCCCGTCACGACACCTGCAACGATCATGATGATCCGCACGACCCACCCGAGCATCATCCTCTCCCACCATCTGAAGGGTCTCTATAAAGCTTAAGCCGAGGCAGTTTCTTGATCGGCGTCAATGCTTGGAAGCCTTTTCCGGCCCAGTCTGGCCTCGTTCTGCTGAGGTGCCCAACCATTACCATAGTGATCTGCTCTTATAGTTGCAGAGAGCCGCGCGGGTGGGAGCCACTGCAAGAGTGGAGGAAGCCATGTCAACCCACGTTGATTACCAACCTGTCCAGAGCGCATCAGGGCCCAGACGAATTTATTCACCGGACCTTCTGCCTCACATGCAATCCCTCTTGGCCGAAATCGCCGATCTCGATTGTGCGCTCGAGAAGGATCTCCAGGCTACCAAGAACAGTTCATATTCCGAGGCGCACAAAAGCGAGCTGATCCAGGAATTGAAGCGCCGGCATCGCGAGCGACACACCCCCATAGCCATGGAGCTCGCGGCTTTGGAGAAGAAAGTGGCTCAGGAGCTTCAACTGTAAGGCTCTGTCATGAGGGCCATGGTCCTTCGAGAACAGCGCACGCTCCTCGCACTGGAGGAGCGCCCTCTTCTTGTGCCTGGTCCCGGCGAGATCCGCATTAGGGTCGAGGCTTGCGCTGTCTGCCGGACCGACCTGCACGTGGTCGACGGCGACCTGCCCCATCCGAAGCTGCCCCTCATTCCCGGCCATGAAATCGTGGGGCGCATCGAAGCATTCGGAAGTGGCGTGACAGGCCTCCAGACTGGAGAGCGTGTGGGCGTCCCCTGGCTCGGCCATACCTGCGGGCATTGCCCTTATTGCCTGTCGAACCACGAGAACCTGTGCGATAACCCTTTGTTCACGGGCTACACGCGGGATGGGGGTTTTGCGACCCATACCGTAGCTGATGCCGCCTACGCGTTCAAACTGCCGGACAACGCCGATCCTGTGGCCATTGCCCCTCTCCTATGCGCGGGCCTCATCGGGTGGCGCTCCCTTGTTGCGGCAGGGGATGGTCAGAGAGTTGGAATCTATGGCTTCGGGGCGGCCGCTCATATCATCGCTCAGGTCTGTGTTTGGCAGGGCCGCAAAGTCTTCGCTTTCACGCGTCCGGGCGATCTCGCCGCTCAGGATTTCGCTTGCTCCCTCGGCGCGATTTGGACTGGCGGCTCGGATGAGCCTCCCCCCGAACTCCTGGATACAGCAATCATCTTCGCCCCAGTTGGGTATCTGGTACCGCTTGCCCTGAAGGCTGTCCGCAAAGGTGGCCGGGTTGTCTGCGGCGGCATTCACATGAGTGACATTCCGCAATTCCCCTATCGGCTGCTGTGGGGAGAGCGGCAGATCCTCTCGGTTGCCAATCTCACCCGCCAGGACGCTCATGATTTTCTGGCGATCGCACCCAAGGCCGGCATCAAAACCGAAACTGTCGTCTATCCCCTCGAAGCGGCCAACGAGGCCTTGGCGGATCTACGTCAGGGACGGCTTCAGGGCGCTGCCGTTCTTGTGCCTTAGGCTCACAACTCCTTGATTGCCGTCAATGTCGGTGATCAACTCTGGAGGCATATTCTTCCCAAGAGGAGGAAGTTATGCTGCAGAATATCAAGAGCCTGTTGATTGGCCTTTCTCGCGATGAACGGTCCCAATCGGCCGCTATCGATTATGGACTTTCGCTCGCCCAGCAGGCCCAAGCCCACGCCTCCATTTTGACTTTGTCGCCGAAGGTGACGGTAACCCACGCCTTCGTGAGCCAAGTCGCGGATCGGCTGATCGAGGAGGAAAATACCCGCCTTTTGGGCCTCGCTCAGACATTGGCCGATCAAGCTCGGCAGGAGGCCCTATCCCAGGGCATTGCCTGCACGGCCGAGGTGGTTCAGGAGCATTACCCTGCGCTCTCGACATCGTTCGCGAAAAGGGCCCGCATCCATGACCTGACGGTTTTCGATGCGGAGACGGATACGCTGAGTTTGAACCGCGGTCTTCTTGAGGAGGGCCTGTTCAATGGTGGCGCTCCGATGATCGTCGTTTCACCGGGCGTAACCCGCTACAGCGCCAATCGTGTGCTCATTTCATGGGATGGCAGTGCGAAGGCGGCCCGCGCCGTCAGCGACGCCCTGCCCTTCCTGAGAGCAGCACAGCAGGTTGAGATCCTCAGCATATCTGGAGAGAAGGACCTGTCGAAGTCTGTCAAAGGAGCTGAGCTCGCGCCCCACTTGACCCGTCACGGCATCAACTGCGCCGTCAAGGAAACAGCCGCAACCGACGGCGATATAGGCGAGACCTTACGGACGCAGGCGGGCTATTTCCGGGCAGATCTTATCGTGATGGGCGCTTTCGTTCATTCTCGTCTGCGCCAGATGGTGCTGGGCGGCGTCACCCAATCGATGCTCAAGAGCAGCAAGGTGCCGCTGTTCTTGTCCTACTAAACATGAAAACGGCGGCCTCAGGGCCGCCGGATGACGCTAGAGCATCGGACCCAAAAGTGGATCTGCACTTTTGGGATTGATTCGATGCTTCCTCTTTCAAGCGGAGCATCGTTCTTGCGGAAAACCGGGTCCACTTTTCCGCACGATGCTCTAACCAGAGACCTCAAGGAACTCGAACTCTATTGCTGGATCGATTGCAGATAGGCGATCACATCGTTGACCTGTGCCGGGTCGAGCTGAAATTCCGGCATGGACGGATGGCCGGTGATGATGCCCTCAGCAAGTGCCTCCGCCAGATCCTCTAGAGGGTAGCGCCTCTGAAGAGTCCGGAAAGGCGGCGCTTCGCTTAAGGGGCTTTCACCGATGCGCCCGACGGCATGGCACATGGCGCAGTTTGTCTGAACGAAGGTACGCCCGCGCTGAATGCGTCCTTCCTGAGCCAGAACAGGCTGAAGGCTCATGGCAAAGGCCAGCACGACGAGACACAGGCGCCACATAATCTCCGCTCCTTGGTGCATTGTGCGGAACCGGAGGTCCGCGTCAGCGACCCGAACGGCCGCGTCAGCGAAAAGGGGACCCGGTTTTCCGCTCCGGACGACGCTCTCTTCCGAGGAATGAGCATAGGATTGACCCCCAAGTGGTGGCCACTCTCGGGTCCGATGCTCTAGACCTTCTCAGCCGCCTCGATCGGCCGAGCCTCAACCACCTGGAACGTGTGGAGCTCGTCATCTTCATCCTGGATGGAGACGTACTCGCCCACGGCAAATCGATGCTTGTTGAGACGATATCCCGCTTCATCGTCGATCGCACGTTCGGGATCATAATCGATGGCCCAGGTTGCACCCCCAGAGCCACCGGGACGGTGAATCAGATAGCCATGCCGATCGATCTCGTCGCCCCAGAACCGTCGGACACGGCAGAGTGCTCGCTTCTCCTTCCACTCGGCCGCATCCAGCATTCCTGCGGCGTCAAGCGGGGCCGTGATCTCATAGCCGAATTTCGAGCTGCCCTCGGGATAGGCCTTTGACCGGGCGAGGTGAAGGGTGAGGTGGTAAAGCATGAGTTCCTCCTAGACCGCGCCTGATCATTCTATCACGCAGCCATACCTGACCCTAGAGGATCGCCCCTTCCCTCAACTTGATCCTCATCAAGCTCCAGCCTCCTCCTGCTCCTGCAGGGCACGGCGCAGGCGTCTGACAATGACGGCCTTCGCCCGCTTGTCGGCAGCCTTGTCGAGGGCCTCGTTGATGTCCATCAGCAACTTGGAATAATCATTGCTCCAGTCCTGCCGCCCCACGATGGCGGGCTCCAGGCGACGCTCATGGTCATCCACCTGAACCGCCCTGCCGCCAGACAACTCATAGATATCGTCGAGTTCCGGGATGAGCACCCGGTCGGCCGGAACAATTCCACTCAGCGAAGATTGCAGGGCTTGGAGTGGGGCTTCCTCGCCGTGGACCAGGAAAACACCGCGCCGGACCGGCAGCCGCTCGATGAGCCAGGTTTTCAGCTCAGGCCCATCAGCATGCCCCGAATAAAGGTCGAGGCTTCTCATCCGGGCCCTGACCCTCACGTCCTCTCCCTGGATCCGCACCCGCGTCGCTCCATCCTGCAGGATGCGTCCGAGCGAGCCCTGTGCCTGATAGCCAACGAACAGCACCGTCGCCTCGTCGCGCCAGAGCCATGCCTTCAGGTGGTGTCGAATCCGGCCCGCCTCACACATGCCGCTCGCGGCCATCACGATATGAAAGCTATGAATACGGTCGATGGCCTTGCTCTGCTCTACACTCTCCGTAAATCGAACCCAGCGCTTCTCGAGCGCCTCAACCAGATCCTTGCCATTCCGCAATTCACGGGCGTGTTTCTTGAAGATGGCGCTCGCCCTGGTGGCAAGTGGCGAGTCGATGAAAAGCGGGATTTCGGGCAGTTCTCCGACTTCCATCAACTCCAGCAGATCGACGAGCAGCTCCTGCGTCCGCTCAACCGCGAAGGATGGGATGAGAAGCACACCACTCGGCCGCATCGCCGCGCGAACTTCGTCTCTCAGCATGCGACGGCGACGCTCTATGGTGATGCCATCCCGGTCCGTATCGCCGTAGGTGGCTTCCATAACGACGTAATCGATACCGCTCGGACCAACCGGATCCGGCTGCAGAAGCTTGTAGTCCGGTCCCACATCGCCCGAGAAAAGCAGGCGAACAGGCTTGTCGCTTCCGCCGGAGGCGATCTCCATCTCGATGGAGGCCGAGCCCAGGAGATGGCCCGCATTCCAGTAACGAGCCTTGAAACCGGGAGCGACGTCTCGCCATTGCCCGTACGGGACGGGCCGGAATTGATCGAGAGAGGCAACGGCATCCTCGGCGGTGTAGATCGGGGTGACGGTCGGCCGGCCTCGGCGGCTGTTGCGCCGATTGAGCTGATCGACCTCGAGTTCCTGGATATGCCCGGAGTCCGGCAGCATGATGGAGGCAAGATCCGCCGTCGCGGGCGTGGCATAGATCGGGCCCTTGAACCCGGCATTCACGAGCTTCGGGATGAGGCCGCTATGGTCGATATGGGCATGGGTGAGGCACATGGCGTCAAGCCCCGACGCCCTGAACGGAAACTGCCGGTAATTCAGCTCTTTCTCTGACTTGGCACCCTGGAACATTCCGCAATCGACGAGGACCCGGGCCTCATCCGTTTCCAGCAGGAAACAGGAGCCTGTGACAGCATGGGCTGCGCCATGGAAATGTATGCGAACGGACAAAGAACACCTGTTCTGAGATAACAAGCTCGGAAGGGAGCGGATGCGGCTATGTAGACAGCCTTTGTGCGGTTAAGTTTGATCCATGCCAAGTGATCCGCCAATCCTACGGAGGATAGTTCATGACATCCCGGGTCCTGTCGTCAACCAATGCCATCTGTCCGATCACCGGTAAATCCTACCCGCATCGGGAGTTCGTGGTACTGGATCACCTCCACCCTGCACTTGTGGATCGGATTCTGAGAGACCATCCATCACTGACGATGGACGCTCGCATCAGCCGTGCGGCCGTTGACCGCTACCGCATGCTCCACGTGGAGGAGTTGCTGCGGCAAGAACGGGGCGAATTGACCAAGCTCGATCAGGAGGTCACCCGCTCTCTTGCCGAAGGAGCTACGGTCTCGATGAATATCGAGGCCAGTTATGACGAGCGCCGCACCATCGGAGAGAGACTGTCCGACTGGCTGGCAGCCTTCGGCGGCAGCTGGACCTTCCTCGTCTTCTTCGGCTTGGTTCTTGCAGGCTGGATTGGCCTCAATGCTCTCGTCGGCCAGGATGCCTTTGATCCGTATCCCTACATCCTTCTCAACCTCATGCTGTCATGCCTTGCCGCAATCCAGGCTCCGATCATCATGATGAGCCAGAAGCGGCAGGAAGCGAAGGACCGGCTGCGTTCTCTCAATGACTACCGAGTCAACCTGAAGGCAGAGCTGGAAATTCGACATCTTCATGAGAAGATCGATCACCTGATCTCGCGGCAATGGGAAAGGCTTGCCGAGATTCAGGAACTGCAGATCGAGCTTCTTCAGGAGCGCCGTTAGAGCAGGATTAGCCTATCGCGCTTTCCGTCCGAGCTCTGCGACAGAATTGAGCCAGGCTTTGCGTTTGGCATCGCTCATTCCCTCGATCATTCCGATGAGCGTATGCCGGCTCGGTCCAACGCCCACGAGCGACAGGATGCTGCACTTGAGGCTTTTCAGGCTATGCGCGCCGAAATACCAGCGGAACGCAAAGCCGGGCATGCCCATGGTGATGATGATGCGGCTCGACTTGCCCTTCAGGGCAGTCTTCCAACTGGCTCCCGCACCTGCACCACCGGTCATGAAGGCAGGTCGGAGAGCCTGCTCAAGAAACCCTTTGAGAAGGGCCGGCATGCCTCCCAACCAGAGTGGGTAGACGATTACGAAATGCTCGGCCCAGGCCAGCGATTGCTGCGCCTGTTCGATTACAGGCGGCGGGGGATCATTCTCCCAATCACTTTTGGAGCGAAGAAGCGGAAAATCGAGTTCCGCCACACAGATGAGGTGAACGTCATGGCCGCCCTTCGCTGCACCCTGAGCATAAGCCTCCGCCAGCGCATGACAGAAATGTCGGCCTCCCGGAGTTGGGTGCCCCTGAAGGATAGCAATGCGGGTCATCCCTGCCTCCCGACCTTGATCATTCCCCAGTCAACAGGGAGATTCCGGCTACGTCCTTGACATGCAGCAAGTAGGCCTCGCTGGCGTAGGTCCGCATCATGCGCTGCGTATTGAACACCGGTCCGATCTTCGCGATAGCCTGTTTCATCATGCCAACCCAACCGGATCTGTTTTTGCAATAGAGTGGAAGGATGGTGTTCTCCAGTTTGTCGTAGAGAATTCGCGCGTGATCACCGGGCAATCCTTCCTGGCCGAATCCCCAGCCTGTGATCCCCTCCTCACATCCTTCAAGCCACCAACCATCAAGAGTACTGAAGTTCAGAACGCCATTGAGGGTGGCCTTCATGCCGCTCGTTCCCGAAGCTTCCAGGGGTGGCAAAGGTGTGTTCAGCCAGATATCGCTGCCGGCTACGATGATCCTGGCAAGGTCCATGTGATAATTGGGAATGAAGGCGACTGGGATCCTTGCATGATGCGCCTGTGCCGTAATCTCATGGATCAGTTGTTTTCCGCCCTCATCGCGCGGATGGGCCTTCCCGGCCATCACGATCTGAAACGGAAAGTGACGATGGATTTCCATCAATCTCGACCAGTCGCTGATCAGCAGGCCCGCGCGCTTGTATTCGGTCATCCGGCGCGCGAAGCCGATGATGGGAAGAGCAGGATCAAGAGGCTGATGGGCTGTCTGCCGCACCAGAGCGATCAGATCCCCCTTCGCCTCCTCGTGAGCGCGCCAGACTGCCTCATCACTGAGGTGGACGACTCTCGCTAGGGTTTCCGGCTGCACATCCCAGTCCGGCGCCATGTCGTGAAACAGGCGCGCAAATGCGGGGTGCGTCCATTGCCGGGCATGGACGCCATTGGTCACCGCATGAATGCGATAATCGGGAAACATCTGCCGTGTCGTCTCCGCATGACGGAGGGAAACGCCGTTGACGTACGAGCTGAGATTCAAGGCGAGCCGCGTCATGTTGAGCTGATCATCGCCAGCCAGAGTCTTGATCTGATCGACTTCCAGAAACTCCCCGAGAATGTGTGCGACTTGCCCGTAGCTAAAGCGATCATGCCCTGCTTCGACGGGAGTATGGGTGGTGAAGACACAACGTCTCTTTACCACTTCGATGTCCTCACCACGGCGCAGCAGCGCGAGAGGCAGCAGCGCAGCATGCCCCTCATTGAGGTGATAGGTCTCGATCTTGAACCCGAGTGCCCTCAGAACATGCTCTCCGCCAATGCCGAGCACGATCTCCTGTTTGAGACGGTATGCGTCGTCCCCACCATAGAGCCTGTGAGTAATGCCGCGATCATGAAGATCGTTCTCGTCGACATGCGTATCTAGCAGGATCACCGGGACTTTATAGCCGCGGGGGGAAACCCATTCGTAGAGCCATGGCCGGACCCATACATTGCGTCCCTCGATCGCAACCGCCATGACATCCTGAAGCGGAATCGCCCAATCTTCCGGCTCCCAAGGATCGGGATGGTCGATCTGCTGCCCCTTGGCATCGATTTCCTGCCAAAGATAGCCTTGCCGGCTTGCCAGCGTCACAAACACCATCGGCAGTTCGAGGTCGGCGGCGGAGCGCACCGTATCCCCGGCAAGGACACCCAGGCCTCCGGAATAGGTGTGCATCTCGCTTCTGAGTGCGATCTCCATGGAGAAATAGGCGATCCGTGTTCGCGACAGGTAGCTTTCAATCACAGACACAGCATTCTCCAAGGCTTTGGTGGTGAGGGAAAGGTCGAGAGTACAGGACTAGCCGCTTCCTACGCCCCTAAGGGGTTCGATGGTCTCCTGAGCGATCCGCTCAGCATAGAGACGCTCGACATCTTCTCTGCGGCATAACCCTGTTCCCGGCGTCATCAGGGTTGCCGCTCCCGCGGCCATGCCGAGGCGTATGGCATGGCGCAGGTCGAGGCCCTGAACGAGACCGAAGCATATGGCCGCGACCATGCTGTCCCCTGCGCCGACTGCACTTTTGATCGGCACTTCGATAGGCGCGAGTTTCTCGTGACCATCGGCCGTGACCAGAAGTGCACCCTCAGCCCCTTGCGAAACAACCATCACTTCGGTGATGCCTCGATCAATCAATTGCCGGGCAGCTTCGACCTGCTCGGCCTCACTGTGCAACTCCTGACCTACCCATTCTCGAAGTTCGCGAATGCTGGGTTTGAGAAGGTAGGCTCCATATTTGACATGGCGCAGGGCTTCGCCCGACGTATCGAGCACGAAACGGCAGCCGAGCCTTTTCGAGAGATCGGCGACATCCTGGACGAAGTCGTGAGACAGGCCGGGAGGAAAGCTACCACTCAGGACGATGATGCGAGCGCCTTCAGCGGCTCGCGCCAGCTCTTCGAGGCAAGCCTGCCTCTCCGCTGCGCTGATTTCGGGACCGGGCAACACGAAGCGATATTGAAGTCCGCTTCTCCGCTCGTCGACCGTAAAACTCTCCCGCGTGAAGCCGCTGATCGTTACATGCCGGGATGGAACGCCTGCGCGCCCCAAAAGCCTTTCCAACATCAAACCTGTCGGGCCGCCGGCCGGAAAAACCGCGAGAGCATGGCCGCCTAGAGTTTGAACAACACGTGCCACATTGATTCCGCCTCCGCCCGGATCGTGCTGGACGGCACCGCACCGAACCTTGTCCGTGGGCACGACGGTCTCTGCACTCGTTGAGACATCGAGCGCCGGGTTCATCGTGAGTGTTACAATATCCGGCAATTCATGCGCCTCCACTCGTCGTCTCAACGCCTCGCAGTCCCTTGTGGAGCCACGAGGATCGAGCTTCCTTTTTTATAGGGTAGAGAACAGCAGATCCCCAGCGACTAAGACAGGTAACCCGAAATCAGCCTGAGAGTTTTCGACCTTGTGAGATAAGATGGTGCATGCGAAGCGCATCATAGCGGGTCAAGACATGACATCAGCAGCTCTCACCACATCTCTGCCCGACGACCTCGAGCCCGACCTCGCCAAGGCGCTGGCCTATTGGAAAGATCTGCTCCGCGGCGAGAACCCCATGCCTTTCTCCGATGATGTCGATCTTTCTCAACTGCCGGAGCTTTCCTCGAACCTCATGCTGTTGACCGCCTTCGAGAATCCCGACCGGTTTCGCTTCGAAACGGCAGGCGAGAAGATCGTTCAGGAGTCCAGGGTGCCTCTCGCTGGCGAATTCTCGGATGAGATCCCGCAAAACGCTCCATTGGAAGGTTTCACTGAGCAGTGCCTCATGACGGTGTCTCAGCGTGCACCGACCTATTTCCGGTCTCCCTCCGGTTCATATGCCCGTCTTGTCCTGCCGACTTGGGGAGAAGGACATGTCCTGCTTCTCCTGGCTGCGGTTGCCAAGACCTCCTAAGGACAACCGAACCGCCCGCTTCTAGCGTGCGATCTTCTCGACGGAGACCTCATGCATAGCGCTTCCGGTCTTTTCGAAGGAGGTGACATTGGCGATTGTCGTTTCCGCGATATTGGTCAGTGCCTCCTTTGTGAAGAAAGCTTGGTGACCCGTGATGAGCACGTTAGGAAAAGTCAGCAGGCGCGCGAAGACATCGTCATCGATGAAGCGGCCCGACAGATCTTCGAAGAAGAGGTCAGCCTCTTCCTCGTAGACGTCGAGGCCGAGATTGCCGATCACGCCCTCCTTCAGGCCTTTCAGCACAGCGTGGGTGTCGACAACGGCTCCGCGGCTCGTGTTGATCAGCATCACGGCCCGCTTCATGCGCGTCAGAGCCGCCTCGTTGATGAGATGGTGCGTCACGGGTGTCAGTGGGCAGTGCAGGGTGATGATGTCGGAGGAGGAGAACAGTTCATCAATCGCCACATAGGTGACGCCGATATCGAGGCAGGCGGGATTGGGCTGCAGATCGTAGGCGATCACCTTGCAGCCAAATCCCACAAGGATCTTGCACACGACCCCCCCGATCTTGCCGGTTCCCACCACACCGACTGTCTTACCGGCAAGATCGAAGCCGAGAAGGCCTTCTAAAGCAAAATTGCCTTCCCGTACGCGATTATAGGCACGATGTGTCTTGCGATTGAGCGCAAGGATGAGGGCTAGTGTGTGCTCCGCAACCGCATGGGGCGAATAGGCCGGAACACGGGCAACGGTGATGTCCAAGACTTTGGCGGCCGCGAGATCGACATTGTTGAAGCCGGCCGAGCGTAGGACGATCAGCTTGATGCCCTTTGCGGAGAGGCTGGCGAGAACACCCCCGCTCACGTCGTCATTAACGAAAGTGCAGACAGCATCGGCGCCCGCGGCAAGGTCGCAGGTCTCAACGGACAGCTTAGCCTCGAAATAGACCAGCCGGTGTCCCGATCCGGCGCTGGCCGCTTCCAGGAAACGCCGGTCGTACGGCTTGGTGCTAAAGACCGCGATCTGCACGGCAACCCTCCCTCCTTAGGATCGACAGATATCTCGCTTCTTGGATGTAGCGCTCTGCCCTCCTCAGGCTTGGCATTATTCCTAATGCCCGGGCTCCCGCCGTGAAAGCGCGCTTGGGAACGAGCCACATCGAATCTTGATCGGCATCAATTTCATCGATCGCGGCTGAGCTTATTGTCTGCCGGCATCTTGGCTGGGGGCCCACTCGCCCAAGAATCAAGTGTGGGACTTCTGCTGACTTCGAATATTCGGCTGGAGAACATCATGATCAAAGACGTCCTCGTTCACCTCGACGGCACCTCTCGCGATGAGGAGCGTCTGCAGCATGCAGAGGCCATTGCTTCGGTCTCTCAAGCGCATGTGACTGGCCTGTTCACCAATCTCCTTCCTGACGTCCCCCTGATCGCGCCCATGGATGCAGGAGCAGCAGCTGCCGAAATCCTCGTCTCCCTGACTGAAGAGGCCAAGGGCACGGGGGACGTGCTTCAGAGGAAATTGGCTGATCGCATGGCCCGCTTCAGCGTCCCGAATGAAATCCGGCGGATCGACGGTACTTCCGGGGAAATCTCGAATGAGGCTGCCACGGAGGCCCGTTGGGCGGATCTCTTCATCATGAGCCGTCCCTACGATGCAAACGGATCCGAGCAGTGGAATTCTCTCTTTGAGGCCGTGCTGTTCGAGGGCGGCCGAAGCGTTTTGGTCGTCCCGCCCAATCACCGACCGGCGGACGCCCTTCGCCGCGTGCTCGTGTGCTGGCACAACTCCAGGGAGGCCGCTCGCGCCGCTGCCGAGGCAGTTCCCTTCCTGGAGAAGGCTACGAAGATCACGATTCTGGTGGTCGATCCGGAACATAAGGCAGACGGCAACAGTCAGCCAGCCGCCGATATCGCCAAGCATATCAGCCGCTACGGAGCACCTGTGGAGGTGACTACCGCTGAGAGCCAAGGCCGAGATGTCAGCGATGTCATTCTCGAGCAGGCCCGCAGAACCTCCGCCGACCTGATCGTCATGGGCGGCTATGGCCACTCCCGGGCACGGGAATGGATCATCGGCGGCGCGACGCGAAATACCCTGATCACATCGGAATTTCCCATCCTCATGGCTCACTAAGGCGGCTCAACAACCTAAGCCGTTCAAAGACTTAATCGTGCCGTACGTCCGGGTTGCCTTGGCCGCCCGGTGTTGTCAATGCGGGCGCTCTGTTGTAAGGCATTCCGGCGCTTCAGTCGCGCGCTCCTCCATCCGGGGCGCCTGCGCGAGGCGTGACATCGACTTGATGAGGCAGTCCCGCAGGGCTGCGAAGTCACCGGGCGCGAAGCGCGCCCGATCCAGGCTCCCTTGCCATGATTTCGCACCGAAGCCGCATTACGCGGGCGCCTTCCCGATGTCCGTATAGCCTCTAGAGTGGAATTTCGCGGATGAATGCTCCCGCACCCAAAGTCTCGTTCGTGTCCCTGGGCTGCCCGAAGGCCCTGGTCGACTCTGAGCGCATCATCACGCAGCTTCGCGCTCAAGGTTACCATCTGACCAAGGAGCATGACGGGGCCGACGTGGTCATCGTCAACACCTGCGGCTTCCTGGACAGTGCCAAGGCCGAGTCTCTGGAAGCCATCGGCGAGGCCATGGCCGAGAACGGCAAAGTCATCGTGACCGGCTGCATGGGCGCCGAGCCCGAGCAGATCCGCGAGCAGTTCCCGAACGTCCTCGCGATCACCGGCCCGCAGGCCTATGAATCCGTGGTCTCCGCCGTTCACCGGGCCGTTCCGCCCGCGCACGATCCCTTCATCGATCTCGTGCCGCCCCAGGGCGTGAAGCTGACGCCGCGCCACTACGCCTATTTGAAGATCTCGGAAGGCTGCAACAACCGCTGCACCTTCTGCATCATCCCGAAGCTGCGCGGCGACCTCGTCAGCCGCCCTATTGGTGATGTGCTGCGCGAGGCCGAGAGGCTCGCCAAGGCCGGCGTGAAGGAGCTGCTGGTGATCTCGCAGGACACCAGCGCCTACGGCCTCGACATCAAGTACCAACCCAGCATGTGGAAGGACCGCGAGGTCCGCACCCGTTTCTACGAACTCGCCAAGGAACTCGGCGATCTCGGCATGTGGGTGCGCATGCACTACGTCTATCCCTACCCGCACGTGGACGAGGTCATCCCGCTCATGGCGGAGGGCAAGATCCTTCCCTATCTCGACATCCCCTTCCAGCATGCCTCACCGAGCGTGCTCAAGGCCATGCGCCGCCCCGGCAATCAGGAGAAGACCCTGGAGCGCATCAAGAAGTGGCGCGAGATTTGCCCGGATCTGGCCATCCGCTCCACCTTCATCGTGGGCTTCCCCGGCGAGACGGAAGAGGATGTGGACTTCCTGATGCAGTGGCTGAAGGAAGCGAAGATCGACCGCGCCGGCTGCTTCCAGTATGAGCCCGTGCAGGGCGCACCCGCCAACGAACTCGCCGGCGCGATTCCGCCGGAGGTCAAGGAAGAGCGCTGGCACCGCTTCATGCAGACCCAGCAGAAAGTCAGCGCCAAGCTGCTCAAAGGTCGCGTCGGCAAAACGCTCCCCGTCATCATCGACGAGGTCGGCGCAACCGTCGCCACGGGCCGCACCAAGTATGACGCGCCGGAGATCGACGGCGTGGTCTACGTGGCCTCGAAGAAGCCACTGAAGCCGGGCGAGATCGTTGATGTGAAGATAGAGAGCTCGGACGAGTACGACCTGCACGGAACGGCTGTTTAATTTTTACTCTGGCTGGTTTTGAGTTCACGCGGTCATCCCGGGCTTGTTCCGGGGATCCATGTTTTTTAAACAGCACATGTCTCAAGACGAATGGCCGGGACAAGCTCGGCCCTGACGCAGGTTTTAAGCCCCAAGAACCTGAGCGCTGCTGATCGTGTGAACGCCGGCAGCGCTCAAATCGTTTTTGGCTCTCGCCAACGAGCCATTGGTGTCGATCGCGCGCGAGGCATCCTCGATCAGATAAGTCTCGAACCCGACCGCAACCGCATCGAGAGCGGTCCACGCCACACAGAAATCCGTCGCCAGACCGGCGCAGAAGACACGCTTGAAACCGCGCTCCTTGAGGTAGCCTTCAAGGCCCGTCGAAGTCTTCCGGTCGGCTTCCTTGAACCCCGAATAGCTGTCGATGCCTGCGTTATAGCCTTTGCGGATGACGAGCTGCGCGTGCGGGATCAGGAGATCGCGGGAAATCTCGGCACCTGGCGTACCCTGGATACAGTGGTCCGGCCAGAGCACCTGCTGGCCGTAGTGCAGTTCGGTCAACTCGAAGGGCTGCTTGGCGGGATGGCTGGACGCGAAAGAAGCATGCCCGCTTGGATGCCAATCCTGCGTTAGAACGACATGTTGAAGGGCTCGGGCCAGCCGGTTGATGGGCTCGATGACGGCGTCTCCATCCGGCACGGCAAGGGCGCCGCCTGGGAGGAAGTCGTACTGGACATCCACGACGATAAGGACGTCGGTATCACCCGGTTTAATCGCGCCTTGCTCAGCCACTTGCAGCCTCCTCGTGTTGCTCATGAATTATAGCGGCGCAACTGAAAAAGGCAGCCGATCGCTCGGCTGCCTTTCAGGATCGAATGTAGACCGCCGCCTATTGCGGGATCTTGTCCTCAATGCCTTTCACGTAGAAGTTCATGCCGAGGACCTGCTCGTCCGAGAGTGCGCCGTTGCCCTTGCACTCTATTTCCTTGCCGTCCTGGCCGACGACCGGGCACTTGAAGGGGTTGAGCTTGCCGGACCTGATCGCAGCCTCTGTCTCCTCGGCCAGCTTCTTCACGTCGTCGGGCATGTTCTTGTAGGGCGACATGACCACCATATTGGCGGCGAGACCGCCCCAGGTGTCTTCCGACTTCCAGGTGCCGTCAAGGACGGCCTTGGTGCGGGCGACGTAATAGTCGGACCAGTTGTCGACGATGGCCGTGAGCTGCGCCTTCGGAGCGAAGCGCTCCATATCGGAAGCCTGCCCGAAGCCGAACTTGCCGCGAGCCTCGGCTGCTTGAATCGGAGCCGGGCTGTCCGTGTGCTGCGCGAGCATGTCGACGCCTTGGTCGAGCAGAGCCTTGGCGGCATCGCCTTCCTTCGCGGGGTCATACCAAGTATTGGCCCACACGACCTTGATCTTCACATTCGGGTTCACCGACTGTGCGCCGAGGAAGTAGGAGTTGATGCCGGCGATTACTTCCGGAATTGGGAAGGCGCCCACATAGCCGATGGTGTTCGTCTTCGTCATCTTGCCGGCGATCTGGCCGATGATGTAGCGGCCCTCGTGGAACTTCGCGGCGTAAGTCGAGAGGTTCGGGGCACGCTTGAAGCCGGTGGCGTGCTCGAACTTGATGTTCGGGTACTTCTTGGCGACCTTCAGGGTCGGCTCCATGAAGCCGAACGAGGTCGTGAAGATCAGTCCGTGGCCCGTGCGGGCGAGTTGCTCGATGGCGCGCTCGGAATCGGCTTCCGGAACGCTTTCCACATAGGTAGTCTCGACCTTGTCGCCGAAGGCCTTCTCGATAGCCTTGCGGCCCTGATCATGCTGATAGCTCCAGCCGTGGTCGCCCACCGGGCCCACATAGATGAAGCCGACCTTCAGCTTCTGCTGGGCCGAGGCGGCACCTGCGGACAGGGCCAGGGCTGCCGCCCCTGCCAAAGCACCCATAATCGTCTTCGAAAACATGCTCGCTCCCTCGAGTTGGATTTCAGACATTCCGTCGCAGGTCTGAGGCACTCTGGCAAGAATTCCCGTGCCTAGAATAAGTGCATGTTAACACCGGTTTGCTCATCGGTCAGGCACGAAGGGCATCCCGAGCGATCCGGGAGCTCCAATGGCTCGCCCATACCGCAATGAAAGCAGCAGCAGGGCGATGATCGTGGCAAGGTACGGGACGGCCGAAAGAAGCTGAGCCGGGATGCCCCATTGAGCAGCCTGCGCGTGAAGCTGCAGCACCGTGGCTGCGCCGAAGATATAGGCCCCGACCAGAACCCACGCCGGCCGCCAGGCTGCGAAAACCACAAGCGCCAGAGCGATCCAGCCCCTGCCTGCCGTCATGCCGGGTGACCAGAAGCGGGTATAGACGAGGGCCAGGTAAGCGCCCGCCAAACCTGCACAGGCACCGCCGAACAGGATCGCAAGAAACCGCACACGCAGGACCGGAAGGCCGAGGCCATGGGCGGATGCATGGTTCTCGCCGATGGATCGCAAGGTCAGGCCGGAGCGCGTGCGCTTGAGATAGATGGCGACCAGGATCGTCAGGGCGATGGACGCGTAGACGAAGAGATCCTGCTCGAAGAACAGGCGGCCAACCACGGGGATGTCGCTCAGGCCCGGGATATCGATCGGAGCGATGGGATCACGCCGCGAGCCGACGAAGGGCGCACCGATGAGCCCCGACAGGCCCAGACCAAAGATGGTGAGGGCAAGCCCCGAGCCGACCTGGTTTGCGGCAAACCCAAGCACCACAAGGGCAAACAAGGCCGCCATAAAAGCGCCCGCCACAATGCCAGCAGCGACGCCGATCAGCGTGGAGTTGAAGGTTACGGCGGCCGCGAAGGAGCAAGCGGCTCCCATTGCCATCATTCCCTCGACGCCAAGATTCAAGACACCGGAACGCTCCGTCGCCAATTCGCCCAGCGCTGCGATGAGCAGCGGCGTGGAGGCGGTGACGATGGTCAGAAGGATGGCCTCGAACGTGGTCATTTCCCCCCTCCCCGGGTCACGAAACGGATGCGGTAGCTCACGAGCGCATCGGCCGCGAGAACGCAGAGCAGAAGAATGCCCTGAAAAGCCTGCGTGAGATCGAGCGGCAGTTTCAGCAGGATCTGAGCGCTCTCGCCGCCGATGAAAGTCAGCGCGACGACAAGAGCCGCAATGAGAATGCCGATCGGGTTGAGACGCCCGAGATAGGCAACGGTAATTGCCGTAAAACCATATCCGGGCGAAATCGAAGGCTGGAGTTGTCCGATCTGTCCCGAGACTTCAACGATGCCCGCAAGCCCCGCCAGGCCGCCGGAAATGGCGAACACCGCCATCGTTGTCGCCTTCGCGTTGAAACCCGCGAAGCGAGCGGCGCGGGGCGCATCGCCTGTCAGCTTGAGGCGATAGCCAAAGAGAGTGCGACCCAGAATAACCGCAGTGACCACAATGGCGATGAGGGCAAAAATCGCCCCCCAATGGACGCGGCTGCCCTCCATGATGGGTGGCAAGGTCGCAGCCGGATCGAAGGTCACCGATTGCGGAAAGTTGAAGCCCTTCGGATCGCGCCAGGGGCCACGCGCCAGATAATCCAGGAAGAGCTGCGCTACATAGACCAGCATGAGGCTGGTAAGGATCTCGTTGACGCCGAAGCGGGTCTTCAGGAACGCAGGGATCAGGCCGTAAAGCGCGCCGCCGATGATGCCGAGCAGAAGCATGGCAGGCAGAACCCAGGCCCCAGCATCGGTCCCGTGGGTCTTGAGCGCGAGCCAGCCGCCGAAGACGGCGCCGATCACATACTGGCCTTCCGCCCCGATATTCCAGAGATTGGCGCGAAAGCAATAGGACAGGCCGATTGCGATCAGCATCAAGGGTGTCGCCTTGACCAGCAGTTCCTGGAGCGACCACAGATCGCTCAAGGGCTGAAGCACATAAACATCAAAGGCCGCAATGGGAGAACGGCCCATCAGCCAGATCACGATTCCTGCAATGAGGAAGGCCGTGATGAAGGCAGCGACCGGCGCGAGCGCCCGCGCGACGGTAGACACGGTGGTGCGGGGCGTGAGCTCAAAGCGCATGAGCGCCCCCCTGAGCTTGAGCCACGCCTAGCATTTCAAGGCCGACCGCCTCCTTGGTCCATGCACCGATGGGTTTCAGCGGGCTCAAGTATCCCTGATGGATCACCGCCATCTGGTCCGCGACTTCGAACAACTCGTCGAGATCCTGGCTGACCACCACGATGGCGCTGCCCTCGCGGGCCAGATCGACAAGCGCCTGGCGGATGAGGCGAGCGGCGCCCGCATCGACGCCCCAGGTCGGCTGATCGACGATCAACAACTTCGGCTTGCGGATGATCTCGCGTCCGATCACGAATTTCTGCAGGTTGCCACCGGAGAGCTTGCGCGCCTGCGGATCGCCTTCCGGCGTGCGGACATCGAAACTCTTGATGATCGAGCGAGCGAGCCGCTTGGCGGCATTGAGGAGGATGAACCCTGAGCGGCTCACTTCCGTCGCCGCGTGGGAGATCAGCGTGTTTTCGCTCAGACGATGGGTTGGAGCCGCCGCATGGCCCAGGCGCTCTTCGGGAACGAAAGCGGCCGAGAGCCGGCGGCGGGCATCGATTCCCATCGTGCCGCACGCCCGGCCCGCAATGGTGATGGCATCAGCCCGGTCGACCAATCTCTCGCCGGACAAGGCCGCGAACAATTCGCTCTGTCCGTTTCCGGCAACGCCCGCGATGCCAACGATCTCTCCGGCGCGCGCCACGAGGTTGATGTCTTTGAGCGCAACGCCATGAAGGCCTGCGGGCGGCATGTTGAGATGGTTGACCCGCAGAACCTCTCCCTGGGGGGCGTGAGGAGCATCGGAACGGATCTCGCCGACCTCGTTACCGACCATCAGCGCCGCAATCTCCCGCGCAGAAATCGCGCGCGGATCGATGGTCGCCACCACACGCCCTGCCCTCAAGATCGTGGCGCGGCGGCAAAGGCGGCGGACTTCTTCAAGCTTATGGGAGATGTAAAGGATCGAGCAGCCTTCAGCCGAGAGCTTGTCCAGCGTCTTGAACAGATGCTCGGCCTCTTGCGGCGTGAGAACCGAAGTCGGCTCGTCGAGGATCAGGAGTCGCGGATTCTGCAGCAGGCAACGGACGATCTCGATGCGCTGACGCTCGCCAGCCGACAGCGTCCAGACCGCCCGGTCCGCATCGAGAGCCAAGCCATAGGTCCGGCTGATCTCGCTTAAGCGACCGCGAACCATGGCGAGGTCCCACTCGTCCGAGAGCGCCACCGCGATGTTCTCGGCAACCGTCATCTCGTCAAAGAGGGAGAAGTGCTGGAACACCATCCCGAGGCCGAGGGCCCGCGCTTCGACTGGGGAGCCGATGGTGACCGGCCTCCCTTCCCATCGGATTTCACCAGCGCTGGGCTCGATCACACCGTAAAGGATCTTCACCAGGGTGGACTTGCCCGCTCCGTTTTCGCCAAGCAGGGCGTGGATTTCTCCCGGTTCGATCGTCAAGTCGATGCCGTCATTGGCGAGGAGATCGCCATAGCGCTTGCTGATCCCTTTAAGCTCGACGAGGGGTGGCCCAGATGATGATACGTCTGCCTTCACGCAAGCGACTCTGACTTAAAAAGGAAGAGGGTCCGACAAGAACCATGGATAACGATCATAGGGATGCGCCGCACAGGTCGGCAATGGCGAATCCATGGTTTATTGTGAGTCGGCAAGCCGTCCACAACCAGATGACGGGGAAATTCATTGACCCAGAAAAGCTATAGCATTGCCATCGTCGGTGCGGGAGCTGCCGGCCTGAGCGCCGCCATTGCCTTCGCTCGCGATGGCTTCGAAACGGTTCTGATCGGTGGTCTGGACCTGCGACGCGATGGGCGCACCGTTGCACTCCTCAATGGCTCCGTCCGGTTCCTGGAAGCCCTGGGTGTCTGGACTGCCCTGGTTCCGGAGGCGGCTCCGCTCGAGACCATGCGGATCATCGACGACACAGGCAGTCTTTTCCGGCCGCCCCCGGTCTCCTTTTCCTCACGAGAGATCGACCTCGATGCCTTCGGCTGGAACATCGAGAATGCGACACTGGTGGAAAAGCTCGCCGAAGCTGCCCAAGATTATGAATATCTGACGATCATAAACGAGCAGGCCAAGGATTTCCGCGCCGAAGCCGACCGGGCAATCATCACGCTGACAGATGGCTCGGAAGTAGAGGCCAATCTTGTCGTGGCTGCCGATGGGCGCAATTCCAAACTTCGCCAGATTGCAGGGATCGAGGCCCATACCTGGTGCTACCCACAGACAGCTCTCACGGCGATCCTGGCCCATGACCGGGAGCATCGGGAGATGTCGACCGAGTTTCACACCCGCAACGGGCCCTTCACCCTCGTCCCCCTTCCGGGCAAGCGCTCCAGCCTTGTCTGGGTGACAAGCCCTAAACAGGCTGAGCGCCTCGCCAAGCTAGACGATCAAGCCTTGGCCTTGGAGATCGAGCGCCAAGCTCACTCTTCTCTCGGTGCCATGCGCATTGACGGCCCCCGGGGGCTGGTGCCCATGAGCGGCCTTTCGGTCAATCGCTTCGGAGCGCCCCGCCTCGCACTGGTGGGCGAGGCTGCGCACGTCTTCCCACCCATCGGCGCTCAGGGACTCAATCTCGGGTTCCGCGACGTGGCATCCTTGAGGGATGCGGTGGTGGATGCCTTCGACGATGGGCGCGAGCCAGGCTCACCCGAAACGCTGCGGCAGTATCAGCGCAGCCGCGATCTCGATGTCCGCCTGCGCACGGCTGCGGTGGATGGGCTCAATCGGACCCTTCTCACCGGCCTCCTGCCTGCCGATCTTCTGAGAGGCGCGGGACTTCTAGCTCTCAGCAAGGTCGGCTTCCTCCGCCGCGCTGTCATGCGCGAAGGCGTACTGCCTCATATGGGCGCGCCCCGCCTCATGCAGGATGCCTCAGCCGCTTAAGGAATGAGATCGTAGGGCAAGGTGCCGGTCTTGGTGGTGAGGTAGAGCACCGCCGTCAACGTCAGCATCGACACCAGCGTCCCGATGAGAACGCAGGCGGAAGCCCGTTCTACGCCCACATTGTACTGGGTCGAGATCACGAAGATGTTCAGAGCGGGCGGCAGCGCCGCCATGACCATGGCCGCATAGGTCCAGGTCTGTCCGAAATCGCCGACGGCCGACAGCACCACCCAGACCAGCAGCGGATGGAGGATCAGCTTGACGAACACAAGGGCCGGCACCTCCCCCGGAATACGAGCCAGGGGACGTAGCGCAACCGTCACGCCCAATAGGAACAAGGCACAGGGGGCGGCAGAGCCCGAGAGCCATGTGATCATCTGATCGATTGGGCCCGGCACCTTGAGATGCAGATAGCTCGCGGCAATGCCGATGGCCGTCGCCACGTTGAAGGGATGGGTCGCGACACGCCAGATGATCCGGCGGATCGTGGCCGACAGGCGTAGCTTCTCCACGCCCGCAACCGACATGAGCAGCGGCACCACCGAAAACAGGAACAGGTTGTCGAACACAAAGATGAGGACGACCGGCGCGCTGGCGGCGGGCCCGATGGCGGCCAGGATCAAGGGTGGCCCCATATAGCCGATATTGGAATAGGAACCCGCAACTCCCTGCATGACCGATTGCGGAAAGTCGTTCGTGTGGCGCCAGCCGGCCGCAAAGGACAGAAGGAAGGCGCAAGCCGTCGAAAAAGTGGTCGCTGCAATGAAAGCCCAATTCGCCAGCTGGTCCAGAGGCTTATCGGCAATCAGGCGGAAGAAGAGGCAAGGCAGCGCCACATAGATCAGGAAGAACTGCATCCAGGCCAGCCCACTCTCCGGCTGCTTAACCATCTTGCCGCAGAAGAAGCCGAGACCGATGAGGCCGAAGAACGGGGCAAGCAGGTTGAAAAGCCCGATCAGGTCGGACATCGCGGGCTCCTGAAGCGTGGGGTAAGGCAGCGAGGACTTGGGGTAACTCTTCTGGCAAGGTTCTAACCGTGCAGCAATCCCACCTTTGGAAGACCTGCAGACCAAGATTGCAGACCTCGCTGAAGTTTTCTCTCCATCATCGTCGCCAACGTTTGCCGGCTGCCGCAATAAGGTCTTGGCAATACTCTCTGAATTGTGACGGTTGTGGATTTGGAGATTCCGGCTTGTGCGCCTATATGCGAGTCCAAGGAGTTAGGACCATGCCTATGAAAGCGAGTTCAGCGAAATTCGCGATCGGCCAGGTGGTCAGGCATCGCCTGTTCGACTTCAGAGGCCTCATTTTCGATGTGGACCCTGAATTCGACAACACGGAAGAATGGTGGCTGTCGATCCCTGAGGACGTGCGCCCCCGCAAGGACCAGCCGTTCTACCATCTCTTCGCCGAGAACGCGGAAACCGAATACATTGCCTATGTGTCCGAGCAAAACCTGCTGCCGGACCATTCGGACGAGCCCCTGCGCAATCCCATGATTGAGGAAATGTTCGTGCGCGAGCCGAATGGCGCCTATCGTGCCAAACCGACCTTCGCCAACTAAATCAGTCACATAAACGAAAACGCCGGGCTTTTTGCCCGGCGTTTCTTTTTGTCTGGAGACCCAGATTAGGGCTTGGGAGCGGCCTGAGCGCTCGGAGCCGCGGCGCCACCACCCTGGCTCTGAAGCATCTTCTGGCGCATCTCTTCGCTCTTCTTCTGCAGTTCTTCCTGCAGCTTCTTCTGCTGCTCCTCGAGCACCTTCGGGTCGATCGGAGGACCGTCGAAGGCCTTGCCGAAGCCGGCAGCCGGAACGGCGAAGGTGATTTCGCGGCCCATCTGGTTCTGAACGCTGACGTTCAGGTTGGCGCCCTTCTTGAAGGAGGCGATGAAGTCGTCCTTCACCTGGGCCTCGGCAAAGCAGCCGTTGGGCAGGCACATCACGTAGCGGCCGGGGGTCGCCTGGCCCTGGTCGACGGCGAAGCGCAGGCCGGGCTGCAGGAGCAGGCCGAGCGGCATCACGAAGCGGACGACCTTCTGCGGCTGCTGGCCCTTCACGTCATAGACGGCAAGAGCGAGAACCGGCTGGCCCTGATCCGACACGAAGTCGCGGGTGGTGTAGCAGATCTCGGTGTTGGTGTTCTGGTCCTTACCGCAGACCTTGGTCCATTCAGGCTGGGAAGGCTCGGCCTTAACCTGGACGACCGTGGGACCGGACTGCTGCTGAGCAGGCTGGCCCTGCGCAGGAGCAGGAGTTGCGGGCTTGGCCGGCTGAGCGGCAGGAGCCGCGGGCTTCGGCTGGGCCTGAGCGAAAGCGGGTGCGCTGGCGAGAAGGGCGAGGGCGGTAGCCAGGCCGCAGGTGCCCCCCAAGCTCGCGATGCGTGTCGCGAATGACATGTCGTTAGATCCTCTTCAGTCGAAAGGTCGGCTCTTGAATGGGCCGTTGGTATCCGGCTTTCTTAAACCTGCAATGGGACGGTGAATCTTTGCCGAATGCGGCGAAGACATGACCTGTGGCGCTCCTTTAACCTTTCGCGTGCTAGGTTTCCAGTCACTTCGGGCAGATTCCTGTACAATATTGCCCGCCGAATTGCCACCAAGCGCCATTACGCAGCAGGAGCGCCATGAGCTGCAATCTTATAAGGATTTTTCGCCTGCTTGCCACCTTTGCCCTGGCGAGTTTTGGGCCGATGGTCGCAGCAAAGGCGGAGACCCTGCGGCATGGCATCGCCATGCATGGCGAGCCCGCGCTTCCGGCGGGTTTCCCTCACCTGCCCTATGCCAACCCTGATGCGCCCAAAGGCGGGCGAATCACGCTGGCCATCCAGGGCACCTTCGACAGTCTCAATCCCTTTATCGTTCTTGGCGTTGCCCCGCCCGCCGTTCCGACTTACGTGGTCCAGAGTCTGATGATGCGCTCCCAGGACGAGCCGTTCACGATCTATGGCCTGGTTGCCCGGTCGGCCGAGATGCCCGAGGACCGCAGCTCCGTGACCTTCAATCTCGATTCGCGGGCACGGTTCTCGGATGGTCATCCGCTGACCGCAGAAGATGTCCGCTTCACCTTCGAGCTTCTGAAAAAGCACGGCAAACCCTTTTACCGCTCAAGCTTCGGGCAGGCGAAGGCCGTCGTTATCGAGAATCCCCACCGGATCAAGTTCGACCTCTCAGGCTCCAACGACCGGGAGTTGCCGCTGCTGATCGCGATGATGCCGATCTTTCCGGCCCATGCGACCAACCCGGATACCTTCGCCAACACCACCCTCACCCCTCCGATTGGCTCCGGCCCCTATGTCATCACCGAGGTGCGGCCCGGTGAGCGCGTGGTCCTGAAGCGCCGCAAGGACTTTTGGGCCGAGGACCTGCCGATTCTGCGCGGGCTCTATAACTTCAACGAGATCCGCTACGATCTCTACCGCGATGCCAACACCATGTTCGAGGCGTTCAAGGCCGGGCTTTACGACTACAGGCTCGAAGGCGACCCGACCCGATGGGCCTCGGGGTATGAGTTCCCCGGCACCCGGAGCGGACGGATCGTCCGCGAAACGATCCCTATCCAGCTCCCCAAGGGCATGAACGGCTTTGTGTTCAACACTCGCCGCGCCATCTTTGGCGATGTCAGGGTGCGGGAAGCCTTAGGATTCATGTTCGATTTCGATTGGCTGAACCGCAATCTGTTTTATGGCCTGCTTAAAAGATCTGACAGCTATTTTGCGGGTTCCGAGCTCTCCTCGACCGGCCGACCGGCCACGACGCGCGAACGTGAGCTCCTCGCCTCGTTCCCAGGTGCTGTCCGCGAGGACATTCTCGAAGGGCGCTGGGCCCCGCCCGTCGCTGACGGATCCGGACGGGACCGGGAGATGGCTCGCCAAGCCCTGGCCCTGCTCGCCGGAGCAGGCTGGGTTCTCGATAACGATATTCTGCGCCACAAAGATACCGGAGAGCCCTTTGCGTTCGAGATGCTGGTGAATTCGCGCCAACAGGAGCGCTTGGCCCTGAATTATGCGCAGACACTTGAGCGGATCGGAATGAGCGTGAAGGTGCGCCTGGTGGACGATGTTCAGTATTGGCGCCGCATTTCCCGGTTCGAGTACGACATGATCCAATGGGTCTGGCCGGCATCCGCTTCTCCGGGGAACGAGCAGCGCAATCGCTGGGGCTCTGCAGCGGCTAAGAGGGATGGCTCCTTCAACTACTCAGGAGCTATCTCTCCGGCCATCGACCGCATGATCGATGCTCTTTTAGAAGCGAAAAGCCGGGAGGAGTTCGTCTCGGCGGTCCGTGCCCTCGATCGCGTTCTGCTCTCGGGCTTTTATGTCGTTCCACTCTTTTACGTGGGCGATCAATGGCTTGCCTATGACAGCAGCCTGAAGAAGCCGGATCGGACACCCCTCTTCGGACCCTATATCGACGTCTGGTGGCGCAACTGAACTAACTCTTTAGCGGCCATGGCTACGCCGACTGTTACTCTTCCGTTCAGCTAGGCGATGCAACTTATCCCGTGCTTTGTTCGTTGAGCGAGGTGTCTCCTGTCTCAATGAACGCGTTTTCACGCAAGGGTGTTGCAATGCACGGAATGCAGAAGGTACTCGTCGTCGACAACGGCGAGCGCGCTCCTGACAGCGCTCTTTCGGCAGAACTCGCAGGCATGGGATACGCAAGCGTCACGACTCCTTTTGAGGCCGCGGACGAGGTTCTGGCACTCATCCCGAGCCCTGCCGCCGTCGTGCTGCAGATGCCTCTGCATGCCAATTGGGCCGAACGACGCCGGTTCCTGGAACTTGCCACGCGCCTGCGCAAGACTTTGGCGGCGAGCCATACGCCTGTCATCGTCACGGGTGGTATAAGCGGTGCCGCTACGATGCTTCAACACGAACTGAACACCCGCGCCGTGGCGGCTGCCGACTTTTAATCCTCAGGCCGCCTTCTTTTCGGCAATCCGCACCAGATCACGCAGGATGCTGGTCGATACCTTGATGCGTTCGTCCGGCGTTTCGACATCGCGCACGAAGACGATCTTCATGTCCGGGCGCACCTTCGCGAACGACGCCTGCTCGGTGACATAAGAGATGAGGCCCGTCGGATTAGCGAAGGAATTGTCGCGGAAGGAGATGATGATGCCCTTCGGGCCGCCATCCACCTTCTCCACATTGGCGCGACGGCATAGAACCTTGATCGCCATGATCTTGAGAAGCTGATCGACCTCCGACGGAACGGGTCCGAAGCGGTCGACGAGTTCTGCGCGGAAGCCTTGGATTTCCGCATCCGTCTCGAAGGTCGAAAGGCGGCGATAGAGACCAAGACGCAGTTGCAGGTCGGCGATGTAGCTCTCGGGGATCATCACTGGCGCGCCTACCGAGATCGTCGGCGACCATTGATCCTCGGCAGGTTCTTCGATGCCTGCCTTCAACTGCGCAACGGCCTCCTCCAGCATCTGCTGATAAAGCTCGTAACCCACTTCCTTGATATGGCCGGACTGCTCTTCACCGAGCAGATTGCCTGCGCCGCGAATGTCGAGATCGTGCGAGGCAAGCTGGAAGCCTGCGCCCAACGTATCGAGCGTCTGCAGCACCTTCAGACGACGCTCTGCCTGGGCCGTGAGATTCCTGTTGGCTGGCACTGTGAACAGGGCGTAGGCACGCGTCTTCGAGCGGCCGACGCGTCCGCGCAACTGATAGAGCTGCGACAGACCGAACATATCGGCGCGATGCACGATCAGAGTGTTGGCCGTGGGAATATCGAGACCGGACTCCACGATGGTGGTGGAGAGCAGGATGTCGTACTTGCCCTCGTAGAAGGCGGTCATGACATCCTCCAACTGGCCCGCCGCCATCTGACCGTGCGCGACAGCCACCTTCGCCTCCGGCACCTCCTTGTCCAGGAAGGTCTTGACCTCGCCGAGATCGTCGAGACGCGGCACCACATAGAACGCCTGCCCGCCCCTGTAGCGCTCGCGCAGCAGCGCTTCGCGGACGAGAAGCGGGTCGAACGGTGTGATGAAGGTGCGCACAGCCAGACGATCCACCGGCGGCGTGGTGATGAGCGACAGTTCGCGCACGCCTGTGAGCGCCAATTGCAGGGTCCGCGGAATGGGCGTTGCGGAGAGCGTCAGCACATGCACCTCTGCGCGCAGCTCCTTCAGGCGTTCCTTGTGGCTCACGCCGAAATGCTGTTCCTCGTCCACGATGATGAGGCCGAGGTCCTTGAATTTGATCGACTTGCCCAGCACTGCATGGGTGCCGACCACGATATCGACCGAGCCGTCCGCCAATCCCTCCTTCGTCTTCTTCATCTCGCCAGAGGGCACGAACCGGGATGCCTGCGCGATGTTGAGCGGCAGGCCGCGGAAGCGTTCGCAGAAGGTCTTGTAATGCTGGCGCGAAAGCAGTGTCGTCGGCACCACCACCGCTACCTGCTTGCCGCTCATGGCCGAGACGAAAGCGGCGCGCAGAGCGACCTCGGTCTTGCCGAAGCCCACGTCACCACAGACCAGACGATCCATGGGACGGCCCGAGGCAAGGTCGTCGAGAACCGCCTCGATGGCGTTGAGCTGGTCTTCGGTCTCATCATAGGGGAAGCGCGCGGCGAACTCGTCATAGAGCCCTTCCGGCGGCACCATGCGCGGGGCTTCCTTGAGAATACGCGCCGCGGCGATCTTCATGAGCGCGCCCGCCATCTCGCGGATGCGCTGCTTCATGCGGGCCTTGCGTGCCTGCCACGCGCCGCCACCGAGCTTGTCGAGCTGAACTTCCGTCTCTTCTGATCCGTAACGCGTCAGAAGTTCGATGTTCTCGACCGGCAGGAACAGGCGGTCGCCGCCGGCATAATGCAGCTCAAGGCAATCGTGAGGCGCACCTGCGGCCTCAATGGTCTTGAGACCTTCGAAACGCCCGATGCCGTGATCGACGTGAACCACGAGATCGCCAGGCGTGAGCGCAGCCACTTCGGTGAGGAAATCCTGCGGACGCTTGGACTTGCGCTTCTGGCGCACGAGACGGTCGCCGAGAATGTCCTGCTCGCTGATGACGGTCAGATCGCCCGTCTCGAACCCATGCTCCAGCGGCCAGACGCCGACCGGGATCTCGTTGCGTGGATAGGCCACGGCTTCCGAGAACCGGCCAATCGGCTTCGTCTGCCTCAGGTCATGATCCTGCAACACATGGCACAGGCGCTCGCGCGAGCCATCGGACCACGCGCCGAGAACCACCCGGCGGCCTTGTGCCTGCTGATCGCGGATGTGGCGCACCACGGCCTCGAACACGTTTGCGTTCTCGTCGGCACGCTCGGCGATGAAGTTGCGCCCCTGACGCGCGCCGCAATCGACCACGAGACGCCCGCTTTCCGATTCCGGAATGGCAAAAGGCGTCAGTCGTGCCAGCGGCAATGTGGCGGTACGCTCCGCCCATTCCTCAGGTTTCAGATAGAGCTGGTCGGGCGGCAGCGGACGGTAAGGCGCGACGCCGGGCTGGTTCTGCCCCATGTTCTCACGCCGAGCGTCGTAGTAATCCTTCACCTGCGACAGGCGCTCGGCGGCAGCATCGTCGTCCAGCGGATCGAACACGACCGGAATGCCGGGCACGTAATCGAGCAATGTGTCGAGATGATCGTAGAAAAGCGGCAGCCAGTGCTCGAGGCCGGGATAGCGCCGCCCCTCGCTGATCGCCTCGTAGAGCCGGTCGTCGCGGGTGGGAGCGCCGAACATGGCCACATAGGCCTGCCGGAAGCGCTTGATGCTCTCGGTGGTAAGCTGCACCTCGCTCATTGGCACAAGGTCCAGCGAGCGAAGGGTGCCAATTGTGCGCTGGCTTTCGGGATCGAAGGAGCGGATCGATTCCAGCGCATCGCCGAAGAAGTCCAGGCGCACCGGATTCGGGAGGCCTGCAGGATAGAGATCGATGATGCCGCCGCGCACGGCATATTCGCCGGTGTCCCGCACCGTGCCCGTGCGCATGAAGCCGTTGGTCTCGAGCCAGTTGATGAGAAGCGTCGTGTCCACCACGTTGCCCGGCGCGGCGGAGAAGGTTTCCGCCGCGATGCGCGCCCTCGGCGGCACGCGCTGCACGAGAGCATTCACGGTCGTGGAGAGGATGCGAGGCTTGTCCTCGGAGGTCTTGGAGCGGGCCAAACGCGCCAGCGTCGTCATGCGCTGCGCGGTGATCGCGGCATTTGGCGATACCCGGTCATAGGGCTGGCAGTCCCAGGCCGGAAAAGTGAGAATCTCGATCTCAGGTGCGATGAAACCGAGGCTGTTCGCGAAGTTCTGCTGCCTCTGCCCGTCACGGGCCACATGGACCAGGACGGCGGGACCGTCCACATGCCCCGACAGTCCACGCGCCAGATCGGCCACCGCCAGCGCGTCGAACCCGTCCGGAATGCTGGACAGCGTCAGGCCTTGGCCTTTTTTCAGGGCGTCGAGAGCACGGGTCAGGGCAGATTTCATGGCAACGTGTCAGGTCAATGGGAAGAGAACGCAGGCTTTTCGGCCCGGTTCGGCAGAATTCGGTAGAGAGCCGGGCTTCAGCCGTGAATCGGCGAAGTGTGGGTATGGAACGCCTTCAACCGCCGGAACAGGGGCGTATCGTAGTTGGAGGGCGTCTCGATCTCGCCCGTGATCCAGCCGAGCAGGTCCCGATCGGTCACCTCGATCAGGCGTTCGAAATCAGCCAGGTCCTCCTCGGATAGATCCCCGATCTCGGCATCTGCGAAGCGACCCATGATCAGGTCCATCTCCCGCATGCCCCGGTGCCAGGCCCGGAAAAGAATCTGCCTGCGGCGAACATCGAGGTCGGCGCTGCTGCGTGTCATCCCGCTCATGAAAATGCTCCGGTGGGAAAAGATAACGTCGCTTCAAAGCGGCTTGGCCGCTATATAACCATCTCCCCTCCACTTGCTACCCGTTTGATGTCCTTGCGTCCTTCCATTCTCGATCCTTTGTTCTCTCCGGCAGCCAGCCTGCCCGGCGTCGGACCGAAAATCGCGCCCCTCCTGGACCGCCTGCTCGGCGAGCCGGGTAAGCCCGCGCGTGTGATGGATCTGCTGTTTCACCTGCCGAGCAGCGGCATTTCCCGGGAAATGAAAGGTTCCGTCGCCGACGCGCCCGTTGGCGAGCCGGTAACCCTGTCCGTCACGGTTGTCGCCCACCGCCCGCCCCCGCCCGGCCGCCGCGCGCCTTACCGGATCCTGGTGGAAGATGAGACCGGGGACGTGTCGCTCGTCTTCTTCAACGGTCAGAAGGCGCGCCTGGAAAAGCTCCTGCCCGTGGGGGAGCGCCGCTACGTCTCCGGTAAGATCGAGCTCTGGGACGGCCGCCGCCAGATGGTCCATCCCGATCGCATTCTGGACGAAAGGGGCATCGAGAACCTGCCGGCAGTCGAGGCCGTCTATGGCCTGACCGAGGGCCTCTCGTCCCGCATGGTCGGCAAGTATATCGGCGCGGCGTTGGAGCGTGTTCCAAACTTGCCCGAGTGGCAGGATTCCGCTTGGCTTGACCGAAACGCCCTGCCCGACTTCCGAAAAGCCTTGTTCGCTTTGCATAGGCCCGACAGCGCATCACAGCTTTCTGAAGAAGCGATTGCCAAATCCGCGCCGCGTCGTCGGCTGGCCTATGATGAGTTGCTTGCCTCCCAGCTCGCCCTCGCGTTGGTCAGAAGCCGCATGCGCCGTCTGCCGGGCCGGGTGAATGCAGGCGACGGGCACCTCGTTGAGAAGCTGAAAAAGGCCCTGCCCTTCGGCCTCACGGCATCCCAGGCCCAGGCCATCGAGGACATCCGCCGCGATCTCGTCTCCGACAAGAAGATGCTGCGATTGCTCCAGGGCGATGTGGGCTCGGGCAAGACCGTTGTCGGCCTCCTCACCATGGCCAGCGCCATCGAGGCAGGCCGACAAGCCGCCATGATGGCGCCGACGGAAATCCTGGCGCGCCAGCATTACGAGCGCCTTGCCCCCATGGCCGAACAGGCCGGCCTCACCATTGCCCTCCTCACGGGGCGAGAGAAGGGCGCTACCCGCAAAGCGGTGCTCGCCGGACTTGCAGACGGCAGCATTCAGATCGCGGTGGGAACTCATGCCTTGTTCCAGGAAGGCGTCGCTTTCCAGGATCTCGGCGTCGCGGTGGTCGATGAACAGCACCGCTTCGGCGTGCACCAGCGTCTCGCGCTGGGCTCCAAAGGCGAAGCCGTCGACATTCTCGTGATGACCGCAACGCCGATCCCGCGCACGCTTGCCCTCACCTATTTCGGCGACATGGACGTTTCGGTGCTGAGCGAGAAGCCGGCAGGCCGCAAACCCATCGCTACGAAGCTGATTTCCATCGACCGTCTCGACGAGGTGATCGGCGGCATTGGCCGCGCCATCGCCAATGGCGACCAGATCTATTGGGTTTGCCCTCTCGTGGGCGAATCCGAGACCGTCGATCTCGCCGCAGCCGAGGAACGCTTCGAGACGCTGAAGAGCTTCTTTGGCGATCAGGTCGGTCTCGTCCATGGCAAGATGGCGGGCAAAGACAAGGACGCCGCCATGGAACGGTTCTCGAGTGGCGAAACCAAGATTCTCGTCTCCACCACCGTCATTGAAGTGGGCGTCGATGTGCCCAATGCCACGATCATGGTAATCGAACACGCAGAGCGCTTCGGCCTTGCGCAGCTGCATCAGCTGCGCGGGCGCATCGGACGCGGCTCGAAATCCTCCACCTGCCTTCTCGTCTACAAGGGCCCGCTCGGACAGGTCGCGCAGGCGCGGCTCGAGATGATGCGCCAGACGGAAGACGGCTTTCGCATCGCGGAGGAAGACCTGCGTCTTCGCGGCGAAGGCGAAGTCCTGGGCACCCGCCAATCGGGTACACCCGGCTTCAAGCTGGCGCGCCTGGAGGTCGACGGCGATCTTCTCGCCGCCGCGCGCGATGATGCGCGGCTGATCGTGGACAGGGATCCCGAGCTGATGAGCGAGCGCGGTCAGGCTCTGCGGACCATGCTCTATCTCTTCGAGCGGGATTCGGCGATCAAGCTGTTGAGGGCGGGCTGAAAGCATATTGCTGCGCCCTACCTTGTCATGGCCGGGCTTGTCCGGCCATCTCGACCTGTAAGGGGACGCACTTCTCGCAATCGAGATCACCGGCACAAGGCCTGTGATGACGTGGGGTGTGCCCCCTCACTCCACCGTCACGGACTTCGCGAGATTGCGCGGCTGGTCCACGTCTTTGCCCATGAAGACCGCCGTGTGATAGGCGAGCAGCTGGATCGGGATCGAGTTCACGATTGGCGCGACGATGGGATGCACGGAGGGCATCACGATCGTGGCCACGGTTTCGAGGCCCGTTTCCAAAGCGCCCTTCTCATCCGTGATGAGAATGATACGGCCGCCACGCGCCGCCACTTCCTGCATGTTCGAGACGGTCTTCTCGAAAATGTTGTCGTAGGGTGCGATGACGATGACCGGCATGGTCTCGTCTATGAGCGCGATAGGCCCGTGCTTCAGCTCGCCCGCCGCGTAGCCCTCCGCATGGATGTAGGAAATTTCCTTGAGCTTCAACGCGCCTTCCATGGCGAGCGGGTAAGACGTTCCGCGCCCGAGATAGAGTACGTCCTTCGCTTTCGAGAGCTCACGCGCCAGGATCTCGATCTGAGGCTCGCGCTTCATGGCCTCGCTCATCTGACCGGGAACGGCGATAAGCGCATCCACCAGCTCCTTCTCCTCCTCCGCTCTCAACGTACCGCGGGCACGGCCTGCCGCAATGGCAAGCGAGAGAAGAACAGTGAGCTGGCAGGTGAAGGCCTTGGTCGAGGCAACACCGACTTCCACGCCGGCAAGCGTTTGCGCAATGACGGTGCTTTCGCGCGCCATTGTCGATGTGGGCACATTCACCACAGAGAGCGTATGCTGCTTTTCAGTCGTGGCGTAACGGAGCGAAGCAAGGGTATCCGCCGTCTCGCCGGACTGTGAAACGAACAGCGCAAGCTCACCCGGTTCAAGCGGCACTTCGCGATAACGGAACTCGGATGCCACATCGATCTCGACCGGGATGCGCGCCAGGCGCTCGAACCAGTACTTCGAGACGAGGCCTGCGAGATAAGCCGTGCCGCAAGCAGAAATCGAAATCCGCTTCAGGTTCTTGAAGTCGAAGGGCAGCTGGAACGGAAGTTCCACCCGCTCAGCCGCGAAGTTCACATAGTGGGCGAGCGTGCGCCCCACCACCTCCGGCTGCTCATGGATTTCCTTTGCCATGAAGTGCCGGTGATTGCCCTTATCCGCCATGAAGGAGCTGGCGAGAATCTTGTGGCGCGGACGCTTGGCCATGGCTCCAGAAGCGTCGCGGATATCAGCGCCTTTGCGCCGCAGGATCGCCCAATCGCCATCTTCGAGATAGGTGATGTCGTCGGTGAAGGGGGCGAGAGCCAGGGCATCGGAGCCCAGATACATCTCGCCTTCGCCATAGCCGATAGCGAGAGGCGCGCCATGGCGGGCACCGATCAGTAGATCGTCCTCACCATGGAACAGGAACGCGAGCGCAAAGGCACCACGCAGGCGCGGCAGGGTAACGGCAACGGCTTCTATGGGCCCACGGCCCTGGCGCATTTCATAGGTGACGAGTTGTGCGACGACCTCGGTATCGGTTTCCGTTTCGAAGCGGACGCCCTTAGCTTCCAATCCGGCCTTCAGCTCGCGGAAATTCTCGATGATACCGTTATGCACCACCGCCAGCTTGTCGGTCGCATGCGGATGGGCGTTCGTCTCATTGGGTTTGCCGTGCGTCGCCCAGCGGGTGTGGCCGATGCCGATAACGCCGGAGAGCGGATTGTCCAAGAGCTTCGCTTCAAGATTACGGAGCTTGCCCTCAGCCCTACGGCGGTCGAGGCGTCCGTATTCCAGCGTCGCCACACCGGCGGAATCGTAGCCGCGATATTCTAGCCGCTTGAGCGCATCGATGATCAGCGGCGCGACAGGTGTGTTTCCGACGATTCCAACGATTCCGCACATGCCCTTAGGCTTCCTTTGAGACGATAAGTTCTAAGCCAAGCTCACCGCTTCCATATAGGGGAGGCGGACTCCGCTGGAATCAACTTGCGTGACAAATTATGACAGCTAATCCCTATTTCCTTTCGCTGCCTTGGCTTTAGCTCGGAACTCGACGGCCCAGCCCTCCTTCATGACCTGACGGCCGCGTCCAAGTGCCAGGGCATCGGCAGGCACGCTTTCGGTGATGACGGAGCCGGAACCGACAAAGGCCCCGTCGCCGATGGTGACAGGTGCGACGAGGGAGGAATTGGAGCCGATGAAGGCCCCCTGGCCAATCTCCGTACGGTACTTGTTGTAGCCATCGTAATTGCAGGTGATCGTCCCCGCGCCGATATTGGCGTCGGCTCCAACACTGGCATCCCCCAGATAGGTCAGGTGGCTGACCTTGGCGCCCGCACCAAGATCGGTGTTCTTGATCTCGACGAAATTGCCAACCTTGGCCTTGGGACCAATGGCGGCGCCAGGGCGCAGGCGCGCGAACGGCCCAACGCCGGCGCCGGACGCGATGCGTGCCCCCTCCAGATGGCTGAAGCTGTGAATGACGGCTCCCGGCTCCGCAGTGACGCCCGGGCCAAAAACCACGTGCGGCTCGACAATCACATCCTGTCCGAGACGGGTGTCATAGCTCAGGAAAACGGTCTCCGGCGCAACGAGAGTCACACCCGCTGCCATGGCGGCCGAACGCAGCCGCTCCTGGATCATGCGTTCGGCAGCCGCGAGCTGAGCCCGGTCATTGACCCCATGCACCTCTTCTTCCGGCACGACAGCGACAGCTGTCCGGTGCCCGAGCTCACGAGCGATCTCGACGATATCCGTCAGATAATATTCGCCCTTGGAGTTGTTGTTGCCGACCTTCTCCAGAAGCGTCAGGGCAAGGTCACCGCGGATTGCCATCAGGCCGCCATTGCAGAGAGTGATCGCCCGCTCTGCTTCCGTCGCGTCCTTGTGCTCTCGAATAGCAAGCAGCTGGCCTTCCGCCATAATGAGGCGCCCATAGCCGCTCGGGTCCTTGGGCTCGAAGGCCATGACCACAACTGCAGCCCCCTGCGCCAATGGGGCGCGCAGCTTGGCGAAGGTTTCCGTCCTGACGAGAGGGGTATCTCCGAATGCGATGATCACATCGTCGGGTTTTTCCGCCAGCGCCTCCCGAGCGCTGAGGACCGCATGGGCCGTTCCAAGCCGCTCCCGCTGCACGAAGATCCGGGCTTTCGGCAGGCTCTTGCGCGCTTCCTTCTCCACGTCTTCGCGACCGGGACCGATGACCACGGCGGCCTGCGTCGCGCCGGCCTCCGTCAGGACAGCCAGGACATGTCCGAGCATGGAGCGGTTCGCCACCTGATGCAGCACCTTGGGCTTATCGGATTTCATCCGGGTGCCTTCCCCGGCGGCCAGAACAATGGCGAGGCAGCTCCGGGCGGTGGAGATCATGGGAGAATCGCTCGACGTCATAAAGTTTCAATCCGGTGGGGGTTCTGCTGTGCAGCTAGATCAGAAGAGGTAATTCGGCAATCTTTTCATGGGCAAAGCCCTCTCAAGCGAACTGCCTCGTTTACTTCATACTCATGTTTGATGATAAATCATGAGAGTTCCTGATTGTCTGGCCGAAGAGCCACGTTCACACAAGAGTATCACTGTGTCGGTTTCGCTGGGGGCCCCGCGCCCTTCTCATCCTCGGCGACGCGATGTGCTGGCTTATCTCAGCGCTTCCGTTGCCGCGTTCACCCTCGCGCCTGCCGTTCGGGCCCAGACGCCCCAAGCCACCATTGCCTCGCGCATGGGCGACAATCAGCGCTTCGACTCCGCCACGGTCACCGACATCGCCCGGCAACTTTCCAAAAAGCCATTCGTGCAGCCGCCGAACGATCTGCCGGATGTGTTTTCGAATCTAAATTACGATCAGTATGTCGCCATCAAATCCCTCCAGCCACCGGTCTGGAGCAATGAGGGGCGCGGTATTACCCTGGAGCCTCTTCATCGCGGCTTCGTGTTCAACAATGCGGTCGATCTGTTCCTCGTCGAGGATGGGGCTGTCCGGCGTATCGGGTATGATCGCTCGCAGTTCAATTTCGATGGAATAAACGTCCCTAATGACCTGAAGGACATTGGGTTTTCGGGCTTTCGCCTGATCTCCCATCCGGCCGAGGGCAAGCCATTCGAGTTTGCCATCGTTCAGGGGGCGACCTTCTTCCGGGCGCTGGCTCGCGGCCAGAGCTACGGTGCCATCGCGCGTGCTCTGACCCTGAAGCCTGCCGAGGCGAAGGGCGAAGAGTTCCCTCTCTTCAGGGCCTTCTGGATCGAACGGCCCAGCATCGGCAGCACCAGTATCACGGTTCATGGCGTCCTCGATTCGGAATCGACGACCGGCGCCGTGCGCATGACCTTTCGCCCAGGCGACATGACCATCGTGGACGTCGAGACGACCCTTTTCCCGCGCGTGAATTTGGAGCATGTGGGTCTCGGAGGCATGGCCTCGACCTATTTCTACGGTCCGAACGACCGTCGCAATGCGGATGATATTCGCCCTGCGGTCTACGAATCCTCTGGCCTTCAGATGCTGAACGGCCAGGGCGAGTGGCTCTGGCGCCCCCTGCACAACCCCGAGACCCTTCAGATCTCTGCCTTTGTGGACAACTCGCCTCGCGGATTCGGACTGCTCCAGCGGGAGCGCTCCTACGAGTCATTCCAAGATGACGACCAGCGCTTCGAGCGCCGCCCGAGTCTGTGGGTCGAACCTCTGGGCGAATGGGGTCAGGGCAGCGTTCAGCTGCTCGAAATCCCAAGCGACGCGGAGATCAACGACAACATCCTGGCCTATTGGCGTCCGAAGGCTCCCATGGCTGCCGGATCGGAGCTTTCTTTCGCCTACCGGCAGTACTGGGGCTGGAACTCGCCGGAACGGCCGCCGCTCGCCACCGTTTCCGGGACCCGCGTTGGCCGGGGCAACGGCGGGCGCCGGCGGCGGTTCACCGTGGACTTTTCTGGCGACATGCTGGGTGACAATTGGCCCACGGACCTTAAGTCCGTCCTGACCGTTGGTCCGGGAACGTTCCAGAACCTCAAACTTTTGCCCTATCCGGAGCGAAAGACGGTGCGCGTCGCATTCGAGCTTGACCCGGGCAACGAAAACGCGTGTGAGATGCGTCTCATCCTCGAAGCAGGCGGGAAACCGATAAGCGAGACATGGCTGTATCGTTGGACACCCTAAGTTCCGACTCGAACTCAAAAGTCGCTGCCCTCGGGCGGCCCGAATCCATCATGCCTCCAGAAAAGCACCTGGACATGCCGACCCAGCACCTCAGGCGCTGGTCGGCCGACCAGGAGCGTAAGCCTGTTCGGCAGAATCCCAAGCTCGGCACCTGGCTCGCCCGCCTGTTCGTGTTCGGCGGCGGATTGCTGCTGACCGGGTACGGCACCTATGAAATGTACCAGGTGGTGTCGGTGAGCCGCACCACAGCCCTCCAGTGGGTGCTGGTGGCGCTCTTCACCATCAACTTCTCTTGGATCGCGATCGCATTCACGAGCGCCCTGCTCGGCTTCTTCGCCCTTCTCCGGCAGCCGCGCCCTGCCCCGCTGCCAGCGTCACTGCAGGCACGCACGGCCATCGTCATGCCGGTCTACAACGAGCAGACGTCGCGAACCTATGCGGCCCTCGAGGCCATCTATGAATCCGTCGAGGCCACGGGTCTCGGAGGGAATTTCGACTATTTCATCCTGTCCGACAGTACGAATCCCGATGCCTGGATCGCGGAGGAGCGCGCCTTCCTCGATCTGCGTGAAAGACTGGGCCCCAAGGCGAGGTTCTATTATCGCCACCGGGCGAAGAATCATCACCGCAAGGCTGGCAACATCGCGGATTTCGTTTCCCGCTGGGGCGGCCACTACGAGCACATGCTGGTCCTCGATGCGGACAGCCTCATGACCGGCGAGTGCATCGTGCGCCTTGCGGCGGCGATGGAAGCCGATCCCGATGCCGGCATCATCCAGTCGCTGCCGCTCATCATCAACCGCAACACCCTCTTCGCGCGCGTTCAGCAATACGCGGCCCGCGTGACTGGCCCGGTCATCGCAATGGGACTGTCGGTTTGGATGGGTCGCGACGGCAATTACTGGGGCCATAACGCGATCATCCGCACCAAGGCCTTCGCGGCTCATGGCGGACTGCCGGACCTGAGGGGCAAACCGCCCTTCGGTGGACATATTCTCAGCCATGACTTCGTGGAGGCTGCGCTGCTGCGCCGTGCCGGCTGGGATGTCTATATGCTGCCGGACCTCGAAGGCTCGTATGAGGAAAGTCCGCCCTCTCTCATCGACCTTTCGGCCCGTGATCGCCGCTGGTGCCAGGGCAACCTGCAGCACATGCGTGTGATCACGGCGAAGGGCCTGAAGCTTCCGACCCGCCAGCACTTCGCCACCGGCATCATGTCGTATCTGGCTTCGCCGTTCTGGCTGTTCCAGCTGATCGTCGGTATCGCACTCGTCCTGCAGACGACTTATATCCGGCCGGAATATTTCGCGCGCGACTTCCGCCTGTATCCGATCTGGCCTCGGTTCGACCCTGAACGAGCCCTCGCCCTGTTCGCGTTGACCATGGGCATTCTGCTCGCGCCGAAGGTCTTCGGCCTGATTCTGATGCTGATCCGCGGCAAGGACCGTCGGGCGTCCGGCGGCGGCATCCGGCTTATCATCTCGTCCTTGATCGAGATCATCCTCTCCGCGCTTCTTGCGCCCATCCTGATGCTGATTCAGTCCGGTTCGGTGTTCCAGATCCTCCTGGGGCGCGACACGGGCTGGCAGCCGCAGCGCCGTGACGACGGGTCGATCCCGTTCAAGGACATCGTGCGCCGTCACCGGGCCCATACGGTGCTGGGTGCGCTGGCCGGCATCTCCGCCTTCATGATCGCCACATCCCTGTTCCTATGGATGTCGCCGACGATCATCGGTCTGCTTCTGGCGATCCCGCTATCCTGGCTTAGTGGCCAGTTAGGCGCGGGTCTTGCCTTGAAGAAGCTCGGGCTTCTTATGACACCGGAGGAACACCAGCCGCCGGCCATCGCCACGCGCGCGAACGAGCTGCAAGCGCGCAACGCCGGCTTCGGATTCGATGACGAGGATAGCCTCAGGGCGATCTACTCGGATGCCAGGTTGAGAGAACGGCACATGGAGATGCTACCGCCTGCCGCTCCCCGCAAACGCGGCATCATCGAAACGGAGCGCGCTCTCGCCGAAGCCAAACTCGTTGATGCGGAGACCATTGAGGATGCGATCAGCTGGCTGCATTCGAAGGAGCGCATAGTGGTGCTCCATGATCGCGCATTGCTCAACATGCTCGTGCATCTGAAAGACAAGCCTGCGGATGCTCAGGCTGCCGAGTGATGGTTTTTCTTGAACCGGGGCTCAGGCCCCGGTTTTCATATGGCTCACGAGCGGCCCTCGCTCAGCGTCACCAGCCACTTCGCTCAAGATCCAATCCCGAAACGCCTCGATCTTAGGGGATCGCCTGCGAGCCTTGGGATAAACGAGCCAATAGCCCCGGCTGGATGTAGCCATCAGGTTGAACGGCTGCACGAGGCGTCCTGCGGCAAGGTCGGCCGGGAAGAAATAGGGATTGATCAGTGCAAAGCCCTGCCCCGCCATGGCCGCCATGCCTTCGAATTGCTGAACTCCGAGTGAGTTGTCGAGGCGGCGCGACAGGTCGATATTGGGCACGCCTGCCACCGTGAACCAATCCTTCCACCAGGGATCGCTCGGCGAAATGATAGGGAACTTCAGGATGTCCACGGGCTCCTTCAGCTCTGCACCTCTGATGAGATCGGGGCTGCAGACCGGCGTGAAATGGTTGGGAAAGAGGAGATGAGCCTCGAGCCCAGGCCATTCTCCATCGCCACTGCGTATCCCCACATCGAACTCGCTTTGCGCTAAATCCACCACGTGCTGAGCGACCGAGATCTGCACCGCGATGTTAGGGAAAAGCTGCTGGAAACGGCCCAAGCGAGGGATAAGCCAGTTTGACGCGAAGGTACTCAGCGTCGTGATGGACAGGACCGACTGCACCGCCTCTTCAACGCCGGCAAAAGCCGCCCGCAGAGCATTGAAGGCCTCCGTTACGGCTGGAGCGAGCTGCTGTCCTCGTGCCGTCAACGTCACCTGCCGGGGCATGCGCACGAAGAGCGGCGCGCCGACCCGATCCTCCAGCATCTTGATCTGATAGCTCACGGCAGCTTGGGTCATGCCGAGTTCTTCAGCTGCCCGCGTAAAGCTCTGATGCCGGGCAGCGGCTTCGAAGACTCGCACGGCACTCATAGGAGGAAGTTTTAAAGGCGCTTTCGTCATGGCGGATCCATAAGGCTGCCTTATGCCAGCCCCTTGGCTTTCGTTTTGTCAAGGCCGCCGAACAGGAGCATCTTTTCCTTGCATGAACGAGGCGCTGTGGCGCCTCCCGACACAGCAGGGACATCGTCATGAGGTACGAAGATGCCCGCCGCTCGCGCGGCGTTGAGAGCGTTTGGCTGCGTGTAAAGCTCTGGTTGCGCGCTACACACCTGCGAGACCAGCCACCGATGGTAGACCTAAATCATCTCTCGGATCACGAGAGGCGCGACATCGGCTTGCCCGAGCCAGTCCGCTACATGGACTGGCGCACGCTGAAGAATGAGGGCCGCCTGTAATGTGTCAGGACGAGAGGCGGCTGGGCCTCAGCTCACCGCTCTGCTCCAGCAGGGAATGGCCGGTGGCTGCGATATGCGCCTCGATGCGCTTCAGATCGCGCACGATGTCGAGCTGAAGCGCACTCGTGTCCCCGACCGTACGGCCAGAGCGAATCTGCTCCAGCTGCTTCTGGGTCATGGCGCGTTCAAGGTCGCGGAAACGCTCCTTCTCCGAGACCAGCTTACGGGCCGAGCCGATATCCTGAAACATGAGCACGGTGGCCGCGAGGTGAAGATGTTCGAGCAGCTTCCCATGCATGCTGGTGATGTCGTCGAGGCTGTCCTTGGGCAGGCGCAGATGGTTCTTGATGCGTTTCGCCGCCAGCTCCATCAGGTTCTTGTCGATGATATCGCCGATGTGCTCGAGATTGATCGCAAAGGCCAGAATATCGGAGAGGCGCTTCGCCTCCGTCTCGCTCAAAGCCTCATGGTTGATGGAGCTCAGGTAGCGGCGAATGGCGCTGTAGAGACGGTCCACCACGTCGTCCGTGCGGCTTACCTCGGCTACGCGGCTGATATCGTCCTCCCGGAAGAGATCCTGCGAGCTGCGCAGCATGATCTCCACTGTATCCGCCATGCGGAGAACCTCGCGAGCTGCGTTTGAGAGGGCGACGGAGGGTGTATCGAGGGCATCCTTGTCGAGGTATTGCGGCATGCCGGGATCGGAGGCTCGCAGTTTCTCAGGGAAAGCCCTCGTGAGCAGCTTTGCGATCCATGGCAGAGGCAGGACGAAGATTGCCGCGATAGCCATGTTGAAGAGTGTATGGAAGTTCGCCGCCAGCCGGGCGGGGTTGGGATCGAACAACGTCATATAGCTCTGGATGACGTCGATGAGCGGCAGCGCCGCTACGCATCCGATAACCCGCATAGCAAGGTTGCCGAACGGCACCCGGAACTTGGCCGGGTCCCCGCCCAAGCCCTCCAGCATCGGATTGACGGAGCTTCCGAGGTTGGCGCCAAGCACCATGACCAGAGCAGCATGGGTATCGATGACGCCAGCCGTGGCGAGCGACATGATGAACAGCATCGCCGCGACGCTGGAATGGGCCATCCAGGCGAACACTCCTGACAGGAGCAGCAGGATGAGCGGATCGGACGCGACACCTCCAAGCAATTCCTTGAGCACCGCTGAGGATTCGATTTCGCGGATTGTCTCGCTCAGGAGGTGAAGCGAAAGCAGCATAAGCCCGAGACCGATGGCAACGCGGCCCAAGTCTCTGATCCGGCTGGATTGCCCACGCTTGTAGCCGATAAAGCCGAAGAAGATCAGCAACGGGAAGATCAGCGTGATATCGAAGGACAAGACCTGCACGATCAGTGTCGTGCCCACATTGGCGCCCAGCATCACGGCCAGCGCGGCAACGATGTCTACCGCGCCGCCTGCAGTGAAGGAGGCCACCATCAGGGCCGTGGCCGTGCTGCTCTGGAGAACCGTCGTCACTCCGACGCCAGCCAGGAAGGCGTGCAGGCGGGTGCGCAGCCCAATGCCGAGGATCCATCGCAGATCGCTGCCGAAGGCACGCTGAACTCCGCTGTTGACCATGTTGATGCCCCATAGAAGCAGGGCAATCTCACCGAGAAGGTGGATCAAAACGGAGGTGGCGGACATCTATTCCTCTGCAATCGACAGATACGAATTAATCCTTCTGCTTAGTCCTGTTGTTGCAGAACGACAATAAGGTTGCCGGCTAATAATGAATGCCAAGCGAGATTTCCCGGTTTTTTCGCATGGCCTGCCGGGATTTACGAGAACAGTCCCCTTTTTATAGAGAGGATGGCATATGTCCCGCCTCAGGAATCTTCCGGAGGTCGGCTTTGAGCCGGATCAAGGCTACCCTGCACTCAACATCCTACCTGTCCGGCTCGGCTGGGCCTAAGGGGCACCTGCGGGACGTTTGAAGTCGTTCTGCGGCCACAGGAGATCAGCAATCATCCTGAGGTCATTCGCAGACTCGGCGTGATCGGCATCAATACGGCGCTGGAATGCGATATCTCCGGCAACGTGAACTCAACTCATGTTAACGGTACGCATATGATGAACGGCATTGGCGGCTCCGGCGATTTCGCGCGCAACGCCTGTCTCGCCATCTTTGTCACGAAATCCCTGGCCAAGAATGGTGCGCTCTCGCGAGTTGTGCCGATGGTCACCCATGTCGACCATAACGAGCATGATGTGGACGTGATTGCCACGGAGATCGGCCTTGCCGATCTTCGGCCTCGCGCCGCGCGAGCGTGCGGAAGCGATCATCCACAACTGCATCCATCCGACTTATCGTGAGTTGGCCTCCGACTACCTGCGTCGGGCTATCCAGCGCGGAGGACATACGTCTCACCTTCTGGAGGAGGCCTTCTCCTGGCACATTCTCGCCCAGCAGACAGGCACCATGTTGGCAACTCAAAAAGCAAGCTGATCGCGCCCGCAGGCCAATTCGCTTCTGAGTTGTGTATTTCCCAACACGAATGGGCCTCTTGCCATCTTCTCGCCGCGCAAGCCGTTTTGGCTACTCCATACGCATGCCTTGTATCACCTTATGGAACTCTGCTCTTTTCCAGATGTAAAAGTTACGCATGTGAACCGGTAAGGCTAAGATCAGGAACGGTCCAGTGCTGGCAAACGATACATCACCGGCGGGGATGCGAGGAACCGAGATGGGTTTGGATGATCCATTTCCGATCGAGAAGTGCTCGGGACGAGTACGAGGTGCGGTTCTCGCGGAGTTCCAGGGGCGATGTCCCACCATCAGGGAGGTCGCGAGCATCTCCGATGCGCAATGGCTGACCGTCCCCAACATTGGGCCGACGACCCTCGAAGAAATACGCCGCTTCATCAGCGAAGCCCCAGCCGAGCAACGCCTGCAAAACCTCCCGACGATGGACGACGGGGAGCTTCTCTCCCGCTTAAACCGATTGCAGCGCGAGCTTAATCTTATAGCCAGCGCCATTCGAGCCAGGATCTCAGCCGCTTCATTCAGGAATTCATCGAAACAAAATAACACAGACACAGCATAACGACAACCTATGTAGTTAAACTTACGCACGTTATTCGTTTGACTCTACAGCAAAGCTGAGCCTTTAAAGAGACCTATAATAAAAAGGTCTCTCATGTCCTCTACGTCACTTCGGGCAGTCGATCTCCTCATTGAGGGAGAGCCAGGGGCACTCGTCACAGTCACGGAAACGCTAGAAGGCACCCTCACCTTCAAGGTCAAGGTGATGGACGTGATTGCCGGCGCCACGGATGCCCTCGACATCGCGGATCTTCGCGGACTCTTTTTCCACGTATCGGATGAGACTCTGCTCTCCGGCCTCTCGGTGACCGGCCTGGATGTGACGACCTCCCTGGTCGATGCCAACAAGGTGATGGAGGTCGAGAAAGACGTCACCATGAGCGGCGAGGTCGGCAAGTCGGTCGGCCCGTTCGACGTCGGCATCGAATTCGGCACCTCGGGGATGGGCAAGGGCGACGATATCCGCGAGACCACCTTCACCCTGAGCGCCTCCAAGCCGCTGAGCCTGGGATTCGTGCTCCAGCAGCATTTCGGTCTGCGTCTGACCAGCGTCAGCAACAATGGCGAGGGGCGGGAACTCAGCCTGAAGCTCACCGGACAGATGACGGGCACTCCGAAGGTCATCGGCGACACCGCCACCCCGCCCGGCGACGATCCCGGAAATGAAGACGATCCTACCCCTCAGAATCCCGACGGACCCCCCCAGCCCGGACTTTCCTATGACGACCTGATCGAGGCCGGGGATGGCAACGATACGATCTATGGCGGTCTTGGCAATGACGAGATGCAGGGTGAAGGCGGAGATGATCTGATCATCGGCGGCAAGGATAACGGCACCCTCACCTGGGACGGCGGCCTCAGCGTCCAGATCGGTGACAATCTCTACGGCAACGACGGAAATGATACCTTTCTGTACAAGAAGGGTGACGGCGTTGACATGATCTGGGATTTCCAGCCCGGTCACGACGTGATCAGGCTGTCGGGCTATACGCTCGGCGACGTGTACGCATTCACCATCGTGAAGGCAGTCGATAATCGGATCGGCACGACCGATCACGACAAGATCGCCATCATCCTCGACCCGAGCGGCGATGCGATCATCTTCAACGACTACCCTGCCCCGAGCTACCATGATGTCGCCATCGTCTTCGCTGATGGAACGACCCTCTCCTCCGCGAAGCTCCTGGAGTTGGCAAAGGCCAATCCTCTCGAGCTCGCACCCGTCAGCACCAGCACGGCATCCACTGCGATATCGTCATCGCAATCCGAGACGCTTGACGCTTCGCTCATTCTCTACGGCAGCAACGATGGTGATACGATCATCGGTGGCTTGGAGAAGGACGTGATTTACGCCAACGAGGGCGTGAACGGTCTCGGCGGCTTCTCCGGCGATGACATGCTGTATGGCGGCAACGTCACGGATACCATCGTCGGGGGCGAAGGCAACGACACCGGCTTCGGCAATGGCGGCGATGACGTGATCGTTGGCGGCTCCGGCTCCGACAAGCTTTATGGCGCCGGTGGCGCGGACCTGATCTTCGGTGACGACGCGGAGGGGATCGACCTTCCAGAGCTCCTGAGCACCTACTCTCTCTCCAAAGATGGAGACAAGGTCAGCGCCGTCATCAAGATCACGAAGGTCTGGTGGGGCGGTTTCCAGGCTGAGATCACGGTCACGGCCAATCAAAGCGTCAATGACTGGGATATCTTCCTCAAGAGCAAGTTCAACATTGGCAGCATCTGGGGAGCGCAGACATCGGCTGAAGCGAGCTGGGATCAGGGCGTCGTCTATGAACTGAGCAACGCCTCCTGGAACGGATCGCTTTATGCCGGCCAGACGACGACGATAGGCTTTACGGCCCGGACCGGCGTCAACGGTATCGTCGATGAGACCCATATCATGGCGGGTCTTACCATCGCGGACAGCATGTCGTCGGACCCTCTGCCCAACGAGACCATCCTGAACACGCTTGGCAACACGATGCGTGGCTATGCGGGGGCCGACACGCTCGTCGGCACATCCGGCAATGACACCTTCTATGTCGACAACAAGGGCGACAAGGTGGTGGAAGCGTCAGCCGAGAGCGCCCGGGACGAAGTGGTCACATCCGTCAGCTATGTACTCGGCAAGAATGTGGAGAACCTGTCCTCCGGCGGCTCTGCTGCCGTGTCCCTGACCGGCAACAGCCTCAACAACGACATTGATGGCAACGCCGGCAAGAACACTCTCAAGGGCGGCACCGGTAATGACAGCCTCGATGGCGGAGCTGGCAACGACACGCTCGTCGGAGGGCTGGGCAAGGATGTCTTCGTCTTCAGTGACAAGCTCAGCAAGCTCACGAACATCGATACCGTGATGGACTTCTCCGTGAAGGACGACACGATCCTGCTCGACAATGCAATCTTCACAAAGCTCAAGAAGACCGGCACCTTGAACAAGGCGTTCTATACCGTCGGTGCAGTTGCGAAGGATGGCAATGACTACATCCTGTACGACAGCACCACCGGCCACCTGCGCTACGATGCGGATGGTTCTGGCAAAGGGGCATCAGTGGTCTTCGCAAAGCTGACGCCGGGGCTTGCGCTTACCCATGCGGACTTCTACGTCATCTAAATAGCCAAAGGCTGGGGCCGGCCCGATCGGCCCCAGCATCGAGGTCCAATCATTTAGATGGAAAACGACAGGACAGCCTTGGTTCCGGCATGGTTCTGATCAAATTCGATGGCCGTTTGCAGGTTCGACGCCATCGCACGGACGATTTTCGTACCCAAACCACTGCCCTGCACCTGTCCCGTCCCTTTCCACCCGATGCCGTCGTCCTCGACGGACAGAAGCACCTTGTCGTCTGAGGCAGACAGAAGCACGCGGATGTCACCGGAGGCGCCGTCCGGATAGGCATATTTGAAGGCATTGGTGACGAGTTCGGTCACAATCACACCCACGGAAACGGCTTTGTCCGTGGGGATCGGGATCGGCTCGGCTTTGAGTGAGATCGTGTGTTCCCGTCCTGAAGCGCGCATCGCGCCTTCCAGCTCCTCGACCAAACCTCCAAGGTACGTGTCCATTTCAACGAAACGGACATCGTTGGAGGTGTAGAGGCGGCGGTGGATCTGGGCGATGGCCGTTATGCGGCTCTGGGTCTCCGCCAGCGTGTCCTGCGCCGTGGGATCGCCCGCAACGGCGCGCTGTTGCATGGCAACCAATGAGGCTACGAGTTGCAGACTGTTGGCGACGCGGTGATTCACCTCGCGCAGGAGCATTTCGGCACGCTCGCGCGCCTCACGCATTTCCCGTTCGGCAGCTTCCTTCGCCCGACGGAGCTGAGCCGCGGCGAGGGCCTGCTCCGCGGCTGTGTGAAGGAGATCGAGAAAGACGCCGCCGACATCCTTGATCACGTAATCGGCGGCGCCTGCCTTGAGGGCGGCAACCGCGATGCGACCCTCGTCCGCCCCGGTGACATAGACGACAGGAGGAGGATCGGGCATCAGCTGGATGTCGGACAAAACCTCCAGCCCCTGCTTGCCTGGCATGAAGTGATCGAGTGCGATCACGTCGAAAGAGTTGCTGGTCAGGAGTTGCAGACCTTCGTCACCGCTCAAGGCGTGACTCACCTGGAAGCCATGGCGCGTCAGCGACCGCTCCACGAGCCGTCCGAGGCCCGGATCGTCATCGATATAGAGAAGGCGAATGGGCTGGGGCTCGTTCACAGCGTTTCGGGAACCTGAATGACGGAAAGGAAAAGCCCAAGCTGGCGAATGGCCTGGGAGAATGACTCGTACTCGACCGGCTTCGTAATGTAGACGTTGGCACCGAGATCGTAGCAGCGTTGGACCTCGCGCTGGTCATCGGTCGTCGTCAGCACCACCACAGGCGCACGCTTCAGCTTCTCGTCATTCTTAAGCTTGGCCAGTATATCGACGCCGTTCATGTCCGGAAGATTGAGGTCCAGCAGAACCAGGAAGGGACCGGCATTCCGGACATCTTCATGGAACAGGTGCTCAAGCGCCGCCGTACCGTTCTTAAAGGCGCGGATTTCGTTGCACACCCCAGCGCGCCGGATGTTCTTCTCGATCAGACGGGCATGTCCATCGTCATCTTCGACCATGATGATGGTAACGGGTTGCTGCTGGGGCATCTTACGCGGCCTCTGAACTCATACTGATGGATTTGGGGAGGGTCACGGTGAAGGTCGAGCCCTCACCCAATCTCGAAGCGACTGAGATCGTGCCTCCGAGCCTTCGCACGAGGGCACGCACATGCGCAAGGCCAATTCCTTCGCCCTGCTGGTCCTGCGTCCCCGAACGCCGGAAAAGATCGAAGATCCGCTCGAAGTCCTTCTCGTCGATCCCGCGACCATTGTCCTCGATCTCATAACGGACGCTCAGGCCAAGATCCCTGCCACGGACCACGATCCGGCCAGGGCGACCCGGCTCCAGATATTTGACGGCATTCTCAATCAGATTGCCGAACACCTGCTCCACCGCCAATCGGTCACTGTTCAGATCCGGCACCGTCTCAATAACCAGATCAGCCCCGCGCTCATGCAACTGATGCGCCAAGCTGTGACGTTGTGCCTCGAGCAGTTGGTTCATGCTGATTGGCTCGGGGGCCAGAACGCGCCGTCCCTCGCGAGAGAGCTTGAGAATGGCATTGATCAGCTTGTCCATCTTGACCGTGGACGACCTGATGAAGCCGAGTGCTTCCGGAAGATCGGTCTCGATGGCATCCTGGACATCCGGTGTGACCAGGTCCGGCTGCTTCTCGGAGACTCTCTTGTAGAACTTCCTGATCTCCTCGTGCGCATTTTCGAGTTCGCTCGTGAAGCCCATGACGTTGACCAGCGGTGCGCGAAGATCGTGGCTCACGATATAGGCAAAACGCTGGATCTCATCGTTGGCAGCATCGAGTTCCGACACCCGCTCAGCGAGCATCGCTGCCAGACGAAGCGTCTCCTGCTCGGATTGCAGTGCCTGTTCCCGACTTCTCTGCAGTTCGTCCTGAGCTTGCTTGAGATCGTGAATATCGGTGCAGGTGCCGTACCAGCGGGTGATCTGCCCCTGCTCGTCGCGAACGGGCTGAGCCCGTCCCAGCACCCAACGATACTGGCCTGATCGATGCCGCAGCCGATATTCGATGTGGTAAGGCTCCCCCGTCTCAAGCGAATGACGCCATGTCTTCCAGGCGCGTTCCTGATCGTCGGGATGGAACATGCCGTTCCATGCAGCACCATCCGTGGAGCCTTCCGGCACCCCGGTGTATTCGTACCAGCGCTGATTATAATAATCGTGGAAGCCATCCGGCCGTGTTGCCCAGATCAGCTGATCGATGGAATTGGCAATTGCGCGGAAGCGCTCCTCGCTCTCTCGCAACGCATTCTCGACGCGTCGATGATCCGTGACATCGTGCCCCTGCACGAAGATACCGGAGACATTGCCGTCACGGCTGAAGATGGGCTGGTACACAAAGTCGAGGAAATGCACCTCAGGCTGACCGTCAGGACTCTGCAGAAGGACACGCACGCCTCGACCGATGAACGGCTCGCCACTTCGATAGACGCGGTCCAGCAGACGAATGAAACCCTGGTCCACGACCTCCGGCAAAGCCTCACGCACGGGCTTGCCGATCAGGTCGCCGCGCCCCACCACCTGGCGATAGGCTGCATTGGCCATGGTGAACACGTGATCCGGGCCACTGAGGGCTGCAATAAAACCTGGAGCCTGCTCGAACAGCTCCTGCAGGTGCTGACGCTCCCGTGAGAGGGTCTGGTTCACCTCCTGAACCGCTTGGGCGCGTCGGAACATGTCCGTTTCGATCAGCGCCGATGGACCGGTCAGGAGAGCCGAGGTCTGCGCAAATTTCCGGAGCTGGTGAAGCTCCGTCACGTCCACCGTGTGCTGGAGGATGGAAATCAGCTCCCCGGCTTCATTGAATAAAGGTGTGTGGGTCGCACTCCAGAAACGCTCCTCGAACCCTTGGCCGTCAGGCAGGGGAATGGCGTATTCGATGATCGGCAGGTGATCGGGCACTTTCTCGGCGATCACCCGCTCGAACGAAGCGCGCAGTTGTTTGTGGCCCTCGGAATCCGGGTCGCTCGGGAAGGCCTCGAACATGTTGCGTCCGACCAGTTCCTCCCGGTTACGCATCGTGGCACGCAGGTAGGCCTCGTTCATCCCCATGATGACGAGCGAAGGATTGAGCAGAACATAGGGGTTCGGCGACGCGTTGAAGAGAGCCTCAAAGTTAATCGATTTCAATGCCTTACGCTGGACGGCTCCCAGCTCCCCTTAAGATTTGCCGCATAGAGCTCTGCCATATGTAGGACTGATCCGCTCCAAAGCCAGATTTCCGCCACAGCCGAGCTTCGCCAGGGGCAACAAAACTTGGCCAGAGGCGTTCCGTTATGGAACGGCTCCGTTGGAGACCGTTGCTTTGGCTCCACGCGTGTTGGGGGCTCGATTGGCAGCAGAATACGGTTTTTTGACCGCGATCGGCGCTAAGACCAGCTCTTCCGGAGCTGACGACTTCCACGTGCTGCAGGGAAGGCTGACGCGGGCGTTCGAATCCTTCTCCGCCCTCGATGCTCCACGAACCATTCTGATCATCCCCAGTCTCAGCATGGATCAGGAAGTGCTGGCCGGAATTTCAGGCGCCCACCACTATGAGGAGCGCATGCTCTGCTACCTCATGCTGCTTCGGCTGCCTCGCACCCGCGTGATCTACGTCTCCAGCCATCCCATTCCGGAGTCGATCATCGACTATTACCTCCACCTCCTGCCCGGAATCCCCGCGCAACACGCTCGCAGCCGCCTGACCCTTTTCGCCTGCCACGATGGCTCACCCGTTGCCCTCACCGCGAAGATCCTGGAGCGCCCTCGCCTTCTTGACCGGATCCGGTCGGCGATTCCTGACCCGGATACCGCCTACATGATCTGCTTCAACGTGACGGAACAGGAGAGGAGTCTCGCGCTGCGCCTGAACATGCCGATCTACGGCTGCGATCCAGACCTGTTGCATTGGGGCTCGAAGAGCGGCTCCCGCAAAATTTTCCGAGAAGCGGGCATCGACATGCCCGCAGGCTATGAAGATCTCCGCCAGACTGACGAGATCATCGGGGCTCTCATGGAGTTGAAGGCGCGCCACCCCGGCCTCAAACGTGCGGTAGTAAAACTCGACGAAGGCTTCTCTGGTGAAGGCAATGCCATATTCTCGTATGAAGGGTCACCTGCAAGCACCAGCCTAAGGGCCTGGATCAAAGAAAAGCTTCCTGATCTGGCCTTCGAGGCGAAGGACATGACTTGGGAGTTGTTTGCGGAAAAGCTCTCAGCGATGGGAGGCATCGTGGAGGAGTTCATCGAGGGCGAGATCAAGCGCTCACCCTCCGCCCAATTTCGTGTCGATCCGCTCGGCCGATTGGAGGCGATCTCAACCCATGACCAGGTCTTGGGCGGCGAGAGTGGCCAGGTTTTTCTCGGTTGTCTGTTCCCGGCTGACGAGGCCTATCGCCTCCAGATCCAGGAAAGCGGTCTCAAGGCGGCACGCATTCTTGCCAATATAGGCGTCCTCGGGCGCTTTGCCATCGACTTCCTTTCCGTGAAGGATGGCGAGGAATGGCGCCACTACGCCATCGAAATCAATCTGCGCCGCGGCGGCACGACGCATCCCTTCATCATGCTCGAGTTTCTCACCGAGGGGCAATACGACCCCGGCACCGGCACGTTCCTCACACCGTCCGGACAGGCACGCTGCTACTACGCATCCGACAACGTGCAGTCGCATGCGTATCGCGGTCTTCTCCCAGCAGACCTCATCGACATTGCCGCCCTGAACTGCCTTCATTTCGACGGAGCCAGCCAGCAGGGCGTGATGTTTCACCTGATCGGCGCCCTTTCGGAGTTCGGCAAACTCGGCGTGCTCTGCATCGCGCCCACGCTGGAGCAAGCCGAGACCTTCTATCACCGTACGACCGAGGTGCTCGACCGGGAATGCCGCTCGGCCTGAGGCTTCCTCTTATTCTTCGTATTTGATCCGGATTTGTGCGGCAGCCTGACGCGCCCGCTCGCGCGCATCCTCGACCGTCTTGGCCGAAGCCAAGGCCACACCCATACGGCGGTATTTGCGCGTGGTTGGCTTGCCGAAGATACGCACTTCGATTTCGTTTTCCTCAGTGCCCAGGGCCAGCGCGTCTCTCAAGCCTTCGATTGAGAAGCGCTCCGCCTCGCGATCCGCCAGGATCACGGCAGAAGCGGTTGGCCCATTCAGTCGGATATGCGGGATTGGCAGCCCGAGCACGGCGCGGGCATGCAGATCGAACTCAGACAAGTTCTGCGAGAGAAGCGTCACCAATCCCGTATCGTGCGGTCGCGGCGAAAGCTCCGAGAAAACGACTTCGTCCTTGGTGACAAAGAACTCGACACCGAAGATACCATAGCCACCCAGATTGTCGACGACCTTGCGGGCCATCTCCTGCGCTTCGGCAAGGAGCTTTTGCGTCATCGGCGTCGGCTGCCAGGATTCCTGATAATCCCCCCGCTCCTGCCGGTGCCCGATCGGCTCGCAATAGGACACGCCCTCGCGGGTGCGGATGGTGAGCAGCGTGATCTCGTATTCGAAAGAGATGAACTCCTCGACGATCACCTTCTTGCGGTCGCCCCGCATGTTGGCAACGGCATAATCCCAGGCCCGCGCGAGTTCATCGACGGAGCGAACGGTGCTCTGCCCTTTTCCGGAGGACGACATGACCGGCTTGATCACGCAGGGCAGTCCAGTGTGCTCCACGGCCGCCCTCACCTCATCCAGGCTTTCCGCATAGCGGTACTTTGACGTGCGAAGACCAAGCTCCGCGGCAGCGAGTTCCCGGATGCGATCCCGGTTCATGGTGAGAGACGCCGCCCGGGCGGACGGCACGACGATGAAGCCCTTGTCCTCGAATTCCTGCAGCACCTCCGTGCGGATTGCCTCGATCTCCGGCACGATCAGGTCGGGCTTGTGCTTCTCGATAGCCTGCCTCAAGGCATTGGCATCGAGCATCGAGAACACCTCGGCCTCGTCCGCCACCTGCATGGCGGGGGCATTGGTATAAGAGTCGCATGCCACCACGTGACATCCGTAGCGTTTGGCCGATATCACGAATTCCTTGCCGAGTTCGCCCGACCCGAGAAGGAGAATTTTGGCTGTGAACACCATCGATGCCATTCCTCTGATTTGGCGCGAAACACCGGCCGCCCCTATGCGTTTTGTCGAAGCACGATTGAGGGCGTCTTTCCAGCCCCATCCCACCTGCCCACTGCAAAGTCTGCGCTGAGCGCATCCCAGCTGTCACGGATGCGCATTGCGCAAACCCAAGGTTGATACGTTAAGGGGAGCACAGGAGAAGCGGAATGCTTGCGAAGAAGAAAACCCAGAACCGCTACGGGCAGCGGGTGACCCGGGTAGATGCCCCGACCCTGGAGGAGGCCATTGCCGCCGCGCAGGGCCTGACAGATGACATCGAAGGCCAGATCGAGATTGCCTCGCAGCTCATAGGCATGCCCGAGGACGAGGTCCGCCCCGTCGCCCTCAAGCTCTCGGCAAGGCCAGCCCGACCGGAGCGCCCGCCGATTGCGGATCGGGTTCTGGATCGCGGTGAGGGAGCCAAAGTGATCGTTGTCGAGCGCCGCCGCCCGCGCATCGTTGCCCGATAGGGCTATGCCGACGCGCAGGATGCAGAGAGAGCCTGCGCGAGATGCTCCTGTTCTGAATTCGATAGTTAAAGATTTTCCCGCATGGTCAAAGGCATCGTCCTTGCTTTCCTGGCCTTTGCCGTCTTCGCCTGGGGCGATGCGGTGGTGAAGGCGATCGGTCATGATCTCGATCCCTTCGAGGTCACTTTCTTCGGCTATCTCATCCCCCTGCTGCTCTCGCCCGCCTTCATGAAATCAGGCGACCGGCTGTCCGACCTCCTTCGCTGGAAGCGTCCCTGGCCTATGGCTCTCAGGGTCTTCTTCATCTCGATGACGACGCCTTTGAGCGTGATGACGTTTACGAGCCTCCCGTTCGCCGAAGCCTTTGCCCTTCTGTTCCTGATGCCGAGCCTGGTCACAGTGCTGTCCATCCTCGTTCTCAAGGAAAAGGTCCGCTGGCGGCGCGGTCTTGCGGTCGGCGCGGCCTTCATCGGCGTATTGGTGATCGTGAGGCCGGGCTTCAGGGAATTCCTGCCCGGACATCTCTATGCCATCGCGACGGCACTCTGCGGCGCAGGCGGTGTCATCATGGGGCGCATGATCGGTACGACCGAGAAGCGCTACACCCTGATCGGAAGCGTTTTCCTTGGAACGGCCCTCATCGCCGGCATCCTCATGATCCCCGGCTTTACCTGGCCGACAGCCACGCAATGGGGTCTGCTTCTGGCCTTCGCCGCCACCGCCTTCGTGGCACAAGCCCTCTTCATCGTCGCCACCACCTACGCCCCGGCAGACCGCCTCGGGGCGGCGCAATACAGCCAGATCCTCTGGGCCCTCGCCATCGGCGCCCTTTTCTTCGATGAATGGCCGGACGCCTTGGCGCTCCTGGGGATTGCCATCGTGGTCGCTGCGGGATTGTTCATCTTCGCGCGTGAGCAGACGCTCAAGAAGAAACCGTCTCCGGCAACACCTTCGGCGCCGCCGGAGCAACTTGGAACCTTAAGCTCATCTCTTCAGAGCGAATGAAAGCGCGAGATAGATCGGTAGAGCCGTCAGGAGAAGGCCGGCGCTGTCGAGACAGCGGGCCGAGGGGACAGTGACGACTACCATCAACGTTCCTGCGGCGACGGTGTAGACCAGCGTCGGCAGCAGAACGGCATGAACATCCAACATGCGTACAACGCGATCAGGCCCAGCATGAATGGCAAGTTCGTGACGAACAGCCGCCTTACGGCTCAGGATGTCCCATCGGCCACCCAGACTACGTAGCCGATCAGGCGCAGCGAGAACGGTGGCCAGAAACAACCGCATCCGATTCTTGTTCCAAGTCACCCAATCATCGTTACCCTACAATTCAGCAATTTCGCCATACAGCAGGGCGTCATAAGTTCGGGCATAACGATCGTAGCAACTCAGAGCTGCCGGGACGAAGGAGCGCTGGCCGATGGAGTTCAGCGGCGTGGCGATCACGTCGCCACGCCCCTCCGCGCGGATCCTGCTTTCGAGGATCTGCTTGGCGAGGGGCTGCACATCGGCAGGCATGTGCTCAATGACCTCAGAGCTCAGCATTAGAGCATCGTGCGGAACCGAAGGTCCGCGTCAGCGAAAAGTGGATCCGGTTTTCCGCTCTCAACGACGCTCTGCTTGTAGGAGAAAGCATCGGATGGGTCCCAAAAGTGCAAATCCACTTTTGGGTCCGATGCTGTAGAGGATGTCTGGAAGGCCCTGGAACGAGGCGAGCTCTTCCGGGCTCACGCCTTTGAGTACGTCTGTGCCCAGAACGACATCGATCATCACCTGACCAAGCCGCGCCATCCCTGGACGAACGGGCCGGTGGAACGCATGAACCGCACCCTCAAGGATGCCACCATCAGGCGCCGCTACTACGACACCCACGACCAGCTGCGAGGCCACCTGGGCGACTTCCTGACCGCCTACAACTTCGCCCGAAGGCTCAAGACCCTGCGCGGCCTCACGCCTTACGAGTCCATCTGCAAAATCTGGACAACCGAGCCGGAACGCTTCAGGCTCGATCCGCTCCACCAAATGCCGGGACTAAACAGCTAGGCGGAGGCCAGAGGGGTTAGGGCAGGAAAAAGCCCCGTTGGGATCTGTCTGAACGGGGCTGAGTCTACGGAGGACGGTCAAGGGACCTGTGGGGCAGCTCCTCTGCAAGTGTACAACGCCCAACGATCCGAAGCGTTGCACTACAATGCTGTAGCGCTCTAATGCTATAGCACTGTAGTGCTGAAGGAGAGTCCCAAGGATCTCGGCACTGAAGAGGTGCCGCGCCTATCGCCGCCAGCATCTTCATCGCAACCGCTCGTGCCTAGCGGAGATCCGCAAAGCCATCAGGATCAGATAAAGCAAGGCGAAATGACTCCGGTGCCATGCTGGGTGAGACGACAAGGAGGGCAGTGTATCCGTGCCCGTCCTTGTCCCTCCGGCCGTCGGCCGCGCAGCCGGATCTATTGGCCTTTGATGACGGGCAATGACGGCACTCATTCTCCGAAACGCCAGCCCAGGCGCATCACGCCTATCGAGCGGATGAGGATAGAGCCGCAGATGACGCACTGGTATTCAGCCTCGCGTCCAATATCAGCCACGGGATTCCCGATATCCAGCTTGTCTCTCACCCATTCCAGAGTGTCGTGCGGCCTCTCTTCTTTGTCCCGCGCAACAAGCTTCCGGCAGTCTTCACACGGCTTGGGATCGGCCATGGCGGACACTCCCGTTTCGGCTGTGCAAGAGAAGCCTCGATTCTAGCGCATCGTGCGGAAAAGTGGACCCGGTTTTCCGCTCGAACGATGCGCTGCCTGAAAAATGGAGCATCGGACCCAAAAGTGGAAGCCACTTTTGGGTCCGATGCTCTAAGCTTTATCTTGACCGGCAACTTGCCGCATTGGGCCGTTACAAGAGTTACAAAGCCATGTAACCGCTAAATCACTGATGTCGCTTGAGCTATAAAGGCTACAGCGGTTACACGCCAAAGAGAGAGGGTGCCGGATTGTTTGCGAGCCAGATGGCAGTTGGCGGCTCAGAATAGGCTGAACTCTCTCACCTCTCGCAGCGGGGACAGACGAGTGCTCTCTACATCTGAGGGGTTGGAGCAACACAGCTGTCGTCTTGGATATCGTAAAAGCTGATGCGGACTTTGCCAATGTGCCGGGTCGGATCGGCCGCTGCGCCCAAGCCAACGAGCACATTCATCTCGCCCACGAGACATTCGGCACTGTCTGCCCGTCTGAGCCGGACTTGGCGATGCCGCACCCGCGCCTCGAACTCGTTGAGCAGGAATAGGGTTTTGGGGTCCACGTCGAGGTCAATGCGGCCAGAGCGTTTGCCGTCGGCACCCGTAGTGATCTGAAGGCCCTGCAGCAACTGCTGGAGCTCTGGCGGCCATTCAACGATGGGGTTCTGGCTCAGTGGCATCGGTGACCCCGGAGCTTGGGCAATCCTTCAACAAGACAGACTTCAGCAATCTAAGCGAATGCCATGCTTAGCGGTTCCATTAAGGCGCTTCGGCAAATTACGTTGGCCCAGCTCAATGCATGTTAAGGCGCCAATCCCGTGAGGTGGTAGACCGCCCCTCGTCTAGGACAGGAGGGTCTTATGGCCGAACTGATCATCATTTCGTATCCATCTGGTGCCAAAGCTGAACGGCTTCGCGCCCTGTTAGCTCTCTCGCGGCAGGCCTACCTGATCCAAAGCGCTCTTGATGCCAGATCAGACGACACGTCCGACGAAGAGGAGAAGGCAGGACGCCGCTCAGATCGCGGGGCATAGATCCGATAGCCCCGCCATCGCCTCCCCTGCACCCTGTTCCATCAGATCCCGTTCGGAACAACCAGCGCCTCTCATGATCCCACCTTCAACCACGGCACCTCGGTCGATCAACCCTAATCCGGAGGCCGAGCGGAGGTCATTTGGACGTTAACCTCGGTCTTGGCTCTGGGTCCTTTTCTCAAAGTTTGACTGATCCGTGTGTCCAAGGTGCACTGGATGCGCCGGAGTTCCTCCTGGATGGCCTCAAGCCGGTCCAGGACCTCGGCATCGATCAACTGAGGTGGGGAGTTGTCGTTCCGGCGCGACTGAGATTGCAGAATGCTGCGGATCTTCTCAAGGGCCAAGGGACCGATGTCAGGGGTGGCCAACCAGTGGCGATCGGATATCTGGGCGACCTCCTGAACCGTGGGCCATCGTCCCTGGAACTCTCGTATGATGGCTCTGCGCACCCGGGGCGGAATGGCTTCCAGAGGAAAAGACTCTGCTTGCTGCATGTGACATCCCTCAAACTCAAGAGTCCTCCAAACGCAAAGGGGAAACCTTGGCCGGCACAGGGCCAAGTAAGGACATTTTTTAGTCGCTCGCCTCGAATATCCTTCTGGGAGCACCGCCCGATCCCGATGCGTCAGAGATCAACAGCGTCTGCGTGAGCGCCGAGTGCAGAAGAATGCACGCTTCGACGTGGCCTGCACGGAACCGAGAGTGACAATATGCCTAAGTCTAGGAGCCGCTGGGATACTGTGCTCCTCTCGATGTACGGAGTTCTGCTTGGCATGTTCCTGGCGATGATGGAGCAATTCTGTCATGCCTTCTGTCCTGCCTCCTGGCATTACGTCCCTGAAGGTGACTTGTTCGCGCGAGTTTTCATCGAGTTCGTCGCCTTTGCCGTTGCTGGGGCGACCCTGTGCAGCGATTGCCGCGATCCGGAACTGGCTTAACCGGGCAACACGATTCCGCAAAACTCCGTCAAGGAGCAGAACCGCGTTCATTCCTCGCCCAGAAAGATTGCTCAGCAGACAGTGCCCCAACCTCAGCTTTCGTCCATGCCGCTGAACAGCCTCCGTCCTGCCATGAGCCTGTCGCTCACCCTCATCCACAAGACACGCCCACACCCGAGTAGAGACCAGCCAAACATCGGGGTGAGCCCGAGGCTATTGGCGGCTGTCGCGCTGGCCGCCTCCGGCCTCAACCGAGCAGACTAGAACAAAGAGGCTGAGCACCGCCGCCAAGGGAGCGAGCGTCTCGATGAACGCCGGCATGCTGTCGCGGAACGGGCCGCTGGCCAGAACCGAGAGCACCAGAATGGGAATGGCCGCCCAGATCACCATGCGCACCTCCACGAACGAGAGCGTCTTCTCTACTGTGGCCTTCCTGAACCCCACCTGTATGGCTCAGGCTGTCTTCCTGGCGCTTGAGCTGCCCGCAGGAAGACGGTCTTCCGGCTTAGCGGTGAAGTCTGGCTTGCGCTGGAGGATCGCCTTGCGCGGGCGACGATGTCATCGACGCGTTTGGCGAAGCCGCATCGAGTTCCTGGTGCCGCAGCACTAGGAAAGCGCGTGGGGCATAGCGAACAGGCCCACGATCGAAGACAGCACCCCAGTTCAGGCGCCGCCCTCGGGAGACAAGCCATGGATGTTGGGAAGAGAAAGTGCGGGTGCGGGCTTACCACATCTGGGAGCGGCAGGGCCGCACGGCAATCCGTACGATCACTGACGAGGCCGAGCGGGACCTCACAGTCGAGGAGACGGCGGGTACCTCCCAGAATCACCCTGAAGCGACGGTCGAGGAGGCCACGCCCGTCGAATCCGTCGAAGCGGCGCAAGCCGCCACAGCCGGTTCCGCGGATGACAAGGATTCCTCTGGATCATAAAGCCCACACCCGGCTGGATCGCTGCGCGGCGTGATCAATAGCGTCAGCGACGGCGTCCGGAGCCAAGTGGTGGATCATGTGGCCAAGACCAGGAACGCTAATGAACTCGCTGTGCGGCAGCTCGCGGTGCAGGCGTGCGGACTGGCGGCCCACGTCCGCAATCTGATCGTCGGCGCCCGTGATGATGGTGACCGGCACCTTCAGGTCCCCATAGTGTCGCTCCAACTCCATGACTGACGGTGTCATCAGCGCAGCGTCTTCCGCAGCCGCGCGAAGGTGCAGCGGCCGCAGCATCAGCGCCTTCGGGAAATCGCGATCAAAACGCTCCGGCACCGCGGCAGGCTGAAACATCCGCTTGATCATACCTGGCAGGATCGCCCGCGCCAGCAAGGGAGAGATGGTGTAGCGCATGGCATCGCCGATCACCGGAATGGCCGGCGGCGAGAGCAGGAACACATCGGCCCGCAGGGTTGGATAGTAATAGCCCGAGCCCAGAACGAGACCACGCACGAGCGACGGCGCCTCCAATGCCAGGGCCACCGCCACAAGCGTGCCCCAGGAGTGGCCATAGACCAGGGCTTGCTGGACCCCGAGCTGCGCTAGTGCCTTCCGGAACAGCCGGGCATGAGCGCGTGGCGTCCAGAGCTGGCGCGGGCGCGAGCTGTATCCGTAGCCGGGGCGGTCGATGACGATCACCCGGTAGCGGTCCGCCAGCCGATCCACGAGACCGCTGACGGTGAAATCCTGAACCATGGTGCCGTTGCCGTGGATGAGCAGCAATGGCTCTCCCTGGCCACGCTCGAGATAGTGCAAGCGCACCCCATCCACATCCAGGAACCGTCCGATGGGCGGGTATTGCTCCTCGGCCTCGCGGGTCTGCTTCCGGTTGTATAGAGCCGCGGAAGCCAGCGCAGTGGTCGCGCCCGCAAGAGCGGGAACGAGCCAGCGGCGGGTTCTGGCACGGCGAGTGTCGCCTGGCTGCCAGCGCTCCGCCCGGCCCTGATCGGAACCATGCTGGCGATCCGAACCTCGCATGAGATCGCCGGCTCCCGCTGCTCCATCGGAACGGAGTGAACTCACACCAGCCTCTGTTTCCACGCCGCGCATGCACCTTCTCCGGTCAGCTGCCAGGACGGGGAACGCCCGAAAGCCGGATGGGTTGCTGCATCGCACAAAGGCAGATTGCCGCTGTGAACCAGCGAACGTTTACGAGAAGGGTGTCGCAGTCTGGGTAGTCTCCGACGTGCCGAGGGCGGCTGCGATCTCGGTCAGCGTCGCCCGTTCGGCATCGCTGGCGGTCACCCCACCGAACCCGAGAAAGCCACCCTCGTTGCCCGCTTCCGCTGCCTTGCGGGCGACCTCGTTGAGCCAGGCCTTGAACCCGGTCGCGTCATCGGGAGCTTTGGTCTCCACGAGCGCGGATACCGCGCGGAGTTCCTCAATCGCCTTGCCTTTAAGCTCGCCAATCTGCACGCCCCTGAACTGCGCCTGTACCCTATTGCGAGCGGCGGTCTTTCACTTCCTGCTGCTGCACACGAGACAGGCGGCATTGCGTATCAAGCCTCCAACAGAACCCGTTCGGCTCTACCCTTGGCAGGGTTTCTGCGTTTCGCCATCGCTGGGATTGTCTGGATGAAAGCATTCGCCTCTGCCCTCGCCTGCCTCATTCCTCTCACCACCTTCGCAGACGAGGAACACGCTATCCTGCACAAGGCATTCGGCATCCTCACCCAGCACCGCCTTCTTTCACAGGCGGAACTGCCCTGCTCGAGCCTGGAGCTGGATGAAGTCACGCAGACGGCCACAACGGTCACTGTTCGGGAGAAGCACGACAAGAAATGCTATTGCCGATCGGTCGTGATTTGCCCCCACGAGCCGAGTGCCTCAAAGCGCCCTCGTGGCGCTTTTCTTTTAGGCAGCGCCGGTGCCATCGGTCCCATACCCCAAAGCACGCTGCGGAACTCGCAGATATTTCGTTTCCGGTATCTGGCGCTTTGCCGACACGTTGGACCAGGGTCATGCTGATGTTGCCGCCGCCTTTCCTGCAGTCGCCTCCGAATTCGCTGAAAAGAAACCTTATCCGGTTCCATGGAGGGGGCTTCTCAGAGGTACGGTCCAAGAGCGGATCTGGCCTAATCAGGAGCCTTCCTCGAGGATGTTTCACGGGCGAGTTCGTCTCGGATCAGCTGCGCCGTCTTGGGGCCGATGCCCGGGCGCTTCTCGAGCTGGTCAGCCACAGCCCTGAGCTGGTCGAGGGTCGTGATGCCTTCCCCATGCAGCACTTCCCAGGCATAGCGGGGCAGACGCAGCCCTGGAATGGGCCCCTCGTGAGCGTCGTAATAGTTGGGCATCTGCTCTCACCTCCTGACCCCTTGTTTCTATCCTCAGGGTGCAAGGCGGGCAGCGGTCCTAATCCTAGCGGGAGTGCCTGATATCCTTATTTTCCTTGTAGTGGCGCGCGAACAGCGTCATCCCACGAGGCGCTTCTGCGAATGACGCGTACAGCGCCCTTGGCCCCTCAGTTTCTGCGGCTCTGTTTCACCTGGATCAAAGCAGACCCACCCGGGAAGCGGCATGCCGACAGCCGGATCGGGGTGGCTTTCACCGTGGGTTCCTCAAGCGGCCCGATCACGTCCTCGCCTGGGCCGCGCACCCACCGCGGATCCGGCTGAAGGGAGACTGCAATCGACATTCCGCCTGGGCTGAGATCGCCGCTCGCTCCTGCACGGGGTGGAGGCGCAGATCCCGGCCCGCCAATGTGGGCCTTGTGACCGGATCTTCCGGAACACCGTCAGTGACGTGTGACCTGCGGGTCAGAACGGGCCCGTCGCCCAGCGACAGGCCCGTTACGTTCTGGACATCGCCTGTTACAGACCGCGGTCAACTCTCGGGATCTCGCTCACTGTTCCATAAAACAACCTTCTGCGAATTACGCTACCACCTAACTTGGTCGGCCCTGAACAATGCCGTTTAGGGTGGCCGGAGTTGGCTTTCAGACCACTTTGGAAGTATCCGGTTGCGCGGAT
>NZ_QDAH01000025.1 GCF_003075415.1 Microvirga sp. KLBC 81
CCGGTCGGCGTGGTCGGCCTCATCACCCCCTGGAACTTCCCGATCGCCATTCCGGCCTGGAAGATCGCCCCGGCGCTGGCCTATGGCAACACGGTCGTGTTCAAGCCGGCTGAGCTCGTGCCCGGTTCCGCGCATGCCCTGTCCGAGATCATTGTTCGCGCCGGCGTGCCCGCGGGCGTGTTCAACCTGGTGATGGGCAAGGGCTCGGTGGTCGGCGAGGCGATGCTGCAGAGCTCGAAGGTCTCGGCCATCTCGTTCACCGGGTCGGTGCCGACCGGGCGCCGGATCGCTCAGACCTGCGTCACGGTTGATCCGATGAAGAAGGTCCAGCTCGAGATGGGCGGCAAGAACCCGATGGTGGTGCTCGACGACGCCGACCTAAAGGTGGCGGTGGAATGCGCCATCAACAGCGCGTTCTTCTCCACCGGCCAGCGATGCACGGCCTCCTCACGCCTGATCGTGACGGAGGGCATCCACGACCGCTTCGTGGCCGCCATGCAGGAGCGGATGCAGGGGCTCGTGATCGACGATGCCCTCAAGAGCGGCACGCAGATCGGCCCGGTGGTGGACCAGAGCCAGCTCGACCAGGATCTCCAGTATATCAAGATCGGCCAGGAGGAAGGCGCCCGGCTCGTGGCGGGTGGTGAACTTCTCAAGCGCGATGCGCCCGGCTTCTACCTGTCGCCGGCCCTGTTCACGGAGGTGGACAACACGATGCGGGTGGCACGCGAGGAGATCTTCGGACCCGTGGCCACCGTCATTCGGGCCAAGGACTATGACGAGGCGCTCGAGCTGGCCAACGACACGCCGTTCGGCCTGTCGTCGGGCATCTGCACCACCAGCCTGAAACATGCCGGCCACTTCAAGCGCCATGCGGAAGCCGGCATGGTGATGGTGAACCTGCCCACCGCCGGCGTGGATTACCACGTGCCGTTCGGCGGCCGCAAAGGTTCGTCCTACGGCCCGCGCGAGCAGGGCCGTTATGCCCAGGAGTTCTACACCATGGTGAAGACGGCCTACGTCTTCGACGGTAACGGACCCTACGTGCCGAAGACGAAGGGCAGCGAGTAAATTCTCGCCCAAGACCCTGGTATCGGGGCGTTGCAGGGCTCGTGCCCTGCAACGCCAAGACTGTCTCAGACGAAACGAGAGTTCCATGACCCAGACGATTTACGGCTCCTTGAAAGGTAAGACGATCCTCATCACCGGCGGTGCCAGCGGCATCGGCGAGAGCATCGCTCGGTCCTTCCATGCTCAGGGCAGCAAGGTCGCTATCCTTGACTACAATGCCGAGGCCGGCGAGGCACTGGCGAAGGAACTCGGCGAGCGGGCGCATTTCGAGCATAACGACGTGCGCGACATCCCGGCTCTTCAGGCGGCCATCCGACGCGCCAGCGAAAGGCTCGGGCCTATCGCCATCCTCGTCAACAATGCTGCGCGCGATGATCGTCACACCATCGATCAGGTCACACCAGAATACTGGCGCGAGCGCTTCGCCACCAACCTCGACCATCAGTTCTTCGCAGCTCAGGCCGTGCTGCCGGATATGGAAAAGGCGGGCGGCGGCTCGATCATCAACATGGGTTCGACCAGTTACATGGTGAGCGACGATTCCTTCGCGGCCTACAAGACCGCCAAATCTGCCGTGGTCGGCCTTACGCGCGCCTTGGCCCGCGAGCTGGGCCCCAAGAACATCCGCGTGAACTGCATCGTACCGGGCTGGATTATGACCCAGCGCCAGATTGATCTCTGGCTCACCCCTGAAGGCGAAAAGGAGCTGCTGAAGCGCCAGTGTGTGAAGCGCAAGCTCGTGCCGCAGGATATCGCCAACTTCGCCCTGTTCCTCGGCTCGGATGATTCTAGTGCCATGTCGGCCCAGACCTACCTGGTCGACGGCGGCTGGGTCTAGAGCACTTTTGGGTGAAGTGGCTCCGGTTCACCGTCGAGAAAGGCGGCCCAGCCAAAAAGAGAGCCGATTCCAGGCTAATGGAATCAGCTCTAGGACGGGAAACTCTATTGTCTTTATCAAAAGGGCCGGCATCATGTGTCGGCCTTCGTCGTGAAGGTCGTCTGTCCCTCTAAGCGACAAGCTTCCGATAGAGATGCCAAGTCGTGTAGCCGAGAACCGGCAGCACCACGAGCATGCCGAGGAACATCGGGAGTGCGGCAATGAACAGCAATACCGCGACGCACAATGCCCATCCCAGCATCGGGACCGGATTGCTGACGACCGAACGGAAGCTCGTGATCATGGCGGTGATGAAATCTACCTCACGATCCAGGAGGAGCGGGAAGGAGACGACGGTGATCGAAAAAGTGACGGTCGCCAGGACAGCACCGATCACATGGCCGACTGCCAGGAAGGCCAGGCCCTCCGGTGTCGAGAAGAAGACACCAGGAAACGATGATCCCGCGGGCAGGCCATGGAGGCCGAAGAACAGGGCAATCAGCAGGCGGACCTGATACATCCAGATGATGAAGATGAAGACCGTGACAAAGGCCATCCAGGAGATTTCTTTGCCTCCTTGGGTCAAAATGGCGCTGAAGACAGCGCGCCAACTCGGCTTCTCCCCGCGTTCCCGGAACCGGCTGACCTCGTAAAGGCCTACCGCAACGAAGGGACCGATCAGCGCGAAGCCGGCCGCAAGGGGATAGACCAGGTAAATAAGGTCCCAGAGGAGGGCGCATCCGAGGATGACCAAGCCTCCCGCAGTGTAAATCGCCCCGAAGAACAAGCCGAACGTCGGATAGGCTTGGAAGTCCCGAAGCCCTGCCGCGAGCGCATCGACCAGATCGTTGAAGCCGATGTGCCGAATGACCGGCTCCTGAGGCCGGCCTGATGTCACAGTCTGCTTATTCTCTGCCATTGATCCCTCCCATGATCCGTTCCGGATTTTTATTGGTTAGGGATAGATTGGCTCCGAACGAGAAGTGGAGCAAGCGCGCCAATGCGTTGACCAGATGGCGGGAGAATCGCCCGAATTTGAGCCGAGGATGTTCCCGTTAAATTTTCATCGTTCGACTTGAAGGATGATCTTTCCCCGCCCGTGCCCTGAGTCCAGTCGCTCATGAGCCTTTGCAACATCCTCGAGCGGAAGCACGGTATCTACAACGACCTTTGCCTGCCGGCGCTCGAACAGCGGCGTCATTTCACGCAACCTTGCGCCCTCTCGTGTCAGGAAGGTACCGAACAGCGTTTGGTTCTTGGTGTAGAGGGCGCTCAGGTCACCGTCGGGTGGAAGGATCGTAGCGATCCGGCCGAACGGTCGTGTCACCAGGGTGCTCATGGAGACATTGCCGCCAGCTGTGTCGAACGACGCATCGACGCCGCGGCTGGCGGTTCCACGCATGATCTGATCGGCCACATCGGCATCGTGGTAATCAATCGCCAAATCGGCCCCAAGCTCGTGCAGGGCAGGGTGATTAGCCTTGCTGGCCGTTGCGACGACCCGCGCCCCTGCGGCTTTGGCGAACTGGATGGCGAAGGAGCCAACACCTCCGGCGCCCCCGTGGATGAGCACAGTCTCGCCGGGCCTGACGTTCAGGCGCCGAACGATGGCCTCCCAGGCCGTGCCTCCCGCCAACGGAATCCCCGCAGCTTCGACATGGCTAAGGTTAGCAGGCTTGTGTGCGACGATTCTGGCAGAAGCGACCGTGTATTCGGCATAGCTCCCGTGGGGATTGCCGAAGATCTCAGGCGTGTAGAACACTTCGTCACCGACTCGGAACCCGGTGACACCGGGTCCGACTTCCTCGATGACGCCTGAGACATCGTAGCCGAGCACGGCCGGGAAGGGGATTTGAGCCCAGGAGCCCGCCTGTCGAATCTTCGCGTCAACAGGATTGGTGCCGGAGGCGACCACCCGCACGACGACCTCTCCCGGACCTGGAGCCGGGCGCTCCCGTTCCTGCAACTTGAATACGTCAGGACCGCCGAACTGGGTGATCACCATCGCGCGCATGCTGCTTTCCTCTGCGTGTCAGATGCTTTGAGGTCTCTGTTGGTTGTACGGGTGGTGTTACTCAGAGCACCCGTCCCGGGTTGAGGATCCCTTCCGGATCGAGGATCTGCTTCATCTTGGCCATCAAGGCGAGCTCAGGCTCGGTTCGGCTTCGATTGAGATAGGGCCGCTTGATGCGTCCAATGCCGTGCTCGGCCGAGATCGAGCCGCCAAGTCTGGAGACCATGTCGTAGACGAGGTTCTGGACGCCTTCCTTGGTATCGCTCGTCATGTCCTTGATGGCTACGTTGATGTGGATGTTGCTGTCGGCCACATGACCGAACACGACCCAGACCGCATCCGGATATTGGCGGGGCATCTCTTGGCGCAGATGTTCCACGGCCTCTGTCATGCGATCGAGAGGCACGCTGACGTCGAAGCGAATTTCCTCCGGCAGAAAGCGCCCATACTCGTAAGGCGTTTCACGATAGGCCCAGAAGCGGTTGCGGTCGGCCCGCGATTGGGCGACGACAGCATCCTTGATAAGGTCCTGCTCGTAGAAATCGCTCAAAAGCGTGGAGAAGGCTTCGCTTCCTGCGGGCTCTTCGCCCATATCGGCTTCGATCAGAAGCGTCAGGTCATGGTCTTCTTCGAAAGCTGGCGACAGGCCGCAGATCTGTGTCGCGACCATCATGAATTCCCGCCACATGGCCTCGAAGACGAGCAGGCGTCCCGGATAGGATTGCTGGAACCTGCGCAATACCGCGAGGGCATCATCGAAGCTGCTGACGGCGCACAGGGCCGTTTGCACGCCTTGTGGCTTCGGATGAAGGCCGATCACGACCCGGGTGATAACGCCCAAGGTTCCCTCGCTGCCGATGAAGAGCTGCGTCCAATCGTATCCGGCATTGTTCTTCAGCATCTTGTTGAGCGAGCGGACGACGGTGCCATCCGCGAGCACCGCTTCCAAGCCGAGCGTGTTGCGTCGGGCCATGCCGTAGCGCAGCACTTGGTTGCCGCCCGCATTCGTGGCAATGTTGCCACCAATGGTACAGCTGCCGCGCGCGCCGAGATCAATGCCACAGAGAAAGCCCGCATCCTCGGCAGCCTGCTGCACAACGGCGAGAGGGGTGCCTGCAAGAGCCGTGAGTGTGGCGCTGGCCGGGTCGATCTCCTCGATGCCGGTCATGCGCTCGAGAGACAACGCAATTTCACCGCTTTGGGGATGAGCGCCGCCTGCAAGGCCAGTCAATCCGCCTTGGGTAACCACCGGCTGGCGGTGTTCATGGCAGATCCGTAGTGCTGTCGCGACATCTTCCGTGGTCTGGGGAAGAATCAAGGCCTGCGGGGCAACGGGCTGCAAACCGCTCGCATCGGCATGGTTGCGGGCAGGGATGTCGGCCCCAAGACGAACCTGGGGTCCGAGGGCGGCGACGAGGGCTTCAATTACATTGCTCATTGAATTCACACTTTGAAACTATGGAGCGTGCATTCGGGCCGGGCACGATCAGGAAGCGTCCGTCATGCGCACGATGGCATCCGGCCGTTTCCAGAGATCCGGCAGTAATTCAAGCCCGAGACCCGGCTTCATGTTCACTGTCACTTCTCCGTTGGAGACTGTCGGCAGCTCCGTCACGAGTTCGGTATACCAGCCTGTATAGAACGCGCGGACACTTTCCTGGATCAGCGCGTTGCGGGCATGAAGCGAGAAATGGCAGGAGGCAGCATAGACGACCGGGCCTGTGCAATCGTGAGGGGCCACCGGGACATGCCAGGCTTCCGCCAAGGCTGCGATCTTGCGGGCTTCCGTGAGACCGCCGCACCAAGACAGGTCGAGCATGGCTACGCCGGCAACTCCGGTCTCAAGGTACTCCCGGAAGGCATGTGTATAGGACAAAGTCTCCGAGGCGCAGACCCAGGCTTTCGAGTGCTGCGCGTACTCCTTCAGGTCACCGATATTGTCGAGGCGGAAAGGATCCTCGTGCCAATAGGTGTTGAACTCCGCAAGAGCTCCGGCCAGTTTCTTGGCCATCGGTAGGCTCCACAGGGAGTGGAACTCCACCATGATGTCCATCTTGTCGCCGACGGCCTTGCGGATCTTGGCAAAGGGTTCAAGCGCGGTTCGTAGCTCGTCAGGTGAAATGTCATAGCCCTGACTGCGCTCCGCGGCGACGTCGAAGGGCCAGATCTTCATCCCGGTGATGCCCTGCTCCAGCAGCGAGTGAGCCAAGTCGTCGGCATGATGCAAAAAGGCTTCAAGATCCTCGTAGTCTCCCTCTGCCTGTCCAATGCCCCAGTTCGCCACTTTCTGAGCGCGGCTGTCGCGAATGTATCGGTAGCCGGCGCAGGTGTTATACACCCGGATCCTGTCGCGCGAGCGGCCGCCGAGCATGTCGCAGATGGGCTTGCCGTGCGCCTTGCCGAAGATGTCCCACAGGGCGATGTCGATGGCCGAGTTGCCGCGGGTTTCCACGCCCGCCGAGCGCCAGCCGAGATAGTTTTGAAGATCGCGGTTGATGCCTTCGATCTGGAGCGGATCGCGGCCGATCAGCTTCGCCGCGACGGTTTCGTGGATATAGGCTTCCACCGCCGCAGCCCCCATGAAGGTTTCTCCGAGGCCGATAAGTCCTTCATCCGTGTGGAGGCGAATCCAGACAATGTTCGCGAACTCCTGGAGCCGAATGGTTTCGACGCGGGTGATCGTCATTGGATCCTCTTATGTCTAATTCTAGACCACGGTGGCGAGCAGAAGAGATTGGCTGCTCACTTGTTGTGCAATCCATATGCACGTGACCTCCATGATATCCACCGACGCGAAGAATGCAGGCAGGTAGCCATAAGTATAGTATGAAACAAAGAAACATCTCGTGTGGCTCTCATGGCGGCTGTGCCATACTAGGCAAGGGGATTGCAAAGAGGAGAGGGTGAAACCTTCTGTGGAAGCCTTATCCTGGAGATCCTTGCGTAAGATGCGCTCATCTGCTCAAGATGCGCTCTCAGACGGATGCTTGAGCACGGGAACATCTTCGCCGGCGGACTGACTTGAATAATCACCCCTGGCGAACAGAATAATAGCGAACCGGCAAAGCAGGTTGGGAGGAAATGTGAACAGGGTCGGGGCCTTCTTCTTCAAGGGCTTGGAAGGAATCATGGTCCTTCTGTTAGCCAGCATGGTTGTCATGGTCTTTGGCAACGTCGTGCTGCGTTATCTCTTTGATACGGGCATCGACATTTCCGAAGAGCTGTCGCGCTTCTTCTTTGTCTGGTTGACCTTCATCGGCGCCGTGGTCGTTGGACGCGAGAACGCGCATCTGGGTGTTGAGACCCTGGTGTCGAAGCTTGGCGATAATGGCCGCAAAGTCTGCATGGTCCTGTCCGATCTGTTCGTGATCCTATGTTGCGCCGTCTTCTTTTGGGGAACCTGGCTGCAGGCCGAGATCAACGCCTCGAACTATGCCCCCATTACCGAAATCTCCATGCTCTGGGTTTATGGCATCGGCTATTTCACGAGTCTCGGCTTAGGAGCGATGGCTCTGTTCAGAATTCTGCGCGTGCTCACCGGACGTATCAGCGAGCATGAGCTCCGGGCGTTTGCCGGTGATTACAGTGATGATGAAGCGCATGCCCTGAGGGAGCGTCTCGAGTGACGATCGTCGTTTTTCTCGTATCCCTGCTTGGGGCCATGGCACTCGGCATGCCGATCGCCTTCTCACTCATCGTCTGCGCGCTTGCTCTCATGCTTTGGCTCGGCAATTTCGACAGCCAGATCGTGGCGCAGAACCTGATCATCGGCGCGGATAACTTCCAACTCCTCGCGGTTCCGTTCTTCCTGCTCGCCGGCGAGATTATGAATGTCGGCGGCTTGTCGAAGCGCATCGTCAATTTCGCGCTCGCGTGCCTGGGGCATATCCATGGTGGGCTTGGCTATGTCGCTATCGTCGCAGCGCTGATTCTCGCCGCCCTGTCAGGCTCGGCTGCCGCGGATACGGCGGCGCTCGCGGCCATCCTGATCCCGATGATGCGCAATGCTGGCTATGATATCCCGCGCTCTGCCGGCCTCATCGCCGCTGGCGGCATTATTGCACCCGTGATCCCGCCGTCCATCGGCTTCATCGTCTTTGGCGTTGCTGCCAACGTGTCGATTTCGCAGCTGTTCCTGGCGGGCGTCGCTCCCGGCGTGATGATGGGGCTTTCTCTCGTCGTCGCGTGGTGGATCGTCAGCCGGAAAGACAAATTGAAGACCACCCCTCGAACCACCATGCGGGAGCGGGGAAAGGCCTTTGTCGATGGCTTTTTCGCTCTCCTCATGCCCGTGATGATCCTCGGCGGCATCAAGTGGGGTATTGTTACGCCGACGGAAGCAGCTGTGCTGGCGGCCGTCTACGCTCTCATCATAAGCATGTTCGTTTATCGCGAGCTGAAGCCGTCCATGCTCTATGGGATCTTCCTGACGGCCGCCAAAACAACGGCCGTGGTGATGTTCCTCGTAGCGGCGGCGCTGGTTTCTGCCTGGCTCATCACCCAGGCGAATATTCCGGCGGAGATCGGGAGCCTGATCCAGCCGCTCATGGGCAATAAGACCCTGCTCATGTTCGCGCTGATGTTCCTGGTGGTCATCGTGGGCACGGCGCTAGATTTCTCGCCGACGGTGCTGATCCTAACGCCGGTCCTGATGCCTATCGTCAAGCAGGCGGGCATCGACCCGGTCTATTTCGGCGTCCTGTTCATCATCAACAATGCAATCGGGCTGATCACGCCGCCGGTGGGCATCGTGCTCAACGTGGTGAGCGGAGTCGCCCGCGTCCCGATGGGAGCTGTGATCAAGGGGGTCAATCCTTTCCTGATCGCGCAGCTCATAGTGCTCGTCCTGCTCATCATCTTCCCAGACCTGGTGATGGTGCCCCTGTCATGGCTGCGGGGGCGGTGAGCAGAAGGGAAAGAAGAACCGAGAGAGGAAACTATCATGAAGACATTGAAATTCGCACTCGCTGCAGGCGTCGCCATGACGCTCCTGTCCGCAGTGCCGGCCGCCGCGCAGTTCACGGAACGCAATATCCGCCTGTCCAACGGCGTGAATGAGGATCATCCCAACGGCAAAGGCGTCGAGAAGTTCAGAACCTGTCTCGCCGACAAGTCCGGCGGCAAGCTGAAGGTCCAGGGCTTCTGGGGCAACGCTCTCGGCGGTGACCTCCAGGCGACCCAGGCCCTTCGTTCGGGCACGCAGGAGATGGTCGTCACCTCCAGCTCGCCGCTCATTGGTATCCTGCCGGATCTCGGCGTCTTCGATCTGCCGTTCCTTTTCGCCAACGAGAAGGAGGCCGACACCGTCCTCGATGGTCCGTTCGGGAACTACATCAATGGTAAGCTCGAGACGGTCGGCCTCGTCAATCTGGCTTATTGGGAAAACGGCTTCCGCAATCTCACGAATTCCCGCCGCCCGGTGGAGAAGTGGGAAGACTTCAAGGGCCTGAAGGTCCGCGTCATGCAGAACAACGTGTTCCTCGACACGTTCAAGAACATGGGTGCGAATGCCGTGCCGATGGCCTTCGGCGAGGTGTTCACGGCTCTCGAAACCAAGGCCATCGACGGCCAGGAGAACCCGTTCGTGACCATCGACACCTCCAAGTTCTACGAGGTGCAGAAATACCTGTCGGTCACCCGCCACGCCTATACGCCGTTCCTGGTGCTCTATTCCAAGAAGCTGTGGGACGGGCTGTCGAAGGACGAGCAGGCGGCCCTGAAGGAATGCGCCGTCGTTGCCCGCGACGAGCAGCGCAAGGCCTCCCGCGAGCTGGGTCAGGCCTCGCTCGAGAAGATCAAGGGTGAGGGAGTCATCGTCAACGAGCTCAACGAGCAGGAGGCCAATCGCATGCGCGAGCAGGCTAAGCCTGTATGGGAAAAGCACGCCTCCACCATCGGTCCGGAGACCGTGAAGATGATGCAGGACGAACTGGATAAGATTCGCAAAAAGTAAAGCATCCCGATCCAAGTCACACGATACTGCCCGGGATGCTGACGCCCCGGGCAGTTTACCTGTCCTTTCCTTCTGACCCGGGTGCCCGTGTTACGCCGGATGTTTTGAACGAAGTTTTTGATCATGCAGATTCTTATTCTCGGGGCGGCCGGCATGGTCGGCCGCAAGCTTACCGAACGACTCTTCAAGGAAGGGCAGCTGAACGGGCAGGCGATCACGCGCATGGTCCTGCACGACGTGGTGGAACCTCAGGCGCCACAGGCTCCCTTCGAGATCACGACGCTCACCTCCGATTTTTCCCAACCAGGTGAGGCGGAGAAGCTCGTAGCAGGCCGGCCCGACATCATCTTCCATCTCGCCGCCATCGTGTCCGGCGAGGCCGAAGCTGATCTGGAGAAGGGCTACCGGATCAATCTCGACGGGACACGCTATCTGTTCGATGCTGTTCGGCATATCGGCGATGGTTATTACCCACGCCTTGTTTTCACATCCTCTATCGCGGTCTTTGGTGCTCCGTTTCCGGAGGCGATCGGTGACGAATTCTTCCTCACGCCGCTTACCAGTTACGGAACACAAAAGGCCATCGGTGAATTGCTGCTGGCCGATTATACGCGGCGAGGCTTCTTCGATGGCATCGGCATCCGTCTGCCTACGATCTGCGTCAGGCCGGGCAGGCCCAACAAGGCGGCCTCAGGCTTTTTCTCGGGCATCATTCGCGAACCCTTAAGCGGACAGGAGGCCGTGTTGCCTGTGCCGGAGGATGTGCGACACGCCCATGCGTCGCCACGCTCCGCCGTTGGCTTCCTCATGCATGCGGCTACCATCGATACTGCGAAGATCGGTCCCCGGCGCAATCTGACGATGCCGAGCGTCTCGGTGACCGTAGCGGAGCAGATCGAGGCCCTGCGGCGCATTGCGGGCGAGAAGGTGGCCGCGAGAATCCGCCGTGAGCCCGATCCTGACATCATCCGCATGGTGTCGGGATGGGCGCGCCGCTTCGACGCCAGCAGAGCCGAGAGCCTCGGCTTCCAAGCAGAGAAGAGCTTCGACGAGATCATCCGCCAGTACATTGAGGACGAACTTGGCGGCAAGATCGTGAGCTGACGGCTGCAGTGGCGGTGCCATGATAAGCGCCACCCAGCCAGCGTATGCTCAGCAGTTGGTCTCCTGCTTTGTGGTCGTGCCCGTCACATCGGTCTTTTGCTGTGTGGTCGTCGAGCATCCGACAGTTCCTGTCGTGCCAACATCCCGATGTTCAATGGTGACATTCTGCTGATCCGGGCCGGATGCCGCGCCACCAACGGCGCCGCCGACGCCAGCCCCAACTGCTGCTCCAACGGGTCCTCCAACTGCGGCACCAGCCGCGCCACCGGCCGCCGCGCCCGCTGCGGCGCCTCCGGTCTCTGCCATGGCCAGCGTTGGGAATATCAAGCTCGCTGCAACGAGAGTGACTTTCATGCTGATACGCATCGGTGCTTCTCCATGTGAGCCAACCGCGGACTGCGTTTCCTGCTCACTTAACGGCAGTCGCATCAGTGCGTTTCAGCTTGGCTTGTCCGGTGCAGTTGGTGATTCTGACCTCCGATGGGAAGGGGCTCCGGACAATAGCGGCGGAAAGGCCTATTGGGGCCTGATCGGTGGTATCTTGGCGGGCTCTACTGGCCTGTAACGACATCGATCAAGGTTATTGACGTGTTTTTGCGACATTTGCCTTGTGGAAACACGATTCTGACAACTTGGAACTTTGTTCCCAAGCACTATGCAGATAATGCTATTTAGTATGCACGTGGCCTCGAAAGGAGTTTCCAGTGGCAAAAGCAGCAACGAAGAAAGCGCCGGCCCGCAAGGCCGCAGCTACAAAGACCGCAGCAAAGAAGACCACCGCCAAGGCGGCAGCTAAGGCAGTTGCCAAGAAGCCCGCCAAGGCGGCCGCTTCCAAGACCACGGCAAAGGCTGCCGTGAAGGCCGTGAAAAAGGCAGCCAAGGGGCCGGCGACAACGAACGGTATCCTGACGCTGCGTCACATCGCTGAGGCGTTGTCCGAGATGCACGAGCTTCCGAAGCGCCAAGTGAACGAGATGATGACCCAGGTCATCGACTTCATTGCCAAGAGCCTGAAGAAGGGTGAGAAGATCCGCCTCACGGGCCTCGGCATCCTGCAGGTTCGCAAGCGCGCCGCTCGCATGGGCCGCAATCCGCAGACCGGTGAACCCGTGAAGATCAAGGCTTCGAAGAAGATCGCCTTCCGCGCTGCGAAGGACCTCAAGGAGTCCATCTAAGCCTCAAGGCAGCGGTGCTGCATACCTGCCGCACCGCTGCCATACCGAGCTGTTCCTGCATACACCATTGCTTCCTGCAGTCAGCGGCCCATGCCGACGATAATTCCTGCTGATCAGCTAGGCGAAGCTGTACTGGTTCGTTCGGCCTGGAGGCCTCGAGCCCTTAAATGAACTTTAAAGAAACTTTGGCTTCCGAGCGGCTATAGCACTCCCGAGCTGGCTTCGATAACTCCGCCGGCCTCTGAGTTTTCCCTAAATCTCAAGCTCTATCTAGAGCATCGTGCGGAACCGCAGGTCCGCGTCAGCGAAAAGTGGATCCGGTTTTCCGCTCAAATGATGCGCTATCTCTAGAAGGGAGCATCGGATGGGTCCCAAAAGTGCAAATCCACTTTTGGGTCCGATGCTGTAGACGGCTCTGTGAGAATGAGCCGCCTGACACCTCCTGAATGAATCGTGCTATATTGCGCTGCAACGGGGTCGCAGCGGATGCCACAGCACATCCTATCGGCGCAATTGGCGAGTACGGCCGAGAGACGGCAGGTCACTGCGCTCGCGTATGATCTCGTCGGCTCTACCCGCCTTGCCGAGCGGCTTGATCCGGAGGATATGCACGAACTCCTCCAGGGCTTCCACCGGATGTGCACTGCCGCCGTCGAGGAGTTTGGGGGCAAGGTCAACCGGTACATTGGCGATGGTGGGATGGCCTATTTCGGCTATCCAACGACTTATGAGAATGCGGCCGAGCGGGCCATCCAGGCGGGCCTCGCCATCATAGAAAGATGCGCTCATCTCAGCCATGCAGAATATAGCGGCAGGATCGCATTGAGCGTTCGCGTCGGCATCGCTACGAGCAAGGTCGTTGCGGGCGACATGGCTGGGGATCGGGGCTTCGGGACCGATGAGGTCGTTGGCATCGCGCCCCATCTTGCTGCCCGCCTTCAGAGTGCGGCAGCACCGAACTCCGTTCTTGTCAGCGAAGCGACCCGTCGGCTCGTCGGAACCATGTTCCGCTTCGGGCACCGTCAGGACCTGCAGCTGGCCGGTTTCTCCCAATTACAGCAGGCCTGGACTGTCCTGCGAGCCCGACGTCCACAAACACGCTTCGAAGGATTCCATTCACGGGGTGATACCCCTTTTCTCGGAAGGGATGCCGAACTCGCAGTCATAGCGGATCGGTGGCAGCGCGTGCAAAACCGTCAGGGGCAAACGATCCTCCTCACCGGCGATCCTGGCATCGGCAAATCCCGCGTTGCAGCCGAAATTCGCGCAAGCTTGGGTCACGATGCCGCTCTCGTGCTCAGCTTCCAGTGTTCGCCCCTTCATGTTTCGACACCGCTCCATCCTGTTAAGGCATCCCTCGAACGGGCCTTACTGATGCGCACGGGGCGGCTGCATCATCTTCCAAAGGGGAGGCTGAGCCGCCTCCTGAACCTTCCTGTGCCGCCCATGCCGGACGCGGCATCCATCCTCATGGGCGTCCTGTTCCCGCACCAGGAGGGGGGGATCGAGGCCAAGCCACATGACAACGCCGAACAGATCAAGGAGGAGACCTTTACGACCCTGCTCGAGATCATCGCGCGCCTGACCGGCCGTGGTCCTCTTCTTATGATTGTCGAGGATGTTCAATGGATCGACCCAAGTTCATTGGAGCTTCTCGACCGTCTGATTTGCAAAATCGTTGACCTACCGGTGCTGTTAACTGCGACAGCACGCCCGACCTTCACGGCACTTGAATCCTCTGACACCCGGCATCTGACGAGAATTGAGCTATTACCACTGACGGAGAACGCGGCAACTGCTCTTGTTGAGCACATTGCCGGCTCTTCCCATGTCCCGGCTGCGGAACTGGAGCGCATCATTGACCGCTCCGAGGGTAACCCCTTCTTTCTTGAAGAATTGACGCGAACGTTTCTGGATCAGAAGGAGACAAAGGATCGAGAGCCTAGTATGGGTCATTCCGGCGAGTTACCGATATCTCTCATGGATGTCCTTTCTGCTCGCCTCGACCAGTCCGGTCCCGGTAAGCAGATTGCGCAAGTGGCAAGCGCAATCGGACGCAGGTTCCCGCACAGTTTGCTGCAACAGGCAACGCAACTCGACGAGGAGGAGCTCAATGCTGGTCTCACCCGATTGTACGAGCGCGGCGTGATCGCTCCCGAGCATGACGTGCCGGAGCATTCGTACAGCTTCAGGCATGCGCTTCTACAGCAATGCGCCTATGACAGCATGGTGAAGGCTACTCGTCAGAAAATCCACCGACGTCTGGCCCACATTCTGGAAGCGGCCTCCGCCGAGCCTGAAATTCTCGCGCGTCATTACACTGAAGCCGGCATGCCCCTGGAGGCGATTGCTCAGCTCCGGCTCGCGGGTCGGCGTGCTGCGTTACGCTCCGCTAATCTGGAGGCTGTCGATCTTCTGACGCGGGCTTTGTCCCTCTGCAACGAACTCGAGCCCGGGCAGGAGCGGAACGAGACGGAACTCGACATCTGCCTTGCTTTCGGTCCGCTCCTGATTTCGACCGTTGGTCCCGGTGCCGATGAGGTCCAGGAACTCTACAGGCGGGCCATTGCGCTTTCAGACAGTCGTCCGACCGATAAGCGTCGCTTCACGGCTTACTGGGGATGGTGGCGCACAGCTCCAGACTTCAAAGCCATGCGTGAACGCGCTGATCAGTTGTCAACCATCGTCCAAGATCTTGCCGATCCCCATTTGGCCCTTCAGGCCCATCACTGCCAATGGGCGACACTCTTTATGCTCGGGGAACAGGAAAGATGCTGCGAGCACATCAAGGAGGGACTGGCCCTTTATGATGCAGTGGAACATCGGCACGACGCCATTCTCTATGGCGGTCATGATCCAAAGGTCTGTGGCTTAGGCGAGCAGGCGTTGTCCCTTTGGTTGCAGGGATACCCCAGACGTTCACTGGCTATCATCAAGGCTTGCGCCCGGCATGCTGCCACGCTCGATCATCTGGCCAGCAAGACCCATTTCGAAGAGGCTGAACTCAATCTCCTTCACTACCACCGCGACGTGGAGTCCGTGAAGGGCCGAGCTGCACGCATGCTTCATTTCGCGGAGAAACTGAGCTTCCGGGACATTGCCGCGAAGGCGGAGATCTTCGGTGGATGGGCGGCATCGCTGAGCGGCGATCTCACCGAAGGCATTGCGTCAATCGAGCGCGGTCTCGAGACACAGAGGATCATCGGCACGCAGGAGGACTTCCCCGCCTATCTGGAGATGCTTGCAGAAGCCTGCGCACTTGGGGGTGAGTTTTCTCGCGGGCTTGAGGCGATCGAGGAGGCCATCAGCATCGCAAACGAAACCGGCTTGCGCTACTGGATCGCGGAAATCCTACGACGAAAGGGCGATCTTCTCTCTTCCCTAGGTCGAAAGGAGGAGGCTCTTCGCTGTTATGACGAGGCTATTGCGGCTGCAAAATCCCAGAATGCGAACGCCCTTCTCTTGCGTGCGGCGACCAGCCGAGCGACTGCTCTCGCAGACACAGACTTGAGAGCTACGGGCATTTCACTTCTCAAGACTGCTCTTGCGAGAATACCCGAGGCAACACCGACACGGGACAAGGCCGTGGCGATGGATCTTCTAGCCCGGCTGCGGTGAATTTCATGTACAAGACCTTCGCCGTGACAGTCAACGAAACCGGAACTCCTTCGAGGAAGGCGGCTTTGTCGAAGGTCTATTGTTCAGGAACCCATCGCGCAGTCGAGCCAAGGGAGACCCTGGACCGGTTGGGTCGCTTCTATGGCGCGTTTGGCATTACCCGTGTCGCGGATATCACGGGGCTTGACTCCATCGGGATTCCCGTCGCGGTCGCTACTCGTCCCGGTTCACGCTCGAACATCACGTTCCAAGGTAAGGGACTGGATCGCACAGCAGCGAAAGTCTCCGCCGTCATGGAAGCTGTTGAGACCTGTTGCGCGGAGCGAATTTCTGGCCCTCTGGTCTGGGCCAGCCCAAGTGAGATGCGGCAAGCAGGTCGACACATCGTGGATTTCAGTCATCTCAGCTTTCGCCTGGGGGCGCGCTTCTCGGCAGAAACCCGCATTCTGTGGTTCGAGGGGCAGCACTTAATCGGTGGAGGGACCTGCTGGCTTCCATTTGAGAGCGTTCACACCAATTTCACCCTTCCGGCGCCAGCTGGCAGTGGCTACTTCGTGGCAAGCACGAATGGCCTCGCATCGGGAAACGATCGTCGTGAAGCGCTCGTCCATGGCCTCTGCGAGCTGATCGAGCGTGATGCGCAGGTTCTCTTCTCTCTCGCTTCGGAGGGCATCGACAGCCGGCGCCTCGATCTCACGTCGGTTGACGATCCGGATGCAGCGGCTGTGCTGTCACAGATCTCGGGGAGGGGCTTCGTTGTCGCCGTATGGGATCTAACGTCAGATATCGGCCTCGCGGCCTTCAAGTGCCACATTATGGAGAGGCACGGTGGTCCAGGCCTCATGCCGTTGCCTGCCGAAGGACATGGGTGTCACCCCGATAAAAGGGTCGCACTCATGCGAGCGGTTCTCGAAGCCGTTCAATCCCGTGCCACGATCATCGCGGGCAGCCGAGACGACGTGGGTCCTGCTCTTTATGCGCGGTTCGATGATATGGCGGATCTGGCCCGCTGGCGTGAACGCCTCGGCTCGGATGCGTCAGCCTGTAGCTTCGGCAATGTTCCCCACGCCTATCATGCGACTGTGGATGAGGACATCGACCACATCGTTGAGCGCCTCCGGAGAGCAGGGCTCAACGACGTCATTGTCTCCGACCTTCAACCAGACGAATCTATTCCAGCCTCCGTCGTCCGTGTCGTCGCGCCGGGTCTTGAGGGGCCTCTTGATCCTGGTGTCGCTCTGGGACACCGCGCCCGCGCTCAAATGGAGCGGATCTCATGAGCGTGGTTGTATTCTGCGGCCCGACCATCTCGGCTGCCGAGGTCCATGAACAGATCAACGCGATCTGCCTCCCACCGGCCAAGCATGGCGACATCCTGCGGGCAGTGGAAATGTCACCGAAACCGCGCGTGATTGCGATTATCGATGGATTCTTCCGAACCGTTCCGGCTGTGCGGCACAAGGAAATTCTTTGGGCTCTCCATCAGGGCGTTCATGTTTTCGGTGCCGCCAGCATGGGGGCCCTACGGGCAGCGGAACTCTGCGAATTTGGGATGGTGGGTATCGGCTCCATCTTCGCTGACTATCATTCAGGCCTGATCGAGGATGATGACGAGGTGGCCGTAGAGCATGGGCCGGCCGAACTCGGCTTTCTGCCGCTCAGCGAAGCGATGGTCGACATCCGGGCAACGCTCGACGCTGCTCTGCGCGGTCGCGTCATCGGTCAAGAGATGAAAAACCATCTCATCGATCTGGCGAAGAAGCTGTTCTATGCAGATCGGTGCTGGCCCGATCTCATCAGTCGAGCCCGAACTTCGGGACTCGACAGCTCGGAACTCGACGCCTTTGAAGTGTGGTTGCCGATCGGCCGGGCTAGTCGCAAGCGTAGAGATGCGTTGGAGATGCTAGCCGAGGTCAGTAATTTTATTGCAGCTGATCCTCCCCCATTCAAAGCAAATTTCACATTCGAACGAACAGAAGTCTGGGATTGCGATCACGAGGCCGCTCACAGTCTTCCGCAGGTTATTGGAAATGGGGCCAATACGCTTCTGGTGCAGGACATTCTCGACGAGCTCCGGTTGATCCCGGGCGATTATGCACGCGTAAAGCGGGAGGCGCTGGCCCGCGCCCTTTCGATCCGCGAAGCGCGCAGACAGGGGATCGATGCCGGTCCCGACGAAAAGGAGAGGGCACTCCGAACATGGCTTCGCGAGCGTCGCGCAGGATTGCAGCGGGCTCTCGAAGACAACCGGCTTGGTGATGCGGAGTTGGAAACTTTCCTCAACGAGGAGGCGCTCGTCCACTGGACGGAAGCAGCGTTGGAGCAAGTCGTTCAAAGCAACCTTCTCAACACGCTGCGCTCCCGTGGATGGCTTGCTGCTCTCATCGAGCGTGCCGAGGCCAAGCAGCTTGCGCTTCGCGCCCTGGGCAAGGAAGGAGCAACAACGCAAACGAGTGGCATATCCCCCACTGCTCTGCTCGGCTGGTTCTGGCGTCAGACGTTCCCTGGACAGATTCAGATGGGGCCCTCAGAGACACTGGCGCAAAAGATGGGATTCGCTGAGGTATCCGAGATGAATAGGGCGCTTCTTCGGGAGTATCTCTTTCGCAAATACAGCGAAGAGCATTGTATTCCAATAAGGAGTAGCGGCTTGACTTGAGGTTGATCTTACCCTGACATAGTCGAGCAGCAGGAGAGGCGTCAATGACCAACTTGGTCGAAGTCACCCAGAGCAGACCTGTCCCAGCGAGCTACCAGTACAGTCCTGCACGCATCACGCTATATGGCGTTCCCATCTTGGCACTGGAGTTGGGTGACCAGGGAACGATCATTTGCACTCCTGATCCTCCCCATCCGGACCAGACATTGGCTCTGATCTATGGCTTCTGTTACCAGGGGCATTGCTATTCCCTTCCTGAGCCGGTGATCGTCCTCGTCCGAGGGACTGGACGAGCTGCTGATGGCTGCGGATGGGAGAACCAGGATTATTTTGCCTGGGATGTCGACAAGTCTAACCAAACCATCCAGCTCCAAGCTCGCGGGGACTCGTTCGAGGAATTGATCCTCAATCGCAATCTCAACACCACGAAGCAGCCGATCGCCTATTCGATTGCTCATCAAATGGCACATCGGGGCGGCAAGCTTTCCGAATAAAGCGTGGAGATGCTGCGATGACAAGCGTGTTCGGCTTCTTCTTCGGCAGGTTGGATGAGGGGCGTCGGTTCACGAAAATTGTCAATGTTCCAACGGGTATCACCAGTGTCACTGCCCGGAAATTCAGGGTGAAGCTCGTCAGCCCGCCGCCTCAAGACCCGGATGAAGATTCTCTTTATGCGGAGGTGTCCGCAATCATACGTGGGGCCGAACATGCAATTGAGCGCGTCATATACTCGGAGTACCAAGATTATCACGACTTGAAGCAGGTGCCCCAATTGCCTGAAAATTTCTGTGAGGGAAACGTGAGAGGAAAGAAAGTGGATCTCTACGCTTGTCTTCCGGAATACGAGGTTTGCGATGAGGATTGGGAGGCCGAGCCGCTGGAAATCTCTCCACCTGTTTCTTCCGTCGGATTTCTGGTCGAGATAGATCTTATCATTTGCGATCTCCCGGTCGGGACGAGCATCAGGGGCGTCGTTGCCCTGAGCGATAGGTGAGCTTAGTCATCGGAACTCAGGTGCTCTCACTGACACATCAATTCCTCTCCATTGAAAGATTGCCCGGATTTCGTCTTGGTGACGCTCTCCCGCGATGGTCCGACAGGCATCCAGGAGCGCAGCTCCGAAGCTTTCGAACGTCAATTGATCGGGTGTGATCGCCTGCCAGGCCGAGACGAGGCAGTGTCCGAAGATATCGCGCGCCTCCATGAGGGCGGCCTTGAAAGCAAAGTGCCGGTTTTCGTAGCGGCGTGCAAAGGTTTCTGAGACCTGGCCGGCCCATTGTTCATGGGTCTTCGTTTCAAAAGTCCGTGTCCACAGATCCGGCGGGATGAGCCCACGGTACTCGAGTTCCGCCGCATACAGATAAACGATGATATCGAAGCACGCACCGGTGAGGGGGCGCGATAGATCATGGGGCTCCGGAGACACCTCCCACATTTTTGCACTATTGCTCGCTATGCGGATCTGCTTCGTCTCCGAAATTTCGGCCAGGCGGTTGAGTTCGTTGAGTGTATAGATGTTGCCCCGACAGGCCCGCAACAGCCTGTCGAGAACGGAGTCGAAATGCAGGAGGCCGATCAAGGCCGTGACGTCGGCGCAAGCCTCATGGAAGGCGCGGAATATGAGCGGCATCGGTCCGGCGGCGGGAAATCCCACCATTGAGAAGACGATGGTGTGTCCTATCTCGTGCGCGATGACGTCGAAGTTGAGCCCATAAGGGTGGATCACACCTTCGGTCGAGGAAAGCCTGCCAAACTCGATATAGCCGTAACCCGATTGAGCATTGTCCCAATTGATCAAGGGAATGATCTCAAGGCGCGGATAGTCTAGACGGAACGGCCATTCGATCCTCCGTCCCAGATAACTTTCGAAGATGTCGAGGACACGGCGCACAGAGCCGTACATGTGAACCGCGAGAAACTCGCGGGAGCCGGGAGAAAAGTGGGCGAAGTGCCCATTCGCATCCGGCTCGACGGGAGCACGAGTGGGACCATAATAGGGAGGGAGATAGGGAAATGCGTAGGGCTCATCCTTGTCGATGGCGTCGATGACATACATGCGATCATCTGCCGGTCCCGGCCCGATGCTCCCGGCGGGCGGCGACAGCCAAACGACTTCAGGCTCGGCAAACCCAGCCAGAAAAGGTGCCTGTGGAAAGAGGCGTACGCGTGTTCCGAATTCCCGGTCTCGATCAGCGTAGTAAAGCACCATAGCGAACTCGAGGTCGGCTGGTTTCGATCGATTGCGACAGAGTGGTCCCAAATCACCGAACATGCAACTGCTCCGGTTCGGATCACAGCTCCAAACGGAAATGTGCAGTTCCTTCTATGGTCGATCTGGAAGGCGGTCCTTTGACGCGAGCGGGGCTTTTCGTCTTTAGGTCTCGCTCAGATGGCTACGCATTACCCTCCAACATGCTTGCTCCAGAACCTTCTGAGACTGTGAGATAGGTCACAGACCCTCGCTTGCCGCAGGAGCATACTGGAAAGGTACTCCAGCAAGGGGAGGTCCGTGATGACCTATATTGCGAAGCGTCTGCGTCTCCTGGCGCGCATCCGTCTCCTGACCACCACCGCAGCAGCCGCCCTTGTTGTTGCAACGTCGGCAGCGGCTTGTCCTCTTGGCGATCACAACTCTCCGAGAGTGAAACTTCTTCACAGAATGCCCCATGCAGGGCACGCGCTGCCGGTGTCGGGAGTGAAGATTGCGCAAGCAGATCACCAAGCCCATTCTCAACCGCCGGCGCGGAATGAACTCGGAGCCTATAGTCGCGACCTCCCCAAAGGAGCAGCGGCCCCAAGCGCCGAGAAACGTCCTCCTGTCTACGAAAACCTCGGCCGGTTTACATGGTCGGCAGTCGGTCCCTCAGCACAGGAGGCACGAGCCTATTTCGACCAGGGCTACCGCCTTGGCTGGGGTTTCAACCATGCCGAAGCAGCCCGTGCATTCCGGGCAGCACAGGAACTCGATCCCAGTTGCGCCATGTGCCTCTGGGGAGAGGCATGGGTGCTCGGACCGCACATCAACTATCCCATGGATGCCGATGCCAACGCCCGCGCGCTTGTCGTGCTCGAACAGGCCAGACGCCTTGCTCCAACCGCCGGTGAATTGCAGGCTGCCCTTATCGATGCCCTTTCGCGGCGTCACTCTTCCGATCCAATGGCCGACCGCAAAGCGCTGAATCAGGCTTATGCCGATGCGATGGAGGCCGTTCAGGCCCGCTTCCCGGAGGATCCGCATGTCGCGCTTCTGACCGCCGACGCGCTCATGAATCTCAACCCGTGGGATTACTGGACGGATGAAGGGCGGACGCCAAAAGGCAAAACCGCGCGGATGGTCGAGCTCATCGAAGGTGTGCTCGGCGATCGGGAGATTGGGGATCTTAAGGCCGATCCTGATCATCCGGGAGCCATTCATCTCTATATTCATGCCGTCGAAGCCTCTGACAGGCCGGAACGCGCTGCGCCGCACGCTGCCCGATTGGCGGCATTGATGCCTGGAGCCGGGCATCTTGTGCATATGCCAAGCCACATCTGGTACCGCCTGGGTCGTTGGCGTGAGAGTTTGGATGCGAATGTGCAAGCTGCCGCCGTGGATGAGGCGCAGCTCAAGCAAGGTGGCGCAAGCCTGCTTTATTCTGAGGGCTATTACGCCCACAACGTCCACTTCGTGATGGCCTCGGCCCTCATGGGAGGCGATGGCGGGACAGCTCTTGCGGCGGCTGAGAAGCTCGCCGGTCTCGTATCGGATCGCACCAAGCGCGAAGTGCCTTGGACACAGCCTATCGCGGCAGCGCCTTATACGACCCAGGCGCGCTTCTCAGAGCCAGAAAAAGTGCTGTCTCTGCCGGCACCGGATGGGAACTTCCCGTTCGTGCGCGCTTCATGGCACTACGCTCGCGGCGTTGCACTGGCACAGCTTGGGCGGGAGGAAGATGCACGTACCGAAGCAGCGGCAATCGCAGAGCTGGCGCGCGCATCTGAGATCATGGCAATGCCGGATGTCGGCGTGCCAGGTCCGGACGTACTCGTCATTGAAGGCAAGGTGATCGAGGCGCGGATCGCGCAGGCTAAGGGCGATCATGCGCAAGCTGCAGCGCGCTTCGCGGAAGCGGTCGTGATCCAGGATCGACTGCCCTATATGGAGCCGCCCTTCTGGTATTACCCGGTGCACCAGTCCCTCGGAGCAGCCTTGCTGAAGCAAGGTAAGGCCGAGGAGGCGGAAACTGCCTTCCGCGTCGCGCTGCAGCGCTCGCCCAACAACGGGTGGGCCGCCGCGGGACTGCTTCAAGCCGCCGAGAAGCGCGGTGATGATGCGGTTGCCGAGGAGGCGAGGGCTCTTATGAAGAAGAACTGGTTCGGCGGAGACACACCTTCGCTTGATCGCCTCTGATCCCGATCCTCACGGTCATGGACCGGAGCTTCATTTGTCTCCGGTCCATGCACATGGTTGCGCTTGATGCGCAATTGACGTCGATGCATAGAAAGGGGTGAGCGCAATCTTCAGTGTTGCAGAGTGGCCAGTGAATTAAAGGCTTAATCATCGACTTCGTTGCCAGCTTGGCTGTATTTCCAACGTCATGTGCAGACCCGGATCGTCGGGATTGAGGTTGAGCTCCTTCGCCTCTTTGTCCGAAACGCCGTCGTTGCGCAAGCCCCAGACGAGACCGGCGAGACCTGCCGTCACATCCTCGGGAACACGGAGCGCCTTGCTGACCTTACGCACGGCGCTCCGGCCACAGAACAATTCAGCTTCGGTTGCGTCGCCTAAGCCTCTTCATTGTCAGCGCCACGACATTGGTCGAGACATTTTCTAGAAGGTTAATTTCTCGATGCGAACGGCTGCTCAGTATTCAAAGATTTCATAGACGCGACTATGCAACTCGCATGCCAGCCGAAAATACTGATATCTCGTTGCGCAGTCGTAGGGCTACCTGGATCCAGCTCATGAGACTTCATTCCGGTAGGAATGTTCCGGTGAAAGGATTATCATCGTATAAACCGAGGGCTCGGCCGTGTTGCAATCCGCGGTTACCAGTGTCTTCGATATCCAAATCGATGCCGCGGAAGCGTCGAGCCGTCGTGCCGATGCCGAGCCGTCGATTCTTTTTCCTGATCGGAACCTCCTTTTCACCGCCGAATTCAGAAGATCGGGAGCCGATCTCGTGCTCATAGGGCACGATATGACAGCGGTCATTCTCGGCTACTTCACCCATGAACGGCACCTAAGCCTCACGACACCCGACGGTGCCAGCCTGACAGGCGCAACCATCGAGGCCCTTGCGGTTGCCGGAGTGCCGGAACAATACGCGCAAGCAACCAACGTGGCGGCCACACGAGTGCAGATTGGCCGGGTGGAGAAAGTTTCCGGATCCGCGACTGTCCTGCGAAATGGCATTCCTGTTGAACTGCACCTTGGCGACATGGTCGCCAAAGGAGATGTCGTACAGACCGGATCGGACTCGACGCTGGCGATACGATTTAGTGACGGCACAGTGTTCGGCCTTTCTTCCAATGCCCGCATCGTGCTCAACGATATGGTGTACGCCGCGGACTCGACTTCAAACTCGGCGCTGTTCACCCTTGTTCAAGGTGTCATCGGGTTCGTCGCGGGGCGGATCGCCAAGACCGGTGACCTGAAGGTTGATACGCCCGTCGCCACCATGGCGATCAGGGGAACTGCCGTTCAGACTGAGATCTCTGCATTCAGCGGAGTTACGAAAATTTCGCTTCTTACCGAGCCGGACGGCTCCGTAGGCTCGGTTCTTCTCCTCGACAAGAACAACGCATTACGGGTGCTGACTTCGGTATCGGACCCTCGAGCCGCGATACTTCTCACACCCGTCGGTGCCTCAGACCCGCAAATCACGCGAATCGCCAAAACGGCTGACGATTTCCGCGGTGAAAGCGATTTCGTGAGGGATCTCTTTCAGGTTTTTTCACCCCAATCTCAGAGGAGGGGCAGCAGCGACTTCGAGGATACACCGATCATTCCGGTAAACCTGCCAATGTCGATAGACCTGCCCGACCTCATGCTGCTTGACTTCAGACTTTTGACGCCGGAGCGTGCGGCCGCGCGCGATCAGCCCATTCCAGCCGCCACTTTCGTACCGGAGCAGATCCGTGGCGCGGCGATCGAGGACGGCCCCGTTGCGCAGATCGGTGCCTTGGTAGAAACCGTCACTTCGGCGGACGGTGCAACACCTCCACTCGTAAGCGTGCCGGCATCTTTGCCGCCGGGCATCAGATACATCGAGAGTTCACGAAGTTTCTTTCTGGACCCCTCGCATCCTGCCTATCAGCATCTGGGAGAGGGGGAGATCACGACAGTTGCCGTCAATTACAGTCTAGTGATTGACGGGGCTCGCATTCCAACAACGGTCTCATGGACTGTCACCGGACGGAACGATGCTCCCGTTGCGGAGAATGACTCAGTGCGCGCTGTGGGTGAGGTGGGGAAGACGATCCTGGCCTTGCGCGCCAATGACCGCGACGTGGACGGAGATTCACTTCAGATCGTTCGCTGGACAAACCCGCTCGAAGGTGCCCTTTCTCTCGACGCGTCCGGGAATTTGGTCTTTTATCCCAGCGGCGATTTTCAAGCGCTCAGCGCAGGTCAAACCGCCACTGTCTCTTTCACCTATACGGTCTCCGACGCCAAGGGAGGGACCGATACCGCAAATGTCACTCTGAAAATCGCCGGCGCAGGGGTATTTTCATCTCGCCCGAAGTCTGCTTCGGCGAGCGATATTCTCGAGTTTAACAATCAGCCGGTCGCTCTCACGATCACGGCGCCGTCTGCAACGACGACGCCAACTGCGGCTCTGGATCTGACCATCCGTCTTGGTCCGATTGTGCAGCCGCAAATGAATATCCTGTACCTCATAGACGTTTCGGGCAGCACATCTGGACGGTTCGAGGGGCAACCGGTTGGCGACCTGAATGCCGATGGTCGATCCAACACCGTTCTGGATGCGGAAATCGCTAGCTTGGTCACGCTGACCGAGCGGATAAGCGGACTCGGTTTTTCTCCTACTGACGTCGCGGTGACAGTGATTCCCTTCAACGGCAATGCCGACCCGACTACTGGTTCTGGCGACAATCAGCCTGTGACCGCAGCCACCTTCAACCTCGCAGGCGCAGGCGAGAAGATGATCGTCAATTACCTGAGGGGCCTTGACGCAGGCGGACAAACAAATTTCGCCGATGCTCTGCGAGCGGCCAACGAGAGATTGCAGGGCTTGGATCAGGGCAACGAGAGGAACATTTTGTATTTCCTCTCCGACGGGGCCGGACAGGGCTCGGTCGAGGCCGAGCTTGCGAGATTGAACGATGAGTTTGGAGCGAGGATCGCCGCGTTCGGCATTGGAGAAGACGCTACTCTCTCTCGGCTGAATATAATCGACAACACAGGTGGAGCCTCGCGACTGACATCGCCGGATCAGATCGAGACCTCCGTTCTCGGATCGCGAGTTCCCAATGGGGTAATCGCCGATCTCGACGTGTTCGTGAACGGCAGGGAGATCGCCGAGATCGGCCGTGAGGATTTGGTCCCGAGGCCCCAAGGCTTTGCGCTGGATGCCACGATCGGAGATCTCGAACGGCTTGCGGGCGGTCGGAACACGTTAGCGGCCGTTGTCACCTTCGCAAGTGGAGAGGTGTTGAGGGCCGAGCTGACCATTGCGGGCGCTCTTCCCCACTCCACTGATCTCGATCTGTGAGGCGGAGATGCCTGGGCCGTCGATCGTGTCCGACATCCTCAACGACGGCCCGATTGGATATCAGGAGCCATCGCATCGTAATGGGAATAGGAGTCATGACTTCCCGGCATGGACCCATGGCCTAGCGGAGCGTTGGCCATGATCGCTCTTCTGAGAAGCATGCGGCGCTTCGGAGTGGGACGGGTCGTGGGTCTCCTGCTTCTTGTTGAGCTGCTGGCATTGCGGGTTTGGGATCCTGGTCCCATTGAAGCCCTTCGCCACAAGTCCTTCGACATCTACCAGCTGATATATCCGCGCGTCGCCGGCCAAGTCCTTGTCTCAATCGTAGATATCGACGAGCAGAGTCTTCGCGCCCTCGGGCAATGGCCGTGGCCGCGCACGGTCATGGCCGACATGGTCTTGAAGATCGTCGAACGGGGCGGAACCGTCATCGGCTTTGATGTGCTATTTCCTGAACCGGATCGTAGCTCGCCGGAGATCGCGGCCGAAAATTTTCAGGGGCTGGATCCCGACATGCGGGAGAAACTTCGGCGCCTGCCCGGTAACGACGCTGTCTTCGCTGAGGCCATTCGGGCGTCCAAAGTAGTGCTTGGGCAGTCTGGTTATCGTGTTTCGGGAGCCGCACCGACCACAAGGCCAGCGTCTCAGTCGGGAATTGCAACACTCGGTCCAGATCCCCGGTCATTCCTGGTAGATTTTCCGCGCTTGCTGCGGAATCTTCCTATCCTTGATGACGCTGCTCAAGGACACGGCATTTTCTCGATCATCCCCGAACTGGATGGTACTGTCCGTCGCGTACCTCTCATGGCAGTCGCCGATGGAGTTGTTGTTCCGTCGCTTGCTCTAGAAATGCTTCGTGTCGCCACAGGGTCAGGTGTCACTCTGATAAAGACGGACGCGAGCGGCGTCCGAAGCGTAGGCATTCAGAACCTCGATATCCCGACAGACGGCAAAGGTCGTGTCTGGATTCATTTCTCGCGGCACAATCCTGGCCGATATATTTCTGCCATCTCCCTTCTGCAGGGCCGGGTGTCCTCCGACAGCCTTGCGGGCAAAATGGTACTGGTCGGAACCTCAGCCGCAGGTCTTCTTGATCTCAAGGTCACGCCAATTCACCCTGCGCTTCCAGGCGTCGATCTCCACGCCCAGCTCCTGGAGAGTGCTCTCACGGGATCAACCTTGAGGCGGCCGAGCTATACGGCCTTTGTCGAGCTCTCTCTAGCAGCTCTCCTGAGCCTGATCCTGATTGCACTGGCACCAAGGGTGAATGCCGGAACCCTCTTCGTGCTCGGCGGCACAATTGCCGCCGTGACCCTGGGCCTGTCATGGTATTGCTTCACCGTTCTCGATCTTCTGATCGACTACACCTTTCCGTTGATCTCAAGTTTTCTGGTCTATGCGGTTCTGGTCTGTACGAATTATGTCACTGTTTCGGCAGACCGCTACCGGATCAGATCCGCTTTCAGCCAATATCTCTCACCTGATCTGGTGGAGCAGCTGGCAAAATCGCCGGAAAAGCTGACCCTCGGCGGAGAGCAGCGGGAATTGACGGTTCTGTTCTCGGACGTTCGTGGCTTCACGTCGATAGCCGAATTGTACAAGGATGATCCACAGGGATTAACGGCGCTGATCAATCGGCTGTTCACCCCGCTCACGCGGGACATCATGGATCGCCATGGAACGATCGACAAATATATGGGTGACGCAATCATGGCCTTCTGGAACGCGCCGCTCACCGATCCCTCCCACGAGCTGAACGCATGCGAAGCTGCCCTCGCGATGCTAGACAGCCTCCGAGAGCTCAATGAGCAGCGTCAGCGTGAGGCCGGTGGTGATCAGTCGGTCCCGCCACTTAGAATCGGGATTGGCCTGAATACCGGTCTGTGCGTCGTTGGCAATTTTGGTTCTGATCTGCACTTCAACTATTCTGCATTGGGCGACGCAGTGAATTTGGCGTCCCGGCTTGAGGACCTGACAAAGCAGTACGGAGTTCCCGTCATCATTGGGGAAAAAACGGCTTGGGCAGTTCACAATCGGTTCCCCGTTCTTGAAATCGACCATATGCAGGTGAAGGGAAAGCGAGAGCTGGAGCGGATCTTCACAATCGTGGGACGCGCCGATGCGACCAACGGTTCGGATTTTGTGACGTTGAACGAAAGAAACGGCGCCATGCTCGCCGCATACCGCAATCATGAGTGGCAGAAGGCCCTCGAGATGATCCTCCTCTGTAGGGAGCTAGGAAAGCACTTCGGGCTCGATGACTACTACGATCTCTACATTCAACGGATCCGCCATCTGATCGATGCTCCTGCATCGTCTAATTAACCAGGATTCATAGCTGAGCAGGGACGGCGACGATTGCGCTGGTCAACCTAAAGAGCAGGCATGCGAAATACTTGATTCCGTATTATTATAAAGCCATAGGTCAGAGATTACCGAGGTGGTTATCATGAAAGCCATCCTGGTTCCGGTTGAGCCACATGCGTCTATCCGCTCTGTTCTTGACGCTGCATTGTTAATAGCAGGTCGGTTCGGGAGCCATATTGAAGGGCTGGCGCTCGGCCCTGATATTCCTGCCAGCATCGCCTTCGATGTCCCAACCAGCTGGGCCATTCTCAGCGAGAAGGAACAGCGTGATCTCGTGGAACAGTCCCGACAGCTGTTTGAGGGCTTCATGCTCTCCTGTGGGGTCCAGCAGGCCGGCGTAGCGGACGAGGTGTCTTGCCGCTGGCTGGGGCGGCAGCTGTTCGGAGATAGCTATATCGGCAGCTTTGGCAGGGTGTTCGACCTCATTGTACTTGGCCAGCCTGGTTCCCGTGACGAGCCACCGCGACTGGCTACGGTTGAAGCGGCGCTGTTCGAAAGCGGACGACCCATTCTGCTGGTTCCACCCGCAGCGCCGGCATCGATCGGCGAAACGATTATGATCGCATGGAACGGCAGCACAGAGACAGCCCGCACTGTCGCGCTCGCGATGCCTCTCCTGGCGCAGGCCAGCCAAGTCATTGTCCTGACGTTGGAGGGTTGGGGTGCAGATGGCCCTTCCGGTGATGAATTGACCAGCCGCCTTCAGAGAAACGGCATCAAGGCTGAAGCCGTGACACGCAGTATGAACACGCATTCTCCGGGCGAGGAAATCTTGGAACAGGCAGCTGCATTTCACGCGGATCTGCTCATCAAGGGCGCCTACACCCAGAGCCGTTTGAGACAATTCATCTTCGGCGGGGCGACGAGCCATATCCTTGCCCATGCAAGAGTGCCAATTCTGATGGCGCATTAGGAACGTAATAAGCCTACCAAATGCCTCTGATGGTTTCACGGGAGTAGCTGCTTACAGAGGAGGATAGGATGAGTACCGTCAACGACCATACTGACACGACCTTCAACATTACGAATGTCGCGCTTGGTGTCATTCTGATTGCAGCTCCATGGCTGCTTGGCTTCACAGATGAGACTTGGGCTGCGCGCAATGCTTGGCTCAGCGGAGGAGTCGTGGTTCTCCTGGCGCTTCTGGCCTTGCTCCGGACCTACGATTGGGAGGAGTGGCTCAACGTCATAGCCGGGCTTTGGATCACAGCTTCGCCATGGCTTCTGTGGTTCGAGGATGTCGTCCCTGCGCGGTGGACCCATGTCATCATTGGCCTCTGCATCATAGTGTTCGCAGCGCTAGAGTTGCGCCACCTCTATCTTGGGCCGAAGGATATGATGACCTCGCAGAGGTAGGAGAGACACCACACTCGTCAGCGAACAATGGAGGCATCCATGTATGTCGTCATTCGCAAGTTCAGCCACATGCACTCCGTGCCTGAGGCGGCGCGGCGTGCCGAAAGCGGGATCGGCCAGATCCTGCGGCAATCTCCGGGATTCCAAGGCTACTATGTGTTCGACGGCGGCAATGGCGTAGGCGGATCGGTGACCCTGTTCGACAGTCGGGACAACGCTCTTGCGGCCAACGAGAAGGCCCTGTCATGGATCCGTGCAAGCTTGGCGGATCTGGTTCAGGGGGAGCCGGAAATCACGGCTGGCGAGGTCCTGGCTGTGGTCAAACCTCAGGAATGAGATAGAGCCGGCCGCAAGGTTGGCCATCGAGCGGTTTGAGGCGCCGGCCGTCGAAGGCGCGTTCCTTGGAAACAGCCACGCCTATAGCCGAAGGGTGTTTCGTTCCTAGTTTTGTCTATGGGAGAACGAAACGCCATGAATGACTTCCGACCCTTGACCCTCCATGTTCCGGAGCCAGCCGTTCGTCCGGGAGGAACTCCTGACTTTTCCAATGTGAAGATTCCCAAGGCCGGGGCCGTGCCTCGGCCCGAGGTGAATGCGAATCCGGAAGACATCCGCGACCTTGCCTTCTCTATTATCCGCGTCCTTAACCGGGCTGGAGAAGCCGTCGGACCATGGGCGGGTCTCCTGAGCGACGAGGAGCTCGTCGAGGGCATGCGGAACATGATGACGCTTCGCACCTTCGATGCGAGGATGCTGATCGCCCAGAGGCAGGGCAAAACGTCCTTCTACATGCAACATTTGGGCGAGGAAGCTATCAGCTGCGCCTTCCGCAAAGCGCTCTCGTCCGGGGACATGAACTTTCCGACTTACCGGCAGGCTGGGCTCCTGATTGCCAGCGGCTATCCTATGGTCGACATGATGTGCCAAGTCTACTCGAACTCGCGCGATCCGCTAAAAGGCCGCCAGCTTCCCGTCATGTATTCCTCGAAGGAGCACGGATTTTTCACGATCTCGGGCAATCTCGCGACACAATATGTCCAGGCGGTAGGCTGGGCGATGGCATCGGCGATCCGGAACGACACCAAGATCGCAGCGGCCTGGATTGGTGATGGTTCGACGGCGGAGTCGGACTTTCACGCCGCCCTTGTCTTCGCCTCCACTTATAAAGCGCCTGTGATCCTCAATATCGTCAATAATCAATGGGCGATCTCGACGTTTCAGGGCATCGCGCGGGGCGGTGCAGGAACCTTCGCGGCTCGGGGATTGGGCTTCGGCATCCCGTCGCTCCGGGTCGACGGTAATGACTATCTCGCTGTCTATGCCGTCGCAAAATGGGCCGCAGAGCGTGCCCGCCGCAATCTTGGACCGACACTCGTCGAATACGTGACCTATCGGGCCGGAGCGCATTCGACCTCTGATGATCCTTCCGCCTATCGTCCCAAGACGGAATCCGATGCCTGGCCTCTCGGTGATCCTATCATCCGCTTGAAGAACCACCTGATCGTGCGCGGTGTCTGGTCCGAGGAGCGCCACAAGCAGGCGGAGGCTGAAATCCTCGATACCGTGATCGCTGCCCAGAAGGAGGCAGAAAGCTACGGCACGCTTCATGCCGGTGGAAAGCCTTCAGCGCGGGACATGTTCGAGGGGGTCTATGCGGAGATGCCACCGCATCTGCGTCGGCAGCGTCAGCAGGCGGGAGTGTGAGCCATGGCCCGCATGACGATGATCGAGGCTATTCGCGATGCGATGGACGTGATGATGGCGCGTGACGACCGCGTCGTCGTCTTCGGAGAGGATGTTGGCTATTTCGGCGGCGTCTTCCGCTGCACGGCAGGCCTTCAGCAGAAATACGGCAAGACACGATGCTTCGACGCCCCGATCAGCGAGTCCGGCATCGTCGGCACAGCCATCGGCATGGCGACCTACGGTCTTCGTCCCTGCATTGAGATCCAATTCGCCGACTACATGTATCCGGCCTACGATCAGATCGTGTCCGAGGCCGCCCGCCTGCGCTATCGCTCGAATGGTGAGTTCACCTGTCCACTGGTTATCAGAATGCCGACTGGCGGCGGCATTTTCGGCGGGCAAACACACAGTCAAAGCCCTGAGGCGCTGTTCACCCATGTGGCGGGCTTGAAGACCGTCGTGCCGTCGAATCCTTATGACGCCAAGGGCCTCCTGATCGCTGCCATCGAGGATCCAGATCCGGTCATCTTCCTAGAGCCGAAGCGGCTCTATAACGGCCCCTTCGACGGTCATCACGACCGCCCGGTCACGCCCTGGTCGAAGCATGATCTCGGAGAGGTCCCGGCGGGCCACTTCACCCATCCTCTCGGCAAGGCATCGGTCGTGCGAGAAGGTTCAGCCATGACCGTGCTGGCTTATGGCACGATGGTCTATGTGGCTCAGGCGGCCGCGGCGGAGACGGGTATTGACGCGGAGATCATCGACCTGCGAACCCTGGTTCCTCTCGACATGGACACCATTGCGACGTCCGTCAGGAAGACGGGGCGCTGCGTGATCGTCCACGAGGCTACGCTCACATCAGGGTTTGGTGCGGAGCTGGCTGCCCTTGTCCAGGAGGCGTGCTTCTTCCAACTCGAGGCGCCAATTACACGGGTGACCGGATGGGACACGCCTTATCCCCATGCGCAGGAGTGGGACTATTTCCCTGGACCTGCTCGCGTCGGGCGTGCTCTCGTCGAGACGATGGAGGCCTGACATGGGTGAGCACGTCATCAAGATGCCTGATGTCGGCGAAGGAATTGCCGAGGCCGAACTCGTCGAGTGGCACGTGAAGGTAGGCGACCTCGTCCGTGAGGATACGCTGCTGGCCGCTGTCATGACCGACAAGGCGACGGTGGAGATTCCCTCTCCGGTCGAAGGCGAGGTTCTCTGGCTGGGCGCCGAGATCGGTGACGTGGTCGCCATCGGCTCGCCCCTGATCCGTCTGAAGGTCGAGGGCGAGGGCTCAGTCGCATCGTCGGCCGCGGTCGAGGAGGAGAAGGACGAGATGCCGGCGCAGGTTGCTGCAAGCAAGCCGGTAGCGGTCGAGCCACCTGCGGAGCCCGGTGCCCCAGTCCGGCTCATGACGCCACGGACACCTGGCGAGGTGGCCCGGAACCATGGGCTGAGAATGCCCCGCCCAGCCGTTGCGCGGGCAGAGGGTGAAAAGCCGATCGCATCGCCGGCCGTGCGCCTGAGGGCACGTGAGGCGGGAATTGACCTGCGGCAGGTACCCGGCACAGGTCCTGGGGGGCGCATCACGCATGAGGATATCGATGCCTTCTTCGCACACGGGCCGCAGGTAGCTCGTGGGCCGGGCCTCACCCCAAAAACGTCCGTCGAGCAGATCAAGGTTGTCGGATTGCGCCGCAAAATTGCGGAGAAGATGGCGATCTCCAAGTCGCGTATTCCTCACATCACCTATGTGGAAGAAGTCGACGTGACGGCGCTCGAGGATCTGCGGGCGTCGCTCAATGCAAACAAACGTTCCGACAGGCCGAAGCTCACCCTGCTGCCGTTCCTCATGCGGGCCATGGTGAAGGCGATCGCCGAGCACCCACATCTGAATGCGCTCTACGACGACGAGGCCGGCATCGTCCACCAGCATGAGGGCGTGCATATCGGCATCGCGACGCAGACCGCCTCCGGTCTCGTCGTCCCTGTCGTCCGGCATGCGGAAGCACTCGATCTTTGGGGCTGTGCCGCCGAACTGAACCGGCTTGCAGAGGCTGCGAAATCCGGCACGGCGACACGTGAGGATTTGAGCGGATCGACCATCACGATCACGTCGCTGGGCGCGATGGGCGGCGTCGTCACAACGCCAGTGATCAATCATCCCGAAGTCGCCATCATCGGCGTCAACAAGATCATGGTGCGACCAGTGTGGAATGGATCGGCCTTCACCCCTCGAAAAATGATGAATCTGTCGTCGAGCTTCGATCACCGGGTCATCGATGGCTGGGACGCAGCCGTCTTCGTGCAGCGCATCAAGACGCTTCTGGAAACGCCAGCGATGATCTTCGTGGAGGCTTGAACCAATGAAAGACATGTCGTGCAAGCTCCTCGTCATCGGCGCGGGACCGGGGGGCTATGTTTGCGCCATCCGCGCCGGGCAGCTTGGAATGGATACGGTGATCGTCGACACCAGAAAGCCTGGCGGAACCTGCCTCAATGTCGGCTGCATCCCCTCAAAGGCACTCATCCATGCGGCCGAGGAGTACGATAGGATTGTTCACTTCGCCTCTGGCCGGAATCCTCTCGGGATCACGACAATGAAACCGGGAATTGATCTTGCCCAGACCGTTGCATGGAAGGATGGCATCGTCAGCCGCCTCAACAGCGGCGTGTCAGGCCTGCTCAAGCGGTCGCGGGTGAAGGTGGTCGAGGGCTGGGCACGCTTCCGCGATGGCAATACGGTCGAGGTGGAGACGGAAACGGGACGGCAAATCATCCGCGCGGAGAATGTCGTGATCGCAACAGGATCGGCTCCGGTCGAGCTACCGAACCTGCCCTTTGGAGGGCCGGTGATTTCTTCGACTGAAGCGTTGGCGCTGACTGAGGTTCCAGAGAAGCTCGTTGTTGTCGGGGGAGGCTATATCGGCCTGGAGCTTGGGACTGCCTTCGCCAAGATGGGCGCACAAGTGACCGTTGTCGAAGCGCAGGCTCGCATCCTCCCGCAATACGATGCTGAACTGACCCGCCCCGTTGCGAAGAAGCTGCAGGCTCTCGGCGTTAACGTCATGACCGGCGCGAAGGCAAGAGGCGTGACGAAAGGAGGCAGCGCACTCCTGGTCGAAAACGGAAGTGGGGCCGAGACGTCGCTCCCTGCGGACAGGATCCTCGTTACGGTTGGACGGAGGCCGGTCACGCAGGGTTGGGGACTTGAAGAACTCGTCCTCGATATGGATGGGCCATTCATTCGAATTGGGGATCGATGCGAAACATCAATGCGGGGGATCTATGCCATCGGTGACGTCACCGGCGAGCCGATGCTGGCTCATCGCGCCATGGCGCAGGGCGAAATGGTGGCCGAGATTATCGCCGGCCATAGGCGCGTGTGGGATAAGCGGGGCATTCCAGCCATATGCTTCACCGATCCCGAGATCGTCACCGTTGGCCTGACATCCGACGAAGCGGGCAGGGCCGGGACAGAGATTCGAGTCGCGCATTTCCCCTTCTCGGCCAATGGTCGCGCGATGACGAGGTTGGGAGAAGACGGGTTCGTGCGCGTGGTCGCCCGGGCGGATAATCATCTGGTGCTCGGAATTCAGGCAGTGGGGCAGGGCGTATCTGAACTGGCCGCGGCCTTCGGCCTGGCAATCGAGATGGGAGCGCGCCTCGAAGATATTGCAGGCACGATTCACGCGCATCCGACCCAGGGAGAAGCATTCCAGGAGGCGGCCCTGAAGGCCCTAGGACGTGAGCTTCATATTTGATGTCATCATGACAGTCAGGCCACCCCTATGGCTCGATAGGTCCTTCAGAAACGCCTTATGCCTACGCTCCTTGAAATATGGGCTTCGCTTCGCTTGAAGTGGATTGTGGCGAACCGCAGGTTTGATCATCCTGGATTCTGCCTTATTTGACCGCAAAGTCTTGAGACGCGGCGAAGGTTCATTTTGATAGTTTGTAGTTAGGGTGCTCGTGGCGCAATCGGTATGGTCGGGAACCAGGAAATATACCTATTTGGGAATCCTTGCTGGACTGTTGTCCGGCGCGGTATCGATCCCGCAGGCTGTTGCCTTTGATTTCTTCGGCCTCTTTGGGCGGAGGGATGAGACTCCGCCGCCTCCGAATGCGGACACGCTGCCTTATTCTCTCGATTTTGCAGTCACAAGCAGCGATAGGAAAATTGTAGAGATCCTTAAGAATGTTTCGACGCTTCAAAGCCTGAAGAGCGATCCACCTCCGGATGCGGATGCTCTGGTGCGCCGGGCGGAAGCAGATCTGCCTCGCCTCAACGATGCGCTATGGGGAGCGGGCTACTACAATGCTCGCATCGCTATCACGGTCGCAGGCGTTCCCCTGACACTCCAGACCCTGCGTCCTGAGGCTGCTATCCGTGCAGCAACAGTCTATCGGTCGCGGGCGCTCGTGCCTGTCCAGGTTGCAGTCGATCCCGGATCTCAATTCGTCCTCCGGAATATCACCGTCCTAGATGCAAGGACCGGGCGCCCGTTTCTCCCGAATGAACTGCCGCCACGCATCGTCAAGATCGAGCCCGGCGATGCGGCGCGCGCGGCCGACATCGTGGCGGCCCAGGCGCGGATCGTCGATCATTTCCGCGCCCAGTCGCGGCCCTTCGCCAAGGTGACCGGGCAGAACCCCGTGGTCGTTCATCCAGCGCAAGTCATGGACATCAGCCTGACGGTCGACCCGGGACCTCAGGCGGGTATCGGGAATATCACCGTCCGAGGCGCAGAGAATGTGGACCCTGCGGTGGTGCGCTCATTCATCTACACCGAACCGGGCGATCCGTATTCGCCCGCAGCACTCGCCTCGATGCGCAAGTCTATCCTGAACATCGAGGCGCTGTCGTCCGTTCGCATACGAGAGGGAGAGACGCTTGATACCTATGGCAACCTGCCTCTCTTCGTCGACATTACGGAGCGCCAGCCTCGTGTCATCGGTGCCTCGGTGCAATACTCGACAACCGACGGCCCGGCGGTCCGGGCCTATTGGGCGCACCGGAATTTGTTTGGAGGCGCCGAGCGGCTGAGATTTGAAGGCAGTCTTTTCTATCTTACGGAGAACGGCGGCCGTCTGAATGACGACGAGGAGTTCGATTGGGATGATCTCGGAGGCCGCTTCCGCGCGAGTTTCCTGAAGCCAGCGCTGTGGGGGACGCGCAACGACTTCCTGGCCGAGGCTTTGGTCGAGCGCGACCGCACGGAGGGCTACACAAGCCGCCTCGTCAACGGAACGGCGGGTATTCGCCATCGCTTCAGCGAAACCTTCTCAATCCAGGGCGGCATTGAGTACGAGAGGGGGCAGGCTTCGGACGTTCTCGGGCAGGTGGACTACACCCTCGTCGGCTTTCCGCTTTCCGTCACCTACGATTCCACAGACAACACGCTTGATCCCACGCGCGGCATGAAGCTGCTGGCGTCCGTCACGCCTTACCCGGATTTCCTCGGCTCGTCGGTCTCCATGACGATCGCCAGAGGGACGGCCTCGGCCTATTGGTCCATCGATGATGAGTCCCGCTATGTGCTCGCAGGCCGCCTTGGTCTCGGCTCGATCGTCGGAGCAGACCTTGAGGAGATTCCGGCCAACCGGCGCTTCTACGCCGGCGGTGGCGGTTCGGTGCGCGGGTTCGGCTATCGCACCTTGAGCCCGACATTTTTAGGGGAGCCTATCGGCGGGCGCAGCCTGCTCGAGGCTTCTCTGGAGGCGCGCATCAAGGTCACCGATACGATTGGCATCGTGCCTTTCGTCGATGCGGGAACCGCCTTCGAGTCGAGCTATCCGGATTTCGACGAGACCATCCGCGTCTCGGCAGGACTGGGTCTGCGCTATTACACCGGGATCGGGCCGATCCGCCTCGACGTCGCGACGCCTCTTCGCCGCGAGAGAGGGGACGACCGGTCCTTCGCCATCTATGTCGGAATCGGACAGGCGTTCTGATGATCAAGCTGCGCCGCCATCTCGCTCTCTTCGCCATCGCTGTGATCCTGGCTCTCGGCGTTCTCTGGACTGGCTCGCCCAGCCAGGCCCAGACCGACCAGAGCGTTCTGGCCAATCTGATCTCGCGTTTGCTGTCGACGCCCACCACACGCGTCAGCATCGGCAGCATCGAAGGCGCGTTGTCGTCGAATGCTGTGATCAGGGACGTGCGAATCTCGGACCGTAACGGCGTCTGGCTGTCGCTCGATCGTGCGCGTCTCGTCTGGACGCGCACGGCGCTGTTGCGCGGTCGTCTTGAGGTCAACGAGCTGCAGATCGACCGCCTGCAGATTCCCCGCAAGCCCGTGTCGACGGAAGAGGAGGAGGCCGCCGTTTCCGAAGAGCCGATCCTCCCCGAACTGCCTGTAAAGGTGATCGTGGAGAGATTTACCCTGCAGGAACTTGCTCTCGGAGAGCCAGTGCTCGGGACGGCCGCGCGACTCTCGGCGCAAGGCTCGGCCGATCTCGGCGATCCGTCCGAAGGACTCAAGCTCGACTTCGCTGCGCAGCGTCTCGATGCGCCCGGACGCCTCTCAATCAATCTCAATTATGTGCCACAAACGAACCGCCTTGCGCTCGACCTGTCACATCGGGAGCCGGCGGGCGGCATTGCCGCTCGTCTGCTCAACCTGCCTGACCTTCCGCCGGTCGATCTCAGGCTAGCGGGCGAAGGTCCCTTGAGTGGGTTCATCGCGCGGCTCGATTTTTCCGCCGGCGCAACCATTGGTGCTGCAGGCACGACAACCGTGAGGCGAGGCGGTGCGGGCTACGCTATCGATGCCAATCTCGCTGCACGGATCGAGGGGCTTTTGCCCGCGCCGGTTGCGCCTGTCTTCTCGGGGACGACCCAGTTGCTGGGGAACGTGGCAATCGGTGATGACGGCAGCCTACGGTTCCAGCCCGTTCGCATCACCTCGAATGTGGCCAGCTTCGACGTGGCGGGCACCGTCAGCGCAGATCAGGCTCTCGATCTGAGCGTGCAGGCCCGCGCCTTGCCGACCGATGGTTTTATGACCCGTGCGGGCGACGCGGAGATCCGCCGCCTCGACTTTGACGGCACCGTACAGGGAACCATGACGGCTCCTCGCATCAACGGCTCTCTCGACGCCGCAGGAGTGCGGCTGCCGCAGGGATCACTGGACGCTATCCGCGCCCGTATCACCATGACTCCGGTGAGCGATGTGGCGATCCCTGACCGTTTCTCCTTCACCGTCGATGCAAGAGCCAACGGCATCCAGCCTTCCGACAGGGCGCTTGCCCGCGCACTGGGTCCAACTTTGTCGCTAATGGCCAATGGCACAATCGACCGGGATGGCATTGCCAGCGTCGACACGGCAAGCCTCGAAACATCCACCGCCCAAGCCGGCTTTACCGGTCGGATCGGTTCGACGGTCCTGGACGGCAACCTCGACGCCAAGATCCCGACGCTTGCTGCCTTTTCCGGCGTTGCCGGCCGGACACTGCGTGGCTCTGCATCACTTCAAGCGAAACTGTCGGGCAACCCGCGACGGGCCGATATCGCGGCAACGGTCGAGGCCAACCTGCGGGAGCTTTCGACAGGGACACCTTCGCTCGATGGCCTTCTCGGCCGCTCGGTGACCGCGAACGGTATTGTGCGCCGAATCCCGGGTGGGTTCGCCTTCGAAAACTTCCGTGTCGATGGAGCGCATCTCGATGCGCGCGCGGACGGTCGCGCCACGCAAAGCGCAGCCGACCTTGGACTTGATATTTCCATCGACGAGCTCAGGCATGTGGACCCGCGCATCAGCGCGGGTCGAGTGGATGTAGCGGCGCGTCTGTCGGGCTCTCTGGAAAAGCCGGATGTGAGAGCGACCGCGACATTGGCCGAGGTGCGTGCGCTCAATCGGCCGATCCCGCGCCTCGTAGTCACGCTGGACGCGAAGGATGTGACGGGCGCCCTCGATGCCGCTCTCAATCTCGAGGGGCAGGTGGGCTCAAAGCCTGCGAGCGGCACCGTGCATCTTGTCCGACCGGCTGAAGGCGACTGGCTTCTGGACCGGATCAATGTGAATGTTGGCTCCGTCTCGCTGAACGGGGATCTGCGGATTGCCTCTGATCGGTTGGCGCAGGGGCGGATCTCTCTTTCCGGACGCAATTTCGACGATGTCAGTCCGCTGCTGCTCACGAAGCTCGATGGATCAGTCGAGGCTGACATCACGTTCAAGGCCCTGAACGGGCGCCAGGATATCTCGATTGCCGCAAGAGGCTCTCGCATGGCCGTCGCTACCGTGACGGTGCAGGACTTTAATGCGCGGCTTACCGTCTCCGATCTCTACGCGCGTCCCATGATTGACGGCACCATTCAAGCCGATGCGCTGAGTGTGGCCGGGCAGGCCTTCACGACGGTGCGCCTCACTGCGGAAGGCTCGCCAAACGCATCGAATATCACGGCCTCTGCGGTGGGACAGGGCTTCGATCTCAATGCCCAGGCGCGCGTGGTGCCAAGCGATGCAACGCGCATCGAACTCGCGAGCTTCACGGCGCGGCGTGGAGGCAGACGCCTCGCCCTGGCGCAGCCCGCCACCATTTCCCTGCAGAACGGCACGGCCACCGTCGATGGTCTGGTGATAACATCCGACCAGGGACGTGTCGCCGTGTCCGGTAGCATGGGTGATCGGCTCGATCTGTCGGTCGATATCCGAAACCTGCCCCTGCAGATCGCCGAAATCGTCGCTCCCAATCTCGGCCTTGCAGGCACCGTGAACGGAAGCGCCACAGTGCGAGGGGAGGCGAGTAATCCAAGCGGAACCTATGATTTGAGAATCGTGGGGCTCGCAATTTCGGAAACCCGCCAGGCCGGTCTGCCGCCGCTCACGGTGACGGCACAGGGTCGGATCGCCGACCAGCGAGCGACGATTGATGCGGACATTGCTGCGGGACGTTTTGGAGCGCTGAAGCTCTCGGGCAGCGTCCCTCTCGATCTGATGGATGAGCTTGCTCTGAAAGTATCGGGGAGAAGCGACCTCGCGGTGGCGAACTCGTTCCTTTCAGCGAGCGGTCAACGTCTGACCGGAAGCGTGGCGCTCGATCTGACGATTGCCGGCCCGATCTCTGAACCACGGGTTCAGGGCGCAATCGCGCTCGCCGGCGGCAGCTTCGTCGATTCACTGCAAGGAATCCAGCTGAACGACATCAACGGACGGTTTGCTGCACGTGGTCAGACTCTCGTCATCGAGCGTCTGAGCGCCCGCACCCCGAATGGCGGATCACTCGCGACCAGCGGACAGGTGACCATTGATCCTGTTGCCGGATGGCCTGCCGACATCCGCATCACAGGCAGCCGTGCCCAACTCGTTTCGAACGAGATCGCAGACGTGAGCGCCGACTTGGATCTCGCGATTTCCGGGCCGCTCACGAGCAGGCCGCGCGTTGCCGGCCGGGTCGATATCATCACGATGAATGTTTCCGTGCCAGACCGCCTGCCGACGACCTTTAGACCGTTGCCGGGCACCAAGCACATTCAGCCACCCCCTGCGGCTGCGGCGCGGCTCGCCTTGGCGCGCAAGCGGCAGACCGTCAGTTCGCGCGGGCGTCCATTCAGTGCCGATCTTGATCTCGTCATTGCAGCACAGAACCGCATTTTTGTGCGGGGGCGTGGGATCAATGCCGAGCTTGGGGGCGATCTGCGCCTCCAGGGCACGTCCCGGGATCCTGTTGCCATCGGTGCGTTCGAGCTTCGTCGCGGGCGTCTCGATCTTATCGGTCGCCGTATCGATCTCGTACGGGGGCGGCTGGATTTCACAGGCGATCTCACGCCGTCGCTCGACTTCCTGGCTGAGACGCAGGCGGGTGACGTGACGGCCCGCATCGCAGTGACTGGACCTGCCTCGCAACCTGAATTCGCCTTCAGTTCCAGCCCCGATCTGCCGCAGGACGAAGTGCTCTCGCGCATCCTGTTCCAGCGTCCCTCAGGTGGCCTTTCGGCGGGCCAAGCGCTACAGCTCGCGCAGACGGTGGCACAGCTCTCCGGAGGAACCGGGACGGAAGCCTTCGAGAGCCTGCGCCGCTCGCTTGGTGTCGACAGCCTCGACATCACTGTCGATGCCTCCGGTGGCCCTGCTGTCGGTGTATCGCGTTATATCAGCGACAATGTCCGCGTGGGTGTCAGGGCAGGCGCGCGACCTGAAGAAAGCGGCGTCACGGTCGATGTGGATCTGACGCGGCGCCTCAAAGCGCAAGGCGCCGTCGACGCCGAGGGTGGAACCTCCGTCGGTGTTGGCTTCGAGTGGGAGTACTAAAGAGACGCTCTCGGTCCAGAAGAGCCCGCACGCCAGCGAGTGCCGAATTATGCTTCAGGAAATGCTCAAGAGCTCCATGCGATGCGGCTATTCTATCTTTTGGTATCCTTGGCAACGAAGAACCGCTGAAAGCATTATTCTTAACAATAGCTAGCTCGGCTGCGGATCCGTGAGCCAAAGCAGCTTAGCCGTCGGCTGGGTTGGTGACTCTCTTCCCTTATCGCGGGAGGATGGGGCCATGGTGAGGATTTTAATTTTGAGCGTAGCATTTGCCCTGATTGCCTCCGAGGGGGCGGAGTGCGCCCCAGCCCGGAAGCGAAACACGGCAGCTCAGGAACGAACGTTACCAAAACAAGTGGTGCAGGAACAGGATGAGTTCCGGTCGTGCGATGTGGCTGTCCGTGAGTTCGTTCAAGGACAGAAAGAGGCTGCGGCACTTCCTGTCAAAGAGGTCAAGGTTGATGGATTGAGGATGACGCTGAACTTCGTCCACCCCTATGGTGAAAGCGGAGACACTCCACCCAATCTTTCGTTCACAAGAGGGGAGTCTATTGAAGAGCGACGGAATGCCTTGAACGAAGCAAAGCAACGAGCTCGGACACTGGGAGAAGCGGCTAAAACCGGAAATGTCTGGTACGTCATCGTGCTCAGGAAGGAGGGCAGCGCGAGTGATGAGCGCCGTAGCCCGACGAGTGCTCCTGCGAGCGAAGGTCACCAATCTTTTGCCGATGCTGTTGTAATGGCCAGCATCGAAGGCAGGTGCATAACCGTGTCTCAGTATCAGGCGCTTCCCCTCAACATCCTGAGTGAAGATTTGCGACAGGTATTAGGTCAGCAGAATCGGGAGGCATCGCCGACTGACAGTCCCCCGCTATCGCCTCCATCATAATCTACATCAAATGCCGCACGGAAGGCGTGGGTGTGGACTGACGAGCGAGGAAGAAGGAGCGTCAAACACGCTCAAAGGAATATGCGCTCCGCGCGATTATAGGGTTGAGTGCTACGAGCATATGCTGTGGCTCTGCGCCTGGCTTGATGCTGATTTTGCAGCACTCGTCATGGCTGCACTTAATCATTCCAGTTTACGACTTGTTAGCTTTTCAGGCGCAGCCTTCTTCTGTGCCGAGTTGGCACGGTCATTGTTCTCCTGGAACCGGCCGTGAAAGGCGGCCCACCTTGAGCGCCAGGTGTGTGGCGCTCTTTCTTCGATGGCCCTGTCACTGACGACGGCGTAGTTGGGCCAGATTGAACGAGACCGTCAGTCATTTCACAATGACGGTCTACCAGTGAGGGCCCTGAAGGTACCCTCGCATGCATAGCGCACATCGAACGGTACAGAGAAGGAAATACCATGATTTTCCGTATTGTAACCGCTACTGGCCTCATGCTTGTCGCAAGCCATGCCATTGCAGCGCCATCCAAACCCAAACCTGCCTCGGCCTTGGTCATCACAAACGCCCGCGAGGTGCCTGCGACCGACATTGCTATCGGGGCCAATGGGCAAACCGTGAGGATTAAGAAACCCTTGGCTCCTCGGGCAAAGACCACTCTCAAGCTACCGAAGATGACCGGCTGCCAAGTGGCCATCGCAGCGACCTTCCCGGACGAGGCTTCGGTCGAGATGGATGAGTTCAATGTGTGCGAAGACAACACCATCCGCCTGACTGATTGAGCAGACACTTCGCGTGCTTATCCTGGCACGGTCGGTCCCCGAACCAGTCGCTGCGGCGACCTTCCCCAGAGCGCCCTAAATGGGCGCTCCTTGTTTTGGATAAATCTTTACTTCAACGTCGGCTAGAGCATCGGACGTGAAAAGTGGATCTGCACTTTTGGGATTGATCCGATGCTCCCTTCCATGATGAGCGCGTCATTTGGAGCGGAAAACAAGGGCCACTTTTCGCTGACGCGGACCTGCGGTTCCGCACGATGCGCTAGCTCGCCGGCGGTCTCGCATTAGGCCCGCGCCCACTCGGTTCGATCATAGCCCTCCACAAAGAGGCCCTTGACCTGTCCCGCTTCATCCTCGATCGGGCGGTAGACAAAGTCGATGATGTGCTCCTCGAGCGGAGCACTTGGCTTGGGCTGAACCATGACTCGCATCATGCGGCCAACGAACGTTTCCCTGGTTTGATACACATGGTCCAGCAGTTCGTAATAGCCCTGTCCACGCAGCTCCGGGAGCGCCTCCCGGACGGGTAGGCCGACAAGGTCTCGGTGGCCGACAAGTCCGAAATAGGGATTGTTGGCGCCATCAAAAGTATGTTCGGGGCCTCGTAGAATAGTCCGGAAAGCCCGGCAGCCGGGGACAGCCAGAACGCTGACCTCCTGCGAGTGCATGAGAAGCTCGCGTGCGTTGCCAAGTCCTCGCGCTACGACGAGAGGGGGAATGTCATGGGAGGTGGTGATGTTCCTGTACTCGTTGAGCGCCTCGACGGCGGCGCGAGCCTCGCGCCGAAATCGCTTCTTGAGCACCTCAGCCTCACGCTCCCAGTCCTGTGCACCTTCGAGGACATAGTAGAAGGCTTTGGCTACAGCCTCGATTTCATCCTCGGCCATATCCAACCTCAAGACACGTAAACTGCATCCGACTTTATCCAGAGTAAGCAGACTATACTCGAAAATAGGTAGTCCTTTCGGATTGTGAATGGATCCTTTGAATGAAAAATTCTGCTTGGTGCGGCGCAAAATCTCGCAAGTCCTGTCGTCAATCCGTGTCGGGGCAGTCTGCGGGTGTCTGCTCTAGCTCCTCCAAGCCCAACCTGTCCGCACTCTTGCCCTTTGAGGCCCGATGAAGCTCAAGAGTTGCGATGGTCAGCCGGGCCAGTTCCCGGTGCTGCTCTGATACTACCCCGAGGTCTTGTTCCGGGTTCTCTGGAGAGGTGGAGCGTCGCGCCCGGGCAATGGCTCTGGCAACCGCCTCTACTTCATCTTCGATCATCGCAGGTCCTCAACCCATGGCTTCAGTGGCAACAACTCGGAGCATTGGCCTGAAGCAGCGTCCCCAAGCCAGCAGCTAAGCTTACTGCAGTGCAGAAACTTCGCCTTCGCATACATTAATGATGTCGACCCTCTAGCACCGCCTGCAGGGAACTCGATTGATCCTGGTCAATGCGCGGTCGTTAGAGGCTTGAGGGAGGGGGAAGCATTGTCAGGCTGCTCCCTCAACGCCGCTTCAGCGACAAACGGAGAGACTGTTGGAAGTGGGCAGCAGAGCCTGGTGTTCTTCCGGTATGAGCAGCGTACGTGTTTGGTGTCCGAAACGCGCGGTTCTATTGAAGGGGTAAGAATAGACCAAACAGCCTAGTCGACAGCCCGGAAGCCGTGGTTCAAAAAAGATCTCCACCTGCCGTGAGCCTCAGAACTGCGAAGACAGCATGGAATTGAGTGATACCGGAGTTCCTGGACAAGCAGGTAACGCTTCTCGCGACAACCGGGTGGATGCGCTTAATCCGGAATGGCCAAGAGATGAGACGGTCTATCGCCATGCTGTGGAGCTAAGTCGGCAGGTCCCATGGATCTCGGACCCTGAAGGGAAGATCCTCTATGTCGGCCCGGGTTGGGCCGATTTGGTCGATATGGCCAAGGAGGAATTACTCGGGTGTGGCTGGATGAGGCTCGTTCACCCGGATGATGTAACGCGGGTCGTGGAGACCAGGCGGGCGACACTGGCCACGGGAGAGCCTTACGAGTGCGAGTACCGGATCAGAGTCGTCGACGGCAGCTATCGCTGGTTCCGTGTCCGGGCGGGAGCCCAGCGCAACGAATCCGGCTTCATAGTGCGGTGGTACGGCACCATCGAGGATGTCCAAGACCGGAAACGGGCTGAGTTGATCCATCGGGGGCATGCCCGCGTCCTGGAGATGATTGCCGCTGGTCGTCCCCTCCAAGACATTTTGGAGGCGCTCTGCCATTTGGCCGAGGAGCAGATCCCCGGCACCCGGTGTTCCATTCTACTGCTGGACCGGGAGCGGCAGGTGCTCTGTCTCGGGGCAGCACCGAGCCTTCCGGCCGCCTATAACACCGCTATCAATGGTTTAATCGTCCGATCCGGGGTGGGCTCCTGCGGAACTGCTGCTGCCGAGCGCCGGGATGTGATCGTCACGGAGATCGCCTCCGACCCGCTCTGGGCGGACTGGCGGGACCTTGGGTTGTCACATGGGCTGCAAGCCTGCTGGTCCAAACCGGTTCTCACGCGCTCCGGCGAGGTGCTGGGCACCTTCGCCTTTTATCACGATCAGCCGCGCGTCCCCAGCAAGGGAGAGATGGCTCGTATTGACGCCGTGCTGCACCTGGCGGCTCTGGCCATCGAGCGGCAGCAGAGTGAGGCTGCGCTGCGTGAGAGCGAAGAGCATCATCGCTACTCGGTCGAACTGAATCCGCAAATTCCCTGGACGGCCAATCCGCAGGGCAACATCCTCGATGCCTCCCTCCGGTGGCACAAGCTTACAGGGATGTCCGTTGACGAGGCACTAGGTTCCGGGTGGATGAAGGTGCTACACCCCGATGACTTGGCGCGGACACAGGAGCGGTGGCAGCACTCCGTGTTGAGTGGCGAAGCGTTCGATACGGAATATCGCGTGCGCTTGGCAGATGGGAGCTATCGCTGGTGCCGCGCTCGCGCAGCGGCTCGCCGGAATGACGAGGGTCTCATCATCCGTTGGTACGGGACGCTCGAGGACATTCACGACAGGAAGGTTGCTGAGGAGCATCTCCGCCACGCTGCCTACCACGACGATCTGACGGGCTTACCCAACCGCAGGCTTTTCCACGAGCGTCTCCAGCAGGCAGTCGGCGAGGCCGTGAACCGACAAAGATCGGTCGGGCTGATGCTCATCGACGTTGATCACCTCAAGCGGACCAATGACAGATATGGCCATGACGCCGGGGATGCCCTCTTGAAAGTGCTCGGCTCGCGATTGCAGCGGGTCGTTGGCGCCATTGACACGGTTGCCCGTCTCAGTGGTGACGAGTTCGCCGTCATTCTTCCGGATGTGGCTGACGAGGCCCAAGTTGCTGCGATGGCAAAGGCCGTTCTGGCCCAGATGCAGGAGCCTCTCAGGCGTAACGGCAGTACGCTCGACTGCCGCATTAGCATCGGAGGGACTGTCGCTATCGGAACTCACATGACTCCGGAGCAGCTTCTGAAGCAGGCCGACCTTGCTCTGTACCACTGTAAAGGCACCGGACGTGGCACGTTCACGATGTTCAACCCAGCTATGCGTGAGGAGGCGCAGAAGATCGCCTCGGCCCTGGAGATTGCCAGTAAGGCGGTGACCTTCGGCTGGATTGAGCCCTTCTATCAGTCCAAGATAAGGCCAGGCTCAGGCACACTGGGCGGCTTCGAGGCTCTCTTGCGGTGGCGTCATCCCAGCAGGGGAATTCAATCTCCCGCCGCGCTTGCTCCTGCCCTTGACGACGCCGACCTCGGGATCGCCATCGGCGAGCGCATGCGCTTTCGGGTTTTTCAGGATATGCGCAGCTGGCTCAATGCTGGGCTCGATCTCGGCCGGATTGCCATTAATGCTGCGGCCGTCGAACTCCGTCGCGGGGACTATGCCGAGCGTGTCCTTGAGGAGTTGGGCTGGACTGGCGTGCCGGCGAGTTGTCTTGAAATTGAGGTAACGGAAAGTGTCTTCCTGGATTCTGATTCTGACATGGTAGAGCAGGCGCTTCGCACTTTGAGCGCGGCTGGCGTCACGATTGCGCTTGATGATTTTGGAACTGGCTATGCGTCGCTGGCCCACCTGAAGCGGTTTCCGGTGGATGTGATCAAGATCGACCGTTCGTTTGTGAGCAAATTGGAAATGGACGCGGGGGATGCTGCGATTGTCAGGGCGGTTCTAGGCCTGGGCCAGAGCCTCGGGATCAAGGTCGTCGCTGAAGGTGTGGAAACGGCCGCGCAAGAGGCGCTTCTCCGGGAACTGGGCTGCGATCTTGTGCAGGGATATCACTTCGGTCGCCCGATGCCTGCCCAAGATGTGCCTAAGTTCATCACGTCGCGGAGCAAGGTCAAATCTTGACTACAGCATCGGACCCAAAAGTGGATTTGCACTTTTGGGACCAACCCGATGCTTTCTCCTTAAACAAGAGCATCGTCCGGGCGGAAAACCGGATCCACTTTTCCGCACGATGCTCTAGTGAATGCTCCCCGCGGCAACCGACAAACTCGCCAGCAACTCCCAAATGTCCGAACTTTACTGAACAGGCGTCATCAAAACCGTATGGCCTGCAGCATCTGTCACCTCGAAGTGCATCTGGCCAAATGGCCGCCTCCCTCGTGAATTCGTCTACACTTTGAATGACTTCCATTAGTAATGAAACGCTGTCTGGAAGTTCAATGCCATTCTGATATTCGATCAGGCCAAGCTCGTCTCGGATATGCAAATAGTATATTCCGATTAGGTACTCGTCATCTGATGTGTCATCGCTGCGCTTCATCTTTGGTGCGCCGACAACGCGCTAATGCCTACTTGGCAAGACAGCCTAATCGGCTGCCCGCGCTGTCCTAGGCCATTTGGTATAAGGAACCGGCGCCCTATCAGTCGCATTTTCCGGCTAAGCCTTTGGAAGTACTCCGAAAGGGTGTTTGTTATGGATAAAGCTGGCCATATTGCATTGATAGCTGATGATGACGAGTACTTCCGGCTGGCGCTTCAGACTATCTTGGCAGACCAGCTCGGGTTTTCCAGCATCGTCCAGGCAGCTTCCCTTGACGAGGCCTTGGAGCAGCTCTCCCAAAAGCCTAGTAAATCGCTGGCCTTGTTTGATTATTCTATCCCCGGCATCAAGAGTGCTGCTTGCCTAACTGCTGTGCGTGACTGCTTTCCCAACCTCCGGTTGGCAGTCCTGTCAATGTCCCAACAGAAGCAGGATATCCTTGCAGCTCTGAATGCGGGTGTTCACGGCTACTTGCCGAAGACGATCAGTCCGGCTCAGCTGGTGTCGGCCCTGCGGTTGATCATGGACGGCCTCATCTATGTTCCGCCGTCAGTTGCGTCGATTGCACCTGCCTCAGACGGGGTGCAGATGCTGAAAGCTGTGACTGAGAAGAGACTGCCGATCGAAAACCTGACCCCCCGGCAGAGAGAAGTTCTCGAGCTTCTGATGCAAGGCAAATCGAACAAGGAGATCGCGAAGAGCCTGAGCCTTGGCGAGGGAACAGTCAAAGTTCATATGGCTGCGCTGTTTCGGGCATTCGGAGCACGGTCGCGAGCGGCGGTGGCGGCGGCTGGCTCACAGTTGCTATCCGGCTGATGCCGCAACGTCCGATCAGCGCTCAACACGCATATGCAGAAAGTCGTGAGTCTGCTCTTCCGGAAAATATCCGCTTCCGCCGTGTTCGGAATATCCCCCCTTAAGACACCGAGCTGACCTTATCCGGATTTCCGGATGGGCGGCGTGAGCAGACCTTTATTCAGTCCGCTCTACTTCCCAATCTGACCCTGACCGCATCTCGAGACCTGCATCGGCTCATCGGCATGATCGTAGAGGTCCGGGACATCAGGGCCGAGAAGGTGCAGGAGCACAGCGGCTTCTGATTAAGGAATTCGATCATCGGGTGAAGAACACATTGGCCACTGTGCAGTCGATTGCGGCGGAGACGCTGCGCAATGCGCCCTCAAGGAAGCCAAGGAGGCGCTGGAGAGCCGTCTTTAAGCGTTGTCCCGCAGGCATGACGTCCTGACGCGAGAACTGGGAAGATAGCAACTTATACGAAATTGCTGCGCAGGCGGTGAACTCTATTCGAGCAGGGTCGATGACCGCTTGCATCGGAAAGGGCATCAGGTTCGTTTGCCGCCGCGCATCGCTCTTTCGCTTGCCGTGGCGTTCCAGGAACTGGCAACGAATACAGTTAAGTATGGTGCCCGCTCGACCGCCTGTGGCGAGGTTCGCGTTGCTTGGTCTGCGATCCTGCAGGAGATGGAGCGCTGGGAAGACCAGCACGGACAGGATGCAGCCTGAATGAGCAAGCCTGGCAACAACAATGAACCTGAGCACTGGGAACTAACATAAGTTAAATCCCGTTCGAACGTTATGACGCCGGGCGGATCCAGAGATCCTCCTGTCGTGCTCGTGCTTGCGGACGAGCCGCTGGGGCGCATGGTTGTGGTCGATAAACTGGAGGACGTGGGCTTTCGCGTTCTGGAGGCGGCGAGCGCTGACGTAGCCTTGGTGGTGCTGGAGATGCATTCCAAAGAGGTGCCTGTGCTGCTCACCGACGTGGACATGCCCGGCCCGTGGCTGACGAGATCCCTGACGATGGCCAGCTCTTGCCGGAGCGTTGCCGCAGCGCCACTCTCGTGCGGTACATTGCGGAGACGATGCAAACCCACGAGGGCCATAGGACCGGTCCGAACGCGTCATGAGAGATCTCGCCCAGTGAGAGGCGAGGGACGATGAACATGAAACTGACGGGGGCGCCTGTGAGGAGGAGCTCATGAGAGTCAGTGAAGTTATGACACGGGATGTGCGCCTGATCGAACCCACCCAGACGATTCAGGATGCGGCAAAGCTAATGTCTGAACTGGACGCCGGCATCATGCCTGTGCGCGAGGGCGACCGCTTGGTTGGCATGATCACCGACCGGGACATCACGGTTCGGGCTGTTGCCCAAGGTAGGGGACCAGACACACCTGTCCGGGAGATAATGACGGACGAGGTGCTGTATTGCTTCGACGACGATGAGACCGACGCGGTGGAGCGCAACATGGCCGACATCAAGGTCCGGCGTTTGCCTGTGCTCAATCGCGACAAGCGTCTGGTTGGTATCGTCTCGCTCGGAGATCTGGCGGTGAGTGATAAGGCTTCTAAGATTGGAGCCGCAATGGCGGGCATTTCGCAGCCTGGCGGTCAGCACAGCCAGACCGGAGGACCACGCACCTGAGTTGGGATACGGGAGGGGTCCGTCTCTAGTGGCCCCTCCCCAGTTCAGTTCTATTCAGGCGAAACAGTTGGGTCGGGAGATGCTCAATGATCTGGGCCCGCAGGATCATCGACCCGGCCGAATGGAACGAGGTCCAGGATCAGTTCGAAAACTTATTCGTGAAGCTGGGTTGCCCAGGTCAGATGATGCTGGTGACTGCCTCCGGCCCGGGCCCGCCCACGCTCTTCGCCAGCCTCCCGAATTCGGTCCTTCTGAGCGCATTGACGGGTTTCGAGCGGATCACGGACAGCGAGCTTCCAGCCGAAGCTTCGCTTCTCGTCGGCCATCACCACGCGTTCGAGAAGCGCTTCACGTATCCCAAGTGGAAGCCTCCAGGCTAAGGGTCGCCGCGTATTTCTGACGTGGACCAAGCCGGAGGTTATCCGCTGAGCGGCTGACGCTGCCACATCGTGCGGAACAATGGATCCGGTTTTTGAGCTCGAACGATGCGCTCCTCCAGAGAATGAGCATCGCATCGATCCCAAAAGTGGATTCCACTTTTCACGTCCGAGGCTCTAGTGCTTGGTGTCCGTTCGCGCCTCGACGATTTCGCTCACGACCCATTTTGTGGACTTGGCCGTCACACTTCCTTTGGGCTTCTCTTTCTTCGGCTTCTTCGCTTCCCGGTTACCATACTGTTCGCGGTGGGCCATGACCTCCTCCTACATCCAGGATCGTCTCAAGGATTCGGTGGGTTGCACTGTTGAACTATACCACACCCGGGAAGCAGCTGGGTGTGGAGGGTGCTGGAAGCACAGGGCGGCCTTTTGCGGGTAACCACGTAATCCAGGCTTTCAACGGCACAGCCCGGAAGCGGCTGGGACACGATCCTCCCTCGGTCCGATGCTGCCTCACATCGGAGGGTTCGCGTCTGGGTGAACCAAACCTTGGCCCTTTCGTTCAATCATTGATGAACCAACTTCGGAGACGTGACCCGGGATCATGAGACCTTGTGTGCTGATAGCGTTCCTTGTTGGATCCACGCTTGCCGGATGCGATCTTCCGCGCGACCCAGAGGAGACTCTGGAAGCGGTGAGAGGGCAGGAACTGCGCGTGGGGGTTCTCAAGTTCGGTGAGAACGCCGAGAAGGACCGTCCCATTGTCGAGCGACTGGCCGCCAGCCTTGAAGCGAAACTGGTCTATGTGGAAGGTGACGCCCATGCTCTGTTCGAGGACCTGAAGCGCGGACACCTCCACTTGGTGATCGGCGGCGTGCCGGAGACGACACCCTTCGAGAAGGAACTTGGGCTGTCCAAGCCGGTCGGGCCGTTGCACGGCGCCCGTGAGGAGGAGGACCGTGTCATTGCCGTCCGCCCGGGCGAAAACGCCTTCCTCCTGCGGGTGAACCAAGCCATTGAGGCCGCGAAAGCGGGAGGAGCGGGGTCGTGAGCGAGACGCGTCCCAAGCTGCCGGTCGATGTTGAAAAGGCGATGAGGCGGGCTGAGCGCCTGGCGTGGCTCAGCATCGTGCTCCTGAGTACGATCATCCTCGTCATGGCTGCCGTGATGGGCGGCAGCCAGGCCATGCAGACAGCCTGGGTCGAGGATATGCTCAGCCTTCTGCCGCCTGTCGTGTTCCTGATCGCGCTCAAGCTGGAGAGGAAGCCAGCCACGGAGAAGTTCCCCTTCGGTTTCTATCGGGTGAACTCACTGGCCTTTCTGATCGCAGCGGGAGCGCTGACCACGATGGGCGCGCTGCTGCTCTACGAGGCTGCCTCGACCCTGATCAAGCAGGATCACCCGACCATCGGCTCGTTCCAGCTGTTCGGTCAAGAGATCTGGCTGGGCTGGGCCATGATCGCCGTGCTGGTCTACTCGGTGATCCCGCCGGTCATCCTAGGACGGCTGAAAAAACCCGTCGCGGCCAAGATCGCCGACAAGGTGCTGCACACCGATGCCCTGATGAATGCCGCCGACTGGCAAACTGGGCTGGCCGGCATCCTCGGCATCCTCGGTGTCAGCTTTGGTCTCTGGTGGGCGGATGCCGTAGCGGCTGGCTTCATCTCATTCTCGATCCTGATGGATGGTCTGAGGTCTGTGCGGACCTCGGTTGTCGAGCTCATCGATGGCGCGCCGCGCAGGATGGACAGCGGTAAGATCGATCCGCTCGTGAATCGGGTGACGGACAAGCTGAGGGCCGAACACGGTGATGTGAACATTCAGGTGCGCGAGACCGGCCGCTACATGCGGGCGCTCATCGAGCCGTCCGACCGGCCGCATGTCTCCGGCGAGCGGGCAAGGGCACTGATCGGCGAGGAGGATGCCTGGCGGCTGATCGAGGTAGCCGTGGAGCAGCGGGAGGATGAACCGAACCGCACGTGACCATGCCCATCAACGCAGATCGCTCCAAGCCTGTCTCCGCACTGACGAAGACGAAGATGATGACTCGGGTCGAGCTGATCGTCTCGGCTGGATTGCGGAAGTTTTATTGAGTTTCGGAAAAAAGCTGACTACATACCGGGCTCGTTTCCATTCGAATATTTTTCCATGCACCGGCAGCCAAATTTCATCAAAACGCATTGGTCGGCGTGGCAAAGCAAATGCTTTGCCAGCAGGCCCAGTCTGCTGGAACATGAACAGGAGCAGCGATCCAGTTTCGGATCCGGACCCTCGCCCCAAGAGACACGCTCCGCACCAATCGGCACCATGTTCTTGGTGCTCTTCCCCTCACAGTCGGCTTGAACGTTCATCGTCGCCGGCTCTACCCGGCGACCTCCTTTCATTGCAGATCCCCATTCGGTCGTGATGCAGGATCGCCGGATCACAGCCTCGCTGAGAGAAGGAGAACCCTGCCGTGAACAGGGTATGGACTGAAGAAGAACTCGATATCCTGCGCCGTGACAGGGCTGCGAAAGTGCCGGTCCCCGTGACAGCCGCGAAACTCGGAAGGCCGGTGCCTGCGACCTATGCTAGGGCCCGTCTGATCGGCACTCTTGTGCAACCCCATCAGCCCTGGGACGAGGCGAGCGTAGCTCATCTGCGCGAGCTGGTATCAGCCGATCCGCCCATGACGGACAAACGCATCGCGGAAAAACTCGGGAGAACCGTCACCCAGATTCGCTGGAAGATGCAGGACCTCGGGTTGATCGGCGTCAGGGATCTCTCAAAGCTCGCAAAAAACACGGCCTCCGAAATGATCAGGCCCAAAGCCGCGAAGCCCCTGAAACAGGAGCCTGTCCAGGATACGAAACCTGCACCGCAGAAGAGGATTTCTGCCATACCGGCAGCGGTCCCAGCACGGGCGACGGCTGCTGCGCTCACGGTAGTTCCCGCTCCGACGGCTCCTGCGCCGATCGACCCCCGTGCAGCGCTCGAGCGCGCGCTCAAGCGTCTTGAGGCCACGCTGGCCGAGCGCTTGAAGAACTCAGTCGCGGAGGCGGAGGCCGGCATGGTGCGGGCTGCCATGGACGCCATCGCCGAGAAGCGCCGGATCGACCAGCACCTTGCTGATCTCGGCAAGCGGATCGACGATGCTCAAGCCGAGGGCATTGCAAAAGCGGAGCGGGTGAAGGCGGAGGCGATAATGGCCGAAGCCGCCGCGTCATCCGAACGTAGGACCGATGATGTCGCGCTCCCGATCCGCGAAGGCGAATCCCCCCTGGAGAAGCCAAAGCGCGCGGCCGCCAAACCTGCCATCAAGAAGCCTGTCGTGCCTGCGGCGCAGGGTGTGTCTCAGGCTGCAGCGCCTCGGCAGATGAAGTCACCTGCATCGCCTCCGACACCGAAGATCGTCGTGGTGGAGACATCCATGGCGGCTCGTCCGGAGTCAGGCGCAGACCCAGCCCCCGCCCAAGTGTCTGGCCGGGGCGGTTGGAAATCCGTGCGCCGGGACCCGGCGCGCGTCATGGCTCAGGCCAAGGCCAAAGCCAAGGCGACGAACCGAGCGGATGCCGTCGATCTCGCCCAGGCAGCTCAGGCTGCCATCGAGCGTTTCATCGCGGAGCGTGGTGTCACGAAGACGGAGACGAATGGCATTCAGACTCTTGTCTCCCGTCTTCAGGCGCGCGGCTATATCGTCGTGCAGGACGGCGACGGCTGGGTCATCGACCAGCGTCGTCGTATCGTCGGCGAATCTGCTCTCATTGAATTTGCAGAGGCCCGCGGCATCTCCCTGGATGTGGCTGCATGATGAAGCAGGGCGTGCTTCATCCGGCAGCCCCAGGTAAGCTCACCGGAACTGAGACAGCATCCGGCGTGAGGTCTGCTGTCACATGCATGGCCTTGACCCATTTACCAAAGGTAGGGGGCGCTGGACATACCTGGAGACAGCCTCCCCAATCATGGCTTCAGTCGACAGGGATCTGGGGCAGATCGCATTTTCTACGACAGGGGCGGGCCGACGAGTTCTATCCCAAATTGCCGGCAGGCGCGGGCAAGGGCCTCAGCCTGCTCGGGCGTGGGAGGGCCAGATGGGTCGGGCAGTCCCTCTCTCTCGGCTGGGCGTCCAAACGCACGGATGAAGTTCTCGAACTCGCCTCGTGTGATCGTGAGCATGCGGGCCTCAGCCGACTCGACCCTGTAGGTGTGGGGAATGCCCTTGGGCGCAAGTAGGATCTCACCCGCTCCGGCCCGGCGCTCCTGATCGCCCACGCGATAGCGCACGTCGCCTTCGAGCACGTGGAAGACCTCGTCCTCATCATGGTGGATGTGCAGAGGCGGAGAGTCTCCCTGTGAAGCCCGATGCTCAAGCACGGAGATGCCGTCCGAACCTTCACGTGCCGAGATGCGGATGGTGACGTGGGTGTTAAGAAACCAGAGGCTTCGATGATCAGTGGCGCCGCCGTCCACGTCTAAGCTCTCCCTCGCAGCATACGGGAGAGCTTAGAGCATCGTGCGGAAAAGTGGATCCGGTTTTCCGCTCTCAACGATGCTCTCATTCAAGGAGAAAGCATCGGATGGGTCCCCAAAGTGCAAAGCCACTTTTCACGTCCGAGGCTGTAGCGTATCGGCGCTCTGACAGCGAACAAGGGAAATTCCGGGGATCAGGAGGCCTGCTGCTGAAGGAGACGTCAAGTCACCGACGATTGCAGGATTCCCCCAAGGTTCGCACCTGCGCTTAGGCTATTCGACTTCCGGGCCCTCACTTCCGCCTTCAGCCTCTCTTTCTCAGCCTGTAGAGCTTCGTTTCTCTCGACGTGCTCTCGGTTGGCGCGGGTCAGTTCCTTATTCTCGTTCCGAAGATCAGCAATTTCAGCTTTTAGCTCGTTCCGCTCAGCAATGACGTTCTCCTCGCGCTTGGCCTGCGCCCGCCGATCGCGAATTTCTCGCTGCTGGTCAGCTATCTTGTTTTGCAGATTCCTGATTTTCTGCTCGGCTTTCGCGAGCATCCGCTGCATACCCTTCACCTCTTGCTCAGTCTCGCTGCGCTCGGTGAGCTTTCGCCTTGTTCCTGTACTAATCACGGTCCGGTTTGCCTCTCCTGCACGATTGTCGCAAAAAGAACAAACATAGAACGTACTGGAGGTCAAGGAAATGCACGATTTTGCTGCTTACCTCCGGCTTCCTCATAACGGCTCCCGTGCCTGTGCTGGCTCATCTGAGTGGGAAGAGGGAACGGAGGAGAGCGAACTCGTGAGCAAGGCCGTACTAGAACAAACCCGAAGAGGCTGGGAACCTCCCGGCAAACAGCATGAATCAGATGTTCCGACCGCCACAGGCTGATCAGAAACCTGTTCTGGAGACCCTCGCGGGCTCGGTCGAACGCGTCACCTTCCATAATGCGGAGAACGGCTTTGCTGTCCTGAAGGTGCATACACGAGGCAAGCGGGACCTTGTGACAGTGGTCGGTCACACCCCTGCGGTTTCGGCAGGAGAATGGATTACGGCGAGCGGCCTTTGGATCAGCGACCGCACCCATGGGCTTCAGTTCAAGGCTGAGGTCCTCAAGACAACCCCGCCAACTGGCGTCGAGGGCATCGAGAAGTATCTTGCCTCAGGTCAGATGCGCGGCATCGGGCCAGCGATGGCAAAGCGGATCGTGGCAGCCTTTGGCGAGAATACCTTCGAGATCATAGAGGCCAGTCCTGATCGTCTGACGGAGGTGCAGGGGATCGGTCCCATGCGGGCCTCCCGCATCGTGGCAGGCTGGACCGAGCAGAAGGCCGTGAGGGAGATTATGATCTTCCTGCACTCGCATGGCGTCGGCACGGCACGAGCGGTGCGTATCTTCAAGACCTATGGCTTTGAAGCAATTCAAGTCATGACCGAGGACCCGTATCGTCTTGCGAAGGACGTGCGGGGAATAGGCTTCAGAACCGCCGACTCCATTGCAGCCAAGCTCGGGATGGAGAAGACGGCTTCACAGCGCATCCGGGCCGGTATCTCGTTTGCACTTCAGACCGCCACGGACGAGGGACATTGCGCTTTGCCGATCGAGGCTCTGACCCAGCTGGCTGAGCGGCTCCTTGAAGTCGAACGAGAACTGATCCGGACAGCAATCGTCGAGGAGCTTGCCTCGGGAGAGGTCGTTTCCGATACGATCGGCGCTGAAACCTGCCTTTTCCTGAAGGGGCTTTACCTGGCCGAGCGGGCCATTGCCTCTCGGCTGATCGAGCGGGCGTCCGGTCCACCACCATGGCCCGAGATCGACCTTGAGCGAGCCATTCCATGGGTCGAGGCCCGCACGGGCAAGGCGCTGGCGACGTCACAGCGGGAGGCTCTAAGGCTGGTCCTTCGCTCCAAGGTGGCAGTCGTGACTGGCGGTCCCGGAGTCGGCAAGACGACTCTTCTCGATACGATCCTGCGCGTCCTGGTGGCCAAGGGCGTCAAGGTGGCGTTGGCGGCTCCGACTGGGCGAGCGGCGAAGCGGATGACGGAGCAGACCGGGCTGGAGGCGAAGACGATCCACCGCCTTCTGGAGATCGCCCCCGAACACGGCGGCTTCTCGCGTAATGAGGAGAACCCGCTCGATTGCGATCTGCTTGTGGTGGATGAGACCTCCATGGTGGATGTCCCGCTCATGAATGCCCTGACCAAGGCCATTCCAGCGCATGCCGGGTTGCTGATGGTGGGAGATGTGGACCAGTTGCCCTCCGTTGGATCAGGGCAGATCCTGGCCGACATCATTGGCTCGGATCGCATTCCGGTCGCCCTGCTTACGGAAGTCTTCCGCCAGGCGGCCGAGAGTCGGATCGTGGTGAACGCCCACCGCATCAACAAAGGTCAGATGCCCGAGCCTCCGAAGGCAGGCGAGGAGAGCGACTTCTACTTCGTCGAAATCGACGCTCCCGACGAAGGGGTGCCGAAGATCGTCCAGATGATCAAGGAGCGGATTCCCCGCCGCTTCGGCCTTGATCCGATGAAGGACATTCAGGTGCTGTGCCCGATGAACCGGGGTGTTCTCGGCGCCCGCAACCTCAACATCCAGCTTCAGGAGGTGCTCAATCCCAATCCTGCGTCCAAGGTGGAACGGTTTGGATGGCGGTTCTCGCCGGGAGATCGGGTGATGGAAACCCAGAACGACTATGACCGGGAGGTCTTCAACGGCGATCTGGGCACAGTGGTACGGATCAACGACGAAGAGGGAGAACTGATCGCGGCGTTCGATGGTCGGGAGGTCTCGTATCCGTTTGGCGAACTCGACACGCTCGTGCCCGCCTATGCAACCACGATCCACAAGTCGCAAGGCTCGGAGTATCCCGCCGTCATCATTCCTGTCGTCACGCAGCATTTTACGATGCTGGCCCGCAACCTGCTCTACACCGGCGTTACGCGAGGCAAGCGTCTGGTCGTATTGGTCGGCCAGAAGAAGGCTGTGGCAATGGCGGTAAGGCTCGGACAGATGAAGAGGCGCTGGACGAAACTGCGGGAGTGGATAGCAGCAGCCTGACAGGCTGAAGGGTCCAGGCAGCCCCGACCGTCAAAGCATCCATTCTTTCAAAGCACCATAGGGCAGCACCTGTCATCAGCTCTTGTTGAGGTAGCGGAGCACCTCTTAACCCCGAAGCCGCTCTTTGCACAGGGGTCCAACTTCGGCTCTGGTCGAACAACAAGACTTGCAGGTGGTTATCTCCCAACCGCCCCTATTTCGTCCTTTTTGTCCTAGGGCAAATCTGGAACTGGAGACGGCGCCACGCCCCGCAATCCGAGGTATGGGCGTCGACTCCTGGTTCCGATTGCTTCCATCGGATTTGTGAATGTCCAAGAAACCGAAAGATCTCGTCACCATCAATCACCTACCTGGGATTCTTCTTGCCAGCGCTGTTGAATGCGAGAGGTGGATCGAGGCTGGGCTTATTCCGGTTGCGGGACGGGAGACATATCGAAAGTCGGGGCGCACATACGAAGCTCGAATGTTCGACCCGGAGGTCATCGCCAAGCTGGCGGCGGAGGTTCCTGCATGGCGGGCTCGGGATGAAGCCAACATGCAAGACAGGCGCGGCAACGCTGCGCGTACGCGGAACGATGCAGATGACGAAAGCCGGCTGGTGACACCTGTTGATGATATCTCTCATCGACGTCGGCAGAGCATCTTGGCGCCCGTTCGGAAGAATACGGGTATTTATATCGTCGAGGATATCCGCAGGCTCGATCGTAACAATCGTGTCACGGAGCGACAGCCGCGGAACTCCGGGCCAAGGTCTGATCGTGCGTTTGTCGGCTATCGCGCCGTCTTCAGCAAGGACGTCCAGATCCTGCCAGATGGCGGTCCGACTGAGGTTTTGGTCGAGTTCGCGTTTGCCGAACCGCCGGAGGTTGCGGCTGTCGCTCTGTCGCCAAGCCGGATTGGGCCAGCCGAGATCAAGGGCGCAGCCGAAGCCCTTGAGGCTCGGCTGGTTGAATTACGGGATGCAACGCATGAGTCATGTGAGCAGGAGGTTGCGAGCTGGCGCGACGAACTCGATACCTATCTGGCCGCCTATCAGGATGACCAGGAGCGACAAGCCATCCTAGGGGGCATTCTTTCAGCCCTCGAAAAGCTCGACCGCATCCACGGAACCGACAAGCACGGACCTGCGGGTGTAGGGCGCAGGCTCCGCCAGAAACTTGATGACATCCGATCCAAAGCCTCCGCCAGGAGGCTCCGGCACATGCGAGAGGCTCAGATTCGGGAGGCGTCCGGCTACGAGCGGTACGCCGCGATCTTCCCGGTCGCCCGGTCCCTGGAACGCAAGTTCGTTTTCCTCGCCGGGCCAACCAATTCAGGCAAGACCCACGAGGCTCTCCGATTGGCCGGAGAGGCTCAGACAGCCGAGATCCTCTCGCCCTTGAGGCTCCTTGCGCTTGAGCATTACGAGCGCTTGAGCGAGGGCAATTTCTCGGCCGGCATGGTCACCGGTGAGGAGCGCATTCTCCCCGAAGGTGCAACACATGTCGCCCGTACCATTGAGACCCTGGACCTACACCGAGTTGTCGATGTCTGCGTGATCGATGAGGTGCAGATGCTCAGTGATCCCAATCGAGGATGGGCGTGGACGCAGGCCATCGTTGGGGCTCCGGCTCGTCTCGTCGTTCTGACCGGAGCTCCCGAGGCGATCCCTCTCGTCGAGCATCTCCTGGCAATGACGGGAGAGTCGTTGGATATCAAAATCCTCAAACGAAAGGGACCACTTCATGTGGAGCGCGCTCCTGTCGAACTCAACAAGCTTTCCAGGGGCGACGCGGTCATCGCCTTCTCGCGTGCGAATGTCCATGAACTCCGCGCCCGGCTCGTTCAGTCAGGGCGCACGGTAGCGACCGTTTATGGTGCTCTTGGTCCGGAGGTCCGCAGAGCCGAGGCTGCACGCTTCCGCAACGGCGAAGCAGAAATTCTCGTTGCAACAGATGCAATTGGAATGGGCCTCAATATCGGCCCGCTTCGGAGAGTTGTTTTCTCGACACTCCGCAAGTTCGATGGTGTCCAGGAAAGGCAGCTTACTTCAATGGAGATCAAGCAGATTGCAGGTAGAGCAGGGCGTTTCGGCCATCATTATGAAGGACTTGTCACTGCGCTTCTCGAGGCTGGCCCTTATGGACGTGCCGAAGCGATCATCTCAAATGCATTGACGGGAGAGGGTACAAAGCTCCGTGGCAAGGCCTATGTGCGTCCTAATCAGGAGACGGTCATGTCAGCGAGCGGGGTTCTCCAGACTGACCGGCTCGGCCACGTTCTTCGTCACCTGAATGACACTCTCGTGGCCGGTCACCCAGATCTCCGCATGGCCGATATGGAGGAGATGATTGAGCTCGCGCTTCTTCTCGATACGGTGGATATGCCGATTCTCGATCGCCTGTCCTATGCCATTGCTCCTGTCGAAGTCCGGGAGCGCATGGCGGTCGAACTTCTTCTCGAATGGGCCAGGCAGCATGCTGTGAATGGCTTGGTCCAACCGCCAAACTTCGGTTTGCACACCGATCTTCTGAAGCTCGAGGCCAGAGTGAAAATCGCAACGACTTGGCTTTGGCTGGCGCAGCGGTATCCGCACGTCTACGAAGATGTCGAAGCCGTGATCAATTTACGTTCAGATCTGAATTCTAAGATCGAGGAGAAGCTGATAGCGACCTCGATCGCTCGCCGGAAAGGGGCGGATGAAAAGCAACGGCAGCACAAAGGCCGGAGGCCAGAGTTGAAGAAAGACCGACACAAACAGAACCGTTCCGAGACCAAGGAACGCCGGGATCGCTCTCGGGCCTAACCGCCGAACGCACGAACCCGGCGCGCGGCCTGTTCCACGCCTCGATCTACATTGATCTCCGACGTTTGCCTGAGCTGTTCTGCGGCTTCCCGCGCAGGCGCAGCGAGGGGGCCGACTTTTTACCCGGTTGCCTGTGCTCCACAGGCTTGGGCGGCCGCAACACCCCTGAGCCTGATTCAAGCATGCCTCGGCCTCGACTTTGATCCGGCTGCGAAAGCAATCAGATTGGATCGGCCGGTGTTGCCCGGCTTTCTCGACGAAATCATCCTGCGCAACATCGCTGTCGGCGATAATCGCCTCGATTTCGTAGTCCGCCGTGCGGGTGACGAGGTCGCGACCCATGTCCTGCGCCGGACAGGCGACGTGAAAGTGACGGTCACAAACTGATGAAGGAGGGCATCAGGCTCGGAGGTGTCCCGAATACCTGCCGGCCCTGATGTCGTCTTCACTCCCGTATGGTCGGATTCGTTCAGCGGAACGGGTGGTCTCGTTTCAATCTCATGACGGACGGCCGCCGCCTCGGGCAGGGGCAATCATGAGGATATTGCCGCACGGAGCCAGAGAGGTGATCACTGCGCTTGCAACGCCCCAAAGCAGCGGACCACTGCTGCTTTGGACGACGACTGGACCTCCTGAATCACCGAGACACGCGCGTGCCCCGACCGTGCGTGCGATGATCAATCCAGTCTCCGATATGGCGAGAGGCCTCAAGGTCGCGGTCTTAAGAGTTCCGGACGCTCGCCCTGAAAGGCCAACGCCAGCCAATCGCAATGTGGACGGAATGCTGTCCAGATTGCGGGCGATGCGGAGAGGACTTCGCCCTCTGACTGGTGTCTCCAAGCGCAAAACAGCAATGTCGAGGGAGATCTCGTTGAGCACGTCCATCAGATCGCGGGAGGCGAGGCGGCCCGGCGCGAATGCATGGCGAGCCGCAGCGGCCACCCGATGAGCCGAAGGAATGAGTCTGCTTCCCTGATAGAAGAAGATCACCGCCCCCAGCGGATTGCCCCTAATGCAGTGCGCCGCCGTCATGACGAGATCCGGAGCGATGAGCGCGCCTGTGCAGCGGCTCAACCGGAGAGAGCCGCCCGGCTGAACGAGCGTGCCGACTGCAACCGTCGCGCGGCTGAGCTGATCGTTAGCCCGCGCAAGGGCGCCTCCTTCGATGGCATGGGCATGGCCGATCTGCCACATAAGAGCCAATGCCGTAAGCCAGCCGGGAAAATGACTGCCGATCCGGCGTTTCTCGCCTGTCGCAAGAATGGAAAACCGTCTCATGCTCACACCGAAGTCAGATGACGAAAGGGCGCAGTCCGGTCTCAGCTGCTCGTCACGGTGATCAATGCTTTGGTGTTGGAAGAGGTAAGAAGCCGGTTCATCGCGTCAAGGCTTTTGGATGCCTCTCGAATTGGAATGACAAGGCTCAGGCGATAGCTCAGGAACCCGGGATACGGCCTGCCGTTTTTCAAGCAGATCTCATCGGGTCGAAACTGCAGAGGAGGTTGACATGCTCAAGCATGCATTCCCGGGTGCACTCGCGGCCGCGGTTCTGGGTGTTGCCGTGTCTGGATCATCGATCCCGGACTTCGCCCAAGGTCTACCAGCCCGCTGCCTCCCGGAGAACTGGAGTGGCGGGCTCCAAGACGGATGCAACGGATTCGTCACATTCGGCATGAACGGCCCCATGGTCGTGCCGGGCCAGGCTCCTGAAGTTGAGGCGACCGGCAGCATCACCCGCAACGGAAGCGATAATGCAGCAGGGGGGCAGCGCCGATCGCCCTGAATAGTTCTCCGCATTACGTCCAAGGGGCTGGAGCCGCGGTATGGCCGCGGCTCGACAATGTTATCCCTCGATCGCAACGAACAGATACTGGTCCTCGCGCTTCACACGCAGGAGGATCGGTCTTTTTTGCCCCTGAGCGTCCGCCCAGGCCTTCGCCACATCTGCCGGAGCGGACACCGGCTGATTATTGGCCGATACGATCACGTCCCCCTGCCTGAGGCCGGCCCCTGCCGCCGGGCTGCTCGGATCGACCCGCTGGATCAGGACACCTGACGTGCCGGGCTCCAGTCCCAGCTGACCCCGGGCGGCCTCGGGGATTGGGCTGAGCGCGAGTCCAAGCCGCTTGCCGCCGTCGGCTCCATCGGGTGCCGCCGAGCGGGCGGCCAGCTCGTCGCTGCGTTGGCCGATGACGATGGTCAGCTCTTGGGGCTTGCCGTCCCGGACTACGGTCACCGGCACCTGGGAGCCGGGCTTGATGGCGGCCACGGCCCGGGAGAGATCGCGCCCGCTCTCCACCGGTTTCCTGTCAAACTGCGTGATCACGTCACCCGACCTGAACCCCGCCTTCTCGGCAGGGCCGCCTGGCTCTACGGTGGCGACGAGCACGCCCTTGCTGTCCGGGTGGCCCAGCGCCTGGGCGATGGCAGGCGTGATCTCCTGCAGGCGCAGCCCGACATAGCCCCGCTCGACCCGACCTGTCCGGATCAGTTGGTCGGCAACGGCTTGCGCTGTCCGCGACGGAACGGCAAAGCCGATACCGATATTGACGCCGGATGGGGAGAAGATCGCCGTATTGACCCCAATCACTTCGCCCCGGGTGTTGAATAGCGGCCCCCCCGAATTGCCGCGATTGATGGAGGCATCGGTCTGAATGTAGTCGTCATACGGACCCGAGCGGATGTCGCGGGAGCGCGCGGAGACGACCCCGACCGTCACGGTACCGCCGAGCCCGAAGGGGCTGCCGATGGCGATCACCCAGGAGCCCGGCTCGGCGGCATCGGAGTCGCCCCACGTGGCGACCGCCATGTTGGGCTGGGGATCAACCTTGAGCACGGCAATATCCGTGGCCGGATCCCGGCCCACGAGGGTTGCGGGAGCATTCGTCTTGTCCCCGAACACAACATGGATTTCGGCCGCATCCTCCACCACGTGGTTGTTGGTGATGATGTGTCCGTCCGAGGTGATCACGAAGCCCGATCCGAGCGCCTGCCGGGGCTGCTGCCGGCGGGGCTCCGGGAGATCGCCGTAGTAGCGGCGGAAGAACTCGCGGAAGGGGAGGTCATCCGGCAAGGATTGAGCCTGCTCCTGCTCCTCGACACGTTGCTTCGTCGTGATCGCAACGACGGCTGGCATCTTCTGCTTCACGATGGCGGTGAAGTCGGCAGGAACCTGCTGGGCGGGGGCCGGGAGCGGAGCGAGCGCCAGGATGCCCAGCACACCGGCAAACACGTGCTTCCTCAGGCTTAAGCTTGATGCAGAACGAGGCATGGGAATCCTCCTACTTGAAACATCAACAGCTCAGAGAGATCAGAGCGTTGCGCCAATGCCGGAAACGGGGAGCGGTTCCAGGTTGCTTGGCCGCATGAGTGTTTGGGCAACGGCTTTGGACAGGAATCTCCCTTGCGCATCATTGTTATTTGCGCGCGGAGAAAGCCGGGCCGTTGCCTGACGGTCCACTTTCCTCCCACAGGGTGAGATTTCCCTGCGTGGGACCGGGGGAGTAATTCCGGTCCTTGTGACGAAACTGAAAATTGGAGAGCCTCTATCCCTTTTGGAGGATGGGTCATGAGAAAAGCCTTGATTGGTCTTACCTCAGCACTTGCCATCGCAGTTTCTGCAGCGACCGTTACGCAACTCTTACAAGGCAAGCGGCCGGAACTCCAAGCTGGACGTATCGTGTTTAGGATATGGCGCAGACGGGGCGCGGAGACGGATTGAACGTATCGTCTCCAATCCTGCTAGAGCCTCGGACCCAAAAGTGGATTCCACTTTTGGGTCCGAGGCTCCTTCTTTAAGCGGCGCGTCGTTGCTGGCGGAAAACCGGGTCCACTCTTCCACACGATGCGCTAAAGCTTTTCACCTAGCCAGTTCAGGTAGCTTCGAGTTGTGCGCGTGTCGGCATGGCAGCCTGAGCGCCATAGGCAAGGCAAGCCAGCGATGCTCCATGGCAGGCTCGTTGGAGAGCTGTTGTCAAGGGCAGAGCCTCATCGAGTCCACTGGCCAGGATGCCGACGAAGGTGTCGCCGGCCCCAGTCGTGTCGACTGGCCGTATCGGCTTCGCCTCGACAACCTCGCTGCGTCCATCGGAGTGAAACGCAAAGGCGCCACGCGCCCCCGCCGTGACGACACAAATGCAGCCGTTTCTCGATAGGTAGGCTCCTGCATGTTCGAAATTGTCGGTTTCGCAGCCGAGGAGCGCGGCCGCCGCAATAGCCTCGTGCTCGTTGACGACGAAAATGTCAGTCTCGTTGATGAGATCCGAGAGATCTCTCGCCATAAATGCCGTCGGAGCCGGTGCGAAATTCCAGATGACGCGGCCGCCCGCAGCGCGCACATGCCGAGCGACATTGAGGGACGAGGGAAAGGGGACTTCCATTTGGAAGACCGCCACCGTGGAGGCGTCCACCTCGAAATCACGAACCGGCGCCTCCGTCAGCGTAGCATTTGCCCCACTGGCAACGGTAATTGCATTCTCGCCGCGCTCATCGACGGTGATGAAGGCACAACCTGTCGGTTCAGAACTGTTGGCGACGAGATCAGCCACGACACCATTGCGGGCGAGGTTGTCGCGCGCAGATCGGCCAAAGGCATCGTCGCCCACGCAGGCTGCGATCGCCACCCGATTCGGCAGCGACGCGCGTGCGGCTGCGATCGCTTGGTTTGCGCCCTTGCCACCGAAAAGGGTGGCATAGCCCGGTGACAGAACGGTTTCTCCCGGGCGCGGGATTGAGACTACACGGGCGACGAGATCAACGTTGATCGAACCAAAAACAAGAATCATGTCGCACGCGTTCCCTTTCCCAAGTCGGTTGGCTTCAGCCTTCGGCATCCATGGCGTGGAGTTTTTCCACGCGGCGGCGGCAGTCCTCATCAGTGGAGAATTCCGCCGACAGGTAAGACGAGACGAGATCCTGGGCGAGCCAGGAACCGACAATCTTCGCGCCGATGCACATCACGTTGACGTCATCATGCTCAACCGACTGGTGTGCCGAGTGGATGTCGTGGCAAACGGCAGCGCGAATGCCCTTGACCTTGTTGGCAGCGATCGACGCTCCGACGCCCGTGCCGCAGACCATGATGCCGCGCTCGGCTTCGCCGGACTTCACTTTTTGGGTCAGTGCGCGGGCGATGTCTGGAAAATCGACAGGTTTGTCATCGAAGGATCCTACGTCGACGACCTCATGTCCGAGAGAGCGTACATGCTCGACCACTGCATTCTTGAGGGGCCATCCGGCGTGATCCGACCCGATTACGACGCGCATTGAAAATCCTTTCTTCGTGATTGCGGATCGAGTGGTGCCTGGAGCACCACTCGAATTCTGTCAGGCTCAGCTCCGCATTTCCTGAGGGAGCTCGCTGCCATGGAACTTCTTGTAGATCTCGTTCAGCTTGCCGTTCTTCAAGTTGGTCGAAATCCATTCATTGAGCTTCTCGACCAAGCGCGGCTCCCCCTTGCGCACGCCAATTGCAAGATCGAAGGTGCGAATGAGAACCTTCGGCTCGAACGTACGGGCCGGGTTCTTCACGCCAATCTGGTTCGCAATCGTTGCCGAAGTCGCGACGCAGTCCGCCTGTCCGGAGACTGCGGCCGTCACCATCGTGGCATCGTCATCGAAGCGGGCAAGAGTGAGGTTCCGATCCTTCATGTTCGACAGCTCGGTATCCTGCGTCGTGCCACGCGAGACGGCAATGGTTTTGCCCTTCAGGTCTTCCCAGCTCTTCGCTTCAACGGTCGTCAGGCACGCGACGACGGACTGCAACGCTGCATAGGCCTTGGTGAAGTCGATCACCTTGGCGCGCTCCGGCGTGACCGAAAGGGTCGAGATGATGATGTCTGCCTTGTTCGTCTGAATGTTCGGAATGCGGGTCGCGCCCGTGGTCTGCACGAATTCGAGCTCGAGCCCCAGGTCTTTCGCCAGAAGCTGAGCGGTCTCCACGTCCGATCCCGTCGGCTTGAGGTTCGCGTCCATCATGCCGGACGGCGGAATCGCCATGTCGGTCGCAATGCGGATCTTCTTCGCCTTCATAATGTCGTCGAGCAGGTCGGCATGGGCTGCGGTGGTGCCGAGTGCTACCACGCAGGTCATTGCGATTGCGGCAGCAGAAAGCGGGCGCTTTATCATCGTCGTTGTCTCCCTAGGTCCTGGTTGTCGTTTAGAGCCCTGTGCCAACGAACTGGGCCAGTTCCGGAGTTGCGGGCGTGGTCAGGATCGCGGCGGCCCCGGTCTCGTGGACCTTGCCGCGGTGCATGAACACCACCCGGTTGGCGATTCCCCTGGCAAATCCCATCTCGTGCGTGACCATCACCATGGTCATGCCGTCCGCGGCGAGCGCCTCAATGACTTTCAGGACCTCGCCAGTCAATTCCGGGTCGAGGGCTGAAGTCACTTCGTCGAACAGCATCACCTTGGGCTGCATAGCGAGCGAACGGGCAATCGCCGCGCGCTGCTGCTGGCCGCCGGAGAGTTGTTCGGGATATTGGTGGAGCTTGTCTTCCAGGCCTACCTGGGCAAGGACCCGCCGCGCCTGTTCCTTCGCTTGGGCCTTTGAGATGCCCTTCACGGAACAAGGTGCGAGCGTGATGTTCTCCTCGATGGTCAGATGAGGAAACAGGTTGTAGCTCTGGAAGACGATGCCGACGTCCTGACGCAGAGCTCTCAGATCGAGCTTCGGGTCGCTGACGCGATGATTGCACACGACGATCTCGCCGCTGTCGATCGTCTCGAAGCGGTCGATGCAACGAAGGGCGGTGCTCTTGCCGGAACCGCTGCGGCCGATGAGGACGAGAACCTCGCCGCGTTCGACCTCGAAACTGACGCCGTCAAGCACCTTGAGCGTGCCGAAGCTCTTGTGCACGTTCTTCAGGGAAACGACTGGCGATTGGGTTGCTGCGTTCAGAGTCTTGTGCATGTCAGGCAGTCCCGAGTGAGAGGCGGGGAGGGCCGCTGCGCATCTCCAGGCGGCGGCTGATGCGCGAGATCGGATAGCAGAGGGCGAAATAGATCGCGGCGATGATGGTGTAGATCAGGAATGGTTCGAACAGGGAGTTGTTGATGATCTGGCCGGATCGCGCGAGCTCCACGAAGCCGACCACCGACGCCAGCGAGGTGTTCTTGATGATTTGCACCATGAAGCCCACGGTCGGAGGCGTCGCAATCCGGATCGCCTGTGGCAGGATGACCTTCGTCATCCGTTGGGAGCGGCTGAGAGCGAGCCCTTCTGCTGCTTCCCACTGCGGCTTCGGAACGGATTGGATGCTGCCGCGCCAGATCTCGCCGAGATACGCGCCGACATAAATCGTGAGCGAAGCGCCGGCGGCAGTCAGGGGGGAGATGGTCACGCCGAGCGTCGGCAGGCCGAAATAGGTCAGGAACATGATGACGAGAAGCGGCGTGCCCTGAATGAGCTGGACATAGCCGGCGCTGAGAAGCCGTACGATCCGGTTCGGAGAGACGCGGCAGAGGGCGATGATGAAGCCGACGATACCGCCGCCGAGGAGGCCGATGAGCGACAGACCGATGGTCCACAGCGCTCCGTAGCCCAGGAACATGAGGTGATTGGCATTCAGGGAACCGCCCATCTTTTCCTCCTCACAAAGGGGTGCCGAGGCGTCGCCGACGCGGGAAGATGACGAGGCCGAGGAGCCAGAACCCGGCGCGCATGATCAGCGACAGGACAATGTAGACGAGCGCGACCAGAATATAGGTCTCGAAGGCGCGGTAGGTGTCCGATTGCACGTAGTTCGCAACCGCTGTCAGTTCCTCCGCCGAGATCTGGGATGTCACCGACGAGGCGAGCATCAGCAACACGAACTGGCTGGTCAGCGATGGATAGACCTTTTCGATCGCAGGCCACATGACCACGTGCCAGTAGATCTGAGCGCGGGACAGCGCCAGGCCTTCGGCGGCTTCGATCTGCCCGCGGGGAATGGAGTCGAAGCCCGCGCGGATGATCTCGGTCGTGTATGCGCCGACATTGATCGTGAGAGCCGCTGCCGCGACCGCGAACGCGGAGAACTTCAGCCCTAAGCTGGCAAGGCCGAAATAGACGAGGAAGATCTGGACCAGAAGCGGCGTATTGCGGATCGCCTCGACATAGATACCGCAGATCCGTGAAATGACCGGATGGAGGCTGCGTCGGCCGATGGCACCGAGGACACCGATGGCCGTGCCCAGAACGGTGGCGAGGAAGGCGAGCTGAAGGGTGAGCAGCGCCCCATCGAAGAAGGTCGGCCATCGTTCAAGGATGACGGCGAAGTCCAGATTGAGGTTCATCCCTATCCGTTCCTCGTCACGCAGCCGTTTGATTGGTCATCCGGTCATAGACCCGGAAAAGAGCTTGATTGCCGTTCGTCCCCTCGCCGTGGGCGCGCGCCTCGACATATTGGCTCGTCACGAGCGCGGTGGCGGGTAGGGGGACATGAAGCGAGAAGGCCTGCTCCTGCACGAGCCGCAGGTCCTTGAGCATCAGGTCGATGCGGAAACCGGCGGAAGCATCGCCGGCGACCATCGCCGGGCCCAGCTTTTCGAGCATCCAGGAGGCGGCTGAGCCTCCCAGGAGCACATTACGGAGCTGGTCGAGGTCCACGCCGGAGGCGCGGCCAAGCGCGAGCGCTTCGCAGATGGCCTGAAGGTTGATGGCGCAGACGAGTTGGTTGCAGAGCTTGGCCGTCTGCCCGGCTCCGGCCTCGCCCATATGGGTGATCGTCGTGCCCATGGCACGGAAATACGGTTCGGCGCGCAGGAAGGCATCCCTGTCTCCTCCCACCATGACCGATAGAGAGGCATTCCGGGCGCCGACAGGGCCGCCGGATACTGGCGCGTCGAGAAACGCCACGCCTGCAGCCTTGAGATCGGCATGGATGCGCCGTACGGCGACGGGCGAAATCGTGCTCATGTCGACGAAGAGTCGGCCCCGCAGCGGCGACGTCAGAAGTCCGCTTTCGCCATAGACAATGTCTTCGACCTGCGGCGTGTCAGGGAGCATGGAAATGACGATATCCGCGTCCCGTGCGGCGTCCGCCAGGTTTCCGGCTCCCTTGGCGCCATGTGGGAGGAGATCGTCCACGGCTTCCTTGCGGACGTCATAGGCACGGACGGCATACCCTGCCTTGAGCAGATTGAGGGCCATTTCACGCCCCATCGTCCCCAGGCCTGCAAAGCCGACTGTTCCCTTGTGGTCGTTCTGTTCCATCATGGCGTCTCGCTCTTCGGGTAGTGTCACGGGGCGCTCCGGGGCCCGGATTCGCCGATTGCCGCACGGCGACGGAAATCGTCGCCGATCGCGAAATGTTCGCGCATGACCTTTTCCGCATGTTCCGGGTCGCGTCCTACGATGGCGTCGAAGATGCGGCGATGATCCTCGATCAGGTAGGTTTTCATCGTATCGAAGGCCTGAAGGAGTTCTCGCCGTCCCCGATGCGAGCGCATCAGGATACCGGACATGGAATCGTGCAGGACGATGAGCGTCTCGGATTTTCCCGCCATCACCACGGCCCGGTGAAACTCGAAGTCGGCCACACCGCCGGTATCGGGGTCGTCGATCGTTTCGACGATGCGCGCGAGCGCCTGCTGCAACCTCTCGAAATCGGACACTGTCGCCCGCTCAGCGGCAAGCCGGACAGCCTGGCATTCAATCGCGATGCGCGCCTGCATCACATCGTCGATGACATCGGATTGCTGCGCGAAGGCGAAGGTGAAAAAGTCGTTGAGGACAGACAAGTCGGGACGGCGAACGATCGTCCCTACACGGTCGCGGATTTCCACGACCCCGAGGACCGTCAGCGCGCGCAGCGCCTCGCGCAGGATGGGTCGGCTGACACCGAGCTGCGCAGCGAGATCGCGTTCAGGGATCAGCCGGTCACCCGGTCGCAATGAGCCCGCAAGCAAGCGCTCGCGCAAGAAGGCGAAAACCTTCTCAAACCCTTTGCCGCCACTCTCCCTAAGCCGCGTGATTTCAAGATCAGCGGTCATTCATCTTGCCTTGGTCAGACCAGAATACATACCACGGTCAGCCAGTCAAGCGTGAGGGAGCCTCCACCGACCCTTGTGGTTTGAGATTATTTCCAGATTGTCACGGTGGAGCAGAGTCACGGATGCGACGTGGCATAGCTCTTGAGACGGTAAAGGCGAAAAGCGGTTCGCTCTAAGTTACTTCTCTACTTAGAGAATATCCGCGACTGGCACGGAGCAGAAGTAACGTGTTGGTCCGCTCGCCGGGCCGAAGCGGACATTCGTGAAGGGGCAGGGAAGGTCCGGATCCCTAAAGTGAGCCTTTCCTCTATGCTAGAACATTTTCCGGTGAAGTGGATCCGGTTCACCGTCAAAAATGCGGCCCAGCAAAGAACAGAGCTGTGTGGATATTGCGCGTCACTGTGTTGGTGTTGCAGGCGATACTCGCTGTTGGAACCTAGATCCTGCCCTTCAGTTCACCCTAGGCGCCTTTGCACGACCCTTGACGCCACTCAAACTCAGGAATGTTCGCGCACATTCTCCGTGGTGTCGCCCTAACGGAGATTCACATGCGGAAGGTCCTCCTTTTGGCAGTTGGACTGGCCCTCGTTGGAACATCAGCGTGGAGTCAGAGTTCGTCGCGGGACGATGATGATCGTCGGGACCGCTGGCATGATGACTATGACAGATGGGATAGAGACAGGGGCGAACGGGATGAACGGCACGGACGCGCCATGCGTGAGGACGATGATCGTTCGGGCCGCAACGCTCGGTTCTTCGTGCGCAGCGGCGATACCCAGCTTCGCGTTGTCTGTGGTGATCGGGAGTCCACGCAGGCCTGCGTCGATTCAGCCCTGCGAATCTTTGAAAGAGTGCAATCGCAGCCTCGCGCCGCCACGGGCTCGCCGACTCCTCCGGCACCCCAATAACGGATGAAGATCGGCGGTGCATGATAACCGCCGCCGATCACTCAGCATTATTCCTCGCAAACGCGGTAGCGTCTGATAACGACGTCGCCGAAGCGGTTTCTCTCCCGACGACGTTCATAATAGCAATCCCGGTCGCGCCATCGTGGGCCGCGCTCCCAGTCTCTATCCCGGTCCCAGTCCCGGTCCCGCCAATCGCGGCCATCCCAATCCCGATCTATCCGGGGCTGTGCGAAAACATCCCCCGCGAGACCACTGGTGAGGAGGCATCCGGCGAGTGCAATTGATAAGGTTTTTAGCCTGACCATAGGTTACCTCGGGCCGCTAATTGAACATGCAAGACAACGGATTTGGGAAAGCCTCGTTCCTGGGGCAGCCCTGTTGCCAAGCCTTGGCCAGAAGTTGAGCAGCCGCCGCTGTTCGTTGGAAATTTCAAAGATCCGTTGCTGGGGCGTTTTGGCCGTGAGGCTCTGGTCCGCCGGCCTGTCCGCGGCGGGCCTTCGAGGGGCCGGCCACAGTCGACGCGCGCAGGAGAGCACAGGTTGGAGAGCACGCGCTGGAGCCC
>NZ_QDAH01000026.1 GCF_003075415.1 Microvirga sp. KLBC 81
TTGAGGGCGACCTCGGTGCCCGGCACCGCGCGCGCGCCTTCCGCAATGGCCTGCGCCATCGTCTCGATGTGACCGTACGACGAGTAATAGACGACCAAGATCCTTGCCATTGCGCATCCCTTTATGCTTGAGGGTCACGCAACGAACGAGCGGCTGGTGCCGTTGTTCCGGCGGGTTTCGGAAACCTCTTTATGCTCACGTTTGAGCTAGGCTTAATCGACGCGCACCCAGCCGTGGCCCCCTAAGCGCTCCTGAGGAGTGAAGCGGGCCTTGTAGCCCATCTTCTTCGAGCCCTCGACCCAATAGCCGAGATAGAGATAGGGCAGGCCCATCATCCGCGCGCGGCGGATGTGATCGAGGATCATGTAGGTGCCGAGGCTTCGGTCTTGATGGTCCGGGTCATAGAAGGAATAGACCATCGACAGGCCGTCGCTCATCACGTCCATCAGGCTGACGGCGATGAGATCGCCTTCGCCCCTGCCGGTGATGCCGCTGTCGATGCCGCGACGGCGATACTCGATGAGCTTCGTGTCCACATGGCTGTCTTCAACCATCATGGAGTAGTCGAGCACGGACATATCCGCCATGCCGCCGTCAGCGTGGCGCGCATCCACGTAGCGGCGAAAGAGCGCGTATTGGTCCGAGGATGGGCGGTTGGGAATTTCGTAGCCGATCAGGTCGGTGTTGTTTTTCAGAACACGCTTCAGATTGCCCGAGGGCTCGAATTCATCGACGAGAACGCGAACGGACACGCAGGCGCGGCACGTATCGCAGGCGGGGCGATAGGCGATCGTCTGCGAGCGGCGGAACCCGCCTTGCGTGAGGATCTCGTTCAACTCGCGACCGCGCCGGCCGACGATATGCGTGAAGACTTTTCGCTCCTCCTTGCCCGGCAGATAGGGGCACGCGGATGGCGAGGTGAGATAGAATTGCGGTGCGTCGCGGGAGTGACTCGTCAAGCCGGAAAGCCTTGTGGAGAAACCTTGAGCGCTGATTCAACGCCCAAAGAATAACATTGGTGCCCGCCTCGTCCAGGAAAAGAGGAGGGATATCGCCGTCTCCTTAGTCGACGCGAATGATCATCATGCCCGTGAGAAGATCGCGGATGAACCGTCCGTCGTTGCGCAGGAAGCCGACGAGCACGTCGCAGAGCCAGAGCAGGAAGGTCGAGATCGCGACGTAGAAGAACAGGGCATGCACGGCAGCCGCGAGCATGGAGACGCCTCGTCCGGTCGCAGGATCGATGACGCGAAGGCCCATGATGCGCATGCCCACCGTCGCCTGATTGGGGCCGCCGATGGTCACCGCGTTGTAGACGATGAAGATGAGGGCGGTGAGGGGCAGGGCGAAGAACAAGCCCCACCCGAGCCCCAGGGTGATGATCCCGAGGAAGAAAATACCGATGGAGATCAGCACCACCCAGAGGGCAATCACGAACAGGTCGATGAGATAGGACCAGAACCGGCGCGCGATGACGCCTTCCGTCAGGCGGGTGTCGACCTGATAGGTGTTGTACTCGATGGTCGGCGGGTAGGGCCGATTGACCATTGTCTTAAGTCCTCAATAGGCGGTCTCCGACAGGCAGCGGGAGTCGATCCGCTGCGGAGCGAGGCCTTCCGCCTTCAAGGCCTCGAATACCTCCAATGTATGCTGTCTGTCGCGAGTTTCGATAGTGATGTCGATCGAAACACCCTTCGCGGGCACATCAAGGAAGAGACGGCCGTGCGAAACCTCGAGGATGTTCGCGCCGAGGCTGCCGAGAAGGCTCGCCACCCGGCCGAGCAGGCCCGGCCTGTCGTGGGAGGTGATGCGGAAGGAGGTGATACGGTCGTCGCGCTCGAGCTCGCGCACCATGACGGATGCGAGGATGCGCGCGTCGATATTGCCGCCGCAGAGCACGAGACCCACCCGCTTGCCCTCGAAGCGCTTCGGCTCGGCGAGCATCGCGGCAAGGCCCGCCGCGCCCGCGCCTTCGGCCATGGTCCGCTGCAAGGTAGCGTAGGCGTTCACCGCACGCTCGATCAGCGGCTCCTCGACAAGGATGATGTCGGAGACGAGCTCGCGCACGATAGGCAGAGGCAGTTGCCCCACAGTTTTCACTGCGATGCCTTCAGCCAGCGTCGCGCCGCCGATAGGGCGGTCTTCGTTCCTGATGGCGTTGGTGAAGGACGGATAGAGCGACGCCTCGACGCCGACGATCTCGATGGAGGGTTTCAAGGCCTTTGCGGCGATGGTGATGCCGGAGATCAGGCCGCCGCCGCCGATCGGCACGATGATCTGGTCGAGATCGGGCGCGTCCGCCAGCATCTCCATGGCGATCGTGCCTTGGCCCGCCATCACCTTTGGATCGTCGTAAGGATGGACGAGGACGAGGCCTTCCGTCTCGATGATTTCGCGGACGCGGTGAGCGGATTCGTAGAGGGTCTCACCGTAAAGAATGACGCGCGCGCCGTAAGAGCGGGTGTTTTCTGCCTTCACCAGGGGGGCGCTTTCCGGCATGACGATGGTGGCCGGGATGCCGAGGCGGCGAGCATGATAGGCCACGGCCTGGGCATGATTGCCTGCCGACATGGCGATGACCCCGCGCTTGCGCTCATCGGGGGCGAGGCTCTCCAGTTTGTTCACGGCGCCGCGCTCCTTGAAGGAGCCGGTGGGCTGCATGTTCTCGTGCTTCACGCAGACATTCGCGCGGGTCATCTGGGACAGGCGCGGAGCGGGCACGAGCGGCGTGCGCAGAACCTGCCCATGGATGGTGCTGGCGGCGCGCTCCACATCCTGCAGGGTGATAGCGTAATCGGCCAAGGTTTCCTCCAATACTTTTCATTATAGCTCTTAAACGGGTCTTGGTGTTGGTTCCTGAAAGCCCAGCAGGCCACCGGGACGGAAAATCAGGAAGACGACGAGCGCGGCATAGAGAGCTATGTCACGCGCTTCGATGGGTAGATAAGCCGACCAGACGGTTTCGAACAATCCTATAATGAAACCTCCTAACAGCGCGCCGGGCACAGAACCGATCCCGCCGATGATCGCGCCGATCAGGGCCTTGAGGCCGTATTGGAAGCCTCCGGCGAAGCCCAAGCCTCCGTATTGCACCACGATCAGCATGCCGGAGAGGCCGGCCATTCCGCCTGCCAGCGCCAGCGTCATGGTGAGAAGGCGAGGGCCGTTGACGCCCATGAGTGCCGCGGCTTTGGCATCGTCCGCATAGGCGCGCCATGACCGCCCGAAGCCTGTTGCCTTCATCAGCCAAAGAAGGGCAAGTGCGGCAGCAAGGCCCAGGCCTGATGTGAGAAGGCTTATCGGCGTGAGGCTGACCAGAAAGTCTTCCGAGCGGGCGACGGGCAGGGCTTCCGACCAGACCGGAGGCAGCCAGACCGTCACGGGGCTCTGCACGAGGCGCAGGTATTCCATCAGCGCGAGCGACAGGCCGACGGTGGCGATGAGGCTCGGCTGGGTGCCGGCAGTGGTGATGCGGCCGATCGTGAAATATCCGCCGACGGCACCGTGCATGGCACCTGCAAACAACGCGCCAACGAAGCCAATTGCGATGCCAAGAGGCGGGGAGTTCAACCCGGACACCAGGACCAGTGAGGCTCCTGCGACCGTTGCCGCCGAACCGACAGCGGCCAGCTCGCCGAAGGCCAAGTTGACCCGCCCGCTCAAGCCGAAGACGAGGGCAAAGGCGACCGAGAGCAGCGCATAGATGGCGGTGCGTGGCAGGCTGACCAGGATCTGCTGCGCCCAGTAGGCAAGGCCGGGGGGAAGCTCGATCACATCCGCCGCAGGCGGACTCCCCGGATCGGCCGCAACACCTTCCGGTGTATTGAGATAGTACTGCTTCAGGAGATAGAGGCTCGCGCCCGAGATCGGTCCTTCCTCCGTGGCAAGGCCGGTCAGTTCCGCTTTGTTGAGCGAAAGTCCCTCGGCGGCGAAGGTGCAGACTGCAAAGCGGTCGAGCGGCGGGCGATCTGGATATTGGGCCGTATAAAGGACCCTCAGGCTTCGCGGGGTGAGGCCCTCTTGAACGCGGTGCACGATGATCACCGCACCGGGATTGAGCGCAGGCAAGGCGGACCGGCACACGCGCGCCTGATCTGCATCGATGGACAAGCCACAGGCCGAAAGGAGGCTCAGGCCCACAAGACAGGCAATCAGTCGCGATGCCTTCAGAAAGCCTGCCCCCTTCATGCAGCGGCCTTGCCGGCGATCAGGCTTGAGCCTTCAGCTTCTCCGCCACCCGCGGCGCGAAATAGGTGAGGATGCCGTCGGCGCCAGCGCGCTTGAAGGCGAGCAGGCTTTCCATCATGGCGCGGTCGCCGTCGATCCAGCCGTTCTGGGCAGCCGCCTGGATCATCGCGTATTCGCCGGAGACCTGATAGGCGAAGGTCGGGACCGCGAAGGTCTCCTTCACCCGATGCACGATGTCGAGATAGGGCATGCCCGGTTTGACCATGATCATGTCCGCCCCTTCCTCGAGATCAAGGGCAACTTCGCGCAGGGCCTCGTCCGTATTGGCCGGGTCCATCTGATAGGTGCGCTTGTCGCCGACGAGCGTGGCGTTGGTGCCGATGGCATCGCGGAACGGGCCATAGAAGGCCGAAGCGTATTTCGCCGCATAGGACATGATCTGCACGTCCTGGAAGCCGGCCTCGTCGAGCGCAGCGCGGATCGCGCCCACACGCCCGTCCATCATGTCGGAGGGGGCGATGATGTCGGAACCGGCTTCCGCCTGAAGAACAGCCTGCTTGGCAAGAAGCGCCACCGTTTCGTCGTTGAGGATCTTCTCACCCTCCAGAAGGCCGTCATGGCCGTGGCTGGTATACGGATCGAGAGCGATGTCCGTGATCACGCCGATCTCGGGCGCGACGCGCTTGATCTCGCGCACGGCGCGGTTGACGAGGTTTCGAGGGTTGAGGGACTCGGAGCCCGTATGGTCGCGAAGAGCGGGGTCGGTATAGGGAAAGAGTGCGATGGCGGGGATGTTGAGGCTGGCTGCCCGCTCGGCTTCCTTCGCTACCTCGGCGATGGTCAGGCGTTCCACGCCCGGCATGGAGGCGACCGGCTGACGGCCGCTCGCGCCCTCGACCACGAAGACGGGCCAGATCAGGTCGTTTGTCGTCAGCACGTTTTCGCGCACCAGCCGCCTCGACCACTCCGCCTTGCGATTGCGTCGCGGGCGGTGGCTCAGGTTCAGGCGAGAAGCGGCTTCCTGAGCGGAGGTGCGGGGGAACGGCGACAGTTTCGACATGATCCTCATCCGGCGTCGGCTTCGCTGCGCCGACGAACGCGAAAAGAGGGGTAGCACATTTAAAACGCTCTAAAAAAGGGTTCGGCGTCGCTTTAGCGCATCGTAGGGGAAAGTGGACCCGGTTTTCCGCTTTCAACGATGCGCTGCTTAAAAGATGAGCATCGGACTAATCCCAAAAGTGGAAGCCACTTTTGGGTTCGAGGCTCTAGGAACAATACGGAGGGAAAACCGGCTCAGGGCAGCCATGCATTGACGGTAACCTTGAGCCCTGTTTAATCCACAGGCAGGCTTTAGAGAGACAGGCGAGGGGGAGCGCACCATGGACGAGACCGCAGAAGTCATTTGCGAAAAGCAAGGCCAGGCTGGTGTCATCACCCTCAATCGTCCGCGCGCACTCAATGCCCTGACCCTCACCATGGTCCGCGAGATGCACCAGGCTCTGGATGCCTGGGCCGCGGATCCGCAAGTCACGCGTGTGATCGTGCAGGGCGCAGGCGAGAAGGCTTTCTGCGCCGGTGGCGATATTCGCCGCCTGACCGATCTCCTGCAGGCTGGCGAGCGGGACGAGGCGCTCGCATTCTGGCGCGAGGAATACCAGCTCAACATTCTCATCAAGCGCTTCCCGAAGCCGTACATCTCTCTCATCGACGGCATCGTGATGGGCGGTGGCGTCGGCGTGTCCCTGCATGGTTCACACCGGGTCGCGGGCGAGCGCTATCTCTTCGCGATGCCTGAGGTCGGCATCGGCTTCTTCCCCGATGTGGGCGCGACATACGCCCTGCCGCGCCTTCCAGGCCAGATGGGCATGTATCTCGCGCTCACCGGCGAGCGCGTGAGGCGGGCCGATGCCGTGATGTTGGGCCTGGCTACCCATTCGGTCGATAGCGGAGCTATCGCGGCTTTGCGCAAGGCGCTGATCGCCGGCGAGCCGGTCGATGAGGCACTGGCGAAAGCCTCAACCGATCCGGGGGCTGCACCTTTGAGCGCCGAACGGGCCATTATAGATTCCTGCTTCTCCGCCGAAAGCGTGGCCGCCGTGCTTCAGCGTCTCGACGAAGCGGCGAGCAAGGGCTCCGAATTCGCCGCCAAGACAGCGGCGGGCATGCGCACGAAGTCGCCGACGAGCATGTGCATTGCCTTTGAGCAGGTGCGCCGGGGCGCGTCACTCGATTTCGAGGAGGCCATGAGGACGGAGTTCCGCGTCGTCTCCCGCATCGGCGACGGTAAGGACTTCTTCGAGGGCGTTCGGGCGGTTCTGATCGACAAGGACAATCAGCCTCGCTGGGACCCGGCCTCTCTCGATGCCGTGAAGCGGGAGATCATCGACCACCATTTCGCGAACCTCGGTCCGCACGAGCTGGAGACCGCTTGATGCCCCGCAACGGCAACCATGGCGCACCGCACGATGCAGCCCGGGATTATCTCTCCGACAGGATCGAGGAGCGCCCCGCTGCTCCGGCCGCCATGCGCTGGAGCTTCATCCTCACCTGGTTCATGCGGGTGCTTGCGATCCTCTGGATCATGAAGGGGTTGAGTTCCTGGGCGGTGATCCTCGGCATCTGGACGCCGGTCGGCCAGTTTGAGGCCCGCTCCATGGGCTATCAGACCACCATCATCTATTTCGCCCTGATCGACCTCATCGCTGCTGTGGGCTTATGGATGGCGAGCACCTGGGGTGGAATCATGTGGCTGCTGGCCGTCATGAGCCACCTGATTCTCGCGGCCTTCTTTCCCACCATTGTCGCGAGCGGCCTTCTGACGATTCTGTTCTTCCTGACCCTGATCGCCGTCTATGTCGCGGTGTCCTGGCTGGCGGCTCAGGAAGAGTAGAAAATCTTTTTGTAAATAAGGCTTTACTAGGCGGGGCGGAGATTCTTGTTGAGGCGCGCGCAGCTCTGCCGTGCATTTGCGGCCAAGCTCCTCACACAGAAGTGTATCCTCAAGAACACAGTTCAGAGTTACATCGTTGTCCAGCCCAGTTTCGGGGGCTGAAGATGCAATCAAGGAACATTTTGCCACAAAACGGCCCCGATGTTCTTGGTTTTCGATACCGTTCGTTAATCCAATCCCGGCAGTTTCCGAAGCCGACCCACAACTAACTGAGAAGAGCCTGCGCTCATGTTGTCCCGCCGTGCCCTCCTGACCGGATCGCTTGCCCTCATCTTGACACCCGCCACCGTGGCCATGGCTCAGACCCAGGCCGAGTGGTCGCAGAATTACGAGGCTGTCTCCCGCACCCGGGTGCAGCGGACCTCGACTCCGATGCTTTCGGCCGAATCCCTGGCGGCCACCGAGCAGATGATCGAGTACTACCGCAACATCGCCGCCCGCGGCGGATGGCAGCCGGTTCAGGGCGTGCAGGGCCTGCGCGTCGGCTCCAAGAGCCCTGCCGTCATCGCTTTGCGTCAGCGCCTCATCATCACGGGTGACCTCGACCCGGCTGCAGGCGAGTCGCCGATTTTCGACTCGTATGTCGAGGCCGGCGTGCGCCGCTTCCAGGCCCGCCATGGCATCAGCTCCACCGGCACAATGACGGCCACTACCGTAACCGCCATGAACGTGCCGGTCGACATTCGCATCCGTCAGCTCGAGATCAACGTGGCGCGCCTGCGCAGCCTCGTGGCCGGCGGCCTGTCGAACCGTTATGTGGTGGCCAATATCCCTGCCGCCCTCGTCGAGACCGTGGAAGGCGGCATGGTTCATACCCGCCACGCTGCTGGTGTCGGCAAGATCGACCGTCAATCGCCGCTCCTGAACTCCAAGGTGGTCGAGGTCAACTTCAACCCGTTCTGGACCGTGCCCGCTTCGATCATCAAGAAGGACCTGATTCCGAAGATGCAGAAGGAGCCGAACTACCTGACGGACAACAAGATCCGCATCTTCAACGGCAATCAGGAACTCTCGCCGTCTCAGGTGAACTGGTTCTCGGACGAGGCCACCCGCTACCGCTTCCGCCAAGATCCGGGTGGCGAACTGAACTCGATGGGCTTCGTGCGCATCAACATCCCCAATAAGGATGGTGTCTACATGCACGACACGCCCTCCAAGGGCATCTTCGGCGACGATTTCCGCTTCGTCTCCTCGGGCTGCATCCGCGTGCAGAACGTGCGCGACTATATCGAGTGGCTCCTGAAGGACACGCCCGGCTGGAGCCGCGAGCAGATCGACGCCACCTTCAAGTCCGGCGAACGCATCGACGCACGCCTGTCGCAGCCGGTTCCGATCCACTGGATCTACATGACCGCCTGGGCCACCCCGGACGGCCTCGTGCAGTTCCGCGACGACATCTATAACAAGGACGGTCTCGGCGCCTCCATCCCGGTGGCAAGCCGCACCCCGACCGAGCCGGACGAGGAAATGTTCCTCCAGAACTAAGGTTCTCCGTCCAAGCCACGGCAGCCCGCCTCCAAAGGCGGGCTGTTGCTTTTCAAAAGCCTGATCAACATGTCTCCAGAGCGGGTTGGCGTGCTTGGGCAGGCCATGATAAAGGCCAGGGCCATCGGGAACTGAGCGCCAGTCAGGCGGGGCTCACAGCAAGGCGAGAATGACCATGAGCGCGAGCGAAGCAGCAACAAATCACCTCTCCAACAGCTTTTTCTCGGCCAGTCTCGCCGACAGCGACCCTGAGATCGCCCGCGCCATCGGGCTCGAGCTCGGCCGCCAGCGCGATGAGATCGAGCTTATCGCTTCGGAGAACATCGTTTCCCGCGCGGTCCTGGAGGCTCAGGGCTCGGTGATGACGAACAAGTACGCGGAAGGCTATCCGGGCCGCCGCTACTATGGGGGTTGCCAATTCGTCGATATGGCCGAGGAACTCGCCATTGACCGCGCCAAGCGCCTCTTCGACTGCAAATTCGCGAACGTGCAGCCCAATTCCGGCTCCCAGGCCAACCAGGCCGTGTTCATGGCGCTCATGAAGCCGGGCGACACCTTCATGGGCCTCGACCTCGCCTGCGGCGGCCATCTGACCCACGGTTCGCCGGTCAACATGTCCGGCAAGTGGTTCAACGTGGTGAGCTACAAGGTTCGCGAGAGCGACCAGATCATCGACATGGACGAGGTCGCCCGCCTGGCTCGTGAGCACAAGCCCAAGGTGATCGTGGCCGGCGGCTCGGCCTATTCCCGCTTTTGGGACTTCGCCCGCTTCCGCGAGATCGCGGATGAGGTCGGTGCTTTCTTCATGGTCGACATCGCGCATTTTGCGGGCCTTGTGGCCGGTGGCGCACATCCATCTCCGTTCCCCCACGCTCACGTGGTCACCACCACCACCCACAAGACCCTGCGCGGTCCGCGCGGCGGCATGATCCTCACGAATGACGAGGATCTCGCCAAGAAGATCAATTCCGCGATCTTCCCCGGTCTCCAGGGCGGCCCGCTCATGCACGTGATTGCCGCGAAGGCTGTGGCCTTCGGCGAGGCGCTGCGTCCCGAGTTCAAGCTCTACGCCCGTTCCGTCGTCGAGAACGCGAAGGTTCTGGCCGACACGATGCTCGAAAACGGCTATGCCATTGTCGCCGGCGGCACGGATAACCACCTGATGCTCGTGGACCTGCGTCCGAAGAAGCTCACCGGCAAGGCTGCCGAGGCTGCTCTGGGCCGTGCCCACATCACCTGCAACAAGAACGGCGTGCCCTTCGATCCCGAGAAGCCGATGGTCACCTCCGGCATCCGCCTCGGCACTCCCGCCGCCACCTCGCGCGGCTTCGGCGTGGCCGAGTTCCGGAAGGTCGGCGAGCTGATTGTCGAGACGCTCGACGGTCTCGCCAAGCACGGTGAAGAAGGTAATGCCGCGGTCGAGGAATCGGTGAAGGCCCGCGTTCACGAGCTGACCCGCCGCTTCCCGATCTACGCTTAACATTCGGACTGATCGATGCGTTGTCCTTATTGCGGGAGTCTCGACACTCAGGTGAAGGACTCCCGGCCGACGGACGATTCTTCCTCCATCCGCCGCCGCCGGATCTGTCCGGATTGCGGCGGCAGATTCACGACTTTCGAGCGCGTGCAGCTTCGCGAGCTGACGGTGGTGAAGCGTTCGGGCCGTCGCGTGCCGTTCGACCGCGACAAGCTCCAGCAATCGGTGGAAGTGGCCCTGCGCAAGCGTTCGGTCGATCCTGAGCGCGTGGAGCGCATGATCAACGGCATCGTGCGGCAGCTCGAGAGCATGGGTGACGGCGAGGTGCCGAGTGAAACCGTGGGCGAGCTCGTCATGGAGGGCCTGAAAGGTCTCGACGACGTGGCCTATGTGCGCTTCGCCTCCGTCTACAAGAACTTTCGCGAGGCCAAAGACTTCGAGGAAATCCTTGGTAAGCTGGCGGAAGAGCCGGAATCGGAGGAAACTCCGCGCCTGAAGAAGAAGCCTGCGCAGTCCGAGCAATGAACGCCGACCGATCTCAGCGGGACGAGCGCTTCATGCGCCTCGCCATTGCCCTCGGTGAGCGCAATCTCGGCTTGACCTGGCCCAATCCCTCCGTTGGTTCCGTCGTGGTGGACGAGAGCGGCGATGCTCCCGTCATTGTCGCGCAAGGTGCCACCCAAAAGGGCGGCCGCCCGCATGCGGAGCGCGTGGCTCTTGTCGCCGCTGGGGAGCGCGCGAAAGGCGCGACGCTCTACGTCTCGCTGGAGCCATGCTCCCACCATGGCAAGACACCTCCCTGTGCCGATGCAGCGGTCGAGGCAGGCATCGCGCGTGTCGTTTCTGCCATCGAAGATCCCGATATACGTGTCGCCGGTCTCGGCCATGCTCGCCTTCGTGCGGCCGGGATCGAAGTCGTCACGGGCTGCCTGGAGCCTCTGGCCCGTCGCGCCCATCGCGGGCACATCACGCGCGTCACCAAAGGCCGTCCCGCCATCACCGTCAAACTCGCCCGCACGACGGAGGGTCTTGCTGGTTCCCGCCACGGACCACGCCTGATGATCACGGGTGAGATCGCGAATGCGAAAGTTCACCTGATGCGCGCCCATGCGGATGCTATAATGGTCGGTGTTGGCACGATTCTGGCGGATGATCCGCTCCTCAATGTGCGCCTGCCGGGTCTTGAAAGCTGCTCACCCATTCGCATCGTCGTCGACTCGCATCTGCGCACGCCGCTCGCCTCGCGCCTCGTGACAGGCGCGCGTGCAATCCCGACGTGGATCGTCACGACTGTCGAGGCGCCCATTGTGGCCGAGCATGCGCTCGTGGCGCAGGGCGTCGAGGTTCTGCGCGTCTCGGCGGACCAGGCTGGGCATGTGTCCTTGCCCGAGGCCCTTCAGCTGCTCGGTACGCGTGGCCTGACCCGTGTATTCTGCGAGGGCGGGCCAGGGCTGGCTGACGCGCTCGCTCAGGCCGATCTCATCGACGAGCTGATCCTCATCACCGGCCGCTCCGCGCGCGGTCAGGGCGATGTACCGGCTCTCGGGCTTGCGCTGCAGGACCGCATGGACGCACTGGATCTTTACGCCGACGAGCAGGTCGGTCCCGATCTTTTCATGTTTTGGGAGAAGCCCTGATGTTTACGGGTATCGTCACCGATGTCGGCGAGGTCGTGTCCGCCGAGGGATCGCAGGACACCCTGAAGCGCCTGCGCATCCACTCGTCCTACGATCCCGCGACGATCGCGCTCGGCGCGTCCATCGCCTGCGGCGGACCGTGCCTCACGGTCGTTGCCGTTGGTTCTCGTGACGGCGGTTGCTGGTTCGATGTGGATGCCGCCGCCGAAACGCTCGAGCGCACCACGGTCGGCGGGTGGGAGCCCGGCACGAAGATAAACCTGGAGCGCTCGCTCAAGATCGGCGACGAGCTCGGCGGCCATATCGTCACTGGGCACGTGGATGGCTTGGCCACCATCGTGAAGGTGGAGGCGATCACGGCAGGCGACGATCCTTGGGGGCCGACCGCCCGTTTCACCATCAAGGCTCCTTCCAATCTGGCGCCTTTCATTGCCGAGAAGGGCTCCGTCTGCCTTGACGGCACGTCGCTGACCGTGAACTCCGTCGATGGCGATCTCTTCTCCGTGCTCATCATCCCCCATACGCTCGCCGTGACCACATGGGGCGAGCGCAAGGAGGGGGACAAGCTGAATATCGAGGTCGATCTCATGGCCCGCTACGCCGCACGCCTTGCGGATGCCCGCCAGGCGGGGTAGGGAACGCCCAACTCACTCCTTTCCAACCATCTCCGGCGCCACCTTATCGGCGCCGAACCTCTCCTTTGAGGAGAGGCTGAAGGACTGCCTCATGGTCTCGGATTCCGCAAAGCCGCAACGCTCCCGCCCGCCGGTTCCCGGCGCACGCATCCTCATCGTCGAGGCGCGGTTCTATGAAGATATCGCCGACGAACTGCTGCGGGGCGCACAAGCCGCTGTCGAAGCCGCGCAGGCCACCATGGAGGTGCTGACCCTCGACGGCGCCCTCGAAATCCCGGCAACCGTCGCCATCGCCCTCGATGCCGCCGATAAAGCCGGCAAGCCCTATGACGCCGTCGTGGCGCTGGGCTGCGTGATCCGTGGCGAGACGGGGCATTACGACATCGTGGCCGGTGAGAGCGCCCGCGCCCTCATGGATCTGTCGATCGGCCGCAAGATCCCGCTCGCCAACGGCATCCTGACCGTGGAGAATGAGCAGCAGGCCTGGACCCGGGCGAGCGTGAATGAATTGAATAAGGGCGGGGGTGCGGTGGAAGCGGCGCTCGCCGTTCTGCGCATCAAGAAGAAGCTGGAGGCCTGATCATCATGGCAAAGCCTGCAGAGCGTTCCGCCGCTCGTCTTGCTGCCGTCCAGGCCCTCTACCAGATGGATCTCTCCGGCAAGACCGTCGTCGATGCGTTGGCCGAGTTCGAGGCCTTCTGGATCGGCCGCGAGGTCGAGGGCATCGAGTTCAAGCCGTCCGACATCGAGTTCTTCCGCAATGTGATCTCCGGCGTGGTACAGAATCAGCGCGCCATCGACGTGAAGATCGACAAGGCCCTGGCCGAGGGCTGGCCCCTGCGCCGCGTCGAGGCCGTGCTGCGCGCCATCCTGCGCGCCGGCGGCTATGAGCTCATGTTCCGCAAGGATGTGCCCGCCCGCGTCGTCATCACCGAATATGTGGACGTGACCCATGGCTTCTACGGCGAGGACGAGCCGGGTCTCGTGAACGCCGTTCTCGATACGCTCGCCCGCGACGTTCGCCCGGGCGAGCTGGAGAAGAAGGCGGCTGGGCAGACGAAGCGCTGAGGCCTCGGACAAGCGGGATCGTCGGGCTATGGCTTCTCATGAACGCCCCAACGAGGATGGCCTGATCGCCCGCTTCTTCGCGCCTCTGGCGGGCGAGGGCGCTCTTGGCCTGCAGGATGACGCCGCCTGCCTGTCTCCCAAGCCGGGGCACGATCTTGTGCTCACGACGGATGCGCTGGTCGAGACGGTTCATTTCCTGCCCGAGGATTCGCCGGCTTCCATCGCCCGGAAGGCGCTGGGCGTGAACGTCTCGGATCTTGCGGCCAAAGGCGCGGATCCTGCGGGCTTTCTTTTAAGCATCGCGCTTCCTGAGAACTGGACCGAGGAGTGGCTGGCCGCGTTCTCTGCTGGTCTCGGAGAGGCAGCGCGCGATTTTGCCTGTCCGCTTCTTGGCGGTGATACCGTGAAGGCGAGGGGGGCTCTCACGCTGTCCGTGACCGCCATGGGCGAAGTGCCGACGGGGCGCATGGTCCGGCGCACTGCGGCACAAGTCGGAGACATCATCTGCATCACCGGCACCATCGGCGATGCAGCCCTCGGTTTGAGACTTCGGAAGGCCCCCGCCTGGGCCGCGAGTCTGTCGGCGGAGGAAAAGGCGCATCTCGCCGACCGCTATCTCCATCCCCAACCTCGTCATCATCTTGCTTGCGCGTTGAGAACCCATGCTCATGCGGCCATGGACGTCTCTGATGGGCTTGCGGGTGATCTCGCCAAGATGATGCGGGTGAGCGGAGTGTCGGCTGTCGTGGAGGCCGACAAGGTGCCGTTCTCTCCAGGGGGGCGGAGGGCCATCAAGGTCGATCCGAGCCTCTACGATCTGGCCGTCACGGGGGGCGACGATTACGAGATTCTCTGCACGGTTCCGGAAAAGAACCTCGACAGCTTCATGAAAGAGGCCGATAGCGTGGGCGTAATGTTGTCCGCCATAGGCCGAGTCGTTCAAGGGCATGAGACCCCGGTCTTTCGGATGCACGGTTCCGAAAGACGCTACGATGCAGGTTCATTCTCACACTTCTGATATCCTCGCCAAGCGCAACGCGCTCGTGCTCGCCTGCGCCCAAGCGTTCGGCGGATCGAGCCCTGCTATCGTGGTGTCGCTTGGCGGCCTCGTGGGACAGAACCTTGCCGAGAACAAGGAACTCGCCACTCTTCCTGTCAGCCTTCTCAATCTCGGACTGGCGCTCGGCACCATTCCTGCCGCCGTGCTGATGCGGCGGGCGGGGCGGCGCACCGGCTATATCGTGGGCGCCGGGATCGGTCTGCTCGGTGGATGCCTTGCAGCATTGGGCATCGCCTCTTTCAGCTTCGTGCTCTTCTGCCTCGGCACCACGATCATCGGCATGTACGGCTCGTTCAACCAGAGCTACCGCTTCGCCGCGACCGATGCGGCCTCCGATTCCTTCAAGCCCCGGGCGATCGCCTGGGTCATGACCGGCGGTCTCGTGGCGGGTGTCCTCGGCCCTCAGACGGTGATCTGGCTCAGGGATGCGGTTCAGACTGCGCCGTTCTCCGGTGCCTTCCTGGGGCAGGCGGCCCTGGCCCTGCTGTCGATGGTGGTCGTCTCGTTCCTGAGGCCCGTGCCGGTGAGCATCGCGCCGAAGGCCGGAGGCGGCAGGCCGCTGATTGAAATCGTCCGGCAGCCCCGCTTCATTGTCGCGGTAGTGGCTGGCCTCGTCTCCTATGCCCTCATGAGCTTCCTCATGACGGCTGCGCCCATGGCCATGGTCGGCTGCGGCCTGCCGATCGAGGCGGCAGCGCTCGGTATCCAGTGGCATATCCTGGCTATGTTCGGCCCCAGCTTCTTTACGGGCCGCCTGATCACGCGGTTCGGTAAGGAGCGGGTGACGGCTGCGGGTTTGATCCTGATCGCGCTCTCGTCGGCGATCGGTTTGTCCGGCATTGAAATCGCCCATTTCTGGGCGACCCTCATCCTCCTCGGCATCGGCTGGAACTTCGGCTTCATCGGCGCGACCGCCATGGTCACCGATTGCTACCGCCCCGAGGAGTGCACGAAGGTTCAGGCGGCCAACGACTTCCTGGTCTTCGGCTCGGTCGCCGCTGCATCCTTCTCTTCCGGCAAGCTCCTCAATGCGGGCGGTTGGGACAGTGTGAACTGGATGGTCTTCCCGCCGGTCGTCGTCGCTCTACTTCTGCTAGCCTGGCAGCATAAGGCACGAGCAACAATACCCGCTTAAAGTCTTACAGGGTTCCTGTGAGTAAAAAGGCAGGTATCGTTGCGAACTGCCTCCTTTTTTGCCACCAACTATAAAGTTCGCAGGGGGTGGAGGCCGTCCAAGGCCAAAATTCAGGCTTTGAGAACCGGCTTTCTGCCTTCCCATAACAAGGATGGCATGATGGCACTCACCCTAATTATCTTGGGCGGGCTTCTCTCGATCGCGTATGGCCTCTGGGCCATCAGCGACGTGATGAAGCGGGACGCCGGTTCTCAGCGCATGCAGGAAATTGCAGGCGCGGTCGCTGAAGGCGCGAAAGCCTATCTCCGCAGGCAATATACGACGATCGGCATCGTAGGCGTGGTGCTCTTTGCCATTATTGCTTACTTCCTCGGCATTCGCGTCGCGATCGGGTTTGCCATCGGTGCGATCCTCTCGGGCGCTGCCGGCTTCATCGGCATGAACGTTTCCGTTCGGGCCAATGTCCGCACCGCCCAGGCTGCCACGCAATCGCTCGGCGGCGGCCTCGATGTGGCCTTCAAGGCAGGCGCCGTCACGGGCATGCTGGTGGCGGGTCTCGCGCTTCTCGGCGTTGCTCTCTACTATGGCTATCTCACCCGCATCGCGGGCCTCAACTCCGCCGACCGCGTGGTGATCGACAGCCTCGTGGCTCTCGGCTTTGGCGCTTCGCTCATTTCGATCTTCGCCCGTCTCGGCGGCGGCATCTTCACTAAGGGTGCGGACGTCGGCGGCGACCTCGTGGGCAAGGTGGAAGCAGGCATTCCGGAAGACGATCCGCGCAATCCCGCAACGATTGCCGACAACGTGGGCGACAATGTCGGCGACTGCGCCGGCATGGCCGCCGACCTGTTCGAGACCTATGCGGTGACCGTGGTCGCCACCATGGTGCTGGCTGCGATCTTCTTCGCCGGTCAGCCGATTCTGGAAACGATGCTGCTCTACCCGCTCGGTATTGGCGCGGTCTGCATTCTGACCTCGATCATCGGCACCTTCTTCGTGAAGCTCGGTCAGAACGAGTCCATCATGGGCGCGCTCTACAAGGGCCTCATCGTGACGGGCATTCTCTCTATCGTCGCCATTGGCGTCGTGACATGGCAGACGATTGGCTTCGGTCCGATTGCGGGTACGGAATACACAGGCCAGTCGCTGTTCTGGTGTGCCGTCATCGGTCTCGCGGTCACGGCGTTCATCGTCGTGATCACCGAGTACTACACCGGTGTCGGTTTCCGTCCCGTGCGCTCCATCGCCCAGTCTTCCGTGACGGGTCATGGCACGAACGTGATCCAGGGCCTCGCCGTCTCGCTCGAATCCACGGCCCTGCCGACCGTCGTGATCATTGCGGGCATCATCGTGGCCTTCAAGCTCGCGGGCCTCTTCGGCATCGCGATTGCAGTGACGGCCATGCTGGCGCTCGCCGGTATGATCGTGGCGCTCGATGCGTTTGGTCCGGTAACCGACAACGCAGGCGGCATCGCTGAAATGGCGGGTCTTCCGAAAGAAGTCCGCAGGTCCACGGACGCGCTCGACGCCGTTGGCAACACCACGAAGGCCGTCACCAAGGGCTACGCCATTGGCTCCGCAGGCCTTGGCGCTCTCGTTCTCTTCGCGGCCTATACCTCCGACCTCAACCACTTCACGCAGAATGCGGCTCAGTATCCATACTTCCAGGACGTGAAGCCGGACTTCTCCCTGGCGAATCCGTACGTGGTCGTTGGTCTTCTCTTCGGCGGCCTGATCCCGTTCCTATTCGGTGGCATCGCCATGACGGCTGTGGGCCGTGCGGCGGGCTCCGTGGTGGAAGAGGTGCGCCGTCAGTTCCGCGAGAAGCCGGGCATCATGCAAGGCACCGACCGTCCCGATTACGGACGCGCGGTGGACATGCTCACCCGCGCCGCGATCAAAGAGATGATCGTGCCGTCCCTCCTGCCGGTTCTGGCACCCATCGTGACCTACTTCGTCGTCCTCTGGATCGCCGGCAAGTCGCAGGCCTTCTCGGCCGTGGGTGCGATGCTCCTCGGCGTCATCGTGACGGGTCTCTTCGTCGCAATCTCCATGACCTCCGGCGGCGGCGCCTGGGACAACGCGAAGAAGTCCTTCGAGGACGGCTTCACGGATGCTTCCGGCACGACGCACCACAAGGGTTCCGAGGCTCACAAGGCATCTGTGACGGGCGACACCGTCGGCGATCCCTACAAGGACACGGCAGGCCCTGCCGTGAACCCGGCGATCAAGATCACCAACATCATCGCTCTGCTGCTGCTGGCGATCCTGGCGCATTCGTAACACGCAGAGAAGCGAATTCCTCCAAACCCGCGGTGTCAGCCGCGGGTTTTTCGTGAGTGGGACGGCAAAAGAAAAAGGCCGGGACATGAGCCCGGCCTTTTCCATTGAGTGGGAGTTTTCCTACGAGCCGAACGGGTTGAAGTTGTTCGTGCCGCGCAGGAGCTGCCCGAGGAAGCTCGTCTCCTGGCCGCCGGACGGGGTGGTGCGGCTGATGAAGTCGAACACCTGGCCGTCCTGGATGCCGTAGAGAGCCACGCGCTCGACACGCAGGTTGTTGTCGAAGTAAACGGCGGTGACCCGCTGATCCACGACGGTCTCGCCCATGAACCGAAGGGGGCGGCGGGATTTCTGGCTGATGTAGTACCAGTTCTTGTTGCCGACCGTTGACACCGTCGAGGGCGTTCCGAGGGTCTGGAGGACCTGCTCGCCGCTCATACCCTTCTTGACCTGGGCCACGGCGTTCTCGTCCAGCTGGTACCCGCGGGCGAACTCCTCGCCCATGGTGCAGGCGGCAACGGAGGTGGCCAGGAAAGTCGCAGTAGCCAAGCGTACCAAAAGGGTATGATATCGACGCATCGTACGGTTCTTCCAGGAATGCGGCGCGGATACTTGCGCCTGTGGATCGTGATGGCGTAACCCGAAGGTTCGATTTTGACAACCTTAGAAGGGAATAGGCTGTGATCTTCAGTCTCTTCCGCAAGGATCCCCGGCGCACGGCCATCGCGGCTCTCTATGCGAGAATCGCCAATGCCTCCCGCAATCCGGGCCTCTACGCGGCACTCGGCATCCCGGATACTCTCGAGGGGCGGTTCGAATCCCTCTCTCTCCACGTGATCCTTGTTTTGCGGGCTCTGAGGGAGCTTCCCCCGCCTGCGGATGATGTCGCCAAGGACCTGACGGACGCCTTTTTCCGGGACATAGACGCCTCTTTGAGGGAAATGGGCGTCGGCGACACGGTTGTGCCCAAGCGCATGAAGAAGGTGGCCGCGGCCTTTTATGGCCGGGCCCAGGCCTATGACCCGGCCTTCAATGCTGGGGACAAGGGGGCATTGGCCGAGGCGCTCGGCCGGAACGCCTTGGGGGGCGATGCACCTGCCGCTTCGCTGGCGCGTTATGTCCTGGCGGCGGACAAGGGTCTTAAGGCCGTTACGCTTGACGTGTTACTCGAATCCGGGCCCACTTTCCCGGCGCCCGAGGCCTTTGCAGAGGAGGGAAACCGATGACCCCTGAAACCGTAGGTCCCCTGTCGCGCCTCGTGGACGTCATGAACATCCCACCCCGGGGGCAGGAGGTCCATGTGGAGGCGAGCGCCGAGGAACGCGCTGCTTTGGCGAAGGATTTCGGGCTTCCTGGTATTCAGTCTCTCTCCGGCGACTTCAAGCTGACCACCTCCGCCAAGGGCATCCACGTGACGGGCCTGGTGAAGGCCTCGATCAGTCAGATCTGCGTCGTGACCCTCGATTCGTTCGATTCCGACATCGAGGAGGAGGTCGAGGTCGATTTCGCGGAATCCTCAGGCATGCCCGCTGAGCCCCCCACCGACATCAACGAATACGAGCCGCCGGACGAGATCATCAATGGCCAGATCGATCTGGGTGCGCTCACCGCCGAGTTCCTGGCCCTCGGACTCGATCCGTATCCGCGCAAGCCGGGGGTCGATTTCGATTACCGCGATCCCCGGGACGAGAAGGATTCGCCTTTCGCTGCTCTGGGCAAGCTGAAGACGGACAAGTAAAACGATCCCTTGAAAATGACGGGTTTCAGAGGCTCTTCAGCCTCTGAGCCCTGTTGCGCCGAGGGCTACAGAATTCGGTTGCGATGCCGACGCAAACCGGTATTTTCCGCCCCCTGTTCAAGCCGAAAGAAAGAAAAACCGGTTATGTCGAAGCCAGTGCGGATTTCGCTCGATGCGATGGGGGGGGATCATGGCCCTTCAATCGTCATCCCTGGTGCGGCCCTGGCCCTCGAACGGCATCCCGATATCCGTTTTCTCATGTTCGGCAACGAGGCGCTGATCGCGCCTCTCCTGAATGCCCATCCCAAGCTGAAGGCAGCGACCGAGCTTCGTCACACCGACATCGCCATTGCGATGGACGAGAAGCCGAGCCAGGCGATCCGCATGGGCCGTGGTAAGTCCTCCATGTGGAAGGCCGTCCAGGCCGTCCGGGACGGGGAGGCAGATGCCTGCGTCTCCGCCGGCAATACCGGTGCCCTCATGGCGACGGCCAAGATCTGCCTGAAGACCATGGCCCATATCGAGCGCCCGGCGATTGCCGCCATGTGGCCGACCATGCGGGGCGAGAGCATCGTGCTCGATGTAGGCGCCACCATCGGCGCGGATGCGGGGCACCTCGTCGACATGGCCATCATGGGCGCTGCCATGGCGCGCATCGTGTTCGACCTGGAGCGCCCCACCGTGGGCCTGCTCAACGTGGGCACGGAAGAAATCAAGGGAATCGAGGCCGTCAAGGAAGCCGGCCGCATTCTCAAAGACATGGATGCTCCTTATCTGGAGTATCGCGGCTTCGTGGAAGGTGACGATATCGGCAGGGGAACCGTCGACGTGGTAGTGACCGAGGGCTTTACGGGCAACATCGCCCTGAAGACCGCCGAGGGCACGGCCAAGCAGATCGGCCAATACCTGCGCTCAGCCATGAGCCGCACGCTGATGGCCAAGATCGGCTATCTGTTCGCGAAACAGGCCTTTAACGCTCTCAAGGACAAGATGGACCCGCGCAAGGTCAATGGCGGCGTCTTCCTTGGTCTCGAAGGCGTTGTCGTGAAGAGCCACGGCGGTACGGACGATCTGGGCTTCGCCAGTGCCATCGACGTGGCCTACGACATGGCGCATTTTGAATTGATGAACACAATTCGGGGCATGCTGGAGCATGGTCCGGTCGGGCACTCCGCCTGAGGAAAGTATCACCTTGAAACGTATCCGTTCCATCGTACGCGGCATCGGGTCCTACCTGCCGAAGCGAAAGCTGACCAACCAGGAACTTGAGAAAATCGTGGACACCACCCACGAGTGGATCGTGCAGCGGACCGGCATCGAGCAGCGCTACGTCGCGGACGATGGCGAGACCACTTCGGTCCTGGGCATCAAGGCCGCCGAGGCCGCGCTTGCCGATGCGGGCCTCACGGCGCAGGACATCGATCTCATCATCTGCGCCACCTCGACGCCGGACCATACCTTCCCGTCCACCGCGACGATGATCCAGAACGGTCTAGGGATCACCCACGGCGCGGCCTTCGATCTGCAGGCGGTCTGCACCGGCTTCGTCTATGCGGTGGCCACCGCCGACAAGTTCCTCCAGTCCGGGTCGCACAAGCGCGCCCTGGTGATCGGCGCCGAGACCTTCTCGCGCATTCTCGACTGGAACGACCGCACCACCTGCGTTCTCTTCGGCGATGGCGCCGGCGCACTCGTTCTCGAAGCCCAGGAGGGAGAGGGACTCTCTGCGGACCGGGGCGTTCTTACGTCGCACCTGCGCTCGGACGGCCGCTACCGCGAAAAGCTCTATGTCGATGGCGGTCCGGGGTCCACCAAGACCACCGGTGTCCTGAAAATGGAAGGCAAGGAAGTCTTCAAGTTCGCCGTCGGCATGGTCACCGACGTCGTGCAGGACGCATTCAAGGCCAGCGGCACGACACCCGAAGAGCTGAAGTGGTTCGTGCCGCATCAGGCCAACAAGCGCATCATCACCGCCAGCGCCGACAAGCTCGGCATTGCGCCCGAGAAGGTGGTGATCACCGTCGACAAGCACGGCAATACCTCGGCGGCCTCGATCCCGCTCGCTCTCGATGTCGCCCGCAAGGACGGGCGGATCAAGGATGGCGACCTCGTCATGATCGAAGCCATCGGCGGCGGCTTCACCTGGGGAAGCGCGCTCATTCGCTGGTAGGAATATAGACCATATGGCCTATCCATCTGGCCTATATGGTAACCGCTTGACGACAACTCTAAGGTTGACCATACGGAGCCATCTGCATAGCGTCTTAACCGATTGAAAGACCAAAGAACTCATTCTTGCTGGGGAGCTCAATGGCTGGCAAAACTGTGACGAGAGCGGATCTGAGTGAGGCCGTCTACCAGAAGGTGGGCCTCTCGAGGACCGAATCGGCCGAACTGGTCGAAAGGGTCCTGGCGGAGATCTGTGACAGCCTGGCCGCCGGTGAGACCGTCAAGCTCTCGTCCTTCGGCTCTTTCGTAGTGCGCAGCAAAGGCGAGCGCGTTGGCCGCAATCCGAAAACGGGTGTCGAGGTGCCGATCGATCCGCGCCGGGTCATGGTCTTCAAGCCCTCCAACGTGCTGAAGGCCTATATCAACGGCGAAACCATCGAAGGCGAGGATTAAGGCCTCAATGTCGGGCGGCGCCATGGACAAGAGCCCTGACGCGTTCCGCACCATCAGCGAGGTGGCAGAGGACCTTGATCTGCCGCAGCACGTGCTGCGCTTCTGGGAAACCCGCTTCACCCATATCAAGCCCCTGAAGCGCGGCGGTGGGCGCCGCTACTACCGACCGGATGATGTCGATCTCCTCAAGGGGATCCGTCATCTCCTCTATGGCGAAGGCTACACTATCCGGGGCGTGCAGCGGATCCTCAAGGAGGAGGGTGTCCGCTTCGTCCAGGCCGTCGGCCGAGGCGAGGAGAGCGTGGCAGCGCCGCGCTCGGAGCCGAAGGACGTGTTCGCCGAGGCGGATGAGGAGTTTCTCGCTCCTGAGAACTCTGAGCCTGTTATCGCAGCCTCTGAATCTCTCCTCTCGGACGATACTTTGCGGAAGCTGCGAGGGGCCCTGGATGAACTGGTCGAATGCGACCGTGTTCTGAGGTCCCTGAAGGCTCCGACTGAAACGCTCCCGTCTGAATAGGCCAGGGCTCCATTTTCACGCCCGACTTCGCTCAGGAGTCGGGAGGGATCGGATGCGTTTTGCAGGTTTTTGGCGTTGATCCAAAAATGCGTGCAGGGAACGCTTGACAGGGGGCAGGGCGGCCCTTAAACCGCACCCCACACACCGCTTCGGCGGTCCGATGCGCGGGCGTAGCTCAGTCGGTTAGAGTGCCGGCCTGTCACGCCGGAGGTCGCGGGTTCGAGCCCCGTCGCCCGCGCCACTTTTACCCTTCCGAAATCACGAAAAGAAACGAGCGCCGCAAGCCTTGGCTCAGGGCGTTTTTGTCGTGCCTGCACCAAGCAGATCCGAAAGCGCGGCACTTTTTCAGGCATTGCGCATTCTCCTAGGGTTTTTGGCCGTTGTGCAGGAATTTCTGCAGCCCAATGGAAAGACGAGGCTTCTTGTAATGTGGACGTCGAGGCTTTTTACCAGCTTTTCCAATTGGGTAGCGCAGGTTTCGGGGCGTCCCGGGACCTTCGCCATTTCTCTGGTCGTGATTCTGCTCTGGGCTTTGAGTGGTCCAATCTTCGGATTTTCCGATACGTGGCAACTCGTCGTGAACACCGGCACGACCATCGTGACCTTCCTGATGGTGTTCCTGATCCAGAACACCCAGAACCGGGACGGGGCGGCGATTCAGGCCAAGCTCGACGAATTGATCAGGGCCAGCGCTGCTCAAAACGTATTCATTGGCATCGAACACCTGACGCAGGAGGAGCTCGACGAGATTCGGGCGAAATGCATGGCCAAGGCCAAGGCCGAATCCGCCGCAAATCGGGCGGAGGAGAGGGCGAACCGCAAGGCGGCCCAGGCTGCGGAACAAGCCACATCTTAGTTTGGAATGGTTCTTTTTACGGCACCGCAAACACTTGTCAGGGAAGGGGATCTCGGATAAGCCTCCCGCCACAAACCGCCGTTTGTCGCAGGACCTTTATTCAGGCCTTTCTGTGGCTTAAATGCGTGGCATGTCGCCGGCCTTTCCGGCCGCGCTCCGTTCCTTCTGGGTGTCGTATGACGAATCTCCTCGCCGACTACCTGCCTCTCGTGATCTTCATCGGCGTGTCGCTCCTGATCGGGGTGGCGCTGCTCGTGGCGCCGTTCATCGTCGCCTACAGCAAGCCCGATACGGAAAAGCTGTCCGCTTACGAGTGCGGGTTCAATGCCTTCGATGACGCACGCATGAAATTCGACGTGCGGTTCTATCTGGTCGCCATTCTCTTCATCATCTTCGACCTGGAAGTCGCGTTCCTGTTCCCCTGGGCCATCATGTTCGGGAGCCTGGGCTGGTTCGGCTTCATCTCAATGATGATCTTCCTTGGCGTCCTGACGGTCGGCTTCGTGTATGAGTGGAAGAAGGGAGCCCTGGAATGGGATTGATCTCCGATAACCAGTCTACCCTGGTGGCTCCCGCCCCGCGCGGCATCATCGACCCCAATACCGGCAAGCCGGTGGGCTCGACCGATCCCTATTTCGTGTCCATCAACGAGGAACTGTCCGACAAGGGCTTCCTCGTGACCTCGACCGAGGACCTCATCACCTGGGCACGGACCGGCTCGCTCATGTGGATGACCTTCGGCCTGGCCTGCTGTGCGGTCGAGATGATGCAGATGTCCATGCCCCGGTACGACGCCGAGCGCTTCGGATTCGCGCCCCGCGCCTCACCGCGTCAGTCGGACGTGATGATCGTCGCCGGTACGCTCACCAACAAGATGGCGCCCGCGCTCCGCAAGGTCTACGACCAGATGCCGGAGCCGCGTTACGTCATCTCCATGGGCTCCTGCGCCAATGGTGGCGGCTATTATCATTATTCCTATTCGGTGGTTCGTGGCTGCGACCGTATCGTGCCGGTCGACATCTACGTGCCTGGCTGCCCCCCGACCGCGGAGGCGCTCCTTTACGGCGTCCTGCTTCTCCAGAAGAAGATCCGCCGCACCGGCACCATCGAGCGCTGAGCAAAGGTCATTTCATGAGTGCTGAGCTCCAAGCCCTGAGCGACCACATCGCCTCGTCCCTCGGCGAGGCGATCGAGGATCGCGCCATCGCCTATGGCGAGCTGACGATCGTCGCCCGCCGCGAGGACATCGTGCGGGTGGTGACGTTCCTGCGGGACGATCCGCAATGCCGCTTCGTCTGCTTTATCGACATTTGCGGGGCGGATTATCCGGCCCGTGAACGCCGTTTCGACGTGGTCTACCACCTCCTGTCGCCGTATCAGAACCGCCGCATCCGCGTGAAGGTGGAGACGGACGAGGTGACCCCCGTTCCCTCGCTGGTCGAGGTGTTTCCGGCGGCGAACTGGTTCGAGCGCGAGGCCTATGACCTCTACGGCATCCTGTTCTCGGGCCATCCGGACCTGCGCCGGATCCTGACCGATTACGGCTTCGAAGGGCATCCGCTCCGCAAGGACTTCCCGATGACCGGCTATGTCGAGGTTCGCTACGACGACGGCCAGGGCCGCGTGGTCTACGAGCCGGTGAAGCTCAGCCAGGAATTCCGCAACTTCGACTTCCTTTCTCCCTGGGAAGGCACGGACTACGTGCTGCCCGGCGACGAGAAGGCCAAGGCATAAAGGCGGAAAGGGCCACCCATGGGCGAGCATAATATCCGCAATTTCACGATCAACTTCGGTCCCCAGCACCCGGCCGCGCACGGCGTGCTCCGCCTTGTGCTGGAGCTCGACGGGGAGGTAGTCGAGCGTGTCGATCCGCATATCGGCCTGCTCCACCGTGGCACCGAGAAGCTGATCGAGTACAAGACCTACGTTCAGGCCAATCCCTATTTCGACCGGCTCGACTATGTCGCGCCCATGAACCAGGAGCACGCCTATTGCATGGCGGTAGAGAAGCTCCTCGGCATCGAGGTGCCTCGCCGCGCTCAGCTGATCCGCGTGCTGTTCTCGGAAATCGGGCGCCTGCTCTCGCACCTCCTCAACGTGACCACGCAGGCGATGGACGTCGGCGCGCTCACGCCGCCTCTCTGGGGATTCGAGGAGCGCGAGAAGCTGATGATCTTCTACGAGCGCGTCTCCGGATCGCGCATGCACGCCAACTACTTCCGTCCGGGTGGCGTGAACATGGACATCCAGCCCGAGCTGATCGATGACATCGAGGCCTTCTGCGATCCTTTCCTGAAGGTGCTGGACGATCTCGACACGCTCGTCATGGGCAGCCGAATCTTCAAGCAGCGTAATGTCGATATCGGTGTCCTGACACTCGAAGATTGCTGGAAGTGGGGCTTCTCAGGTCCATTGGTGCGCAGCTGCGGCGTTCCGTGGGATCTCCGTAAGTCGCAGCCCTACGAGCGCTACGAGGAGATGGAATTCGACATCCCCGTGGGCAAGAACGGCGACAACTACGACCGTCAGGTCATCCGCATGGAAGAGATGCGCCAGTCCGTGCGCATCATGCGCCAGTGCATCGACAAGCTGCGGGCTCCGGACGGGCAGGGCCCCGTGACCACGCTCGACGGCAAGGTCGCGCCGCCGTCGCGCAAGGACATGAAGCGCTCCATGGAAGCGCTGATTCATCACTTCAAGCTCTACACGGAAGGCTTCCACGTCCCCGCGGGCGAGGTCTATGTCGCCGTGGAGGCTCCGAAGGGCGAGTTCGGCGTCTACCTCGTGTCGGACGGCACCAACAAGCCCTACCGCTGCAAGGTGCGCGCCCCGGGTTTCGCGCATCTGCAAGGCATGGATTTCATGTGCCGCGGTCACATGCTGGCCGATGTCGCAGGCGTTCTGGGTTCCATCGACATCGTGTTCGGTGAAGTGGACCGGTAAGTAAAAATCCGGACTCGATTTCGGATCCGGCGCCACGCTCTGAAAACGCGTGATGGAAGAGTTCAAGTCGTGAATGGCCGGGTTGACGCCCGGCCATGACGATGAGGAGAAGAGTCAAAATGGCCGTTCGTAAGCTCGCGCCTGAAGAATTGCAGCCCGAGAGCTTCGTGTTCTCGTCCGAGACGGAAGCTTTTGCTGAGCAGCAGATCGCCAAGTATCCGCCCGGCCGCCAGGCCTCGGCGGTGATCCCGCTGCTGTGGAAGGCGCAGGAGCAGGCCGGTGGCTGGCTGCCGCGCAAGGCCGTCGAGGCCGTGGCCACCCGGCTCGACATGCCTTTCATCCGCGTGATGGAAGTGGCGACATTCTACACGATGTTCAACCTGGAGCCGGTTGGAAAGTATTTCATCCAGTTCTGCGGCACCACGCCCTGCGTGCTGCGCGGCGCGGGCGACATCAAAAAGGTGCTCGAAAAGCGCATCGGCGAACAGAACCACGTCACCGCCGACGGCAAGTTCTCCTGGCTCGAGGTCGAGTGCTTGGGCGCGTGCTGCAACGCCCCGATGGTGCAGATCAACGACGACTATTACGAGGACCTGACGACGGAGAACTTCGAGAAGCTTCTCGACGATCTCGCGGCAGGCCGCCCGGTGAAGACGGGTTCGCAGATCGGCCGCAACACCTCCGAGCCGTTCGAGGCAGTCAACACCCTGCAGGATCCATCGCTCTACGACGGCTCGCAGATCGGCGCCTGGCGCAAGCGCTTCGAGGAGCAGGCTCAGCCTGCCGCTACTGGCGAGATCGCCGCTGCCGTCGCATCCATTCCGCAGGAAGCCAAGGCTGCAAAGCCCACGGCCGGTCGCGCTATTGAGAGCGAGGTCGCCGATACCCCGGCTGAGCGCGCCAAGAAAGGCGAGGCTCCCGTGAGCCCGGTCGACCAGAAGGAAGCAGCCGACCCATCGCGCGCGACCAAGGTCGAGCCGCGCACCGAAGACGCCGCCAAGCCCGCTCCGCAGAGCGGCAAGTCCTATGTAACGACGCCGGGCGAGGGCGCGACCCCGACAAGCCCCACGACGCCGATCGCTGGTACGCCTCCGGCTGAAGGCCAGACGCGTCGCGACGGCAGCGAGAGCAAGCCGGGCGTGGTCGTCGACAAAGACAACAAGACGTCCTGAGGGGGAGTGAACTGAGATGCTTCACGATAGAGATCGCATTTTCACCAACCTCTATGGCTTCCATTCGCCGGACCTGCAGGCCGCGAAGATGCGCGGCGCGTGGGACGGCACCAAGTTCCTTCTCGAGAAGGGCCGTGACTGGATCGTCGACGAGATGAAGGCGTCGGGCCTGCGTGGCCGCGGCGGCGCGGGCTTCCCGACGGGCCTGAAATGGTCCTTCATGCCCAAGCAGTCGGATGGCCGTCCGCACTACCTCGTCGTCAATGCCGACGAGTCGGAGCCTGGCACCTGTAAGGACCGTGAGATCATGCGGAACGATCCGCATCTTCTCATCGAAGGCTGCCTTATCGCTTCCTTCGCCATGGGTGCGCATGCGGCCTACATCTACATCCGCGGCGAGTACATCGCCGAGAAGCACGCGCTTCAGCGCGCGGTGGACGAAGCCTACGCAGCCGGCCTCATCGGCAAGAACAACGTCCACGGCTTTCCCTTCGATCTCTACGTCCACCACGGCGCCGGTGCTTACATCTGCGGCGAGGAGACGGCGCTTATCGAGAGCCTGGAGGGCAAGAAGGGCATGCCGCGCCTGAAGCCTCCGTTCCCGGCGAACATGGGCCTCTATGGCTGCCCGACCACGGTGAACAACGTGGAGTCGATCGCGGTCGCAGGCACGATCCTGCGTCGCGGCGCGTCCTGGTTCTCCGGCATCGGCCGTCCGAACAACGTTGGCACCAAGCTCTTCTGCGTGTCCGGTCACGTCAACAAGCCCTGCAATGTGGAAGAGGCCATGGGCCTCACCTTCCGCGAACTGATCGACACGCATTGCGGCGGCATTCGTGGCGGCTGGGACAACCTGCTCGCCGTGATCCCCGGCGGCTCGTCCGTTCCGGTCGTGCCGGCCGACCAGATCATCGACGCGCCGATGGACTTCGACACCCTGCGTGGCCTGCGCTCGGGTCTCGGCACCGCCGCCGTGATCGTCATGGACAAGTCCACCGACATCGTCCGCGCCATCGCCCGCATCTCCTACTTCTACAAGCATGAGAGCTGCGGCCAGTGCACGCCGTGCCGCGAGGGCACCGGTTGGATGTGGCGCGTGCTCAACCGCATGGCCGAAGGCCGCGCCCAGAAGCGCGAAATCGACATGCTGCTCGAAGTCTCGACCCAGATCGAAGGTCACACCATCTGCGCGCTCGGCGACGCGGCGGCCTGGCCGGTTCAGGGTCTGATCCGTCACTTCCGTCATGAGATCGAGAAGCGGATCGACGACTACGCGGCGAACCCGCATTCAGAATCCGTCATGATCGCGGCGGAGTGAGAGTAGAGATGGCTAAGATCATCGTTGATGGCGTCGAAGTCGACGTTCCCGCCGAATACACGCTGCTCCAGGCCGCCGAGGCCGCGGGTGCGGAAGTTCCGCGCTTCTGCTTCCACGAGCGGCTGTCGATTGCCGGCAACTGTCGCATGTGCCTCGTCGAGGTGAAGGGCGCGCCGAAGCCGGTCGCGTCCTGCGCCTGGGGCGTGCGCGACTGCCGTCCGGGCCCGAACGGCGAGCCGCCGGAAATCTCGACCAAGTCGCCGACCGTGAAGAAGGCGCGCGAGGGTGTGATGGAGTTCCTCCTGATCAACCACCCGCTCGATTGCCCGATCTGCGACCAGGGCGGCCAGTGCGACCTGCAGGACCAAGCCATGGCCTACGGCGTCGACACCAGCCGCTTCCACGAGAACAAGCGGGCGGTCACCGACAAGTATCTCGGCCCGCTCGTTCGCACCTCCATGAACCGCTGCATTCACTGCACCCGCTGCGTGCGCTTCACCGCCGAGGTGGCTGGCGTGCCGGACATGGGCGCCCTGTGGCGCGGCGAGGACATGGAGATCACGAGCTATCTCGAAAAGGCGCTCGGCTCCGAGCTGCAGGCCAATATCGCGGATCTCTGCCCTGTTGGCGCGCTCACCCATAAGCCTGAGTCCTTCCACTTCCGTCCGTGGGAGCTCACCAAGACCGATTCCGTCGATGTGATGGATGCGGTCGGCTCCTCGATCCGCGTGGATTCCCGTGGCCGTGAGGTCATGCGCATCCTGCCGCGCGTGAACGAGGCGGTGAACGAGGAATGGATTTCCGACAAGACCCGCCAGATCGTCGACGGCCTGCGCCTGCAGCGCCTCGACCGTCCGTTCGTGCGGGAAAACGGCCGCCTGCGTCCGGCTTCCTGGCAGGAGGCTTTCGCCACCATCGCCGCCAAGGTGAAGGGCACGGACGTTAAGAAGATCGGCGCCATCGTCGGCGATCTCGCTGCGGTCGAAGAGATGTTCGCGCTTAAGTTCCTCATGCAGAGCCTCGGCGTCACGAACATCGATGCCCGTCAGGACGGCACGGTGCTGTCGCCGGCCTACGGCCGTGGCTCCTATCTCTTCAACACCACCATCGCCGGCATCGAGGATGCTGATGCGATCCTGATCGTGGGTTCCAACCCGCGCATCGAGGCTTCGCTCGTCAACGTGCGCATCCGCAAGCGCTGGCGCGTGGCTCCGCCGCCGATCGCGCTCATCGGCGAGAACGCGGACCTGACCTACCCTTATGAGTATCTCGGCGCGGGTCCGGATACCCTGGCGGAGCTGGTCGCAGGCCGGAACAGCTTCATCGAGAAGCTCCGCACCGCCGAGCGTCCGCTGATCATCGTGGGGCAGGGCGCTCTCTCGCGTCCGGATGGCCTCGCGATCCTCTCCGCCGTCGCCCAGCTTGCCCGCGACGTCGGCGCGGTGAAGGACGGCTGGAACGGCTTCTCGGTCCTCCACACGGCAGCGTCACGGGTTGGTGCGCTCGATCTTGGCCTCGTGCCGGGCGAGGGCGGCCTGACGGCCCAGCAGATGGCTCAGGGCGGTGTTGAGGTGCTGTTCAACCTCGGCGCCGACGAGCTCGATATCGCCCCCGGCGCCTTCGTGATCTACCAGGGCACCCACGGCGACCGCGGCGCTCACCGGGCCGACGTGATCCTGCCGGCGGCCACCTACACGGAAAAGTCCGGAACGTACGTGAACACGGAAGGCCGGGTGCAGATGGCCAACCGCGCAGCCTTCGCGCCGGGCGAGGCCCGTGAGGACTGGGCGATCCTGCGCGCTCTCTCCGACGTGCTGGGCCACCGTCTGCCGTTCGACTCGCTCAACGCGCTTCGCGCCAAGCTCTATGCGGCTTACCCGCATTTCGCGGCCATCGAGACCGTGCAGCCTGCTGACGGCGGTGCCGCCATCCAGGCGCTCGCTGGCATTGGCGGCACCGCTGGCCGCGAGGTTTTCGCGAGCCCCGTGAAGGACTTCTACCTGACGAATCCGATCGCCCGCGCCTCCGGCGTCATGGCCGAGTGCTCCGCGCTCGCCCGTGAGCTGAAGCTCGAAGCGGCCGAGTAAGAGAGGAGAGAACCATGGAATTTGGAGATATCCTCCTCGCCGTCGCGATCATGCTGGGCAAGAGCCTGCTCATGCTCGTGGCGCTTCTCATCTTCATCGCCTATGCGCTCTATGCCGACCGCAAGGTCTGGGCCGCGGTTCAGCTGCGGCGCGGCCCGAACGTGGTCGGTCCATGGGGCCTGCTGCAGTCCTTTGCCGACCTGCTCAAGTTCGTGCTGAAGGAGCCGGTGATCCCGTCCTCGGCCAACAAGGGCATGTTCCTCCTGGCGCCGCTGGTGATGTGCACGCTCTCGCTCGCAGCCTGGGCGGTCATTCCGCTCAACGCCGGCTGGGCGATCGCCGACATTAACGTCGGCATCCTCTACATCTTCGCGATCTCGTCGCTCGGCGTTTACGGCGTCATCATGGGCGGCTGGGCCTCGAACTCGAAGTACCCGTTCCTCGGCGCGCTCCGCTCGGCGGCCCAGATGGTGTCCTATGAGGTCTCCATCGGCTTCGTCATCGTGACGGTGCTCATGTGCGCCGGCACCCTGAATCTGTCGCGGATCGTCGAGGCCCAGAACACGAGCCTCGGCATCCTCGGCTGGTACTGGCTGCCGCTGTTCCCGATGTTTGTGGTGTTCTTCATCTCGGCCATGGCCGAGACGAACCGCCCGCCCTTCGATCTGCCGGAAGCCGAATCGGAGCTCGTTGCCGGCTACATGGTGGAATATTCCTCCACCCCGTACCTGCTGTTCATGCTCGGCGAATACGTGGCCATCATGACCATGTGCGCGCTCGGCACGATCCTGTTCCTCGGCGGCTGGCTGTCCCCGATCCCGTTCGCGCCCTTCACCTGGGTCCCCGGCGTGATCTGGTTCGTGCTGAAGGCGAGCTTCCTCTTCATTCTCATCGCCATGGTGAAGGCCCTGGTGCCGCGCTATCGCTACGATCAGCTCATGCGCCTGGGCTGGAAGGTCTTCCTTCCGCTGTCGCTGGCAATGGTCGTCATCGTGGCGGGCGTGCTGATGGCAACCGGCCTCGCGCCGGGCATGCGCTAAAGGAGTTCGGCGACATGAAGATCGCTCAGTTCTTCAACGCCCTTCTGCTGAAGGAATTCGTGGCCGGTTTCATCCTGACCACGAAGTACTTCTTCAAGCCGAAGGCTACGCTCAACTACCCGTTCGAGATGGGCCATCGCGGACCGCGCTTCCGCGGTGAGCACGCGCTGCGCCGCTACCCCAACGGGGAAGAGCGCTGCATCGCCTGCAAGCTCTGCGAGGCGATCTGCCCGGCCCAGGCCATCACCATCGAGGCCGGTCCGCGCCGCAACGACGGCACCCGCCGCACGACGCGCTACGACATCGACATGGTGAAGTGCATCTATTGCGGCATGTGCCAGGAGGCATGCCCGGTGGACGCCATCGTGGAAGGCCCGAACTTCGAGTTCTCGGTCGAGACCCGCGAGGAGCTTCTCTACGACAAGGCCAAGCTGCTCGCGAACGGCGAGCGCTGGGAGCGGGAAATCGCGCGTAACATCGCGAAGACTGCGCCTTACCGCTAACAATCGCTTCCTGCCCGGAAAGGGCAGGGGGCAAGCATGTCCGGCGGGTTGTTCCTGTCGGGTTCGGAATTTATAGACAGGCCACTGGATTCTCCGGGGCCACGTCGGAAGGGGCCGCTCTTGGGGCGGCTTGTGTTTGAGCATGACGGTTACCGCCGCCTTCTTCTATTTGTTCGCGACGATTACGATCGCATCCGGTTTCATGGTGATCGCCTCCCGCAATCCCGTGCAGTCGGTGCTCTTCCTCATCCTGGCCTTCGTCAATGCGGCGGGCCTGTTCCTGATGATGGGAGCCGAGTTCCTCGCGATGATCCTGGTCATCGTCTATGTGGGCGCGGTCGCGGTGCTCTTCCTCTTCGTCGTCATGATGCTCGACGTGGACTTCGCGGCGCTGCGACAGGGCTTCCTCCAATACCTGCCCTTCGGCGCTTTGATCGGCATCGTGCTCCTGATCGAGCTCATCTTCGTCGTCGGCGCCTATGTGGTCGATCCGGGCCTTGTCCGCTCGCCTGCGGTTCCGATTCCGGCCGCTGACGTGATGACCAACACCGAGGCCCTCGGTCAGGTGCTCTATACCCGCTACTTCTACTTCTTCCAGGCGGCAGGCCTGATCCTGCTGGTGGCCATGATCGGCGCCATCGTGCTGACGCTCCGCGAGCGCGTGGGCATCCGCCGCCAGGACATCTCGAAGCAGAACGCTCGCACGAAGGAAACCGCTGTCGAGGTGCGGAAGGTTCCCTTCCGTCAGGGCATCTAAGGAGACACGCGATGGTTATCGGACTGGGCCATTATCTCACCGTCGCCGCCGTGCTCTTCACGCTCGGCGTGTTCGGCATCTTCATCAACCGGAAGAACGTCATCGTCATCCTGATGTCCATCGAGCTGATCCTGCTCTCGGTGAACATCAACATGGTGGCCTTCTCGACCCACCTGAACGACATCGTCGGCCAAGTCTTCGCGCTGCTGATCCTCACGGTCGCGGCGGCCGAGGCGGCCATCGGCCTTGCCATTCTGGTGGTCTTCTTCCGCAACCGCGGCTCCATCGCGGTCGAAGACGTGAACATGATGAGGGGCTAAAGCATGATCCAGGAAAGTGGGAACCGGTTTTCTGACCAAGATCATGCGGCCATGAGCCAGGCCCTAACGGCAAAGTAGACGACAATGTACCACGCAATCGTTTTTCTGCCGCTCGTCGGCTTCCTCATCGCAGGCCTCTTGGGACGCGTCATCGGCGCCCGGCCGAGCGAGATCATCACCACGGCTCTGCTATTCGTGTCGGCGGTCCTCTCCTGGGTGGCCTTCATCCAAGTGGGCTTCGGCGAAGAGCCGATGGTCCGCGTTCAGGTGGCCCAGTGGATGTCCGTCGGCGACGTTCAGGTCGATTGGGCGTTCCGCATCGACACGCTTACTGCCATGATGCTGGTGGTGGTCAACACCGTGTCGGCGCTGGTCCACCTCTACGCCATCGGCTACATGCACGAGGATCCGCACCGTCCGCGCTTCTTTGCCTATCTGTCGCTCTTCACCTTCGCCATGCTCATGCTGGTGACGGCGGACAATCTGGTCCAGATGTTCTTCGGCTGGGAAGGCGTGGGTCTGGCGAGCTACCTGCTCATTGGCTTCTGGTACAAGAAGGACTCGGCGAATGCCGCGGCCATGAAGGCCTTCATCGTCAACCGCGTCGGTGACTTTGGCTTCCTGCTCGGCATCTTCACGATCTTCGTGTTGTTCAACGGCGTCACTTTTGACGCGATCTTCCCGCGCGTGGGGGAGTTCGCCAATGCCCGCTTCACCTTCCTCGGCATCGAGTGGCACGCCCTGACGATTGCCGGCCTGCTGCTCTTCATGGGCGCCATGGGTAAGTCGGCGCAGTTCCTGCTGCACACTTGGCTGCCGGACGCGATGGAAGGCCCGACCCCGGTCTCGGCGCTCATCCACGCCGCCACCATGGTGACCGCCGGCGTGTTCATGGTCGCGCGCCTGTCGCCGGTCTTCGAATATGCACCCGCCGCTCTCACGGTCGTGACCGTGATCGGGGGAATCACGGCCTTCTTCGCCGCGACCGTGGGTCTCGTACAGAACGACATCAAGCGCGTGATCGCGTACTCGACCTGCTCGCAGCTCGGCTACATGTTCGTGGGCCTTGGCGTCGGCGCCTACAGCGCCGGTGTGTTCCACCTCTTCACGCACGCCTTCTTCAAGGCACTCCTCTTCCTGGGCGCAGGCTCCGTCATCCATGCCATGCACCACGAGCAGGATATCCGGAACATGGGCAACTTACGCCGCTATATCCCGCTCACCACGGCGATGATGGCGATCGGTACGCTCGCGCTCACAGGCTTCCCCTTCACGGCAGGCTATTACTCCAAGGACGCGATCATCGAAGCGGCTTACGCCTCGCACAGCGCGGCCGGCTCCTTCGCCTTCTTGGCGACGGTGGTCGCAGCCTTCATGACCTCATTCTATTCCTGGCGCCTGTTCTTCATGACCTTCGAGGGCAATGCACGTTGGGCTGCCTCGCATCATCATGCTCCGAGCGATCACGAAGGTGTCGAGCACGACGAGCGCGGTCATGACGTGGAGCCCGCCAGCCACGCCGATCACGAGCACGGCCACCACGGCCATGGGGCTCACACCCCCCATGAGAGCCCGCTGGTGATGGTGCTGCCGCTCATCGTGCTGGCCATCGGTGCCGTCGTTGCCGGCATCGTGTTCCACGAAGCGTTCCTCGGCGAGGGCTACAAGGAGTTCTGGAAGGGTGCGCTCTTCACCCGTCCCGAAAACCACATCCTGGAAGAGATGCATCATCTCCCGTTCTGGGTGCCGTTGCTCCCGACCGTGATGATGATCCTCGGCTTCGTGCTTGCGTATTACATGTATATCGTCGACGCCAAGCAGCCGGCGCGGCTCGCGGCGGATCACCCGATCCTATACCGCTTCCTGCTCAACAAATGGTACTTCGACGAGCTCTACGACGCGATCTTCGTGCGTCCCGCCATGGCCATCGGCCGCTTCTTCTGGCGCACGGGCGATCAGAAGATCATCGACGGGCTCGGGCCTGACGGCATCTCCGCCCGGGTGCTCGACGTGACCCGCGGCGCAGTACGGTTGCAGTCCGGCTACGTCTATCACTACGCCTTCGCAATGCTGATCGGCGTTGCGGCTCTCGTGACCTTCTATCTCTTCAGGGGAGCCCACTAAATGCTCGGCTTCGGCATCCTCTCCGGCCTTCTCATCCTGCCGCTGGTTGGCGCGGCCTTCATCCTGACGCTGCGTGGCGACAGCGAGGCGAGCCGCTCCAACGCACGCTGGGCGGCGCTTGCCACCACGCTCGCGACCTTCGTCCTCTCGCTCGTGGCCTGGGGCCGCTTCGACACGGCGACCGCCAGCTTCCAGCTGGTCGAGAGCCACGCCTGGCTGACGGAAACCATCCGCTACAAGCTCGGTGTCGACGGCTTCTCCATTCCACTCATCCTGCTCACCACGTTCCTGATGCCCTTCTGCATCCTGGCTTCGTGGGAATCCATTGGGCACCGGGTGAAGGAGTATTACGTCGCCTTCCTCGTCCTCGAGACCACCATGATCGGCGTGTTCTGCGCGCTCGATCTCGTGCTCTTCTACCTGTTCTTCGAGGCGGGCCTCATCCCGATGTTCCTCATCATCGGCATCTGGGGCGGCAAGCGGCGCATCTACGCCAGCTTCAAGTTCTTCCTCTATACGCTGCTCGGCTCGGTGCTGATGCTGCTCGCCATCATGGCCATGTACTGGCAGGCCGGCACCACCGACATCCCGACGCTGCTGGCCTTCAAGTTCCCGTCTAACCTGCAGATCTGGCTGTGGCTGGCCTTCTTCGCCTCCTTCGCAGTGAAGATGCCCATGTGGCCGGTCCATACCTGGCTGCCGGACGCGCACGTGGAAGCTCCGACGGCCGGCTCCGTGATCCTGGCGGGCGTCCTGCTGAAGATGGGCGGTTACGGCTTCATCCGAGTGTCGCTGCCGATGTTCCCGGAGGCTTCGGTGTATTTCGCGCCGCTGGTCTTCGCTCTCTCGGTCATCGCGATCATCTACACCTCGCTGGTGGCCCTGATGCAGGAAGACATCAAGAAGCTCATTGCCTACTCCTCGGTGGCGCATATGGGCTTCGTGACCATGGGCCTGTTCAGCATGAACGAGCAGGGCATCCAGGGCGCCATGTTCACCATGATCTCCCACGGTTTGGTTTCCGGCGCGCTCTTCCTAGGCGTCGGCGTGATCTACGACCGGATGCACACCCGCGAGATCAAGGCCTATGGCGGCCTCGTGAACCGCATGCCCATGTACGCGGTGGTGTTCATGATCCTCACCATGGCCAATGTGGCGCTCCCGGGCACTTCGGGCTTCATCGGCGAGTTTCTGACGCTCATCGGCGCGTTCCGCTCCAACACCTGGGTGGCCTTCTTCGCCGCCACGGGCGTGATCCTCTCGGCCGCCTATGCGCTCTGGCTCTACCGCCGCGTCGTCTACGGAGAGCTCGACAAGCCCGCACTCCAGACCATCACGGATCTGAACCGCCGCGAAATCATCACCTTCGCGCCGCTCATCCTCCTGATCATCTATTACGGCGTGCAGCCCGGCCCGATCCTCGACGCCTTCGCGGCACCGACGGATCAGCTCCTGAAGGGTGTCCAGGCCGCGCTCTCCACCGTTAAAACGGCGGCTCTCACCGCACACTGAGGTCATGATGAACCCCGTCCTCACCATTCCCGCTTTCGGCCCCGTGCTGCCGGAGATCATCCTGGCAGCGGGCGCTCTCGTCCTGGTTCTCTTCGGTGCGATGCGCGGAGAGCGCTCCGAGGAGGGCATGAACATCATCGCCCTTGCGCTCCTGGCCGTCGCTTTCGTGGCGGTGCTGATGCTGCCTGGCGAGCGCGTCGAAACCATGAACGGTTCCTTCGTGATCGACGGCTTCGCCAAGTTCATGAAGGCTCTCACCCTCGTCGCCTCGGCAGGCGGTGTCATCCTCTCCATGGATTACATGCGCCGCGAGGGCATCAGCCGCTTCGAGTACCCGATCCTGATCGTGCTCTCGACGCTCGGCATGATGATGGTGATTTCGGCGAACGACCTGATCGCCCTCTATCTCGGCCTCGAGTTGCTCAGCCTCTCGTCCTACGTGATCGCCGCCTTCGACCGTGACAACGTGCGTTCGACGGAAGCTGGCCTGAAGTATTTCGTGCTTGGTTCGCTGTCCTCGGGCATGCTGCTCTACGGTGCTTCGCTGGTCTATGGCTTCACCGGCAACGTGTCGTTCCCGGCAATTGCGGGCATTCTGCAGGGACAAGTGGGCATCGGTGCTGTCATCGGCATCGTGTTCGTGGCCGCCGGTATCGCCTTCAAGATCTCCGCCGTGCCGTTCCACATGTGGACGCCGGACGTGTACGAAGGCTCGCCGACCCCGGTGACCGCCTTCTTCGCCGCCGCTCCCAAAATGGCCGGCATGGCCATGGCCACCCGCGTGTTCATCGATGCCTTCCCGAACATCGTCGGCCAATGGCAGCAGATCATCGTGTTCATCTCCATCGCCTCCATGGCGCTGGGTTCGTTCGCCGCCATCGGCCAGCGCAACATCAAGCGCCTGATGGCCTATTCCTCCATCGGCAACGTGGGCTATGCGCTGATCGGCCTTGCCGCCGGCACGGTCGAGGGCGTCCAGGGCGTGGTCGTCTATATGGCGATCTATCTCGCCATGACGCTCGGTGCCTTTGCGGTCATCCTCGGCCTTCGCCGCGGCAAGGTGATGTTCGAGAACATCGAGGATCTGTCGGGCCTTGCCCGCACGCATCCGGTCCTCGCCTTCTGCCTCGCGATGATGATGTTCTCGCTCGCGGGCATTCCGCCGCTCGCCGGATTCTTCGCGAAGTTCGCGGTGTTCAACGCTGCTATCAACGCCAACCTCGTGGCGCTTGCCATCATCGGTGTCGTTACCAGCGTGATCGGCGCTTACTATTACCTTCGCATCGTGAAGGTCATGTACTTCGATGAGCCCGCTGCCGCCTACGATGCGATGCCTGCCGGCGTGAAGCTGGTGCTGGCCCTCTCCAGCATCTTCGTGGTGCTCTTCGGCATCGTTCCGGCTCCGCTGGTTGCCGCTGCGGGCGCCGCCGCGCGCTCCTTGTTCTGATGGTGAATCTGTCGCCAGAAGCCGAGGCCGCCGGTTATCGGCTCATTTCGCTCGAGGCGACAGAATCGACCAACGATGACGCGCTCCATGCTGCGCGCTCCGGCGATCCGGGCCAGCTCTGGATTGTGGCGGGCGAGCAGCACGCGGGCAGGGGGCGGCATGGCCGGCAATGGTCGTCGCCTCCCGGCAATCTCTACTCCAGCCTTCTGCTGATCGATCCTTGCGAGCCGCAACACGCCCCGCAGCTCGGCTTCGTCGCCGGGCTCGCCTTGCACGAGGCGATCGAGGCCGTGACGGGCGTGAGCGCCCCGCGTCTATCGCTCAAATGGCCGAACGATCTCTTGCTCGATGGCGCGAAGGTCTCCGGCCTTCTCCTTGAAGGCCACAGGCTCCGGAACAACGGTCCGCTTGCGATCATCATCGGCATGGGCGTGAACGTGGCTTTCTCGCCGACCGGAACGCCTTATCCGGCCTTGGCTCTGCAGAGCGTACGGTCTGGATTAAGGCGTGAGGATGTGTTCCGGGCTCTGTCCGCTAGTTTCGCGCAAACCTTTTCCGCCTGGCGCAATGCGGCGCGCATGAACGCCGCCGACCCGTTCGGACCCATCCGGCGGCTCTGGCTGGAGCGGGCGGCAGGGTTAGGGCAGGAGGTGACCCTTCGCCTTCCATCCGGTGAGAAGCGCGGTATTTTCGAAGGGCTCGACCGGTTCGGCCGCCTGCATCTGAAAACTGTCTCAGGCGCGGAACTCATCGATGCGGGCGACCTTTATTTTCCTCATTTGCTGCACGATATTGCCAGGCCTTAAGGCTGGCATGACAAGGTCACAATCAGGTATGGCATCCCCCCAGGACGAATTGGTGTTTCTGCCCCTCGGCGGGCTCGGCGAAATCGGCATGAATGCCGCCCTCTACGGCTTCGGGCCGGAGACGGACCGGCAGTGGATCCTTGTCGATTGCGGTATGGGCTTTGGCGGCGAGGAGCAGCTTCCGGGGATCGACCTCGTCTATCCGGACCTGCGTTTCATCGAGGAAGAGCGGCACAACCTTCTGGGCATCTTCATCACCCATGCGCATGAGGATCACATCGGCGCGTTGGTCGAGATGTGGCCGCGCCTGCGCGCGCCGGTCTATGCCACGAGGTTCGCCATCGGCCTTCTGGAAACGCGCCGTTTGTCCGAACCGGACGCGCCGAAGATCGAGCTCAACGAGATCGCGCCCGGCCAGCGCCTGAAGCTCGGCGCCTTCGATGTCGAATACGTGCCGGTCGCCCACTCGATTCCGGAATCCAACGCACTCGCCATCCGCACTCCGCACGGCCTCATCGTGCATACGGGCGACTGGAAGCTCGATCCGACACCTTATCTCGGCAGCCTCACCTCGGAAGAATCCTTCCGGAAGTTGGGTGAGGAGGGCGTTCTCGCCCTCGTCTGCGATTCCACCAACGTGGTGCGCGAGGGTACGAGCCCGAGCGAGGCTGATGTCGCCAAGAATCTTGCCACGCTCATCAAGGACGCACCGCATCGCGTCGCGATAACGACCTTCGCCTCCAATGTCGCCCGCATCCGCTCGGTGGCGGAAGCAGCGCGCGAGTGCGGGCGCGACATTGTCGTCGTCGGCCGCGCCATGGATCGTGTCGTCGATGTGGCGCGGGAGTGCGGTTATCTCGAGGATCTGCCGGAATTCCATTCGGCCGAAAACTTCGGCTACATGCCGCGCGACAAGGTCGTCGCCGTCCTCACCGGCTCGCAGGGTGAGCCCCGCGCAGCGCTCGCGCGGATTGCCTTCGACGAGCATCCGGACATCGCGTTGTCCGCAGGCGACCGCGTGATCTTTTCGTCCCGCGCCATTCCCGGCAACGAAAAGGCTGTGGGCTCCATCATCAACAGCCTGATCGAGCAGGGCATCGAGGTCATCACCGATCGCACGGAACTCGTGCACGTCTCCGGACACCCGCGCCGGGGCGAGCTTGCCCAGATGTATGAATGGACAAAGCCGCGGATTGCCATTCCTGCCCACGGCGAGCCGCTGCATCTGGCCGAGCACGCCAAGTTCGCGCGCCAGCAGGGCGTGCCGGAGGTGGTCCGCGCCAAGAACGGAACTCTCGTGCGCCTGGCTCCGGGCAAGGCGGAGATTATCGACACCATCCCGGCAGGCCGCGTCTACAAGGACGGCAACATCGTCATTCCGGCCGGCGAGCGCGCCTTGCCGGAGCGCCGCAAGCTTGCCTTCGCTGGCATCGTGACGGTGGCGATTGCCATCGATGACCGAGGCGAGATCGCGGGTGATCCTGTGGTGGATGCCATGGGGCTTCCTGAGAAGAACCGGCAGGGCCGCGATTTGACCGATATCATTGCCGACACGGTGGCTGATACGCTCGATGGTCTCCCGAAGGCCAAGCGTCGCGACCCGGACGCTGTCGAGAACGCCGTCCACCGGGCCGTGCGCGCTGCCGTGAACCAGGAATGGGGCAAGAAGCCAGCCTGTCATGTCCTCGTGATCGAGGTATAAAGCGGCCAAGGCAGGAGCATTTTTCGGCGAAGTGGATCCGATTCGCCGTCAAAAATGCGTCACAGTGAAGAAGAGAGCTGATTCTAGTGCGTGGAAGCAGCTCTTATCCTTAAGAGGAGCCAACATGCTCGGTCGCTTGAACCACGTTGCCATTGCCGTCCGCGATATCGCGGCGGCCGCAAAGCTCTATCGCGGCACGCTCGGGGCCGAGGTGTCCGAGCCGGAGGCGCTTGCAGAGCATGGGGTAACGGTCGTGTTCATCACCTTGCCGAACACCAAGATCGAGCTTCTGGAGCCTCTTGGCGCAGATTCGCCCATCGCCAAGTTCCTGGAGAAGAACCCGGACGGCGGCATTCACCACGTCTGCTACGAGGTGGAGAACATCCTTGAAGCGCGGGACAGGCTTGTGAATTCCGGGGCCAGGGTTCTTGGTTCGGGCGAGCCGAAGATCGGAGCCCATGGAAAGCCGGTGCTTTTCCTGCATCCGAAGGACTTCAACGGAACCCTCATCGAGCTTGAGCAGGCCTGAGGACAAGCTGTTGATAAGACTTGTAAAAGCTCTCGCTGCCTCGTTCTGGTCCACCCTTGCCGTAGTGGTGGTCATCTCGGCCATCGCCATTGCCGTCGTCGTCAATGCCTTTGGCCTGCGTGTGGCCGGAGGGCTCGCTCTTTACTTCGTGATCTGGTGGATCCTGCTCTTCGCCGTCCTGCCCTTCGGCGTCCGCAGCCAGGCGGAAAGCGGCGAGGTCACCGCCGGTACCGAACCGGGTGCTCCCTCTGCTCCGGGCCTTCAGGAAAAGGCGATCTGGACCACGTTGGTCGCGTCCGTGGTGCTGGTGGTCGTGACGGCAGTTTTCCCGCTGGCGGGGCTTTGAGAGTTCCAGCTGTCAGGGCTTCCACCGTCATGCCTGGGCTCGTCCCGGGCATCCCGCCATTTAACGCTGCGGGTCCAAGACGTGGATGGCCGCAACCTGTGCGGCCATGACGGGCGGAACTCTAAAATCCTGAAAACAAAAAAGAAAAAGCAAGGCTTTCGCCTTGCCTGAACTGCCTTTTGGCGTTGTTTATGACCCCTGGCTTTTTGGCGCCGGCGCCTGTCTGGCGCTTAGGGATCGCGTTCCTCCCGAAACTCGGACCGCAGCCTCTGCCTTTTTGAAGGTCTGAGACGTTAGCTGTTCGGTTATAGGTGACTCACCTTACGTTGTCATCTTTTTTAGGCACTCTGTGATGCATTTTGCGACACTTGTTGTATCAATCTTTGGTCTAATCCATTGCGTCGCAGGCCAGGACAGGCAATGGCAGCTTGTCTTTTCGCCATGGCCTGTGTTGTGTGCTGGAAACGAGTCGCGACTCACTGTTCCATTCCTGACCGAGACTGAAGGCGTCCTATGCGTTTGAGCCGCTATTTCCTCCCCATTCTCCGCGAGACGCCGAAAGAGGCGGAGATCGTCTCCCATCGCCTGATGCTGCGGACCGGCATGATCCGTCAGGAGGCTGCGGGCATCTATGCTTGGCTGCCGTTGGGTTTGAGGGTGCTCAACAAGGTCAATGCCATCGTCCGCGAGGAACAGGACCGCTCCGGCGCCATCGAGCTTCTGATGCCCACGATCCAGTCGGCGGACCTCTGGCGTGAGTCGGGCCGCTACGACGCCTATGGCAAGGAGATGCTGCGCATTCAAGATCGGCATGAGCGCGAGATGCTCTTCGGCCCCACCAATGAGGAAATGATCACGGAAATCTTCCGGGGCTATGTGCGTTCCTACAAGGACCTGCCGCTGAACCTTTATCACATTCAGTGGAAGTTCCGTGACGAGGTGCGCCCGCGCTTCGGCGTCATGCGCTCCCGCGAGTTCCTGATGAAGGATGCCTATTCCTTCGACCTGGATCAGGCCGGGGCCGTCCATTCCTACAACAGGATGTTCGTGGCTTATCTGCGCACCTTCGCTCGCATGGGCCTGAAGGCGATCCCGATGCGCGCTGATACTGGCCCCATCGGCGGAAACTTGAGCCACGAATTCATCATTCTCGCCTCCACCGGCGAGAGCGAGGTGTTCTGCCACGCGGATTATCTCAATTACGAGATCCCGCCGGCCGACACGAATTTCGACGACATTCCGGGCCTCCAGAGCACCGTCGACAAGTGGACGTCGCTCTATGCCGCGACCTCGGAAATGCACGATCAGACTGCTTTCGACGCTGTCCCCGCCGACAGGAAGATGTCCGCGCGCGGCATCGAGGTCGGCCACATCTTCTATTTCGGCACCAAGTATTCCGAGCCCATGGGCGCGAAGGTCATGGGGCCGGACGGGCAGGAGAGGCCGGTCCACATGGGCTCCTACGGCATCGGCCCGAGCCGTCTCATCGCCGCCATCATCGAGGCGAGCCACGACGAGAATGGCATCATCTGGCCAGAGGCCGTTGCGCCGTTCGATGTGGCAATCCTGAACCTGAAGGTCGGAGATTCCGGCACCGATGCCGCGAGCGAGCGCCTCTACCGCGAACTCTCTGCCGCTGGCTACGACGTGCTCTATGACGACCGTGACGAGCGTCCGGGCGGAAAGTTCGCCACTGCCGATCTCATCGGCGTTCCGTGGCAGGTGCTGATCGGCCCGAAGAGCCTCGCCGAGGGCAAGGTGGAGCTGAAAAACCGCGCCACGGGCGCGCGTGAGCTTTTGTCGGTCGATGATGTAGCCGCACGGCTGACGGCCCATAAATAAGCGCCCATGGCCAAAACAGCACCGACCGGAACCAAGCCTTTCTCGCTCTTCGAGTGGATGCTCGCGGGGCGCTACCTGCGCACGCGGCGGCGGGAAGGGTTTGTTTCGGTCATCGCGGGCTTCTCGTTCCTCGGCATCATGCTGGGCGTCGCGACGCTCATCGTGGTGCTCTCGGTCATGAATGGCTTCCGCAAGGAACTGCTCGACAAGATCGTGGGCATCAACGGCCATATCTTCGTGGCACCCATCGAAAGTCCGTTGACCGATTATCCGGAAGTGTCCGCGCGCATTGCCGCCGTTCCCGGCGTGAAGCGGGCGATCCCGCTCGTGGAAGGCCAGGCCTTCGGCTCCTCGCAATACAACGGCAGCGGCGTACTGGTGCGCGGCATTCGCTCGAACGACCTGCGTCAGATCGAGCATATTGCCGGCAATCTCCGCCAGGGCTCGCTCGACAATTTCGAGGAAGGCGAGGGCGTCGCTATCGGCCGTCGTCTCGCGGAGGCCTTGTCCATACAGGCGGGCGATACCCTGACGCTGATCACGCCACGCGGCGCCGCAACGCCCTTCGGCACTGCGCCACGCGTGAAGGGCTATCCCGTCAAGGCCGTGTTCGAGATCGGCATGTCGGAGTTCGATTCCACCTTCGTCTTCATGCCGCTCACCGAGGCGCAGAACTACTTCAACCGCCAGGGCGACGTGCAGCTGATCGAGGTCTATCTCAACGACGCCGACAAGGTGGACGAGGCCCGCGCCGCCATCGAAGAGGCAGCAGGCAGGCCTGTTCTGATGACCGATTGGCGGCAGCGCAATCGCACCTTCTTCGGCGCGCTGGAGGTTGAACGGAACGTGATGTTCCTGATCCTCACGCTCATCGTGCTGGTCGCCGCGCTCAACATCATCTCCGGGCTCATCATGCTCGTGAAGGACAAGTCGAGCGACATCGCAATCCTGCGCACCATGGGCGCGACACGCGGTGCGATCATGCGCATCTTCCTGATCACGGGCGCGTCCATTGGCATTGTCGGCACGATTGCGGGCTTCGGCCTTGGGCTGCTGCTCGCGCTCAATGTCGAGACCATCCGCGATTTCATCTCGACGCTCACGAACACGAATCTCTTCCCGGCGGAGCTCTATTTCCTGAGCCGCCTGCCGGCCGACGTGAACCCGACCGAAGTCGCCACCATTCTCATCATGGCGATGGTCCTGTCGCTTCTGGCGACCCTCTATCCCTCGTGGCGGGCCGCGAAGCTCGATCCCGTCGAAGCGTTGCGTTACGGTTGATCATGGCGTCCGGACAAACCCAGCCCGCTCTCCACCTGTCCCAAGTCGAACGTCGCTATCCCCAGGGAGACACCTTCCTGGAGGTGCTGCGCGGGGCGGAGCTTGCGATCTGGCCGGGCGAAATCGTGGCCCTCATTGCGCCGTCCGGCACGGGCAAATCCACGCTCCTGCATGTGGCGGGCCTGCTCGAAAAGCCCGACGGTGGCGAGGTCTATGTGGGCGGCAAGCCCACCTCGCATATGAACGACCAGGAGCGCACGCGCATCCGCCGTGAGGAGCTGGGCTTCGTCTATCAGTTCCACCACCTGCTGCCCGAGCTGTCGGCGCTCGAAAACGTTGTGATCCCGCAGCTCATTCGCGGCTTGCCGAAGCCGGAGGCCGAGGACCGGGCAAGCCAGCTCCTGACCTTCCTAGGATTGGGCAAGCGTCTCAAGCATCGTCCCGGCGAACTCTCGGGCGGTGAGCAGCAGCGTGTGGCGATTGCCCGTGCGGTTGCCAATGCGCCACGCCTCCTTCTCGCGGACGAGCCCACCGGCAATCTCGACCCACACACTGCGGACCGGGTGTTCCAGACACTCGTCGCCATCGTGCGCGCCTCGCGCCTCGCGGCGCTGATCGCCACGCACAACATGGATCTGGCTGCCCGCATGGACCGCCGGGTGACCATCCGTGACGGACTGATCGTGCAGCTCCCTTAACCGGTTTTCCACAGCATCCCACAGCCTGACGTCCTTAGGCCATCCAAGGGCACGCCTTCGCGCGTCTTAAGGCTTTGTTGACTCCGTCTGAACGGCCCGATCCACAGCCGCTTTACAAGGAACATTTAACGAACATAATTGAACACATAGAGAACACGGAGATCCAACATGCTTCGCATCATCCTCGAAACCGCCGCTGAAATCACCTCTCTCGTCATGTTCGGATCGGCCGTGGCAATCTGGGCTCTGGTGCTGGCACCGGTCGCCTGATACCCGCAATTCACAACGCCTTCTCGACATCCACAGGAAGGTAGTCCTCATTAAGATCCGGTGAACGGGGAATCGTGGCAGTATGCGTGCCATTTACTGAGTAGAGTTTCATGGCGCGCATTCTTCAAGACATCGGCTTCGTGCACCTGCACGTGCACTCCTCGTATTCGCTGCTCGAGGGGGCTCTGAAGATCGCGCAGCTGCAGAAGCTCGCCGCCGCCGATAAGCAGCCCGCACTCGCGCTCACGGACACCAACAATCTCTTCGGTGCGCTCGAATTCTCGGAGAAGATGGCCGGCTCCGGCATTCAGCCGATTGCCGGCGTGCAGCTCTCCGTCTGCTTCGAGGAGGCCGATCCCGTCGCCCGCGTGGTGCCGGTGCCTTCCAGCATTGTACTGCTCGCGCAGACGGAGGAAGGCTACCGCAACCTCATGCGCTTGGTGAGTCACGCCTATTTTGGCGTGCCGCTCGGCGAGGAGCCGCGCGTGGCCGCGCCCATTCTCGAAAAGCATAGCGAGGGTCTCATCGCGCTCACCGGCGGCTTCACAGGGCCGCTCGATTGCGCGCTTCGCAGCGGCGGTCGGCAGGAACTGGCGCAGGCGCGACTCGACATCTTGAAGAATGCCTTCGGCCACCAGCTTTATGTGGAGATCCAGCGCCACGGCCTCGATGAGCAAAGGATGGTGGAGGGCGAGCTGATTGGGCTTGCCGACCGCAACGGTCTGCCGATCGTCGCCACGAATGAACCGTTCTTCGCCTCGCCGAAAGATTACGAGGCGCATGACGCGCTGCTCGCCATTGCGGAAGGCCAGATCGTCTCCAACGATGACCGCCGCCGTCTCTCGCCGGAGCATCACTTCAAGACACGCCAGCAGATGATGGAGCTGTTCTCCGATCTGCCGGATGCGCTGAATGCCAGTGTCGAAATCGCCATGCGTTGCGCAACGCGCGTACGAACCCGCAAGCCTATCCTGCCGAATTTCGGCACGGGTCCCGACGCTGCCAACCTCGACGAAGGTGCGGAGCTGCAGCGCCAGGCCGAGGAGGGCCTTGCCAAGCGCCTGGCTGCGCATGGTCCCGCGCCGGGCCTGACCGAGCAGGATTATCACGACCGTCTTGCGTTCGAGATCAGCATCATCCGCAAGATGAAGTTCCCCGGCTACTTCCTGATCGTGTCGGACTTCATCAAATGGGCGAAGGATCACGACATTCCCGTCGGTCCGGGCCGAGGTTCGGGTGCGGGCTCGCTGGTCGCTTACGCGCTCACCATCACCGATCTCGATCCGCTGCGGTTCAGCCTGCTGTTCGAGCGCTTCCTGAATCCCGAACGCGTGTCGATGCCCGACTTCGATATCGACTTCTGCGTCGATAACCGCGAACGCGTGATCGAATACGTGCAGAAACGCTATGGCGAAGAGCAGGTCGCGCAGATCATCACCTTCGGCACGCTGCTCGCACGCGGCGTGATGCGCGACGTGGGCCGTGTGCTCGAAATGCCCTATGGCCAGGTGGACAAGCTCACGAAGCTCGTGCCGCAGAATCCGGCGAACCCCGTGACGCTCGCGCAGGCCATTGAAGGCGAGCCGAAACTGCAGGCCGCCATCGAGGAAGAGCCCGTCGTCAAGCGCATGCTCGACATCGCGCAGAAGCTCGAAGGCCTGCATCGCCATGCGTCGACACACGCCGCAGGCGTGGTGATCGGCGATCGTCCGCTGCAGGAACTGGTGCCGCTCTACCGAGACCCGAAGACGGGCATGCGCGTGACCCAGTTCAACATGAAATGGGTCGAGCAGGCGGGCCTCGTGAAGTTCGACTTCCTGGGTCTGAAAACGCTCACCGTGTTGCGCACGGCGGTTGATCTGATCAAGCGCAAAGGCATCCAGATCGATCTGTCGGCGCTGCCGCTCGATGACCGTAAAAGCTACGAGATGCTCCGGCGCGGCGAAACGGTCGGCGTGTTCCAGGTGGAATCGGTGGGCATGAGAAAAGCCCTCGTCGAGATGGAGACCGACCGTTTCGAGGACATCATCGCGCTCGTGGCGCTCTACCGTCCGGGCCCGATGGCGAACATCCCGGTCTATTGCGCGCGCAAGCTCGGTAAGGACGAACACAACAAGAAGGATTGGTATCCCCACGACAAGCTGGAGCCGATCCTGCGGGAAACCTTCGGCATCATCGTCTACCAAGAGCAGGTGATGGAGGTGGCCAAAGTCCTCGCCGGCTATTCGCTCGGCGATGCAGATCTTCTGCGCCGCGCCATGGGTAAGAAGATCAAGGCCGAGATGGACGCGCAGCGCGAACGCTTCGTGTCGGGCGCGGCCAAGGGCGGCCTTGAGAAGGCGAAGGCCAACGAGATCTTCGACCTGCTCGCGAAGTTCGCGGATTACGGCTTCAACAAGAGTCACGCGGCCGCCTACGCGCTCGTCGCCTTCCAGACCGCCTATCTGAAGGCAAACTTCCCGGTCGAGTTCATCGCTGCGTCCATGACGCTCGATCTCGACAACACGGACAAGCTCTCCGAATTCCGCCGCGAGGCCCAGCGCCTCGGCTTCAAGGTGATCCCGCCTTCCATCAACCGCTCGGGCGTGGTGTTCGACGTGGTCTATGACGAGGAGGGCAAGGGTTCCATCCTCTATGCGCTCGCCGCCGTGAAGGGCGTGGGCCGCCAGGCCATCGAGGCCGTGGTGGAGGCGAGGGGGGACGAGCCCTTCAAGGACCTCGCGGATTTCGCGCGCCGTATCAATCCGCGAGCGCTGAACAAGCGTACCATCGAGAACCTGATCGCCGCAGGCGCCTTCGACGAGTTGGAGCCGGACCGGGCCAAGGCCTGCGCCTCCATCGACGCCATGATGAGCCTTGCCCAGCAGGCTCATGAGGCGGCCAATGGCGGCATGATCGATATGTTCGGTGGCATGAACGCGGCGGATGTGCAGCTGCGCATTCCCTCTTACGAGCCCTGGCCTTCTGCCGAGCGCCTGCAGCGGGAATACGATGCCGTCGGCTTCTTCCTTTCCGGCCATCCGCTCGATGAATACGGCGATCTTCTGCAGAAGCTGCGCGTCCAGACCTGGGTGGATTTCTGCCGCTCGGTGAAGGCGGGCAACTCGGTCGGCAAGGTCGCAGCGACCGTGCTCGACCGGCAGGAGCGTCGGACCAAGACCGGTAACAAGATGGGCATTCTGACCCTCTCGGATCAGACCGGGCAATTCGAAGCCATCATCTTCTCGGAAGGGTTGATGCGCTATCGCGATACGCTTGAGCCCGGCACCGCCGTGTTGCTCATGCTCCAGGCGGGTGTCGAGGGTGAAGAGGTGAGGGCGCGCATCGGCACCGCCGAGCCCTTGGAAGAAGCCATCGCCAAGCACCAGAAGGGCATGCGCATCTTCCTGCGCGACGAGCGCCCCATCTCCAGCGTCTACGAGCGCCTGAGGGCGAAAGGCGAAGGCGAGGTCTCCCTGGTTCTGATCCTCGACGAGGGCCACCGGGAGGTCGAGGTGAAGCTCCCGGGCAAATACATGGCCAGCCCGCAGATCGCGGGCGCTCTCCGTGCGGTGCCTGGCGTGGTGGATGTGCAGATGAGCTAGCGCCAAAGCCGATCCGGCAACGCTCGGATCGGTGAATCTCAAAGCGGAAGCTCTGAGGCAATCTGCTCATGCAGTCCAACGCCTTGTGCGGTTACTCGCGCGGGAATTGCTGGTATAATAATGGAAATTGGCTTGTTGGACTTCCGAGGATAGCGACCACGTCCGCGGAAGTGTGAGAATGCCCGATGGCACCTCGCCCGGCTCTTCTGTCGCTCGCGACCGCCGTTCCGCCCTATATCCTGACACAGAAGGATATCGCAGCGGCTGCCCGGCAGGTTTTTGGCGAGCAGTTCGGCGATTTCGACAAGGTCGAGCAGGTCTTCGAAACGGCAGGAGTCATTCAGCGCCATGCAGCACGGCCGCTCGAATGGTATCTGGAGCCGCATGGCTGGCCTGATCGGACGGAGGTCTACCTGCAGAGTGGTGCGGATCTCTTCGAGGAGGCGGCGCGCAAGGCTCTCGCGGCCGCCGGCTTGAAGGGCTCCGATGTCGACACGGTCATCACCGCATCCTCAACGGGGGTCGCAACACCAAGTCTCGATTCGTATCTGCTCGACCGTCTCGGCTTTCGTGAAGATGTGACGCGCATCCCGCTCTTCGGTCTCGGCTGCGCCGCGGGCGTGACCGGGCTGGCGGTCGCGACGCGCCTGGCGGCCGCCTCTCCGGGAACCACCATCCTGTTCGTCACCGTCGAGTTGTCCACGCTGGCAGTCAGACCCGACAAGCTGACCGCTGCGAACGTGGTCTCCACGGCTCTCTTCGCCGACGGCGCCGCAGCCCTCCTCGTCAGGGCCGGAGATGGCGGCTTCGCCACGGCGCAGGGTTCCGGGGAGCATACCTGGCACGACACCCTCGACATCATGGGGTGGGATATCGACCCGGACGGGTTCGGCGTCGTCCTCGCACGGGCGCTGCCGCCTTTTGCCGAAACCCACCTGGGGCCCGCCATCGCCGGCATCCTCCAACGGCTCCGCATCCCGATGTCGTCCATTGACCGCTTCGTGTGCCATCCCGGCGGACCAAAAATCATTACGGCGCTCGAGCGCGTGCTCCATCTCAACCAAGGCACGCTCGACCATGAGCGGGAAATTCTGGCAACGCATGGCAATATGTCTGCCCCGACGGTTCTGTTCGTCCTGGAGAGGGTTCTGCGCGCCGGTCTCCCGCAGCGTTGCCTTCTGATTGCCATGGGACCGGGATTCACGGCCTCCTGCCTTGTCCTGGAACGCTGCTCATGAGTCTGAGCCTCGCTCTCCTGATCCTGGTAACGCTGCAAAGGATGAGCGAGCTTGCTTGGGCGCGACGCAACACGCGGCGCCTCAAGGCGCGCGGGGCTGTCGAGGTCGCGTCGGGGCATTACGGGCTGATCGTCCTCGTGCACACCGCCTGGCTCCTCGGTCTCTGGGTGTTGGCCTGGGATCGTCCTCTGGCGCCTGGCTGGGCGGGAGTTTATGTCGCCCTGCAGGTCGCGCGTTTCTGGGTTCTGGCATCCCTGGGCGAGCGCTGGACCACACGGATCATCGTCCTGCCGAGGACCCCGCTGGTTCGCACGGGACCATACCGGTTCATGAACCACCCGAATTATCTCGTCGTCGCCGCCGAGATCGCCGTTCTGCCGCTCGCCTTCGGGCTTGTCGGATATGCCATTCTGTTCTCCCTTTTGAACGCTGCCGTGCTGACGGTCCGGATCCGCGCAGAAACGCGGGCCCTCAAAGAGTTCTGTCAGCCCCAAGTCACGTAGAACGATGACGGCGGGCACCGTGCCAGACGAATTCGTTCCCTTCCGCATCTGGATGGGCTTCTGCGCCATGGGACTCGGCATGTTCATGGCGATCCTGGATATCCAGGTGGTGGCCACCTCTCTTCCGGAAATCCGGTCCGCACTCGAAATCCCGCCAGACCAGATGAGCTGGGTGCAGACTGCCTATCTCATTGCCGAGGTCATCTCGATTCCTCTGACCGGTTGGCTGACCCGCATGCTGACCATGCGCGGTCTGTTCACGATTGCCGTCGCCATCTTCACGATTGCGTCCGTCGGCTGTGCCGCCAGCACCGGATTCGCTTCGCTGACGACATGGCGGGTGTTGCAAGGGTTCGCGGGAGGGACGCTGATCCCTTTGGTTTTTTCGGCGGTCTTCCTGCTCTTTCCGAAGAAGGTCGAGCCGGTTGCGACCACCATCGCGGGCGTTCTCGCCGTTCTGGCACCGACATTGGGGCCTGTTGTCGGCGGTTGGATCACGCAGACCTATTCCTGGCATTGGCTATTCCTGATCAACGTCGTTCCAGGACTTGCCGCCGGCTTGGTCGGCCTGTTCTGCCTGCCGCGGGACCGCTCGAACTTTGGCTTGGCACGTGCATTCGATTGGACCGCGCTGCTCAGCATCGTTTTATGTCTTGCCGCCCTGGAGATAGGGTTGAAGGAGGCTCCCCATCGCGGATGGTTGTCGCCGAGTGTCTTTGCGATCTTCGCTCTCTGTGTTGCTTCAGGACGTCTTTTTGTCGCTCGTACATTGCGGACGTCAGAGCCTATCGTGAACCTGTCGGCTCTCCTCGATTGGCGCCTTGCCATCGGATGCACACTGAGTTTTCTCACCGGCATCGGGCTTTATGGTTCTGTTTACCTCATGCCGGTCTTTCTCTCCTTCGTACGCGGCCATGGGGCGCTGCGTATCGGAGAGATCATGTTGGTCACCGGTGTCGCACAGCTGGTGACCGCTCCTCTTGTCATTTGGGCAGAACGCCGGATCAGCGCAGTCGTCCTTACGGTCATTGGATTTATTCTCTTCGGCCTCGGCCTCGGCCTGAGCGCTTTTCAGCCGCGTGATGCCGACTTCGATGCGATGTTCTGGCCGCAGACGGTCCGCGGCATTGCGATCATGCTCTGCCTTCTGCCGCCGACGCGCGTCGCGCTGGGGCATCTTCCTCCCGAGCGCGTGCCAAATGCGAGCAGCCTGTTCAATCTCATGCGCAATCTTGGAGGTGCAATCGGTCTCGCCCTGATCGACACGGTGATCTGGGCCCGAGCTCCCGAGCATGCTGGACTCTTGCTCGCTCGTCTCAAGACAGGGGATCTCGATGCGGCACGCGCCATAGGCATTCCTGAAACCTTCCTGTCCGGACCGTTGCCATCTCCCGACAATCCCATGGTTCAGGCTTATGTACGGCCGCTGCTCGAGCGCGCGGGTCTGGCGACAGCAACGAACGAGGCATGGGCGATGATTGCCTCGCTCGTTCTTCTCGGCCCGATCATTCTCGTTCTGTCGCGTCCCGGGCGAGAAGCGGCCTCTGCCGCCAAGCCATAATTTGGTGCTTGCAGCTCATGGATCCGCAGAGGTGTCGATCTGACGATCAGCTTTGTTTCTGCTCTATCAGTCGCAGGCGGAGAGCGGTGACGAACGCCACGGCGAGCATCAGCGCGACAAAGCCCGCAACGGCACTCCAACCACCGCCCGCCCAGAACCAGCCACCAGCCGAGCCCAACACGCTCGAGCCGACATAGTAGGCGAGGAGATAAAGGGACGAGGCATGGCCTTTGGATCCGACGGCCATGCGTCCGACCCAACCGCTCGCCACAGAGTGAGTGACGAAGAAGCCGATCGTGCTGGCAACCACCCCGGCAATCACGCCTGTGAGCGACGACAGGAGTGTCAGGGCAATCCCGATCGCCATCGTGACAATTCCCGCAAACAGAACGGGGGAGCGCCCGAGCCGATCCGCCTGATGGCCCGCTACCGTCGATGCGATTGCACCGAGCATGTACACCAGAAAGATCGCGCCGATCTGCGCAGGAGTGAGGTTGAAGGGGGCCTCGCTCAGTCGGAACGTCAGATAATTGAACATAGTGACGTTGATCCCGAGCCCAAGAAAGCCCATCAGGAAGAGCAGCGGCAGGCCCGGCGTGCGCAGATGCCTGAGCCATGCATCCCGGTGATGGGCCAGTGTTCCCCTGGCTCGTGGGAAGAAGTTTCGCGACGGCGGCAGCAGAACAAAAAATCCCAGTGAGGCCATGAGCCCCAACACCCCGATGCCGCCGGATGCAAGGCGCCAGGAGAAGTACTCGGTTACCACTCCGGCGCTGATCCGCCCGAGCATGGCGCCGAAGGCTGTTCCGCCGACATAGAGACCCATGGCCGTGCCGAGCGCCTTCGGATGAATCTCTTCGGCAAGGTATGCCATGGCAACGGCCGGCACTCCTCCAAGCACGAGGCCTTCAAGAGCACGGAGGACCAGCAGCACATGCCAGTCCGGTGCGACGGCGCTTCCGATATGAAGAACGGCTGCGCCACCCATCGAGGAGAACATCAGTCCGCGCCGGCTCACTGTTTCCGACAGGGCTCCGGCGCACAGAATGGCGAAGGCGAGGCAGCCTGTCGCGAGAGACAGAGCAAGCGAACTCGCTGACGGACTGACGCCGAACTCATCGACCAGATGAGGCAGGAGCGGCTGTACCGCGTAAATCAACGAGAAGGTTGCAAACCCTGCCAGAAAGAGGGCCAGGCTGATCCGTCGGTAAGCCGGCGTCCCGCGCTCCGTCCATTGGGGGACGCGAGGTGCAGTATCGCCAGCCATGCGAATGTCCGAAGGGGCATTCGTATCACGATATGACCTGGGACGGGTCTGTGCGGCGGTCATTGCAGGGCTCTAAAAGACAGATCTTACGCTTCAATGCATCAAGCCCTACCGCGTCGCGAGCTATTCAACATCAGCAATTTACTTTGATCAGCTATAGCGAAATTATATAGGCGCCATGGAAATCGCACAGCTTCGGACTTTCGTCCACGTGGCCGAACTCGGCAGTCTCAGCAAGGCGTCGGGGCGGCTTCGTATTGCGCAACCCGCTCTCAGCCGCCAGATCCGGATGCTGGAAGAGGAGCTGGGCGTCCGCCTGTTCGAGCGTCATGGCCGAGGGATGATCATCACGGAGCAGGGGCGGAATGTTCTCAAGCATGCGGTCCGTGTCATCGCCGAGCTGGACGAGCTTAGAGCCAGCGCTGCCGGTTCGGAGGCCCCCCTGAGCGGACATGTGGCCATCGGCATCTCGCCGACTGTGGCGGATGTGGTTTCAGTCCCGTTTGTGACAGCCTTCCGGACCCAATATCCAGGCGTTATGGTGCAGCTGGTCAGCGCGTATACGGGATATCTCCTGGACTCGCTGTACCGGGGGGAGATCGATCTGGCGGTGCTCTATGATCCCCGGGTGACCCGCTCGCTCCGGTCCGAGCCGCTGATGCAGGAGAGCCTCTTCCTGATAGGGCCTGCTGACATGGAGGTGTCGGGCGAGAGCGCCGTGTCCTTCGCGGAAATGGCGCGCATGCCGCTTCTGCTGCCGAGCACCCGGCACGGGCTGCGCAATATCCTCGAGCGGTTTGCTGAAGAGGCCGGCGTTTCTCTAAACGTGACTGTGGAAATGGACAGCTATACGGCCATGAAAGACCTCGTGCGCCATGGCCACGGCTACACAATCCTGCCTCTCGCACCCATCTATGAGGACGTCGCTGCCGGTCGGCTGGTTGCCGTGCCGATCTGCAACCCTTCGCCTACCCGCCAGCTTGTGCTGTCGTATCCAAGCGACAGGCCGGTCTCTCGCGCGGCGCAGCTCGCGGGCGAATCCCTTTCCCGCATCATGGTCGAGCAGGTGAACCGTGGTATTTGGAGAGGGGAGCCGTTGACCAAAGGCAGAACGGATGGGGCGAACGAGCTAGACATTACAGGCCGCAGATCCCTGAGAATCAAGGAATAGGCCAAGCATTCCGGATCTCCTTCACGGCGCTCCTCCCCAATGGCTCGCACACTGCCGTTTCGGCTTGCGTTTTGAGCCGTTTACCCCTATATGCGCCCCCATTCCACACGCGGAAACCGCCTCGTGAGCCCATGAGGTATCCCGGTGGCCGGCAGGGCCGGTTCACTGTTCCGCGGAGGCTTAACCGGAGAAAAACTATGGCGCTTCCTGATTTCTCGATGCGTCAGCTGCTCGAAGCTGGCGCTCACTTTGGCCACCAAGCCCACCGCTGGAACCCGAAGATGGGTCAATACATCTTCGGCACCCGCAACAACATCCACATCATCGACCTCGCTCAGTCGGTCCCGATGATGCACCGCGCTCTCCAGGCCGTCAGCGACACGGTGGCCAAGGGCGGTCGCGTGCTCTTCGTCGGCACGAAGCGTCAGGCTGCTGACGCCGTTGCCGATGCTGCCAAGCGTTCGGCTCAGTACTATGTGAATTCCCGCTGGCTCGGCGGCATGCTCACCAACTGGAAGACGATCTCCGGCTCGATCCAGCGCCTGCGCAAGGTCGACGAGATCCTCGCCGGCGGCGGCCAGGGCCTCACGAAGAAAGAGCGTCTCATGCTCGCTCGCGAGAAGGAGAAGCTCGAGCGCGCTCTCGGCGGCATCAAGGACATGGGCGGCACGCCCGACCTGATCTTCGTCATCGACACCAACAAGGAACAGCTGGCGATCAAGGAGGCTAACCGCCTCGGTATCCCGGTTGCCGCCATCGTCGACACGAACTGCGATCCGGATGGCATCGCTTTCCCGGTCCCGGCTAACGACGACGCCGGTCGTGCAATCTCGCTCTACTGCGACCTCGTTGCCCGCGCCGCTCTCGACGGCATCTCCCGTGGCGCCGGCGCCATGGGCATCGACATCGGCGAGTCCGAGCATCCGCTCGCTGAAGAGCTCCCGGCGAGCGACGTTGCCGCCTATGACGGCGAGCAGTTCGAGCGTCTGGCCGCTCCCCGCGGCGCTCCGGACGACCTGACCAAGCTGAACGGCGTTGGCCCGCAGCTCGAGAAGAAGCTGAATGAAGCCGGCATTTTCCACTACTGGCAGCTGGCCGCCATGCAGCCGGGTGACATCGCCCAGCTCGACAAGGACCTGAAGCTCAACGGCCGCCTCGAGCGCGACGGTTGGATCAATCAGGCCCGCGCGATGATCGAAGCCGCTGCGGCGTAAGTCCCTCGGCGCCGTCCAAAAAGCGGCGGCGCTTGAACGAATGATTGAGCCCGGCGTTCCATGAGCGCCGGGCTCCCTCTATGCAAGAACCTGTGAAAGGATAAGCCATGGCGAATATCACCGCTGCGATGGTGAAGGAGCTGCGCGAGACGACCAGCGCGGGCATGATGGACTGCAAGGCTGCTCTCGCCGAGACCAACGGCGACATGGAAGCCGCCATCGACTGGCTCCGTAAGAAGGGCCTCTCGAAGGCTGCCAAGAAGGCCGGCCGCGTCGCTGCCGAAGGCCTCGTCGCCGTCGAGTCGTCCGGTCACACCGCCACCATCCTCGAGGTCAACTCGGAGACGGACTTCGTCGCCCGCAACGACCAGTTCCAGGCTTTTGTCCGCGAAGCCGCCAAGATCGGCCTGAACGGCAACGGCACCATCGAGTCGCTCGAGGCCGCTACGTTCCCCGGCTCGTCCACGACCGTGAAGGACCGTCTGCAGGAACTCATTGCCACCATCGGCGAGAACATGACCCTGCGCCGCATCGCGAAGCTCGAAGTCTCGAAGGGCGTGATCGCAACCTACGTGCACAACGCTGTCGCCGAAGGTCTCGGCAAGATCGGCGTGCTCGTTGCGCTTGAGTCCGAGGGTGACGTTGAGGTTCTGAGCACGCTCGGCCGGCAGATCGCCATGCACGTGGCTGCGACCAGCCCGGTTGCTCTCGACGCTTCGGGTGTTGACCAGACCACCATCGACCGTGAGACCGCGATCCTGCGTGACAAGAACGCCGGCAAGCCGGACCACGTCATGCAGAAGATCATCGAGAGCGGCCTGAAGAGCTACTTCAAGGAAGTCACGCTCCTCGAGCAGCCCTTCGTGCACGATCCGTCCAAGACCGTGACACAGGTGCTCAAGGAAACCGAATCCAAGGCCGGCAAGCCGGTCGCCCTGAAGGCCTTCGTCCGCTACGCTCTCGGCGAGGGCATCGAGAAAGAAGAGGCCCCTGACTTCGCGGCGGAAGTCGCGGCACAGGCCGGTCTCAAGGCCTAAAACAAGAAACACAAAAACGGCGGCTTCTCAGCCGCCGTTTTCATGAGAAGGCTATAAATCCGGCAAACTCTCCTGAACCTTATCCTTTAAGGAGGCCTGAAGCCCTCATCAGGATAATGGCTTCCGGTGAGCCATGCTGAAATGATCGTGAAAGAAGGGAGACCGACAGTGGCACAATTCCGGCGCATTCTGGTGAAGCTCTCGGGAGAGGCCTTGATGGCTCCCGACGGCTATTGGCTCGATTCCGAAGTGCTCTCCCGCCTGGCCCGGGATCTCGCCAGAGCCACCAAAGCCGGATTCGAGATTGCTGTCGTGATCGGCGGTGGCAACATCATCCGCGGCGCACGCATGAGCGCTGCAGGCTGGATCGACCGTCCCACTGCCGATTCCATGGGCATGCTCGGCACGGTCATGAACTCCCTCGCCATCGAGACGGCCCTGAACGCCGCCGGCGTTCCGGCCCGCACCATGTCGGCGGTGTCCATGCCGACGATCTGTGAAACCTATGCCCGCCAGCCTGCTCTGCATCACCTGGATAAGGGACAGGTGATCGTGCTCGCCGGCGGCACCGGTAACCCGTTCTTCACCACCGACACTTCGGCGGTGCTGCGGGCGGCGGAACTCAGGTGCGATGCGGTTCTGAAGGCCACCCAGGTGGATGGCGTCTATTCCGCCGACCCGAAGAAGGATCCCAGCGCCCTCCGCTTCGATCGCCTCACCCATGATGAGGCCATTGCCAAGGATCTGAAGGTGATGGACACGGCAGCCTTTGCCCTGGCGCGGGAGAGCAGGCTCTCGATCATCGTCGGCTCGGTCCACGCGCCGAGCTCCGTGACCGATCTCTTGCTCGGAAATGTACCGTCGACAATTGTGGTCCCGTAAGGCAAGGGCCTTGATGCGGGACCTTGGGCAGCGTAAGCCCGTTTCTAGAGAGTTCGCGTAAGGAAAAGATCTCCATGGCTACGACCTTTGACCTCGCCGATGTAAAGCGCCGCATGCAGGGCGCCATCAACGCTTTCAAGAACGACCTCGCCAGCCTGCGCACAGGCCGCGCTTCGCCGAACCTTCTCGATCCGATTCAGGTTGATGCCTACGGCTCGCTGCTCCCGATCTCGCAGATCGCCACCGTCAACGTGCCGGAGCCGCGCCTGCTCAGCGTGCAGGTGTGGGATCGCGGCATGGTCGCCGCCGTGGAAAAGGCCATCCGTGAGTCGGATCTCGGTCTCAATCCGCAGACCGAGGGCCAAGTCATCCGCCTGCGCATTCCCGAGATGAACGAGCAACGCCGCAAGGAAATGGTGAAGGTCGCGCACAAGTATGCCGAAGAGGCGCGCATTGCCGTCCGCCACGTGCGCCGCGACGGTCTCGACCTGCTCAAGAAGCTCGAGAAGGACTCGGCTATCAGCGAGGACGATGCCAAGCGCGATGGTGACCAGGTTCAGAAGGCCACCGATCAGTTCGTTGCCGAAATCGACCATCTCCTGGTGGCCAAGGAAAAGGAAATCATGCAAGTCTGATCCACTTCGGACCTGCATTGGAAACGCATCATGAGCGGCGAAGCCAAGCGGTCGGCTCCCATTCTTGCCCGTGAAGGAACGGGCGGGGGGATGCCGGCCCATGTTGCCATCATCATGGATGGAAACGGCCGCTGGGCCGCTCAGAGAGGCTTGCCGCGCTTCGAGGGGCACCGCAAGGGCATCGAGGCGATCCGCCGTGCCGTGCGTACGGCGACCGATCTCGGCATCCGGTATCTGACCGTCTACAGCTTCTCCGCCGAGAATTGGCGCCGTCCTGAGGAGGAGGTTTCCTTCCTCATGGGGCTTCTCAAGCGCTTCGTGCGCCACGATCTGGCCGAGCTCCACTCCAACAATGTCCGCGTTCGGATCATCGGCGAACGAGAGGGCTTGGCCTCCGACATCCGCCTTCTGCTGGATGAGGCCGAGCAGCTGACCCGCGACAATACGGGCCTGACCCTGGTGATCGCCTTCAATTACGGCGGTCGCCAGGAAATCGTGAGCGCAGTGCGCGCACTCGCTCAGAAGGTGAAAGAGGGCACGCTCGATCCGTCCGCCATCGACATGGACATGATCGGCGAAGCACTCGACACGCGCGGCATCCCTGATCCGGATCTCGTCATCCGCACTTCGGGCGAGCAGCGGGTGTCGAACTTCCTCACGTGGCAGACGGCCTATTCCGAGTTCGTCTTCCTGCCCGACTTCTGGCCCGATTTCGACGAGGCGATCTTCAAGGCCGCCATCGACGAGTATTCCCGCCGCGACCGGCGGTTCGGCGGCTTGAGCGCCAGGGCCAGCTGACGATGGCTTCCCACGAAGGCCCCGCCTTGACGTCAAGCGCTCCTAAACCCCCGACAAGCGAGCTGAAGACCCGAATTCTGTCCGCGATCGTGATGATCGCGCTGGCCTTGGGGACGGCCTATTGGGGTGGCTGGCCGTTTGCTCTGTTCTGGCTCGGGGCTGGCATCGCTGTCATGGTCGAATGGACCGACATGACCAAGGTTGAGCCGCGCCGGATCGTGCAGGCGGTCTTCGGAGTGGGAGCTTTGGCTCTCACGGTTCTCTTCCTGTCCGGCGCGAGCTTCACGGTCGGAGCCCTGACGGCACTCGCTGCCCTGATTGTCGGTACGCTGCTCGCGAAGGGCTCCCACGGCAAGGTGTGGGCAGCCTCGGGCTTTGTCTATGCCGCTGTCATCGTTCTCGTGCCGCCCATGGTCCGGGCCTATCCGGGCGTCGGCGTTCTCGGGCTCATCTGGATGTTCGCGGTGGTCTGGGCGACGGATATCGCCGCTTATTTCACCGGCCGCGCTCTTGGAGGGCCAAAGCTCTGCCCGGCCATCAGCCCGAAGAAAACTTGGTCAGGGTTCTTTGGCGGGCTTCTTGCCGCAACCCTGGCCGGCTTTCTGGTCGTCTGGGCGGGCGAGCGCTTCGGCGTGACGCATTCCTTTGATCCGTGGGTGACGATAGCACTTTCCATGGTCGCTTCCATTGCAAGCCAGATCGGCGATCTGGGCGAGTCGGCGCTCAAGCGCCATTGCGATGTGAAGGATTCGAGCCATCTTATTCCTGGGCATGGCGGCGTGATGGACCGCCTCGACGGCTTCTGGGCCGTCGCTCTCATTGCCGGTCTCGTTCTTCTCGTTGCGTCCGGAGTTGCATAGTCTTTCATGATCCGCTCCCTCACGATCCTCGGGGCCACAGGCTCCATTGGCCGCTCTACGGCGGATGTGGTGCTGGCGCATCGGGACGCGTTTCGTGTCGAGGCCGTTGTCGGTGGGCGCGACGCGCTTGCGCTGGCGCAAATGGCCAAGCGCTTGGGAGCCAAATTTGCGGCGTTGTCCGACGAGGGTGGGGCTGCGACCTTGAGAGGAGCGCTCGCCGGGTCGGGCATCGAGAGCGGGGCAGGTCGCTCTGCGGTAATCGAGGCGGTGGATCGTCCGTCCGACATCGTCCTGGCAGCCATCAGCGGAACCGCCGGCTTGGAGCCGACCCATGCTTCCTTGAAGCCGGGCCGGCGCATTGCCTTGGCCAACAAGGAAAGCCTCGTCTGCGCGGGGACCGCCTTCATGACGGATGCGCGCCGGATCGGCGCCGAAATCATGCCTGTGGATTCCGAGCACAACGCCCTGGAACATGCTCTGGCGGCTGGCCGGAACAGGGATGTGGAGAAGGCGGTGATAACCGCCAGCGGGGGGCCATTCCGCACGTGGCCGCGGGAGCAGATCGCCAGGGCCAGCGCCAAGGAGGCCTCGGCCCATCCGGTCTGGTCAATGGGGTCCAAGATCAACATCGATTCCGCCACCTTGATGAACAAGGGGCTGGAGCTGATCGAGGCCCACCACCTGTTCGACCTGGAGGCCGAGCGCCTGGACGTGCTCGTCCATCCGGAGGCCATCGTCCATGGTCTCGTCCAATGGGGTGATGGTGCGGTCACGGCAGGGCTCGCGCTGCCGGATATGAAGGTTCCCATCGCCAATGCCCTCCGGAATCGGGAGCGGCTGTTCATGGACCTGCCTCGTCTCGATCTTGCCGCGATTGGCCGCTTAACCTTCGAGCGGGCGGATGAAGCACGGTTCCCGTGCCTGGCACTGGCCAAGGCGGCGCTTCGGGCCGGAGGGTCAATGCCCACGATACTGAATGCCGCCAACGAGATCGCCGTCGAGGCCTATATGGCGGACCAGATAGGATTTTATGCGATATCCGAGATAGTTGAGAGTGTTTGCTCAACCTTCTCTGGAAGCGGGAGAGTCCCTGCGACGGTCGCGGAGGCCTTGGCCATCGATGGCGAGGCCCGGGACATGGCGCGGCGTTTCATTCCCGCCAAGCATATTTAGAGCGCTCTGAAGAGAGCGCGAAAGGGACGATGATGGATTGGCTTTCAACAATCGGCGGAGCGACGGGATCTTTCGCTCTGACCATCTTCGCCTTCCTAGTAGTGCTGACGGTGGTGGTCTTCATCCACGAGTATGGCCACTACTGGGTCGGGCGCCGGTGCGGAATTGGCGTGACCGCCTTCTCCATCGGCTTTGGACGGGAGCTGATCGGGTGGACCGATAAGCACGGCACCCGCTGGAAAATCTCCGCGATTCCCCTCGGTGGCTACGTGAAGTTCGTCGGCGACGTGAATGCAGCGAGCGTGCCGGACGCACAGGGCCTCCAGCAGATGTCGCCCGAGCAGCGGGCTATCAGTTTTCCCCATCAAAGTGTCGCCAAGCGCGCGGCCACCGTCGCGGCGGGGCCGATCGCCAATTTCATCCTGGCGATCGCCATCTTCGCGGGCTTCAACTACTTCAGCGGGAAGATGGTCCTGGAGCCGGTGATCGAGAGGGTTATTCCCGGCAGCGCGGCCGAAGAGGCGGGTTTCCAGCCCCATGACGTCATCCGTTTCATTGACGGCACCCGCATCGAGACCTTTGCCGACATGCAGATGATCGTCAGCTCGAGTTCGGGCGAGGCGCTCAACTTCGTGGTCGAGCGCGACGGTCAGGCCGTGAATCTGACTGCTACTCCCAAGGTGGAGGAGCGGGAGACGCCGTTCGGCAAGCAACGCATCGGTCTCCTGGGCGTTCAGGCGCCCCAGGACCGCTCGGCCATCAAGCGCATCTCCTATTCTCCTTGGGGGGCTCTGAAGGCTGGCGCCATCGACACCTGGAATCAGGTCGACCGGACCTTCAACTTCCTGCGCCGCCTGATCCTGGGCCGGGAGTCGATCGACCAGCTCTCGGGGCCGGTGGGCATCGCTCGAATCGCGGGAACGGCCTATGAGGTCGGCGGGCTCTACAGCCTGGTGAACCTGATCGGCTTCATGTCCGTCTCGATCGGGCTCATTAACCTTTTCCCCATTCCGCTGCTCGATGGCGGGCATCTTTTGTTTTATGCCATTGAAGCCGTTCGCGGCCGGCCTTTGAGCGAAAGGGCCCAGGAAATCGGCTTCCGGATAGGATTTGCCTTCGTGGCGATGCTGATGCTTCTGGCGACCTGGAGCGATCTGACCCGCTCGTTCGGATGAGGACTCGTTCACCTTGCCACAAGATTTGTGGCGGGCAGAACGTGACAAGGGCGCAACGCCGGTGAAAAATTGCTACTCTGTTTGTATGTGCCGTTTGCAATAGCGGCGAAAGTTTGTACAAGCGGGGCAGCACCAAGAAGGTTGGGACATCTGTCACCAGCCCGCGGGTCTGCCCCGCGACGGACAAAGTATAAAAGAAACGGGCCAGTTGATGATGTCGACGACCACGCCACGCCGGAAGAAGCCGGCCGCCACCGCAGTGATCGCCATGAGCGCGCTGATGGCTGGCCTTACCGTTGCGGACAGCGCTCTCGCTCAGCGTGCGCCGCAGACGAGCCGCCGCGCTTCCGCTGCTCAGGGTCCCCTGATCAACCGTGTTGCCATCGAGGGTAACAGCAAGGTTGATAAGGCGATCCTCGAGGGTGAGCTCCAGGTTCGGGCCCGTACGCCCGTGAACCAGGCGGCCATCGACGCCGACGTGCAGCGCATCCTGGAGATCTACCGCCGCACGGGTCGTGGTCTGGCCCAGGTCACGCCGCGCATCGTGGATCTGCCGAATGGCCGTGTCGACGTGGTCTACACCATTGTCGAGGGCGAGAAGACGGGCGTGAAAGAGATTCGCTTCGTCGGCAACAACGAGATTTCCGCCGGCCGTCTGCGTGGCGTCATGCAGACCACGGAAACCAACATCCTCAGCTTCCTGAAGAGCAGCGACGTCTATGATCCGGATCGTCTCGCCAACGACCTGGAACTGATCCGCCGTTACTACCTCAAGAACGGCTATGCCGATTTCCGCATCGTCTCCAGCGATGTGACGTTCGACGCCAATGCCGGTGGCTACATCGTCACCATCGCTGTCGAGGAAGGCCCGCAGTACCGGGTTGGCAGCGTCAGCATCGATTCCCGCATTCCCACGGTGAATGCCGAGGCTCTGCGCAGCGACCTCGCGATCTCCTCCGGTTCGGTCTACAATGCCGATGCTGTGGAGAAGTCGGTTCAGGCCGTCAGCAGGACTGTGGCTCGTCAGGGCAACCCCTTCGTTCAGGTTCGCCCCGTCGGCACCCGTGATCCTTCGACCCGCACGGTCAACCTTGGCTATGTGGTCGAGGAAGGTCCCCGCATTTACATCGAGCGCATCAACATCCGCGGCAACACCCGTACCCGCGACTACGTCATTCGTCGCGAGTTCGATCTGGGCGAGGGCGATGCCTACAACCAAGTGTTCATCGACCGGGCGGAGCGCCGTCTGAACAACCTCGGTTATTTCAAGCGCGTCCGGATTTCCAACGAGCCGGGCTCCTCGGCCGACCGCGTGGTCGTGAACGTGGATGTGGAGGATCAGTCCACCGGCGCATTCTCGATCTCGGGCGGTTACTCCACGGCTGACGGCTTCATCGGCGAGGTCTCGGTGAGCGAGTCGAACTTCCTGGGTCGTGGCCAGTTCGTTCGCTTGGCGGGCCAACTCGGCCAGCGTGCGCACGGTATCGACTTCTCCTTCACGGAGCCGTATTTCCTCGGCTACCGCATGGCTGCAGGCATCGACCTGTTCTCGAAGTTCAGCGATCAGACCAAGTATTCTCGTTATGAGAACCGCATGACGGGTGGTCAGCTCCGCCTCGGCCTGCCGATGACGGAAGAGTTCACGCTCACTCTGCGCTACTCGCTGTATCAGCAGGAGCTGACGATCCCGAACGACGAGGACAAGCCGTACAACGACTGCTCGATCCCGATCCAAGGCGTCACGGTCATCAACCCCGATGGAACGCCTAATCGCGCTTCGTGCCAAGGCAATGGCGAAGCGTCGCTGGCGATCAAGGAATCGCAGGGCGAGACGCTCACTTCGCTCGCGGGCTTGACCTTCAACTACAACACCCTCGATAGCACCCGTGATCCGCGCAACGGCTTCTATGCCGAAGTGAAGACGGACTTCGCCGGCCTCGGCGGTGACTCGCACTACTTCCGGGCCACTGGTGACGCTCGTTACTACTACGAGGTTCTGGAGGATGTCGTCGGTATTGCCCGCGTCCAAGGTGGTCACATCATCGGCTTCGGCGATAACGGTGGTGAAGGTGCCGACCTGCGCATCATCGATCACTTCTTCATGGGGCCGTCGCTGGTTCGCGGCTTTGCGACCAACGGCCTCGGTCCGCGTGACATCTCGACACTCGATTCGAGCGCCAATGCTATCGGCGGCACCACCTACTTCGGCGGATCGCTCGAAGTGCAGTTCCCGATCTTTGGCCTGCCGCGTGATCTGGGCCTGAAGGGTGCTGTCTTCGCTGATGCCGGTACGCTCTTCGGTTATGAGGGCCCGACCCAGTTCAATGTCGGCGGTGGAAGCATTCTGGACCCGGATGGTGGTGCAACCTGCACCCAAGATCCGACCCGTCCGCAGGACTGCATCAGGGTTCTCGACAGCGACAAGATCCGTTCCTCGGTCGGTGCTTCGATCCTCTGGAGCTCGCCCCTCGGTCCGATCCGCTTCGATTACGCAGTGGCTCTCACCAAGGAAGAGGGTGTGCTTCAGGCGGATGGCACGCGGATCGGTGCGGACCGCACCCAGGCCTTCCGCTTCTCTGGCGGTACACGCTTCTAATCGGGGAGGGCGCCTTGATGGCGCCCTCACGTTTTCATGACAGAATCAATTTTCTTTCCGCAAACCCAGACGCTTAACCTGCGTCAGGTGGCGGAGGTGGCGCAGACAACGCTCCCCGACGGTGCCGACGGGGAGTTTTTGCTTAAAGGCGTCGCTCCGCTCGAGAGCGCTGGCCCTCATGACCTGGCCTATATGGACAACCCGGCTTATGTAGGCGCCTTGGGTGGCACTCGGGCCGGAGCTTGCCTCGTCACGCCTCGCTTCGCGTCGAAGGTGCCCTCTCACACCGTCGCAATCGTGACTCCGTTGGCTTATCGGGTTTTCGCGCAGGTCATGGGCAAGATGTTCCCCTCGGCCATGCGCCCGGATTCCTCCTTTGCCGCCACGGGCATTTCACCGGGTTCCTTCGTCCACCCGTCCGCTCGCCTGGAGTATGGTGTCACGGTCGATCCAGGCGCCGTGATCGGCCCGCATGCGGAAATCGGTACCGGGACCATCATCGGCGCTCATTCAGTGATTGGGCCTCATGTGAAGATCGGCCGCGACTGCTCCCTGGCGCCGCACGTCACCGTGTCCAATGCCTTCATCGGCAACCGGGTCATCCTGCATCCGGGCGTGCGGATCGGCCAGGACGGTTTCGGCTTCGCCATGGGGCCGCAGGGACACCTCAAGGTGCCGCAGATCGGGCGTGTCATCATCCAGGATGATGTCGAGATCGGCGCCAACACGACCGTGGACCGCGGCGCGAGCCGCGATACGGTGATCGGTGAGGGCACCAAGATCGATAATCTCGTCCAGATCGGCCATAACGTAGTCATCGGCCGTCATTGCGTGATCGTGGCCCAGGTCGGTATTGCCGGCTCCACCACGCTCGAGGATTACGTGGCTGTCGGCGGCCAAGTTGCCGTGAAGGGCCATGTGCGGATCGGCATGGGCGCACAGATCGCCGCAACCAGCGGCGTAAATGGCGATGTTCCCCCCGGGGCTCGCTGGGGTGGCATTCCTGCCCGACCCATGCGCGAATGGTTTCGAGAAATCACCGCCCTGAAAAAGCTTGCATCCAAGGGCGATTCGGACAAAGACGACGGCGCATCGTCCTAAAATGTCGATACGCTAGGCCTATTCGGAGAATTCAGTCATGTCCGAAGCGCCCAACACGCTTCAAACCGCCGATATTCTCGAGATCCTCGAGCTGTTGCCGCACCGCTATCCCTTCCTGCTGGTCGACAAGATCATCGATATCGACGGCGACAATTCGTGCATCGGCATCAAGAACGTCACCTTCAATGAGCCACAATTCACGGGCCATTTCCCGTCTCGCCCGATTTTCCCGGGCGTGTTCCTCATCGAGGCCATGGCCCAGACGGCGGGTGCGATCTGCGTGAAGGCCAAGATGGCCGAGCAGGCGAAGCCAAAGCAGGTGTTCTTCATGACGATCGACAAGGTGAAGTTCCGCAAGCCTGTGGAGCCCGGCGACCGGGTCGAGTTTCACATGAAGAAGCTCAACAACCGCCGCAACATGTGGTGGTACAAGGGTGAGGCCAAGGTTGACGGCGTGCTCGTCTGCGAGGCCGAAGTCAGCGCCATGCTGGTGACCGACTGATGGAAACGGTAATCCATCCTACTGCCATCATTGAGGATGGCGCCAAGATCGGGGCGGGTGTGAAGATCGGCCCATTCTGCACGGTCGGCCCGGAGGTCGAGCTCGGCGAGGGCTGCCAGCTCATGAGCCACGTGGCGCTCGCCGGCAAGACCAAGATTGGACCCCGCACGCGTATCTTCCCCTTCGCGTCCATTGGTCATATCCCGCAGGACCTGAAATACCGCGGCGAGGCTTCGACGCTGGAAATTGGCGCCGATTGCATGATCCGCGAAGGCGTGACCATGAATCCTGGCACCGAAGGCGGCGGCCTGCGCACCGTCATCGGCGACCGCTGCGCCTTCCTGGCCGGCTCTCACGTGGGCCACGACACGAAGGTCGGCAACGACTGCATCCTGTCCAACAACGTGATGCTGGCGGGCCACGTCACGGTCGGCAATTTCGTGATCTTCGGCGGCGGCTCCGCGGTGATCCAGTTTGCCCGCGTGGGCAGCCACGCCTTCGTGGGCGGCATGTCGGGCCTGGAGAACGACCTCATTCCCTATGGCATGGCCATGGGCAACCGCGCGCATCTCGCGGGCCTCAACATCATCGGCATGCGCCGTCGTAACTTCACCCGCGAGCAGATCCATGACATCCGCCGCGCCTATCGCCTGCTGTTCGCGGACGAAGGCACGCTTGCGGAGCGCGTCGAGGATGTGGCGGCCGAGTTCGATGATCATCCCTTCGTGCACGAGATCCTGGACTTTATCCGTGAGGGCAAGGATCGCTCGATCTGCACGCCCAGGGATCCGGTCAGTTCCTCCGGTTGAGGCTGAATGCAGCCCGTGCGTGAGATAAAAGGAGCCGGCTCCCATGAGCTGGCTTCTTCTGCAAACGGCCCGATTGCCATTGTTGCCGGGGGCGGGCGCCTTCCCATTCAGGTCGTCGAGCATCTCGAACAGACGGGGCAGGATTACCGCGTGCTTGCCTTCCGAGGCTTCGCCGCGCCGGAGCTGCGCAAGAAAGCTCACGGGAATGTGGACCTTCTCGATCTCAAGACCATTCTTCACACCCTGGACAGCTGGAAGCCGCGCGCGGTTTCCCTCGTCGGCGCCGTGCGCCGTCCCGGCTTCTCCGCACTGCTCGGAGCCTATTCGGCCCTGCGCAACATGCAGGAAGTGAAGGAGATCATCACCCGTGGTGACGATCAGGTTCTGCGCGGCGCCGTGATGCTCATCGAGGAGCGAGGCCATCGCGTCGTGGGCGCGCACGAGCTTGCTCCGAATCTCGTTGCAGGACGCTCCTTGAGCGGATCTCTCAAGCCGAACGAGGATGACCTGCAGGCCATCGCGGTCGGGCTCGATCTGCTCGCTTCGCTCTCCGCTTTCGATATCGGTCAGGGTGCCGTAATCGCGCGCAAGCATGTGCTCGCCATCGAAGGGCCCGAGGGTACGGACCGCATGCTGCGCCGGGTTGCGGGCCTTCGCCAATCCTGGTTCGGACTGCGACGCCGCAAAGAGGGTGGGGTTCTGATCAAGGCCGCCAAGCGCGGGCAGGATCTGCGCGTCGACATGCCGACGATCGGCCCGCGGACCGTCGCTGAAGCCGCCAAAGCAGGCCTCTCCGGAATCGCCATCGGTGCAGGCTCTACCTTCGTATTGGAGCAGGACGAGACCTTGCGCACGGCCGACCGTCTCGGCCTGTTCCTCGTCGCCGTCGACCTGCCCTGGATGGAGACCGCTCGTGACTGAGCCCAATAGACCTGATGAAGCATTCCCCGAAAGCCTCATCCTGAGGAGCGAGCTTGCTCCCGTCTCGAAGGGCGAGGCGTCTCCGGAATGCACTGGAGCCTCCTTCGAGACGCCGCTTTCAGCGGCTCCTCAGGATGAGGTTCAGGATTTGAATAAAGCATCAAAGTCGCTGAATATCTGGATCGTCTCTGGCGAGGAATCGGGCGATCAACTCGGCGCGAAGCTCATACACGCCCTGAAAACCCGGCTTGGAGCAGAGCGCCTGCGCTTCGGCGGTGTCGGTGGGCACGCCATGGGAGCGGAGGGCTTGAGAAGCCTCTTTCCGCTCGAAGACATCGCCGTCATGGGCATCGTCGCCGTCATCGGCCGTCTGCCGACGGTCATGAACAGGATCAAGCTGACTGCGGATGCGGTCGTGGCCGCCAATCCGGATCTGCTCGTCATCATCGACAGTCCCGATTTCACGCACCGTGTCGCCAAGGCCGTGCGCAAGCGCGCGCCGCATATTCCAATTGTCGATTACGTGAGCCCCTCCGTCTGGGCCTGGCGTCCGGGCCGGGCCGCCAAGATGCGCGCTTATGTAGATCACATTCTTGCTCTGCTGCCTTTCGAGCCGGAGGCTCACAAGCGCCTCGGCGGTCCCCCGACCACCTATGTGGGCCATCCGCTGATCGAGCGGGTGAAGGAGTTTCGGCCGGCACCAGGCGAGCGCGATTTTCACAAGGACGGCCCGCTCAATCTTCTCGTCCTGCCCGGCAGCCGCCGCTCCGAGGTCAGCCGTCTGCTCGACACCTTCGGTGAGACCCTGAAGCTGCTTCAGCAGCGATCATCGCGTTCCTTCGAGGTGACGATCCCCGCCGTGCCGCATCTCGTGCAAGCCATCCGGGAAGGAACAGCATCCTGGAGCGTGAAGCTGCACATCGTGGAGGGAGAGGCCGCCAAGTGGCAGGCCTTCCGCAGCGCCGACGTGGCGCTTGCCGCTTCCGGCACCGTGACCCTTGAACTCGGCCTCTCCGGTGTTCCGATGGTGGTGGCCTACAAGGTGTCGAAGATCGAGGCCGTGATTTTGCGTCCGCTCATCAAGGCGCAGTCGATCGTGCTCACCAATCTTGTTCTGGCTGAGAACGCGATCCCGGAATTCGTCCAGGACGATTGCACACCTGAGACCCTGGCCGTGACGCTCTTGCCGCTTCTCTCGGATACGAAGGAGCGTCGGGCACAGGAACAGGCGCTTCAACGTCTCGATGAACTCATGCGGATCGGCGACGAGATGCCGAGCGAACGTGCTGCGCGCATCGTCGATGAGGTGTTGGAGGCGAGGCGTTAGGCCTTATGCGGCACACGCTCTCTGTGTCATGCCCGGTCTTGTGCCGGGCATCCACGTCTTTGACCCAGCGCGTTGAAGGCATGGATGGCCGCAACAAGTGCGGCCATGACGGGAACATAACGGCGAAAGAATTGCCGCAAATAAAAAGGGGCCTTTCGGCCCCTTTCTCGTATCCATTTTCCGGATGATCTTACCCACGCTGGGCGACAGTCACGTAGTCGCGCAGCGGCGCGCCAGTGTAGAGCTGGCGCGGACGGCCGATGCGCTGGGACGGATCCTCGATCAT
>NZ_QDAH01000027.1 GCF_003075415.1 Microvirga sp. KLBC 81
GCATCGCCCTTCGCATGGAGCGGCGCTTTCACGGCGAGCCGGAAATCAACGAGCACAAGTGGTCACGCTGATCTCCCGTCATGGCCGCCTGCGTCTTCGATCCAGGGGTCTTTTCAGACGTGGATGGCCGGGACAAGCCCGGCCATTTCATGCGGGCAGGGGCTTGAGTCTGATTCAAGAGCTGTGAAGCGTCGCTGATCTGAAGCAGAGTGTCCCAGGAGGCTCCCGGCACAGGTCACATAGCGGCAGCCTGTCGGGCAAGGGTGCGGATGTCGCGACGGCCGAAGCCGAGTTCGGCCAGTTCCCGGTCGGTGAGCCCGTCCAACTCGCGAAAGGCCTGACGATAGCGACGCCAAGCGGCGACGCGGTTGAGGATCATGGACATAAGCATGGGATCGAACTCGATCTTGGGAAGGAACTGAGGCGTGCCTTCAACTCAGGCGTGATCGGCGGTGTCGAGTCTATAGACGCGGACGACCCGGGCAATCTCACGCTCTGCTCTGCGGCGGCTGGTTTCGGCCATGGCGCTGATGACAGCGCTGAGGACCCGAAGCACGGGGCCGGGACGCCGGGAGGTTATAACGGAAGAATTGGCGGCAATGGGAGCGCTAACCTGCAACGTGCTCATCGGATTTCACCTTAACTCTGATCAAGCGAGTTTCATACTTTCGTATAAGTGATTATGCCCGTTTTTGTGCGTTGCGAAAGAAGGGTTGGCGAATGCAAGCCATGCTCAGGGTGCATGTCACAAGCGTAAATGTTTTCTTGCCATGCGACCGGTGCCTGTTCGCTGGGCGGACGGCATGCGGAATAGGCATTCCGGCGGCAACGCATCCGCTGTCCATACATCGTGCTGAAGAGGCGATATTGCTGTCTAAACCCTGGAAATTACTATAGGTTCAGGATCGGCAGGACCTTGGCGCTGCCATGGTTCTGCAGGTCAAGACCATAGGCCAAGACCTCTTCATCCGTGAGCTCACGCAGCGTTTCAGCTGATGCGCTTGGTCCGGCGGCTTGGGCAGCGATCAGCTCGGCGTCTCGTTCGTCGCGGGCAACGACCACCAGAGGAGCAATCTTCGGCGTCCGATGGTCCGGATGTGTCACCGTCACGGTGACGCCAAATCCCTTGTTCATCCAAGTGCTCTCCTGGTGGGCAGCCATATAGGCGATGACGCGAACTTCTTCTGATAGACGGTCTGTCCCCAGCAAGGGTTCCGCTTGGCATCCGCAGGAGCAGGGAGGAATGAAGCCCGTTGTTAAGCGCCTGTTCACCCGTACTGCGTCAGCTCACCGCTTCGAACAACAGCGCCAGACTGGGGTAAGCAGCTACCGATTTGCCCACTCCGATGCGTTCAGGTCTCAATGAGAGGAGAGCTCCCGAGATGTCATTTACCTCCCGCCTTGCCGGTTCTGCGATTGCCACGGTGCTGGCGCTCAGTGCCGGACCGGGTCTTGCTCAAACGTCCGGGCAGGCTCCTAAAGCCAAGTCCACAGCACCCAAAGCCCAGCAGGCCCAACCCCAGCAGACACAACCACAACAGGCGGAGAACGCCGGTCCCGTGGCCGTGGCGCTGAAAGCGGAGCCGTCCCAGCCGGAATGGACCAAGGTCTGCGGGAAGGACGAGGCGGCGAAGGCCGAGATCTGCTACACCACGCGCGACTTCGTCACGGACAAGGGGCAGCGGGTCGTTGCGGTGGCCCTCTATGACGTCAAGGGCAAGGCATCGCAGAAGCTCATGCGGATCATGATGCCGCTTGGCTTCCTTGTGCCGCCCGGCGTTCGCATCGTTGTCGACAAGAGCCAGCCGGTCGGGGGCCGCTATGCGAGCTGCCTCCCTAATGGCTGCTTCGTCGAGGCCGTGGTGAAGGATGATTTCGTCGCAGCCCTGAAGAAAGGCACGACCCTGACGATCAGCGCCCGGAACCAGGCGGGCCGGGAAGTTGCCTTTGCCGTTCCGGCTGAGGGCTTCGGCAAAGCCTTCGACGGACCGCCGGTCGATCCGAAGGTCCTGGCCGAGCAGCAGAAGAAGGTGCAGGAGGAGCTGCAAAAGCAGGCGGAGGAACTCCGGAACCGCCGCCGGATGGGCAACTTCGGCAACCCCGCCCAGGCCCCTGCCGACGGCAACGCTGCCGCCACTCAGCCCAAGAACTAGAGGCGCTTCAGGATTCCTCAGGAATTCAGAAACACGCGAGAGCAGGCCCGGGCTGATGCCAGCCCGGGCCTTGGCTGAGACCAAAGCGGGTGAGCGGACTTTCCATCCTCGGGTGGGCTTCCCGATGCGGGGCCGTCTTCTAGTTCCCCCTCGATGCAACGCCGCCGGATGGCTGCTTCGGGCATCGAAAAGTCCGCCGCCAGTGGTCAACGAGAGGGAGGAATATCATGAATGCCAAGCCGCTGTTTTCCTTGTCCATCCTGTCTCTTCTGACGGCCACCGGGGTTGCCCGCGCCGAGGACATCACCATCGCGGTGGCAGGGCCGATGACAGGCGCCGTCGCGTCAATCGGCGAGCAGATCAGGCGTGGAGCCGAACTCGCGGCCGAGGCCATCAACAAGAACGGCGGCGTCAACGGCAAGACGATCAAGATCTCGATCCAGGACGACGCCTGCGATCCGAAACAGGCTGTCGCCATTGCCAACCGGATCCTGTCGGCTGGCATCAAGTTCGTCGACGGGCATGCCTGCTCGGGCTCATCCATTCCGGCGGCGGAGGTCTATGGCGAGAACAACATCCTCATGATGAGCCCGGCCTCGAGCGCTCCGAAGCTCACGGACGATGCGGCGAAGAACGGCTATACGACGATCCTGCGCCTCTATGGCCGCGACGATGCGCAGGGGCGCTTCATCGGGCCGTGGATCAAGGAGAAGTACGGCACGAAGAAGATCGCGATCCTGCACGATAAGAGCGCCTACGGCAAAGGCCTCGCCGATGTGGTGAAGGAAGACCTCAACAAGGCCGGCGTCCGGGAAGTGCTCTACGAGGGCATCAATGCCGGCGAGAAGGATTACAGCGCCGTGGTGAACCGCCTGAAGAGCGCGGGGGTCGAGTTCCTCTATTTCGGCGGCTATCACACCGAGGCCGGGCTGATCAAACGGCAGGCAGGGGACCAGAATTACCAGTTCCAGCTCATGATGGGCGACAGCCTCGCCACGCCCGAATTCTGGTCCGTCGCCGGACCCGCCGGCGAGGGCACCCTGTTCACCTTCCCGCCGGATGCCCGCGAGAACGAGGCCGCCAAGACCGCCCTGGAGCAGTTCAAGCAGATCAACTTCACCCCCGAGGGCTTCACCCTGTTCTCCTACGCCGTGGTCCAGGCGATTGCCGGCGGCATCGCCAAGGCGAACAGCACGGATCCGGTCGCCGTCGCGAAAGCCTTACGCACCACGAACGTGGATACGGTTGTCGGCTCCGTCAGCTTCGACGAGAAGGGCGACGTCAAGAACCCGCGCTACGACATCAATGTGTGGAAGGACGGCAAGTACAGCAAGCTGACGCAGTAGCGTCTGCGGTAGTCGCTGTCAGACTGAACGCGCGGCTGCTCGACGATCTCACCAGACGCTTCGAGGCGAACGTGTCGGCTCTGACTCAGGGGCTGTCGAGCGCTGCAACCGAGATGGAGGCGACTGCTCAGTCCATGACGGCCATCGCCAACCAGACCTCCAAGGCGACCGAGGGAATTTCGGCGCAGATCGGCTCCGTGCAGCAGGCAACAGGGCACGCGGTCAGCGCGATCGAGCAGATTGCCCGGACGATTGCGGAGATGTCGCAGATCTCGATCTCCATCGCGACCGCGATGGAGGAGCAGGGTGCCGCGACGGCGGAGATCGCCCGCAAGGTGCAGGAGGCCGCGCGCGGTACGGAAGCGGTCACCGGCAACATCGAGGACGTTCGGCAGGGGGCTGGCGAAACGGGCGCTGCGGCCTCACAGGTGCTGGGCGCCGCCCAGGACCTGGCCCGCCACTCGAGCGACCTGGGTCAAGAGGTCTCGACCTTCCTTCAGGGCGTGAAGGCCGCCTGATCCGCCGGTACCTGCCGCCGGAGGTGAGCGACGGTCTCCGGCATCGCACTAGACTTGCGGCACCGGAATTGAAGCGAGGCAGGGCTTTCGCCCTGCCTCGCTTCAATTCCGGATTGCGCGGAAGTTTTAGTCGATCGTCCGCACGCGGCGACGCACGGTCGTGGTGGTCGTGGCGTCATCATCGTCCACCAGGTGGCCGGGAGCGTAATCGCGGGCCGACCGAACGGTCACGCGCTTCTTCACCTGACCGGGAGCGTAATAGGACGCGCCGCGGCGGGTGGTGACGGTGCCCGTCGCGGAGGGCTCGCGCACCACGCGGCGCTCGACGGTGCCCCTGGAGCGGCGGATCTCGCGGGTGGTGCTGACCTCGTCATCGTCCTGCATCATGTGCCCGGGCGTCACGGACCGGGTGCGGACCTCCACGGACTGGGCGGAGGCCGCTGCGCCAAAGCCAACAGCCAGGGCCACGGCCAGAAGGCCGGTTTTCACGACACGCATCTGAGAACTCCTGCGATTACATCGGTTGTGGGTCCAACGTATGCTCTCCGTGAGCGTTCCAGCGTGACTGTGAATTTTATCCGGAAGCTGGAAGCTGGTCCTCGTCGGTGGCAAGTGTTCTCAAGGTACCGCCCCGCACGCTCTTGCGAAGGCCAGAAGGACCGTCTTGGGCGCGGAGCGCATTGGCATCGCGCAGATCGATCCTTGAGCCCATTGACCCTTCACCACCTTCATGTGTTATCTCGTATCCGGAGCCGGGCGCACCCGGTTCCGGGGCGTGAGAACCCCGTCAGGGCGGCGCAAGCATCCGCCGCTACCGATGCCTTCCCAACCTTACGGTCGGGGAGGCGATGGCGCATGTCCAGGGCGAAAGCCTAAAGGTCATCGCGGTCGTCCCTGACGGCTTCTCAACTCCCCGGCCACCAGCACCGCTGGTGGTCGCTTCACTCAAGGGAGTTGTTGCGATGGACCAGCCCTACAGCATCGTGGCCGATTGGCTGTCGAAATTTCATACGTCGCCCGAATTCATCCAGGCTCTCTGGCTCATCGCCATGCCCGCAACGGTGCTCGGCGTCACCTGGCTCGTCATGCGGGGCCTCGCCGGACTCAGTCACACGCTCTCCCTCCGCCACTGGCGCGGCCATTTGATCTACGGCGTGTACCAGGATGAACAAGGCCACTGGATGATCTACTGGCATAACCGCAAGCCCGAGGCGATCGACTGGGCCAACCCACCGCCGGAGCTGATCGGACGCGGCCACGTGATCCACGGCGTGTTCCGGAGGCCGGAGGAGTGAGATCTCTCCGCTGTCATCCCCGCGAAGGCGGGGATCCATAGCCGCCAGAAGTGCCCAATAAAGTGGGACGCTGACCGCTCCATTCTGAAGCGTCAGCATTTATGGATTTCTGTGCCTCTGGCGTGGCCCTTCGGGTCGGGCTCTCGCTTGGCTCGCCCCGGTATGACAGTGGCGAGTGAAGACATGGATGGCCGGGACAAGCCGGGGGCTCCAGTGCGAGATGCGTGTTCGTATGCATCACTAGGTTTTATGTCTGTGGCGTCTTATTCAACTTGCCTACGATAGAGCTCACTTATGATCAGGGACCTCAGGCAGCATTTGAAGAGTTGATAAACCTAACTGCTAGAGGCTGTTGACCAGAGATAATTCGAAGATAGTTGTCTCGAATTTCGTTCTGAATCAGCTCGGTCTCACTATGGCCTTGCGGATGATAAATGCCACGTTTTAGCTGGACCTTGTCGAAAGTGTATCCTAGCCGTTGAGACATTGCGAAGAGTAACTCAATGAAGAGTTCGTCACAGGTTTGATTCCACAGTCGGATTGCTGCTTCAGTCTGCTCTGCGCGTTCAGATAGTTTATCTAGGTAGATTCTATACGCATCAACCACAGGCTTGTTGCGTGCATTCTCTCTGCGGCTGGTATCAACAAACTCAATATCGATCCTATTGAGTGCCTGCACATGCTCCGGGGCAAGTCGAGTAGCTCTCGTAGCCATTAGAGTATGGAACACTTCAAGTTTCCGGCGCTTTGCTTCGGTCGCACGTTCGATCATTTTCTGGGCTTGGATAGCCAAGATCGGCCCTAGCAACGTTGCAAAGACTATAGCCAAATCAGCGAGCTTTATTGATGCGTCCATGCTGATTTCTCCAGCCCAAGTGGAGGAAAAGTTCACTACTTAAGATGTTTGCTGGGGCTCAATGTGAAAAACCCCGGAAGCGACACGCTTCCGGGGCTCTTTATTTTAGGAGCATCCCGTCGTGCTGCCGCACGTATCGCATTTCAAGCAGGTCCCATTCCGCACCAGCGTGAAGTTCGCGCATTCGGGGCAGGCTTCGCCCACGTAGCCTTTCATCTTGGCCTCGGCGCGCTTGTCGGCGATCGAGGGGGAGGCGGCGGGGGCGGAGAAGGCGAGCTTGGACATCTCGGCTTCGCCGACGACCTGCTCCTGCGCTGCGGGTGAAGCGAGTTCACCCTTCAGAGCGTTCGCGCCGACCGTCACCGCGCCCGTGCGCTGCTGGTTGGCTCCACCCGGGATGAGCATGAGGCGGTCCACGTTACCGCGGGTGAAGCCGCGGGAGACGATCGCCGTGGCGGGAGCCGCTTCCGGCGCCTTCGACTGGGCTTCGCCCGAGCCGATGGTGGTGGGGCTGCTCTCCGACGGGTCCACGTGGGCGAGGTCGTTGCGGCCGAGATAGGAGATAGCGAGCTCGCGGAACACGTAGTCGAGGATCGAGGTCGCGGACTTGATGCGCTCGTTGCCCTGCACGAAGCCGGCCGGCTCGAAGCGGGTGAAGGTGAAGGCCTCCACGTATTCCTCCAGCGGCACGCCGTATTGCAGGCCGAGCGAGATCGCGATGGCGAAGTTGTTCATCATCGCACGGAAGGCGGCGCCTTCCTTGTGCATGTCGATGAAGATTTCACCCAGACGACCGTCGTCGTACTCGCCGGTACGCAGATACACTTTATGGCCTCCGACGACGGCCTTCTGGGTGTACCCCTTGCGGCGGTCGGGCATCTTCTCGCGCTCGCGCAGAGCGACCACGCGCTCGACCACCTTCTCCACGATCTTTTCCGTCACGTGCGCGGCCTTGGCGGCGGCGGGCATGGCGGTGATGGCTTCCACCGCATCCTCTGCTTCGTCTTCCTCATCACTGATGAGAGCGGCGTTCAGGGGCTGCGAGAGCTTGGAGCCGTCGCGGTAGAGAGCGTTCGCCTTCAGTGCCAGCTTCCAGGAGAGCATGTAGGCGTTCTTGCAATCCTCGACGGTGGCGTCGTTGGGCATGTTGATGGTCTTGGAGATCGCGCCCGAGATGAAGGGCTGCGCCGCCGCCATCATGCGGATGTGGCTTTCGACCGAGAGATAGCGCTTGCCGATCTTGCCGCACGGATTGGCGCAGTCGAACACAGCATAGTGCTCGAGCTTCAGGAAGGGCGCGCCCTCCAATGTCATCGCACCGCAGATGTGGATGTTCGCGGCCTCGATGTCGGCCTTCGAGAAGCCGAGGAACTGGAGCAGGTCGAAGGACGGATCGTTGAGCTTCTCGGCAGGCACCTTGAGCGTGCCGGTGAGGAAGTCCTCGCCGAGCGTCCAGCGGTTGAAGACGAACTTGATGTCGAAGGCTGATCGGAGGCCCTTCTCGACAGCCTCGATCTTCTCGTCCGTGAAGCCCTTGGCGCGAAGTGAGCCGGGGTTGATCGCGGGAGCCTGCTTCATGGAACCGTGGCCGACCGCATAGGCCTCGATCTCGGCGATCTCGGATTCACGGTATCCGAGCGCACGCAGCGCGTCCGGCACGGCCCGGTTGATGATCTTGAAGTAGCCGCCGCCGGCGAGCTTCTTGAACTTCACGAGAGCGAAGTCGGGCTCGATGCCGGTGGTGTCGCAATCCATCACGAGGCCGATCGTGCCGGTGGGCGCGATCACGGTGGACTGCGCGTTGCGGTAGCCGTTCTTCTCGCCGAGTTCGAGCGCCTTGTCCCAGACGGCCTTCGCGTGAGCGATCAGGTCCTGATCGGGGCAGGAGGCGTGATCGAGCGGCACCGGATTCACGGAGAGGCCCTCGTAGCCTTCCGACAAGCCGTGCGCCGCACGGCGATGGTTGCGGATCACGCGCAGCATCGACTTCGCGTTGGCCTTGTAGTTCGGGAACGCGCCGAGCTCGCCCGCCATCTCGGCGGAGGTGGCATAGGACACGCCGGTCATGATCGCAGTGATCGCGCCGCCGAGCGCACGGCCGGCATCGGAGTCGTAAGGCAGGCCCATGGTCATGAGCAGGCCGCCGATATTGGCATAGCCGAGGCCGAGCGTGCGGTACTCATAAGAAAGCTGCGCGATCTCCTTCGACGGGAACTGCGCCATCATCACGGAGATTTCGAGCACCACGGTCCACAGGCGGCAGGCATGCTCGAACGACTCGGCATCGAACTTATGCGCCGCGCGGTCGAAGAACTGCAGCAGGTTCGCGGAGGCGAGGTTGCAGGCCGTGTCGTCCAGGAACATGTATTCCGAACAGGGATTCGACGCCCGGATGCGGCCACCGGCGGGGCTGGTGTGCCAGTCGTTCATGGTGGTGTTGAAGTGCAGGCCCGGATCGGCGGAGGCCCAGGCGGCATGGCCGATCTGCTCCCACAGGTCGCGGGCCTTGAGGGTCTTCAGCACCTTGCCGTCCTTGCGGGCCGTGAGCTTCCACTCGCCGTCGTTCTCGACAGCGCGCAGGAAGTCGTCCGTCACCGAGACGGAGTTGTTGGAGTTCTGGCCGGAGACCGTCAGATACGCTTCCGAGTCCCAGTCCGTGTCGTAGACGGGGAAGTCGATCTCCGTGTAGCCTTGGCGTGCGAACTGGATGACGCGCTTGATGTAGTTGTCCGGGATCTGGACCCGGCGCGCTTGTTTGATCTCTTTCTTCAGAGCCGGGTTCTTCTCCGGGTCGAAGCAGGCGTCACCGGGAGCCTCGCAGTTCACGCAGGCCTTCAGGATGGCCTTGAGATGCTTGGAGGCGAGCTTGGAGCCGGCAACCAGCGCGGCGACCTTCTGCTCCTCCTTCACCTTCCAGTCGATGTAGCTCTCGATGTCAGGGTGATCGACGTCGACGACGACCATCTTCGCCGCGCGGCGGGTGGTGCCGCCCGACTTGATGGCGCCGGCAGCGCGGTCGCCGATCTTGAGGAAGGACATCAGGCCCGAGGAACGGCCACCGCCGGAGAGCTTCTCGCCCTCGCCACGCAGCTTCGAGAAGTTGGAGCCGGTGCCCGAGCCGTACTTGAAGAGGCGCGCCTCGCGGACCCACAGATCCATGATGCCGCCTTCGTTCACCAGGTCGTCCTCGACGCTCTGGATGAAGCAGGCATGCGGCTGCGGGTGCTCGTAGGCCGACTTCGACTTCGTCAGCTTGCCGGTCTTGTAGTCCACATAATAATGGCCCTGGCCGGGGCCATCGATGCCGTAGGCCCAATGCAGGCCGGTGTTGAACCATTGCGGGGAGTTCGGCGCCACCATCTGGTTGGCGAGCATGTAGCGCAGCTCGTCGTAGAAGGCCTGAGCATCTTCTTCCGATGAGAAATAGCCGCCCTTCCAGCCCCAATAGGTCCAGCAGCCGGCTAGCCTGTCGAAGACCTGCTTGGAGGAAATCTCGGAACCGAAGCGGCTCTCTTCCGGCAGCTCGGCGAGCGCGGCCTCGTCAGGCACCGAGCGCCAGAGCCAGGAGGGGACGTCGTTCTCCTCGACTCGTCTCAGGCGGGCCGGAACGCCCGCTTTGCGGAAATACTTCTGAGCGAGAACGTCGGACGCCACCTGGCTCCAGGTCTCCGGCACCTCGATGTTCTCGAGCTTGAAGACGACGGAGCCGTCCGGATTGCGGATCTCGCTCGTGGCGAGCCGGAAGGCGAGGGAGGAATAAGGCGACTGCCCAGCTTTGGTGTAACGCCGCTCGATCCGCATCTTTGACATCCTCAAGTTTGGAGACAAACGTCCCCGTGGCCACAAGTTGTCCCTGTGGCTCTTCAGCCCCAAAAAACTTTGTTCGACACCCCAACGACCCGTTTTGCGGATCGCCACACGCCACACGCCCGAGTTACGGTCTCCTCCAGACGCCACAGGTCGCGCAGCAACTCGGTTGCCGCGGGCTCTGGACGCTTGCTCTGGGGAGATTTCGACCGCCCTTTCGGGCCGGCCGCCGGTCTCGGATCGGAACCCCGGCAAGCTAGTCGTGATGCGAGCCTCACGTCAAGAACTTGTGCTGAGCGTTCTTGTTCCAACTATATATAGTGGGCAAGTGTTAAGAATGTGGAAAACTAGCTAAGCCTTGGAGACTCCTTTCAGATTCCAAATCCCCTTTCTCGAATGGCCAAGGTTGGCCGGCTCAGATTTGCAATTTTGCCATGCACAAGACGAGGCGGATGTTGTGCCGGCGCATCAATCGCCATTGGGGAAGATCGCGTGGGTCAAATAACCGGCTCAAGCGCGGAAATCCCGTGAATCCGGGAAAAGCCGCCACAGAATCGCCCAATGTGGCGAGGTGAGAATCAGATACCGCTGACGCGACTCAGAGGCTGGGCTTCGCGAGGGTACCGACGCAGGTTGTAAAACGGCTTGTCCGTGCCCGCCGAACCGTCTGTGTAAAGCCGGCGCAGGTCTTCTGAGCGGCCTGTCGGTAGCCATGACAGATGCGTCGCTGGAGGCCCCGCCCACCGACTGCATCATCCGTGCATTGGGATGCTTTCGAATTGGTCGCAGTAGTCGAGGTTATTTCAGATCACCTGCGACAGCAGGCGAAGTCGGGATGAGACTGGCTAGCGGTCTCGGTATCCACGATTCAGTCCTTCACAGCTTCCTGTCCTACCGTAACGAGCGGCGGATGCGCCAAGCGAGCGCTCATGCACCCTGAAAGAGGCATGCGATGACCTATAGGAATATAGGGTTGAAATGAGAAATTAGCCTCTATCTTTCGCTTCAAAATAACATTTCAGAGATCAGTCGGGGGCGTTCCTAACAGTCTAGAGCGAAGTGAACATGGTAACGTCACTCAAGTGGAAGTATTACCCCCATATTCTGAAGTTCGGTGGAAAGACCCCCATCACCTATGACGGTGTGCAGCCTGTCTGGGGCGCCGATTGGATCGTCGGAAACGGCCTGTGCGGAGGCGTTTTCAGGGATGAGGATGGCGTGGTGAGATACGCTCATCCCGGGCGAGACACACGCTTGCCCTGCCAAATAACCGACGAGGACATCGCCGTCGACGAGGGTGGCACCCGAAGGGCCTTCGATGTGAAGGTTCGTCTCGACACCGGGGATGACGTTCAGGGCTCCGTGGATAGGAACATGATCTATGCCGACGACGAGATCCCCAGGCCGGGCGAATACGAGATGATTGAGGGCAGTGACGGACCCGACACCATTTTGAGCGGGCCAGGTCCCGAGGCCATCATTGGCAGAGGCGGCGACGATGTGGTTCGCAGCGGTAGCGGATCCGACATCATATGGGGCGGGGAAGGTCACGATGTCCTCTTCGGCGAGGGCGGCGACGATGACTTGGGTGGCGACGAAGGTCACGATCGACTGGACGGTGGATCGGGAAGCGACTTTCTTGATGGAGGCGACGGCAACGATCTATTGGTTGGGGGGAGTGGCAGCGATACGCTCTACGGCGGCGCCGACGCCGACACGGCGAGCTATGCCGACAGCGCTTATGGGATCATCATCAATCTCGCGGCCGGCCTGGGCATGGGCGGCGACGCCATGGGCGACCGGTTCAGGGATGTCGACAACGTCATCGGCAGCGCCCATAACGATGTGATCAAAGTCGGCACCGCCTCCGCCGAGGGCTTCGACGCGGCCGAGTACCGCCGCCAGAACCCCGATGTCGATCGTTACATGATCGACAACGACCTCCCCGACAGCTGGGCCTACCTGCATTGGGCCTATAACGGCCGTTTCCACGGCCACTTCGGCGGCTGGGACGGGATAAGCAGATGGAACGGCATGTCCGCTGGCGCGGATTGGGGCACCCATTTCGATCTCGCCGGCTATCTCGCGGCCAATCCGGACGTCGCGGACTATCAGGACGCCCGCGACCTCCCCGACTCGTGGGTCGTGGGGCACTACTTCGCCAACGGCCGCCACGAGGGCCGCACCGGCGCGCTCACGGCGAGCGGGGCGGTGATCGATGGGGGAGGAGGCGATGACGAAGTCCATGGCGGCCTCTACAGCGACTACGTCACTGGCGGGACGGGCAGCGACACGATCTACGGCTATGCCGGGTGGGACGTGCTGCTCGGCGGCACCGGCCGCGACGTGCTGTGGGGCGGCGAGGGCAACGACCAGATCTTCGGCGGCGCCGACGACGACTTCCTGTCGGGCGAGAGCGGCGACGACACCGTCGAGGGCGGCGCCGGCAACGACCAGGTCTACGGCAATGCCGGCGACGACGTGGTCCGCGGCAATGCCGGCGACGACCATCTCGACGGCGGCGAGGGTGCCGGCCGCGACTCGATCGACGGCGGCGACGGCCAGGACCTGCTGATGGGCTGGGACGGCGACGACCTGCTGCGCGGCGAGGTCGGCGCCGACACGCTGGCCGGCGGCAACGGCGACGACGTGCTCGAAGGCGGCCAGGGCCGCGACGAGCTGTGGGGCGGTGCCGGCCACGACGGCTTCCGGTTCCACGCCGTCCGCGATGGCGAAAGGTCGAACTATCCGGGCTGGCCTGTGCGGGTCGACAAGATCATGGACTTCGAGCGCGGCGATTGGATCCGGATCGACGGCACCGAGAACGTGCACGTCGACCTCCAGAGGACCTATTCTCGGGTCGACGGCATGTCTGTGTATGGCTTCGACACGATTGTGACGGTCAACTGGCAGTGGCAGATCGTCCTCGAAGGCTACGGCGGCCGCCTTCAGTGGAGCGCCGCCGAGCACACCCTCTTCTCGATTTGAGGCCCGCCATCTCGCATACCGAAGGGGCGCCGGAGCGCCCCTTTGTCGTTGGCGAGGGCCTGTCCGGCCCATCTCCTGAAGGAGCGGAAGCAGAGCTGGATCCCGCAGGTTCTCTATTCTTGCTTGAGCTGCCGCTCTGCGCGGCTGTTCCGCTCACGTCCGGCATTTGGCGCAACGCAATCTAAAAGCGCATTGCTTCGGAGATTGCAACTTTCATGCGCTGGAAACGAAGCAATATGATTATATAACGTTGCCTACGATGAAGGAAAAAGGCTGGGTGCCGAGGCGAGCGGGATCAACGTCTCTAACGTTGATCCGGCTCTGTCGTCCTCGGAAACGCCTTTTGCTGAAGACTAATTAACAGGAGCGATTTGTGAGCTTCAACATCTGGCAGGCGCTTGACGCGTTTTTCGATAACAGCGGCGGTGGCGGCATTCAGTATGGTGGAACTGGTACGGGTGGCACCATCACCGGCAACGTTACCGGGGGCTCGGGGACAGGTTCATCGTATCCGGTAGCGATCCAACCTTCCGGTACACGGACCGACCCGGTGACTGAGGAGGGGGGCGGTATAGACAGTGGCGACATCGATGAGAACGGCGACCCCATCTACATCGATATCAAGATTTACGCGCCACAGTTGAACCCAACTGATGAAGCCGGTGCCTTCTATTCCATGAGAGCTACGTACGATCGCCTGAAATATGAGTTCGACCGGTGGCTAACACGGTATGACTTCTACGAGTCGGTCTATGGTAGGCCTAACAATACGCTCTACCAGCCGGAGTATTGGCTTTATGAGACCTATGGCGAACATTTCTCGGATGGACACATCCACCCGGACAATCTTGTCCTCTATGCGGACGAAGTGGAAGCTCCTCCGGCCGATGAAGACTCCGTGGGTGAAAACTCCACTGGTGAAGTGTCGAGCTTTACGCTTCGTGTGACGCTGGGCTCTTCAGGCAATGATTCCATCCAGGGATCTGGTCTCGTCATGGGAGCGGGCGGTAATGACACTGTTTCTGGCAGTTCCGGTTCCGACATCCTGAGCGGCGGCGACGGCAACGACGTTCTTTCTGGCGGCGCGGGGGGCGATATTCTCTATGGCGGCGCCGGCACCGACACAGTGAGCTATGCCGGCAGCGCCATCGGGATCGTTGTCAATCTCGCGACCGGCATCGGCAGCCGCGGCGACGCCACCGGCGACCGGCTGCTCGATGTCGAGAACGTGGTTGGCAGCGCTCATGACGACGTGATCAAGGTCGGCACCGGCACCAGCGAGGGCTTCGACGCCGCTGATTATTTCGCCAAGAACCTGGACGTCGCCACCCTCAAGGACATGTGGGGCCTCGGCGAGGACTTCGCCTACCGGCACTGGCTCGCCGACGGCGCTCGCGATGGCCGCGCCGGCGGCTGGGCCGGGATCAGCCGCGGGGGCGGCATCGACTGGGGCACCCATTTCGATCTCGCCGGCTATCTCGCGGCCAACCCGGACATCCTGGCCTACAAGAACGCCCACGGCCTCTCCGACGCTTGGGTCGTGGAGCACTACTTCGCCAATGGCCGCCACGAGGGCCGGGCCGGCGCGCTCACGGCGAGCGGCGCGGTGATCGATGCCGGGGCGGGCCACGACTTTGTCCTCGGCGGCCTCTACAGCGACTATGTGGTGGGCAACACCGGCAGCGACACGATCTACGGCTATGCCGGGTGGGACGTGCTGCTCGGCGGCACCGGCCGCGACGTGCTCTGGGGCGGCGAGGGCAACGACCAGATCTTCGGCGGCAACGACGACGACTTCCTGTCGGGCGAGAGCGGCGACGACACCGTCGAGGGCGGCGCCGGCAACGACCAGGTCTACGGCAATGCCGGCGACGATGTGATCCGCGGCAATGCCGGCGACGACCATCTCGACGGCGGCGAGGGTGCCGGCCGCGACTCGATCGACGGCGGCGACGGCAACGACGGGCTGATGGGCTGGGACGGCGACGACCTGCTGCGCGGCGAGGTCGGCGCCGACACGCTGGCCGGCGGCAACGGCGACGACACGCTCGAAGGCGGTGCGGGCAACGACCTGCTGTGGGGCGGTGCCGGCCGCGACGGCTTCCGCTTCCACGCCGGCGACGGGAGCGACACGATCCAGGACTTCGCGATCAACGAGTGGATCCACATCGAGGGCACCGCGAACGTGTCCTTCACCCGCGTCAAGACCGTCTCCTGGACCGGCGGCTGGGCGCAGACCGGCTACGACACGATTGTGACGGTCGACAACCAGTGGCAGATAACGCTCAAGGGCTACGGTGCCAATCTCTGGTGGAGCGCCGCCGACCACATCCTCATCGGGTATTGAGGCCAGCTGATCTCGCAGAGCGAAGGGGCGCTCCGGCGCCCCTTTGTCGTTGGCGAGGGCGCATCGAGGGAGCTGCTTCCTGCCATTCTATCCTTCTGGACTTTTTGAGGATTTGCCTCCATAAGTCCCGCAGTTCTTATGACACGATGACCGCTATGAAACAGTTTTTGGCGCAGTTCTTCACCTGGTGGAACGGACAGACCCTCGGCACCCGATTCTTCACGTGGCGCAAGGGGCAGTTCGTGGGCGAGGACGAGTTCGGCAACCGCTACTACCGCTATACCCAGGCTCAGCCGATCGACTCGAATGTGGGCGCCGAGCGCCGCTGGGTCATCTATAACGGCGAGGCCGATGCTTCTCGGGTTCCTCCGGGCTGGCGCGCCTGGCTCTGCCACAACGGCGACGTTCCCCCGAGTGAGGAAAACTACCAGCCGCGTTCCTGGGAGAAGCCCTACGTTCCGAACATGACGGGTACGCCGATGGCCTACCGTCCGCAGGGCTCGCAGCTCGCGACCGGTCGGCGCCCCGCCGCCACCGGCGACTATGTTCCGTGGACGCCGGGTGAGTGAGGCCGGCCCGGCCTTGCCCCTGACCCTGTCATGCTGAACCGACTCAATTCCCGCATCTGTGTCGAGTGTGGCCTGCCTTACGGCCACACGGACTTCGCGTATCACGCCGGCAAGATCGAGAACGGCCCGTCCTATTGGTCGGATCGTGGGCTGCTGTGCTCTGTGACCTGCTCCACCGCTCATCATGAGAAGCGGGAGAAAGAGGGCGATCCCATGAAGGAGCCCGCGCCCAATCCCTTGGAACGTGGTTTTCGGTAGACGCGTCAGCGGTAAAAGGCGCGGCGTAATGGGCCTTCTGGTCTCGCTTGCCCTTTTTCCATCATGGTTCGCGTGTTATCGCGTTGCCGGAAACCGACAGCGGCCGTGCTCGGTCGTTCAGCCAGCTCACAAGGGGCATGGACCAACAATGAAGTTCGAATGGACGCGAGCGGCTCTGGTGCTCGCATCGCTCATCGGCACAGCGGGCGCAGCCCAGGCGGACAGGATCAAGAATCCGACGGCGGTCTTCTCCGGCCTCGACAAGATCACCGGACGCATCGTGTCGTTCGAGGTGAAGGTCGATGAGACGGTGCAGTTCGGCGCTCTGCAGATGACCCCTCGCGTCTGCTTTACCAAGCCGCAGACCGAGACCCCGAACACCACGTCCTTCGTCGAGGTGGAGGAGAACGGCACGGACGGGAAGGTCCGCAAGGTGTTCTCCGGTTGGATGTTCGCGGCGAGCCCCGGCCTGCACGGCATCGAGCACCCGGTCTACGATATCTGGCTCGTGGACTGCAAAGGCGGCACCGAGGTGATCGCCGAGCCCAAGGAGGTGGTTGAAGAGCCGCCGCCGATCGAGCCGACCGCGCAGCGCACTCCTGCGGAGGACACCCCCCGGCCCGGCGGCATCATGGCTCCGGAGGAGGCCGCTCGGCCGTTGCCGCCTGCACCGCCGCTCGGCACGGCTCCGCCGCAGCCGCGTCAGCCTGCGCAGCGTCCGACCCGGGATTTCAACCGGAACGCTCCTCTTATCAATACGGACCGCTAAAAGCGATTTTGAGCCTCGACATTCCTCATCCTGAGGAGGTCGCGCAGCGACCGTCTCGAAGGAGGATCCAGTGCTCTCTGGAGACGCCTCGCCCTTCGAGACGGATTGCTTAAGCAATCCTCCACAGGGTGAGTCTTCGAGACGCTACGCTCCTCAGGATGAGGCTCAGGATAGTTTTGTTAAGGTCTCTCAGAGCGCGGTGAGGATTTCCTCGCCGCTCACGTTTTGGCCTTTGGGCCAGACATACCAACGGCCCTCGTGCTCCATGGCCGCGCGCAGCATCTGCTTGTAGGTGCGCCGGGGAACCTCGATGGCGCCGAATTGCGCAAGGTGCGAGGTGACGAACTGGGTATCGAGAAGCGTGAAGCCGCCGCGCTTCAACCGGGCCACGAGATGCACGAGCGCGACTTTCGACGCGTCGCGCTCGGTATGAAACATGCTCTCGCCGAAGAAAGCGCCTTTCAGGCGCACGCCATAAAGTCCGCCAACGAGGCGATCATCCCGATAGACCTCGACCGTATGGCAGAAACCGGCATCGAACAATTGCCCGTAGAGATCCCGGATCCGCCGGTTGATCCAGGTCTTCTCCCGATCCGCCGCTGGCGCCGCACAGCCGGCAATGACCGCTTCGAAATCCTGGTCCACCCGGACCTCGAATTCATCTGCGCGAATCGTGCGAGCCAGCCGCTTGGGAAGATGAAAGCCGTCGAGGGGAATGATGCCCCTCTCGCGAGGTTCGACCCAGAAGAGAGAAGGATCGTCAGCATCCTCCGCCATGGGGAAGATCCCGGCTGCATAGGCCTTGAGCAGGATCTCAGGCGTGATGGTGATGGTATCGTCGGAAGACCGGGTCATTCACCAGCATGTCCAATCTTTCGGGCCATGTCAGCACACATAGTACGGCCAGCGCCTAAGGTTAGATCGGAGTGATGTAGATTTTGCCGAGAGACTTCAGCTCTTCTTCCGTCTTCGGAGTCTTCGTCACGACCACCCACAGGTCATGCTTCTTGGGACGTCGGACGGCGAGGAGGCCGGCGAAGCCTGCCTGGGCACAGACATTCCGCATGGACTTCACCGTATAGCCCGTATGGTGGGCCATGTAGAGGTTGCCATGCGCCATGGAAGGTCTGAACCCGTAGAGCACATCGAGAGGCGAAACAGGACCCGCCGGGCTCTGATAGAGCGGGCTCTCGATCTCGCCCGAGGCCAGCCTTTCCCCCAGTGATTGAAGATCGGGGCAGGTGACGATGAGGATGCCGTCGTCCTTGAGCACGCGGTGGAAGGCCCGAAAGGCCGGGATCACTTCGTGCGGATAAAGATGCTCGACATTATGGGACGAGAACACCGCGTCGAAGCTGCCGGATTCAACTTTCGCCAGTCCCGGCAGCTTGTCGACGATATCGGGCTTCACCCCCTCATCGATGTCGAGGGTCACTTCCTCCCATTCCGGGGCTGCGAAGGGGCGCACGGTTTGATCCTTGCGCTTCTTGCCGCAGCCGACATGGAGGAAGCGAGGCACCGATCAGGCCTCTTCGGAACCCGGCAATCCGCCCGTCTTCAGGAAGTTCTCGAGCCAGTGAATGTCATACTGGCCGTTCTGAATGTCCGGGTTGCGAACGAGGGTGCGGAAGAGCGGCAGCGTCGTATCCACGCCGTCGACCACGAATTCGTCGAGGGCACGACGCAGGCGCATGAGGCACTCGTTGCGGGTGCGGCCATGCACGATGAGCTTGCCGACGAGGGAGTCGTAATGCGGCGGGATGCGGTAGCCCTGGTAGGCCGCCGAATCGACGCGTACGCCGAGACCGCCCGGCGGGTGGAAGTAGCTGATCGTGCCGGGCGAGGGGCGGAAGGTCGAGGGATGCTCGGCATTCACGCGGCACTCGATGGCATGGCCTTCGATCCTGATGTCCTCCTGCGTCACCGAGAGCGGGTGGCCTGCCGCCACGCGGATCTGCTCGTTCACCAGGTCGATGCCGGTGATCATCTCCGTGACGGGATGCTCCACCTGGATGCGGGTGTTCATCTCGATGAAGTAGAACTCGCCATCCTCGTAGAGGAACTCGATCGTACCGGCGCCGGCATATTTCAGCTCCTGCATGGCCTTCGCCACGACGCCGCCGATGCGCTCGCGCATCTCGACATTGAGAGCCGGCGAGGGGCCTTCCTCCCAGACTTTCTGGTGGCGGCGTTGCAGGGAGCAGTCGCGCTCGCCGAGATGGATCGCGCCGCCCTTGCCGTCGCCGAGAACCTGGATCTCGATGTGGCGCGGCTTTTCGAGATATTTCTCGATATAGACCGCGTCGTCGCCGAAGGCGGCCTTCGCCTCGGTCTTGGCGGTCTGAAGCGCGTGCACGAGGTCGGCCTCGTTGCGGGCGACCTTCATGCCGCGTCCGCCGCCGCCGGCAGCCGCCTTGATGATGACGGGATAACCGATCTCCTTGGCGACGCGCTTGGCCTCGTCCTCATCGGAGATGCCGCCCTCGGAGCCGGGCACGCAGGGAATGCCGAGACGCTTGGCGGTGCGCTTCGCTTCGATCTTGTCACCCATGATGCGGATATGCTCCGCCTTGGGGCCGATGAAGGCGATGCGGTGATGCTCCAGCACTTCGGCGAAACGGGCATTCTCGGACAGGAAGCCGTAGCCGGGGTGGATGGCATCCGCGCCGGTGATCTCGCAGGCCGCGATCAGGGCCGGGATGTTGAGATAGCTGTCGCGGGCCGCGGGCGGGCCGATGCAGACGCTCTCGTCGGCAAGGCGCACATGCATGGCATCCGCGTCCGCGGTGGAATGCACCGCGACGGTGGCAATCCCGAGTTCCTTCGCAGCGCGAAGAATGCGCAGGGCGATCTCGCCTCGGTTCGCAATGAGGATCTTATCGAACATGTCGCGCCTTACTCGATGACGAGGAGGGGTTCGCCGTATTCAACAGGGGTTCCGTCTTCGACGTAGATGGCGGTCACGGTGCCGGCGCGGGGAGCGACGATCTCGTTGAAGGTCTTCATGGCCTCGACGAGCAGAACCTTGTCGCCGGCCTGGACCTTGGAGCCGACCTCGACGAACGGCTTCGCATCCGGCGACGGCTTGCGGTAGGCGGTGCCGACCATCGGGGAGAGCACGGCGCCCGGATGCGGCGCGGCGGGTTTGGCGACAACGGCCGGAGCTTCAGAGGCCGCCGGAGGGGGCGCAACCACGGGAGCCGGAGCAAGCGCTGCCGGAGCCGCGACGGGCACCGTCATGGTCGCCTGGATTACGCGCGCCACGCGGATACGAAGGTCGCCCTTCTCCACTTCGATCTCGCTGAGATTCGTATCGGCGATCAGGTTCGCCAGCTCCCGGACGAGATCGGGATCGAAAGGGTTTTCCTTGGCCATGGGGCTCACCTCTTTATCGTGAGGAACTAGTGCTGGGAGGGCTTCTGAAGCCGTGCCCGTTCCACCATGACATGGTGAACCGCTTCGAGGCCGAGCAGATAGCTCATGGGGCCGAAACCGCAGATCACGCCGACTGACACGGGTGCGATGAACGAGCGATGGCGAAAGCCTTCGCGAGCATGAACATTGGAAAGATGGATCTCGACCGTCGGAGCGCCGCTGCCGGCGATGGCATCACGCAGCGCGATCGAGGTGTGGGTGTAAGCGCCGGCATTGATGACGATGCCCGCGCCCTGGGCTCCTGCTTCCTGGATCCAGTCGACCAACTGTCCTTCGTGGTTGGACTGGCGGAACGTGATCGCCGCCCCCAGGGTCTCAGCCTTGTCGCGCACGAGCTTCTCGATATCCGCCAGCGTGGTGCTGCCGTAAATCTGGGGCTCTCTGCGGCCGAGCAGGTTGATGTTGGGACCGTTGAGGACGTGGACGTTGATCATCGTGAAAGGAGCGTTCCGTAAAGCTCCGCCAAGCGGAGCCAAGACGCCCTCTTAGCCAAAAGGCAGGCATGGGGGAAGGGGAAAACCAAGGCTTTCCAGAGCTTGGCTTGGTTTTCGTAAGGATATGATGCCCAGAAGAAGTGCTTTTTCACCGCCATGGCCGTCCCCGGACTCGATCCGGGGATCCACGTCTTGAAGACGCGTTCCAAAGACGTGGATGGCCGGGACAGGCCCGGCCATGACGGAGAGGTCGGTCTGAATTAGCCGCAGGTGGCCTTGCCGCAGGCACGAACGTTGTTGATCACCTGCTTCAGGGGATCGGTGCCGACCGCGCCGGGAATGACCGTCTCACCGATGATGAAGGCCGGGGTGCCGGTCAGGTTCAGCTTGTCGCCGAGCGCCATGTTCTCCTGAAGGGCGTTGCGCACCTCCGTGCTGTCCAGATCCTTCTGGAGCTTGGCCATGTCGACGCCCATTTCCTTGGCGACCGCCATGGCGCGCTCGCCGTTCACGCGGCCACGTGTTTCGAGAACCTTCACGTGGTAATCGAAGAGCTTCTGACCCTGCAGCTGGTTCTTGACGGCAAGAGCCACGCGGCTCGCCTCCACGGAATCGGGGCCGAGAACGGGGAAGTCCTTCAGCACGACGCGCAGCTTGGGGTCGCTCTTCATGAGTGTCTGCACGTCGGCGAGAGCCTTTTTGCAGTAGCCGCAATTATAGTCGAAGAACTCGACCAGGGTGACGTCGCCCGAAGGATTGCCCGCCACATAGGAATGGGGCGCGTTCAGAAGCGTCTGCTTCGTCTCCTTCACGGCGCTCGCCTGGGCAACCTGCTGGGCTTCGGCCTGGCGCTTCTCGAGTTCGCTGATGACCTCGGCCAGAACCTCCGGGTTCTTCAGGAGGTATTCCCGCACGACCTCGCCGATCGCCTGTTTCTGCTGCTCGTTGAACACGGCATTCTGAGCCTGAGCCGCAGGTGCCACGGCAAGCGCGCCGAACAGAGCCACGGCCTGGCAGGTTTTGAGAAGCGAGAAGCGCATATCCGATCCTTTGCGGAGTTTTCCGTACGATACCTGGCGTGAGTTAGCGGTTTGTGGAGCGCGGCGTCAAATCACGCCTTTGTATTGTAAACCCTGTTCGTCATCCCGGACTTGTTCCGGAAAGGACGTGGATGGCCGCAACAAGTGCGGCCATGACGGCTCAAATATGGTTCTTGAGGCCCGATGCCCAAACGGATACGACCGCTTCCATGACAAAATCAATCGCTGATCAGAACCAGCCCCTCATCGCCCGCCGCATGGATCGGGTCTCGTCCTTCCTGGCCATGGATGTGTTGAGCGCCGCTGCGGCGAAAGAAAGGCGAGGGGACAGCGTGATCCATATGGAGGTGGGCCAGCCCTCCGCCGCCGCGCCCCGCGCCGCCCGCGACGCGGCCAAGGCCGCGCTGGATCTCGGCCGAATCGGCTACACGGAAGCGCTCGGCATCGCTTCCTTGAGAGAGCGGATCGCCAAGCATTACCGGGACACGTACGGCGTCTCCATCGCGCCCGAGCGCGTGGTGGTGACCACGGGATCCTCGGCCGGCTTCGTGCTGGCATTCTTAAGCCTCTTCGATGTCGGCCAGCGGGTCGCCATCACGGCGCCCGGCTACCCGGCCTATCGCAACATTCTCGAAGCGCTCGGCATCGAACCCGTCGTCATTCCGCTCACCAAAGCCGATGGCTGGATCATGACCGCCAAGGCCATCGAGAAGGCCCATGCGGAAAAGCCGCTCCACGGCATCCTCGCCATGAGCCCGGCGAACCCTTCCGGCACGATGATCGGGCGCAAGGCGCTGACGGAGCTTGGCGAAACCTGCCGCCGCCTCGGCCTGTGGTTCGTCTCGGACGAGATCTATCACGGCCTGACCTATGGCGAGGCGGCCTCCACGGCGCTCGCCTCGGATGACGATGCGGTCGTGATCAACTCCTTCTCGAAGTATTACTGCATGACCGGCTGGCGCATCGGCTGGATCGTGGTGCCCGAGCGACTGGTCCGCCCCATCGAGCGGCTGGCGCAGAACCTCTACATCTCGCCTCCCTATCTCTCGCAGGTGGCCGCGCTGGCAGCCTTCGATGCCACCGAGGAGCTGGAGGCGGTAAAGGCCGGCTATGCCCGCAACCGCGCCTATCTCCTGGAGGAGCTGCCCAGGATCGGCATCGCCGAGACGCACCCGGTGGACGGCGCCTTCTACATCTATGCCGACATCGCCCGCTACACGAACGACTCCATCGGCTTCTGCAAGCGAATGCTGGAGGAGACGGGCGTCGCCGCGACCCCTGGCCTCGATTTCGATCCCATCGAAGGCGCGCATTACATGCGCCTGTCCTTCGCGGGCTCGGAGAACGATTGCCGCGAGACGGTGGAGCGGCTCAAGGGGTGGTTGAAGTAACTTTTATTCCCCTCATGCCCGGCCTTGTGCCGGGCATCCACGTCTTCGAAGCGCGTTGCCCAAAGGCATGGATGGCCGCAACAAGTGCGGCCATGACGGAATTGACGAGTTCTTCAACAAGAATGCCCGGCTTTCGCCGGGCATATCTCTTTTGAACTTACGATCCGCTCAGGACCGACTTGGCCTTGGACCACCAGCCGGCGCGCTTCGGGCGCTCCGGGTCCGGCGGGGTGAGGACCACGGCGACAGGCTCCGGTTCGGGAACCACGGGGCGCGGAGCTTCCGCAGGCTCTTCGGCCGGCTGCGGAGCGGGCTTGGTCTCGATGCGCTCTTCCGATGCGACTGGCTCCGGGGCAGGAGCGGGTTCGCGCTCCGGCTCCTCGTCCAGGGCGCTGACGGCCTCGGCGACAGCCTCGGTGGCCGCTACGAAACCTTCCTCCGAGGCAAAGGTCTCGATGGCCTCGTCGCGGCCACGACCTCGGCCGCCGCGGCGGCCCCGACGGCGGCGACGGCGGCCACGGTCTTCAGAGGCCTCCGAGCCCTCGGCAGCTTCACCTTCTTCATCTGAAGCCTCGGCTTCTGCGCCTTCGAGCTCTTCACCTTCAGCAGCTTCGGCCTCGGCGCCTTCTTCGCCCTGGGCAGCGCCCGCGAAAGCCTCGCGGTCCCGTCCACGACGGCGGCGGCGGCGACGGCGGCGACGGCCATTGCCTTCGCTCTCTTCGCCGCGGCCTTCCTCGGAGGAGGCGCGAGCCTCCTCGTCAGCCAGTTCCTCGTCCTCGACCTCGATCTCGGGCTCGATCTCCTCCACCACGTCCATGGGAGCGATGGCGTCGATCTGGATGCCGGTGGCGGCGGCCTTGTACTCGAGGCGCAGCGCAGGCTCGCCACGATCGATCACGTAGTTGCTGGTGCCGGTGAGCGAGTCGTCCGCGATGACGGAGATCGCCACGCCGAAGCGGGTCTCCAGATCGCGCAGGTGGACGCGCTTCTGGTTGAGAATGTAGAAGGCTGCCTCCATCCGCGTGCGGACGATGAGATTGTAGCCTGAATTCTTGATGAGGGTTTCCTCGATCGAGCGCAGCACGTGCAGCGCCACGGACGGCGTCGAGCGGACGAAGCCGGTGCCGGCGCAGTGCGGGCAGGGGACGGAGGAGGATTCGAGAACGCCCGTGCGGATGCGCTGGCGCGACATCTCCAGCAGGCCGAAGGGCGAGATTCGGCCCACCTGGATGCGGGCGCGGTCGTTCTTCAGGCACTCGTTCAGCTTCTTCTCGACAGCGCGGTTGTTGCGCTTCTCTTCCATGTCGATGAAATCGATGACGATAAGGCCAGCGAGGTCGCGCAGGCGAAGCTGGCGGGCGATTTCCTCCGCCGCTTCGAGGTTCGTGCGCAGCGCCGTGTCCTCGATATTGTGCTCGCGGGTGGAGCGGCCCGAGTTCACGTCGATGGAGACCAGCGCTTCCGTCGGGTTGATGACGAGATAGCCGCCGGATTTCAGCGTCACGACGTTGGAGAACATCGCGTCGAGCTGGGCTTCGACGCCATATTTCGCAAAGAGCGGCTGCGGCTCGCGATAGGGCTGGACGATCTTGGCATGGCTCGGCATGAGCATGCGCATGAAGTCCTTGGCCTCGCGATAGCCGTCCTCGCCGGAGACGAGAATGTCGTCGATCTCCTTGTTGTAGAGATCGCGGATGGCGCGCTTGATGAGCGAGCCCTCCTCGTAGACCAGCGCGGGAGCCGACGAGTTGAGGGTAAGCTCGCGCACGCTCTCCCAGAGGCGCATCAGATATTCGTAGTCGCGCTTGATTTCCGGCTTGGTGCGCGACGCGCCGGCCGTACGCAGGATGATGCCCATTCCCTCGGGCACCTCCAGCTCCTGGGCGATTTCCTTCAGGCGCTTGCGATCGGCGGCGTTCGTGATCTTGCGCGAGATGCCGCCGCCACGGCCCGTGTTGGGCATGAGAACCGAATAACGGCCTGCGAGCGACAGATAGGTGGTGAGAGCCGCGCCCTTGTTGCCGCGCTCTTCCTTCACGACCTGGACCAGCAGAATCTGGCGACGCTTGATGACTTCCTGGATCTTGTACTGCCTGCGCGGAACACGGCGCTGGGGAACGTCCTCCAGGGCATCGCCGCCGCCGAGCTGCTCGACGTGGTCCTCGTCCTCGCCTTCGGCGTTCTCGTCGCCCTCTTCCTCGTCCTCGTCGCCTTCCTCGCCGGAGGTCTCGATTTCTTCAGCCTCGGAAGCCTCTGCGGTCTCCTGGGTTTCGGCCGAAGCTTCCAGATCTTCAGCCGGAGCTTCCAGGTCCTCGGCAGAGGCCTTCACCTCCTCGGCGCCTTCGGCGGCCTGAACAGGCTCGGCGGGTTCGCCGGAGGCAAGCTCGAAATCACCACCGGCGGCGATCAGGTCGATGGTTTCCTCGGTGCTTTCCGCAGGGGCCTGAGCCTCGGTGCCTTCTTCCGTGCCGGCCTCGGAGGAGACAACCGTTTCATCACTCGCCGCGCGGCGCTGGGCGGAGCGGCGACGGCGGTTGCGTCGGCGCTCTTCCTCGCGTTCTTCTTCAGCCTGTGCCTCGGCTTCGGCCTCGAGCAGCGCCTGACGGTCGGCGACCGGGATCTGGTAATAGTCGGGATGAATTTCGCTGAAGGCGAGGAAGCCGTGGCGGTTCCCACCGTATTCGACGAAGGCCGCCTGGAGCGACGGCTCCACGCGGGTCACTTTCGCGAGATAGATGTTCCCGCGCAGTTGCTTCCGGTTAGCTGATTCGAAGTCGAATTCTTCGACCTTCTGACCACGTACCACCACGACCCGGGTTTCTTCCGGGTGGGAGGCATCGATAAGCATCTTGTTTGCCATGTTGAACTCTCGACATGGCGATCGAGGGCAGGACCTGAGGCATTAGCCGCAGTGAAGGCGGGTGGCCACGCCGCAAGAGGCGGCGGGCTGGAATTGCGTTCGGATTGCTGTCGATCGCCATCGTGCGCCGCAGAGGGGCGCATTCTGGGTTGAAACGGAACGGCTTCGAGCCGGATGAGGTGACGGAAGGGCGAGCGCGAAATGAAACGCGCGCTTCGAACGGTGCCGGAACGAGAGTCAAAGCTGACTTCGTATTCGCAACCATTCAAGACGGCCCTTTCTAGAAATCGATGACCGAACGGATCCGGCCATCGGCAAAATGCGGCGATCTGTATCGCCCACTGAACCCTTCCGAGCGCCTGTCGAGGGTGACGGGATCCTCAGAGGACCGGTCAACACAACCGTCTCCTCAGGTCCGCCGTCAGATTCGGCCATGCCGGACGGGGTTCATGATCATTACAGATCGAATGGGGCATTTGGCAAGATGTCGAGGCGATGTGTCGTTAATGCAACACTGTCTCGATAATGAGCTTCCGGAGGAGAAGCTTCGTTAACCAAAAGCCTTTTAATGAGATAGGAAGGGGGCGCGAAACTTCCAGCGGCTGCATGAGAAACAAACCCTTGATACGCCTGATCTGCGTGGGTCTCTTTGTGAGTCTCGTGGCGACCTTCGTCGCCTCGGGGACGGGATCCGCCTGGGCTACGGGCGTCGATGCGGGCAAGGCTGCTGCCCCGGTGATCGCGGCGGATGTCTCGGTCGAGGTTGAGGGCGCCAAAACCCGGTTCCGGATTGCGCTCTCCAAGCCAGTGACGGCCCAGGCCTCTCTCATGGAGAAGCCGGACCGCCTCATCATCGACCTGCCGGAGGTGTCGTTTCACCTGCCGCCCGAAGCCGGGCGTCAGAAGGCGGGGCTGATTTCCTCCTATCGTTATGGCCTTTTCGCTCCGGGCCGCTCCCGGGTCGTGATGGAGCTGACCCAGCCGGCCACCGTCTCCGGCATGACCGTTGACGCGAATGCCGCCGGCGGCACGGCGCTTCTGACCATCGAGCTGACCCGCACCGAGCGCGCTGATTTCCATCGCGCGGCTGCTGATTCTGCGGCCAAGGTGGCCCAGGTCACTGCGGCGGAACCTGCTCCGCTCCCCAAGGATGCCCGCCCGGTCATTTTGATCGACCCCGGTCATGGAGGCATCGATCCCGGTGCCAATTCCGTGGGGGGCGTGTTCGAGAAGGACCTCGTCCTGTCCTTTGCCCAGAAGCTGCAGAAGGCGCTGGAAGCGAGCGGGCGCTACAAGGTTCTCATGACCCGCGACAAGGACGTGTTCATTTCCCTCGGAGACCGGGTCCGCGCCGCTCGCAATGCCCAGGCTGATCTCTTCATCTCCATCCACGCGGATTCGATCTCCGGAGGCCAGGAGGTGCGGGGGCTGACTGTCTATACGGGGGCGGAGAGGGCGTCCGACGCCGACTCGGCCCGGCTCGCCGAGCGGGAAAACAAGGCCGATGCGGTGGCAGGCGTCGAGAGCACCGACATGCCGGATGACGTGTCGGACATCCTGGTGGAGCTGACCCTGCGTGAGACGCGCAATTTCTCCCATGGCTTCGCCACCCGCTTGGTCGGTGCGTTTGATTCGGTCGCCCGCCTGAACAAGAACCCGCACCGTCAGGCCCGCTTCCAGGTGCTGCGGGCCCATGACGTGCCCTCCGTCCTGGTGGAATTGGGGTACCTCTCCAGCAAGCAGGACCTCGACCTGCTCATGTCCGAGGAATGGCGGGGCAAAATGGTCTCTGCCATGAGCGCGGCGGTGGATCGCTTTTTCGCAGCACGCCTCGCTCGGCAGGATGCTGCCGCAGTTTTACCATAGATAGAGTGTGGATACCCGTAGCGGGGGCGCGATTCCTCGGTTAACAGAGCGGGGCGGACTTGAGCTCCACTTCTGTTCCGATGGAAAACGGCGTTCGGGATTTGCATAAACGGGTGCTTTTGAAGCGCCGATAACGGAATATCTTCGGATGCGTTTTGTCCTACGATTCTTCGGCTTCCTGTTCAGCATCGGGGCGATCTTCTTCCTGATCGGCGCCGTCGGGCTGGCCTATGGATTCTGGTTCTACTCCAAGGACCTGCCGGATCACGCGCAGCTCGCCAATTACGAGCCGCCGGTGATGACACGCGTCCATGCCTCGGACGGCAGCCTGATCGCGGAATATGCCCGCGAGCGCCGTCTCTATGTTCCCATCCAGGCCATGCCGAAGCTGGTGAAGGCCGCCTTCCTCTCCGCCGAGGACAAGAACTTCTACAAGCACCCGGGCATCGACCCCGAGGGCGTCGTCCGCGCGATCCTGGTCAACATCAAGTCGGGCGGCAAGCGCGAGCAGGGCGCATCCACCATCACGCAGCAGGTGGCCAAGAACTTCCTCGTCGGCAACGAGAGGAGCTACGAGCGCAAGATCCGCGAGGCCCTGATCGCGCTTCGGATGGAATCCACCTTCTCGAAGGACAAGATCCTCGAACTCTATCTCAACGAGATCTATCTCGGCCTCAGCAATTACGGCGTGGCCGCCTCGGCGCTGAACTATTTCGGCAAGTCGCTCCATGAGCTCGACATTGCCGAAGTCGCGTACTTGGCCGCTCTTCCGAAGGCGCCGAACAACTATCATCCGTTCCGCCAGCGCCAGGCCGCCATCGAGCGCCGCAACTGGGTGATCGGCCGCATGGCCGAGAACGGCTACATCACGCCGGAGCAGGCGGAAGCGGCCAAGAAGCTGCCGCTCAACGTCACGCCGCGCGTCGTGTCCCCCAACAGCATCGCTTCAGGCTACTTCGCCGAAGGCGTGCGTCGCGACATCGCCGAGCGTTACGGTGAGGAGAAGCTCTACGAGGGCGGTCTCCTGATCCGCGCGACCCTCGATCCCAAGATGCAGGCCATGGCCCGCAAGGCCCTGGTCGACGGTCTCGTGCGCTTCGACGAAGCGCGCGGCTGGCGCGGCGCCCAGCAAAAGCTCGACCTGACCGGCCGCGAATGGGGCCTGGCTCTGGCCGAGGTGCAATCCATGGGCGACGTGCAGCCCTGGCGTCTGGCAGTGGTGCTCGACGTTGCCGGCGGACGTGCCCGCATCGGCCTGCAGCCGAAGAAGGAAACCTCCGGTCAGCTTTCCCGTGACCGCGAGACCGGCTTCGTGACCGCCGATGGTGTGAAATGGACGCGCCGTGCCGTCGAGAAGGCGCTTGCCGTCGGCGACGTAGTCTATGTGGAGCCCATCGACGGCAGGCAGGGTCAGTACCGTCTGCGCCAGGTGCCTGAAATCTCCGGCGCCATCGTCGCCATGGATCCCCAGACGGGCCGCGTCCATGCGATGGTCGGCGGCTTCTCCTTTGACCAGAGCGAGTTCAACCGCGCGACGCAGGCGATGCGCCAGCCGGGCTCCTCGTTCAAGCCCATCGTCTATGCGACGGCCCTCGACAACGGCTACACGCCTTCGTCGCAGATCATGGACGCGCCCTTCGTGCTCGACATGGGGCCGGGGCAGGCCGCCTGGGCTCCGTCGAACTATGACGGCAAGTCGGCGGGCCTGCGCACGCTTCGCTACGGCATCGAGCATTCGAAGAACCTGATGACGGTGCGCCTCTCCAACGAGATCGGCATGCCGGTCATTTCCGAATACGCCCGTCGCTTCGGCGTCTATGACGACATGCTGCCGCTGCTTTCCATGTCGCTCGGCGCTGGCGAGACCACGGTCATGCGCATGACGGCGGCCTATTCCATGTTCGTGAACGGCGGCCGCCGCATCAAGCCGACGCTGATCGATCAGATTCAGGATCGCAACGGCCGCACGATCTATCGCCACGACGACCGCAAATGCGCCACCTGCGATGCCGAGAAATGGGATGGCGGCGCTGCGCCCAAGCTCACCGACAGTCGCGAGCAGGTGCTCGACCCGCTGACCGCCTACCAGATGACCTCGATCCTCGAAGGCGTGGTGCAGCGCGGCACCGCCCAGTCGGTCAAGGCCGTCGGCAAGCCGCTCGCCGGCAAGACCGGCACCACCAACGACGCGAAGGACGTGTGGTTCGTGGGCTTCTCGCCCGACCTCGCTGTCGGCGTGTTCCTCGGCTATGACCAGCCGAAGTCCCTCGGCAACGCGGCCACCGCCGGCCAATACGCCGCCCCCGTGTTCCGTGACTTCATGCAGATGGCCCTGAAGGACAAGCCGGCGACTCCGTTCCGCGTGCCGCCGGGCATCAAGCTGATCCGGGTCAGCGCCGCCACCGGCACCCGCGCCGGCGATGGCGCCGGTACGATCCTGGAGGCGTTCAAGCCCGGACAGTCGCCGCCGCAATACTATTCTCCTCCGGAGGAGGAAGCGGCCCCGCAGGCCGAGTACTCACCTGCGCCTCCGCCACAGCGGGCGGTGGGTGCAAACCCGGGCGGATTGTATTGATCCGCGTCCTCACCATATGAAGAGCGCTTCCTGACAAGCACGAAAACGCATGGGTACTGCAGACGCGAAGCTGGCTGCAGCGCTCGGCGGCTTGCGGGAAGGCTTCTTTACACCGTGGGGCACTCCCCTTAAGACGCCCTCGAACTCAAGGCATAGACAGCAGGACAAATGCGCGCCGAAATCGAACACCTCGTAGAAGAGACCAAGCAGTCAGTCGGGCTGCTGAGGAGGCATCTTTGACTGGGATAATGCCCAGCGCCGCCTCGCCGAACTGAACGCCCAAGCCGAAGACCCGAACCTCTGGAACGATGCGGAGGCCGCGCAAAAGATCATGCGCGAACGCACGACCCTCGAGGACCAGATTTCCGCCATCAAGCGCATGGAGCAGGAACTCGATGACGCCATCACGCTGATCGAGCTCGGCGAGATGGAAGGTGACGAGGGCACGATCAGCGAGGGCGAGGAGGCGATCCGCGCCCTTCAGGAAGAGGCTGCGCGCCGTCAGGTGGAAACCCTGCTCTCGGGCGAGGCCGACGCCAACGATACCTATCTCGAAGTGCACTCCGGTGCCGGCGGCACGGAAAGCCAGGACTGGGCCTCCATGCTCCAGCGCATGTATGCCCGCTGGGCCGAGCGCCGGAAGTTCAAGGTCGAACTCCTCGAAATCACCGATGGTGAAGAAGCCGGCATCAAGAGCGCCACGCTCCTGATCAAGGGCCACAACGCCTATGGCTGGCTCAAGACCGAGTCGGGCGTGCACCGTCTGGTGCGCATCTCCCCCTACGACTCGAACGCGCGCCGCCATACGAGCTTCGCCTCGGTTTGGGTCTATCCGGTGGTGGATGACCGCATCAACATCGAGATCAAGGAATCCGATTGCCGCATCGATACGTTCCGCTCCTCGGGTGCGGGGGGGCAGCACGTGAACACCACGGACTCGGCGGTGCGCATCACGCACATCCCGAGCGGCATCGTCGTGGCCTGCCAGCAGGAGCGCTCGCAGCACAAGAACCGCGCGACCGCCTGGAACATGCTGCGTGCGCGCCTCTACGAGGCCGAGCTGAAGAAGCGCGAGGAAAAGGCGAACGCTGAAGCTGCCGCCAAGACCGATATCGGCTGGGGCCACCAGATCCGCTCCTACGTGCTGCAGCCCTACCAGCTGGTGAAGGACCTGCGCACGGGCACACAGTCCCAGAGCCCGCAGGACGTGCTCGACGGTGATCTCGACCCGTTCATGGAAGCCTCACTCGCCCAACGCGTCTACGGCGGCGGCGAAGAGGTCGAGGACATCGACTAGAGCCTTTTTCGGTGCAGTGGCTCCGGTTCACCGTCAAAAAATGCGGTCCAGCCAAGAAGAGAGCTGATTCCAGGCCAACGGAATCAGCTCTATGAACGCGTTGTGGTCCGCCAACCTCATCCTGAGGAGCAGCCGTGAGGCTGCGTCTCCAAGGATGATCCCGTGCACTCTGGAGGCGCCCTCGTCCTTCGAGACGGCCTTGCAGGCCTCCTCAGGATGAGGGCTACGGGGTGCGCAACGTGGTCGCAGTGATAAGGTTGCCTGAAAGGGCGCCCTTTTTCTGTTCCGCGATCAGAGCGCCTGTGCCGCTGCCAGCACTTCCTCCGCGTGACCCGGCACCTTCACCTTGTTCCAGACCTGGGCAATTGTGCCGTCGCGGTTGATGAGGACCGTGGTGCGTTCCACGCCCATGTACTTGCGGCCATACATGCTTTTCTCGACCCACACGCCATAGGCCTCCAGCATGCTCTTCCCCTCGTCGGAGGCGAGGGGGAATTCGAGGTCGTGCTTGGTGCGGAACTTGTCGTGGCTCTTCAAGGGATCGGGTGAGACGCCGACGATCTCGGTGTCGGCGGCCTCGAACTTCTTGCGAAGGGCCTGGAAATCTCTAGCCTCCAGGGTGCAGCCGCTCGTGTCGTCCTTCGGGTAGAAGTACAGCACCACCTTCCTGCCTCTGAGGCTCTCCAGCGAGATGTCCTTCCCTCCAGTGGCGGGCAAGGAGAAAGCGGGGGCTTTGGTTCCGGGTGTCAGTGCCATATTTCGCCTTCCTTTTGGCGGATTGTCCTGATTGGAAACCTCTTGTGTGCACGACAGGAAAGAGGCGGTCGCGGGAGGCTGCCGGGACGGTTAAGGTCCCTCAGTGATTCCCTCGCTGCCGCTGAAGCGCAAGAACCGGGTTACCCCACATCACAAGAATGAAGTTACCGTTCCGTCCCACGTTGTCCCGGCGAGAACCGGCCAAAAGAAGCCTATGGCGCCGGGTGCTGCGTGGTACGCTCTACGTCAAGCTTGGGCTGATCGCGTTTCTTGTTGTTGTCGCGGGGCTTCTCTACCTGCGCCTTTCCGTCGGCCCCATGACTTTCGGACGCCTGCCGGAGCGCGTTGCCGAGGCTCTGGCCGCCCGCATCGGCCCCGGATGGGCCGTGACGCTGCGCAATACGGCCATCGAACTGCATGAAGGTACGCCCGCTCTGCGGGCGAACGGCCTCGACATCAGGGCTCCTGGCGGAGGACTCGTTGTCCGGGCTCCGTATGCCCTTGTGAGTGTCGACTTCCTATCGCTGCTCACGGCCAATCTGCAGCCCAAAGCCATCGAGGTGCGTGACCTGCAATTGCGGATCCTGGTCAGCCGGGATGGCTCACTGACCTTCTCGCCCGTGCAGACGACGGAAGAAGTGCACGCTGCGGGTGATACGACAGCCGAACCCTCTCCTTCCAAGGAGGCCGCTGCTTCCTTGGCCGCGAGCACCGATGGCCCGTCTCAGGTCTCGGGCGCCGTAGGCTCTCTGTTCGACCTGGTCGTCGGACCGGGAAGCGTCCTCAACTCCCTTGGACGCGCGCAGCTGACCAATGCTCAGCTCGTCTTCATCGATGCGGATCGTCGCGAGCGGGCCAGGTTCAAGCGAGTCGACGCCACTTTCGACTGGTCGGAGAATGGCGGACGTCGTTTCGCGGCGACCGTCGAAGGTCCTCAGGGCGCCTGGCAGCTCAACGGCGATGTGAAAGCGGAGAGCGGGACGGCCTATCGTGCGGCGGTGGTCGCCGATTCCGCGCCGATCCAGGACATCCTGCTGCTGAGCGGGTTGTCAGGACTGCCGGCTGCGACCGATCTCGAATTCTCGGGGCGCTTTGACGTGGCCTATTCGGATGGCCGCGTGACGGAGTTGAAGACCCGCCTCGACAGCAATACGGGCATGATCCAGATCGAGGACAAGGATACCTCGGCTTTGCCGGTCGAGCGCGCCACGATCGTGGCCGAGTGGGACGAGGCCAAGAAGACTCTCAACCTCCCGATCCTCGAGCTCAAAGGCGGCGAGACGCAAGTCAAGCTTCAGGGGACGCTATCGACGCCAACGCTGAAGGCGCCTTGGCGCCTGCTCTTGAGCGGCAGGGATATCGTCTGGTCGGGTGCAGCTCCCGGCGATGCCCCGCTCCAGGTTTCGCAGCTCGATGCAGACCTCTCCGGTTCCGATGGCGTGACAATCAACAACATCAAGCTGCGAGGGCCGGACCTCACCACCGACATCAGCGGTGCCCTTGCGGCTCCGGCCGACCCTAAGGGGCTGAAATTCGACGTGACGGCCACGCGGACCAATGTCCGGTCCGCGCTGCGCGTCTGGCCGGAGGCCGTGGCTCCCCCTGTTCGGCGCTTCCTGGTGTCGAACCTCAAGAGCGGCACGCTTGAGACGTTCAAGCTCAAGATCGGGATGACCGGGGCCGATGTTGAGAAGTCCATGTCCGGCGGCCCGATCCCCGACGGCTCCGTGACGATCGATTTCCAGATCTCTCAGGGCACCCTAAAGGCGGCAGAGGGTTTGCCGCCCGTGTCGAAGATGGATGTGACCGGGCAGGTGAGCGGTACGAAGGTCGCCTTACGCGCCCCGGCCGGGCGCGTCGATATGGCCGGCAATTACAGTCTGAGCGCCTCCGAAGGCTCTTTCGCTCTCGACAATTACTGGGACGACAATGCGGTTGCGCGCATCGACTTCCGCCTCCTGGGCTCGGCGGATGGTGTCGGCGCCATGCTCCAGCAGCCGGTCGTCAAGGAGATCGCCGGGTTCGAGGTCGATCCCGCCACCATGAAGGGCAAGGCGGATCTGCGGGTTGGGATCGGACTCGCCGTCAACAACATTCCGGCCATTGCCGATCTTCCGCTGAAGATTGCCGGAACACTGAACGATCTCACCCTCGACAAGCTGTTCGGCAGGGAGAAGCTCGAGGCGGCCAATCTGACGATCGCCTACGACAAGGGTGACCTGTCGATCAAAGGCGACGGCAAGATGGGGGGCGCTCCGGCTAGTATCGACGTGCAGAAGAACCGCCAGGGCGGCGAAGCGAACGTCTCCTTCGTTCTCGACGAGGCCGCGCGCAGCAAGCGTGGGCTCTCCTTCGGCCAACAGTTGACGGGCAGCGTCGCGCTCAAGGTCGGCATGCCCCTGGGCAGGCTCGATGCGCCCGGCATGCTGATCGAGGCAGACCTCGCCAAGGCCAGTGTGGATCAGCTCATTCCCGGCTGGGTCAAGCCTGCGGGCAGGCCGGGCAAGCTGACCTTCACGATGGTGGACGGGGCCGAAAACGAAATCCGCGACTTGCAGCTCGACAGCGGCACGGCGCAGTTGCGTGGCACTGCGACCCTGTCGAAGGACGGGGAGCTCGAGAAGGCGGATCTGCCCACCTTCAAGCTCTCGCCCGGCGACGACATGCGGGTGCAGATCGATCGTTCCGGCGGCATCTACAAGGTGAATGTCCGCGGCAACGTGGGCGATGCGCGCCCCTTCCTGAAAGGGTTCGGCTCGCAATCCTCGTCTCGCAGCGGAAACGCGCAAAGGGATTCCAAGGATGTCGACATCGACCTCGCCCTCAACATCCTGACCGGCCATAACGACGAGGCGATCACCAACGCCATGATCAAGGCGTCCGTGCGCAAAGACACCCTGCGCCAGCTCGAGATGAAGGGCCGCCTCGGCTCGACGAACATTGCTGCCCGCACGGATGTTCAGGGGAGGAGCGGCCCTGTCCTCATCATTCAGGCGGAGGATGCGGGTGCGCTCCTGCGCTTTACTGATGTGTACAAGCGCATGGCGGGTGGCGATCTCATCATCAACATGGCGACGGGCGAGGGGGCTCAGCCCGGGCTTCTGCTGCTGCGCTCCTTCACCCTGGTCAACGAGCCGGCCCTGCGCCGGATCATCCCGACTCAGACTCAAGTGATCGCCGGGCAGGACAAGGCCGGCAATCCGCAATCCGTCCGGGTGGATGTCAACGAAGCGACCTTCGCCAGGGCAAGGGTCGACTTCACGCGTACGGCCGGCCGCGTCGATTTCAAGGATGCCGCGATCTACGGCAATCAGATCGGCTTCACCCTCGGCGGTTTCATCGATTACGGTCGGGATCGCATGGACATCTCGGGCACCTTCGTGCCGGCCTATGGGCTGAACAACGCCTTTGCCAAGGTGCCGCTCTTCGGGCCGCTGCTCGGAGGCGGTCAGTATGAGGGATTGTTCGCGGTCAATTTCCGCGCCACGGGTTCCACAAGCGCGCCGACGCTGACGGTCAACCCGCTTTCGGCGGTAGCACCGGGCTTCCTGCGCAAGCTTTTCGGTGTGGGAGTGGAGCCGCAGGGTGATGCATCGCCCGTGACTCCGGAGCGATAGAGCTGAAACCCTCAAGCAGATCCAAAGCCTCACCCTGAGGAGGATTGCGTGAGCAATCCGTCTCAAAGGGCGAGGCGTCTCCAGTGCACTCTGGATCCTCCTTCGAGACGCCGCTTGCAGCGGCTCCTCAGGATGAGGGCTGTGCTTTTAGATGGCCCGCAGCAGCACGTGCTTCTTCTTGCCGAAGGACAGCTTGATCACGCCTTCGCTCGTGACGTCCGACAGGTTGAGCGTGGCGCGCTCGTCGGAAACCGTCTGGTCGTTCACCTTCAGGCCGCCGCTCTTCACCTGACGACGCGCTTCGCTCGATGACGGCACGAGCTTCGCATAATCCGGGCCGAAGGCCGTCAGCACGCCGAGGCCTTCCTTCAGGATGCCGGAAGCGACTTCGATGGTGGGTAGGCTCTCCGCAAGGGCGCCCTGCTCGAAGGTCTTCTGCGCTGTCTCCGCCGCCAGCTCCGCGGCCTCGCGACCATGGAGGAGGGCAGTTGCCTCGGTGGCCAGCACCTTCTTGGCCTCGTTGATCTCGGCGCCCTGAAGAGCCGAGAGCTTGGCGATCTCATCCATCGGCAGAATCGTGAACAGCTTGAGGAAGCGCGGAACGTCCGCATCCTCCGTGTTGCGCCAGAACTGCCAGTAATCGTAGGGGCTGAGCATGTCCGCATTGAGCCAGACCGCGCCGGAGGCGGTCTTGCCCATCTTGGCGCCGGAGGCCGTGGTCAGCAGCGGGCATGTGACGGCGTAGAGCTGAGGCGTTCCGAGACGACGGCCGAGATCGATGCCGTTGACGATGTTGCCCCACTGGTCCGAGCCGCCCATCTGCAGAATGCAGCCGTAGCGCTTGTTGAGCTCCACGAAGTCGTAGGCCTGGAGGATCATGTAGTTGAATTCCAGGAACGACAGCTCGTGCTCGCGTTCGAGGCGCAGCTTCACGCTGTCAAAGGACAGCATGCGGTTGACCGAGAAGTGGCGGCCCACGTCGCGCAGGAACTCGATGTAATTGAGCTTGGTCAGCCACTCGGCATTGTCGACCATCATCGCGTCGGTCTTGTCCTCGCCGAAGCTGATGAAGCGCGAGAAGACCGTCTTGATGCTCTCCTTGTTGGCCTCGATCTGCTCGACGGTCAGGAGCTTGCGGCTCTCGTCCTTGCCGGAGGGATCGCCCACGCGGGTCGTCCCGCCGCCCATGAGGGTGATCGGCTTGCCGGCCCCGGTCTTCTGGAGCCAGTGCAGCATCATGATCGAGAGCAGGTGGCCCACATGCAGGGACGGGCCGGTGCAATCGTAGCCCACATAGGTCGTGAGCCGCTTTTCGAGGGCGGCGGCATCCACGCCCTCGAAATCGGAGCTCTGGTGAATGAAGCCTCGCTCAGTGAGCACCTTCAGGAAATCGGATCGTGGCGCGTTCATCGCGGCTCTCGTCATCTAAGAAAGGGGGTCCAAGGGCGCTCTTCTAACAGGTTGTGACAAGGATTCCACCCAGTCATGGGCGCCGCCTGACTAGAGCGTTCGGTCTATTGCCAAGTTCCGACAATGATTTAATATAACGTTAAACTCGGGTGTAAGAGGGAGAGCCCTTCATGTGCTATGCTTGCGTTGCGGATCGTCGGGGCGTTTCCTGGGCCTCTTTCTCCCATAGCCTGGAAAGGAAGCCTTCCTTCGTCTCTCTCGACGAGCACGATACGTATGGTGCAGGAAGCTTTGGCTATGCTTCCCTATCCTATAGAGGGATAGATGCTCTCATCGGGCCCGCAAAATGGGCATCCTTAGCGGCGGGTGCGCCATTCTTCAGTAGGGTGGGGTCGTGGTTCTCTTCTGCTTCCGACTGGCTTAGCGACAACATCTCGGGCTTGCCGCTGGGAGTATTCTCGGCGGTCGCCGCGGGGCTTCCAAATGTGCCGATTTTCGGCACAAAGTATTATGCTCCAACCAATATCGATTGGGATGTGTTGGCGCTCTTCTCCGGGTCGCAGTGGGCCTCCAACACCATCACTTACAGCTTCCCGGATTCACGTTGGGATTATGAGTGGATCAATCCGAGTGCTTCCGGCTTCAAGCCTCTCTCCCAGGCCTCGCAAACTGCTTTCCACGGTATCTTCAAGGGTGCGGCCGGAGTCATGTCTCTGACCTCGCTCGAATCGTTCACGAACGCTACGTTCGTCTATGCGGGTCGGAATGATGCCAACATCAAGCTGAGTGCCTTCGAGCCCGGCAGCATCATCAATCGCAGCCACGGCTATTATCCTGGCGTTCCTGTTTACGGCGGCGATACCTGGATCACCAATGCTGACAAGACTCCAGTTCTGGGAACCTATCAATTTTATCTGCTTCTGCACGAGCTCGGGCATTCGCTTGGAATGAAGCACTCGCACGACAGCGGCGGAAATCTGCCGAGAATGAGTGCTCAGCACGATTCGACCGAATACACGGTCATGTCGTACAACGTCCTTGCGGCACCGCAGACGTTCATGATGTACGACATCGCGGCCCTGCAGGAGATGTACGGTGCTGATTTTGCGACCAACAGCGACAATACCGTTTACAGTTGGAATCCGCTGACGGGTGAAACCTATGTCAACGGGATCAGCCAGGGCAGACCCGGCCTCAATAAGATCTTCCTGACCATTTGGGATGGCGGCGGCAACGACACCTACAATCTCGAGAACTACAATTCGAATGCCGTCATCGACCTGACGCCTGGCGGCTACTCACTCTTCTCGGCGCTTCAACTGGCGGCGAGCAGCGTCAAAGGCAATGTCTACAACGCTCTCCAGTTTAGAGGCGATAGCCGCTCGCTGATCGAGAACGCTCGCGGCGGGTCCGGACATGACAAGATACTCGGCAATGCAGCCGCGAACATGCTGCAAGGGAACGGCGGCAACGACACCCTTTCCGGCGGAGACGGAAGCGACGGCCTCTATGGTGGAGACGGCAACGATCTTCTCGACGATGCGCCGGACGGCTCCGGCTTTTCCAGTTTCCGCTCCGGCAATGACCTGCTCGATGGGGGCGCTGGCGACGACATTCTCGCCGGGCGTTCTGGCCACGACACCATGTATGGTGGGTCTGGCAACGACACTATTTGGGCGGACGAAGGCAGGGATTTCGCTGATGGCGGGAGCGGTCAGGACCTGATTTTCGGCCAAGGCGGCGATGACACTCTCTATGGAGGCGATGACAGCGATCACATCCTTGGAGGGGCGGGAGCCGACTATCTGGACGGCGGGACCGGAACAGACACACTGGACTATGGCGACGCGACTACCGGTGTTTATGTCAATCTGGGCACGAACGCAGTCTATGGGGGCATCGCCGCCGGTGACGTTATCAGGAACTTCGAAAACGTTCTCGGCGGAGCGGGTTCCGACCAGCTCTACGGCAATGCGTTGAACAACGTGCTTAAGGGCGGCGGCGCAGCTGACTACATCGCCGGCTTCGCCGGAGACGACAGCCTTTCCGGCGAAAACGGCAACGACACTCTCTATGGCGATGACGGCAACGATACCCTCATCGGCGGCACCGGAACGGACACTCTCTACGGCGGGGCCGCGAATGACTATCTCGACATCGACGACAGTTCCAGCGCCGGTGCCGACTGCCTCTATGGCGGCGACGGCAATGATGTCCTTGTCGGGGGCGGTGTCGGCAGCAAGCTGACGGGCGCGGCAGGGTACGATATTTTCTCGATCCGTCCTTGGGCCAAGACCACCATTACGGACTTCTATACAGGCCCAGGTGCGCACGACCAGATTTATATCTGGAATAAGCCTCTGTTTGCGGATTTCTCGGTCATGATGGCCTCGGCCCGTCAGGTTGGCGGTGACGTCGTGATTGCGAAGGGTGATTTCAGCCTCACCTTGAGCAATAAGCAGCTGTCATCGCTTGTTGCGAGCGACTTCGCCTTCCTCTGATCAACTGACCGCGCTTACGAAAAAGGCAGGGCGTTAAAGGGCCCTGCCTTTTCTCTTTTGGGAAGTGTCCTCAGGCCGCTTCCTCGGTCGAGCCCAGGCGCTTGTCCAGATACTCGTCCACGGCCACCATCAGCTCGTCGACCTTGCCGTCGAAGAAGTGGTTGGCGCCGTCGACGACCGCGTGCTCGAGCTTCACGCCCTTCTGGGTCTTCACCTTCTCGATGACGCTGACCACGTCCTTGACCGGAGCCACGCGGTCCTCGGAGCCGTGCACGAACAGGCCGGAGGAAGGGCAGGGGGCGAGGAACGAGAAATCGTAGCGGTTCGCCATGGCGGCAATCGAGATGAAGCCCTCGATCTCCGGACGGCGCATGAGAAGCTGCATGCCGATCCAGGCACCGAAGGACACGCCGGCGATCCAGCAGGCGCGAGCATCCGGGTTCATGGCCTGAGCCCAGTCGAGCGCCGCCGCAGCATCCGACAACTCGCCCTGGCCGTGGTCGAAGGCGCCTTGGCTGCGGCCGACGCCGCGGAAATTGAAGCGAAGAACCGAGAAGCCGCGCTTCACGAAGTCATAGTACAGGTTGTAGACAATCTGGTTGTTCATCGTCCCGCCGAATTGCGGGTGCGGATGCAGGATGATGGCGATGGGTGCGCCCTTCTCCTTGGCAGGCTGATAACGCCCCTCGATACGACCGGCGGGACCCGTGAAGATGACTTCAGGCATATACGCGAACCTCTTGATCACCTCTCCATGTAGAGAGGGAAAACCCTGTGCGACCTTGACTCCAGGTCTCGGATTCCCTTAAGTAGGAACCCTTAGAACTCTTCTAAAATGTTCCTGTGTTTCAAAAAATTTCGATGGCAGGAGTCATCGGGAAAACACGGGACACATGTGGTTGCGGTGCTTTAACACAGCAACCAGGGTCAATTGCAAGAATTTCGTGAGGCTTGAGACTGACAGCCATGGCGATCGGCGAGCGTACATATCTTGACCACAACGCCACGTCGCCCTTGCGGCCGGAGGTGGCGGAGGCGGTCCTGCGCGCCATGCAGCTGCCGGGCAACGCATCCTCGATCCACACAGAGGGTCGCGCCGCGCGGGCCGAGATCGAGCGGGCGCGGGTCTCCGTGGCCAAGCTGGTGGGCGCCAAGGCTAAGAACGTGATCTTCATGAGCGGCGGCACCGAGGCCGCCAATCTCGTGCTCACGCCGTCCTTCCGCCGCCTCGGCCAGCCGGGCGCGGCGAGGCTCTTCATCGGTGCCACCGAGCATCCTTGCGTTCTGAGCGGTCATCGCTTCCCGGCCGACAGGGTCGAAATCATTCCCGTCGACGAGCATGGAATTCTTGATCTCGCTTGGCTCAAGACCCGCCTGGAGAGGGCCGGCGAAGAGCGGGTTCTGGTGTCGGCCCAGCTTGCCAACAACGAGACCGGGGTTCTGCAACCCGTTTCCGAAATCGCCCAGCTCGTCCATGCGCGTGGCGGGCTTATCCATACGGATGCCGTGCAGGCTGCGGGCCGGCTTTCGGTCGATCTTGCAGGTCTCGGCGTCGATGCGCTGACGCTCTCGGCACACAAGCTCGGCGGGCCGAAAGGGGCAGGGGCTCTGGTTCTCGCCTCTGACCAATATGAGATCGGCGAGCGCCTGATCCGCGGCGGCGGACAGGAAAAAAACTACCGGGCCGGCACTGAGAATGTGGCGGCCATTGCGGGTTTCGGCACTGCGGCCGAGCTCGCCCTGGCGGGGCTGGAGCAGGAGACCAGGCGGCTACGGCAGTTGCGCGACGAGGCTGAGGCCCATGTGCGCCGGATCGCGCCGGATGTTCTTGTTGTGGGCTCTGGCGCTGAGCGGTTGCCTAATACCTTCGCCTTTGCCATACCGGGCCTCAAGGCCGAGACGGCATTGATCGCGTTCGATCTTGCGGGCATTGCCCTTTCCTCCGGTTCGGCCTGCTCGTCCGGAAAGGTCAAGCGTTCGCATGTGCTCGACGCCATGAGTGTGGAGCCAACCCTTTCTGAGGGTGTTTTGCGTGTGAGTTTGGGGTGGACGACCACGAAAGAGGATGTGATCCGCTTTGCGGACGCGTGCGAAAAGGTGGTTGGCACCTTATATAAGCGGAGGGCGAGCGCGGCTTAAAAAGCCCCGCTTTGTTTTCCATGTCGTCAACCCGCGGTCCTTGAAACCGTGAGCGGTGGGAGAGACAGATGCCTGCAGTGCAGGAGACGATTGACCAGGTCCGGTCGATCGACGTTGACCAGTATAAGTACGGCTTCGAAACCGAAGTCGAAATGGAGAAGGCTCCGAAGGGCCTCTCCGAGGATGTGATCCGCTTCATCTCGGCCAAGAAGGGCGAGCCCGAGTGGATGCTCCAGTGGCGCCTTGACGCCTACAAGCGTTGGCTCACCATGAAGGAGCCGACCTGGGCGCGCGTGTCGTACGACAAGATCGATTACAACGACATCTATTACTACGCCGCTCCGAAGAAGAACCCGGCGCCGAAGTCCCTCGACGAAGTGGATCCTGAGATTCTCAAGACCTATGAGAGGCTCGGCATTCCGCTGCGCGAGCAGGAAATTCTGGCCGGTGTCGAGCCGCAGAGCCGTGTGGCCGTGGACGCGGTGTTCGATAGCGTGTCGGTCGCCACGACCTTCAAGGAAGAACTGAAGAAGGCCGGCGTGATCTTCATGCCGATTTCGGAAGCCATCCGCGAATATCCGGACCTCGTGCGTCAGTATCTCGGTTCGGTCGTGCCGGTGACGGACAACTTCTTCGCGACGCTGAACTCGGCGGTCTTCACCGACGGTTCGTTCGTCTACGTTCCCCCCGGCGTGCGCTGCCCGATGGAGCTGTCCACGTACTTCCGCATCAACGAGAAGAACACCGGCCAGTTCGAACGTACCCTCATCATCGCGGACAAGGGCTCCTACGTCTCGTATCTCGAGGGCTGCACAGCGCCCAAGCGCGACGAGAACCAGCTTCACGCCGCCGTGGTCGAGCTGATCGCGCTCGACGATGCCGAGATCAAGTATTCTACGGTGCAGAACTGGTATCCGGGCGATGCCGAGGGCCGGGGCGGCATCTACAACTTCGTGACCAAGCGCGGCGATTGTCGTGGGCGTAACTCGGTCATCACCTGGACCCAGGTCGAGACAGGTTCGGCGATCACGTGGAAGTACCCGTCCTGCATCCTGCGTGGCGACAATTCGCGCGGCGAGTTCTACTCGATTGCCGTGTCGAACGGCATGCAGCAGGTCGATTCCGGCACCAAGATGATCCATCTCGGCAAGAACACCACGAGCCGGATCATCTCGAAGGGTATCGCTGCGGGCAAATCCGACAACACCTATCGCGGTCTGGTTTCGGCCCACCGCAAGGCGACCGGCGCGCGCAACTTCACGAACTGCGACTCGCTGCTGATTGGTAACCAGTGCGGCGCGCATACGGTGCCTTACATCGAGTCGAAGAATGCCAGCGCCGTATTCGAGCACGAGGCGACGACGTCGAAGATCTCGGAAGATCAGATGTTCTACTGCCAGCAGCGCGGCCTCTCGGAAGAGGAGGCGACGGCGCTCATCGTGAACGGCTTCGTGAAGGACGTTCTGCAGCAGCTCCCGATGGAGTTCGCCGTGGAAGCGCAGAAGCTGATCTCGATCTCGCTGGAAGGCTCGGTCGGTTAATTCAGAACAAGACGTGGATGCCCGGGACGAGCCCGGGCATGACGCGAGACGCTCCAGGCCCGTCACGGCCGGACTTGATCCGGCCATCCACGCCTCAAACAACGGAATACACAGATGCTCGAAATCAAGAACCTTGTTGTCCAGATTGAGGACAAGCGCATTCTCAACGGCCTCAACCTCACCGTGAGCAAGGGAGAGGTTGCCGCCATCATGGGCCCGAACGGCTCGGGCAAGTCGACCCTGTCCTACGTGATTGCCGGCAAGGAGGACTACGAAATCCTCGACGGCGAGATCCTGCTCGACGGCCAGAACCTGCTGGAGATGGAGCCGGATCAGCGCGCCGCTGCCGGCGTGTTCCTCGCCTTCCAGTACCCGCTTGAGATCCCCGGCGTCGGCACCATGACCTTCCTCAAGGCTGCCCTGAACGCACAGCGCAAGGCGCGTGGCGATGATGAGCTGTCGACCCCCGACTTCATCAAGCAGGTGAACGCGGCGGCCGCCAAGCTCGAGATGCCGAAAGACATGCTCAAGCGCGCCCTCAACGTCGGGTTCTCCGGTGGTGAGAAGAAGCGGATGGAGATCCTGCAGATGGCACTGCTCCAGCCGTCCTTCTGCATCCTGGACGAGACGGATTCCGGCCTCGATATCGACGCGCTGCGTATCGTGTCCGAAGGCGTGAACTCGCTGCGCTCGCCGGATCGTTCGTTCCTGGTCATCACGCACTATCAGCGCCTCCTGAACCACATCGTGCCCGATACCGTGCACGTGATGCATGGCGGCCGCATCGTCCGCACCGGCGGGAAGGAGCTCGCGCTCGAGCTCGAGGCCAACGGTTACGCCGATTACAGGGAAGAAGAGGCCGCGTAACATGGCTGACGTCACTCTCATGAAGACGGCTGCGGAAACTGCGCTGGCGCAGGCTTTCGAGAGCGCCAAGACGACGCTTCCGGGCAACGCGGAATCGCGTGCCCATGCCTTCGAGCAGTTCAACCTCCGTGGCCTCCCGCATCGCCGCGTAGAGGAGTTCAAGTACACCGATCTTCGCGCTCTCCTGCGCGAGATCGCGCCTTTCGCGGGCGTGCCGACGGCTGACGAAGCCAAGGGCGCGCTCCAGGGTTCGAAGGCCTTCGGCAATGTGGCGGCGCTGCAAGTGCCGTTCGTGAACGGTCATTTCGTGCGTGAGGCCGTGGACTTCCACAACCTGCCGGAAGGCATCGAGATCGTGCCGCTGCGCGAGGCGCTGGCGGATGGCCATGAGTGGCTGGCCCACTTGAGCCCGGTTCCGTGGGCGAGCGACAATCCGGTCTATCAGCTCAACACGTCGTTCATGGCCGATGGGGTGATGATCCGCGTTGCAGGTTCTGTCGAGACGCCGGTTCACCTGCGCTTCGTCACCGCTGCCGCCTCGGCCGTTGCGACCGCGACCCGCGTGCTCGTCGTCGTGGAGGAGGGCTCCTCCTTCACGCTCATCGAGTCCCACGAGAGCACGGACGGCGCCAACCATCAGCCGAACGACGTGGTCGAAATGCTTGTCGGGGACCGGACGAACGTGCAGCACGTGCGTCTGAATGCCGAAGGCGACAAGGCTCTGGCTCTCTCGACGCTTGCTCTGAAGATCGGCAGCGAGGCGACTTTCAACAGCATCAACGTGGTGACTGGCGCTGCCACCTCCCGTCACCAGGTCTATGCCATTCTCGATGGCGAGAACACGAACCTGCGGGTCAATGGCGCGACCATGCTGAAGGGTACGCAGCACGGCGATTCCACGCTTGTGGTCGAGCACAATGCCCTCCACTGCGAGAGCCGCGAGCTGTTCAAGACCGTGGTCGACGACGAAGCGACCGGTGTCTTCCAGGGCAAGATCATCGTTCCGCATCACGCCCAGAAGACCGACGGCCGCATGATGTCGGCAGCGCTCCTCCTTGGCGAGAATGCTGCGATGAACAACAAGCCGGAGCTCGAAATCTTTGCCGACGACGTGCAGTGCGCCCACGGCGCCACCTGCGGCCAGCTCGACGAAGATCTCCTGTTCTACCTCATGGCCCGCGGCCTGCCGAAGAAGGAGGCCGAAAGCCTCCTGGTTCAGGCGTTCCTCGGCGAGGCCATCGAGTTCGTGGAAAACGAGAGCGCCCGCGAGTCCCTGATCGGCACAGTTGAGAGCTGGCTGAAGGCGCGGGCATAACACACTCTGCGTCATGGCCGGGCCTGTCCCGGCCATCCACGTCTTGAGAAACACCGCCCTCATCCTGAGAGCCCACGGAGTGGGTGTCTCGAAGGAGGTTCAAGAGGGCTCTGGATCCTCCTTCGAGACGGATTGCTCAAGCAATCCTCCTCAGGATGAGGACAGAGACAGAAAAGGCGGGGATGCCCGGCACAAGGCCGGGCATGACGGTGCAGGGAGCAACAAGTGATGAACATGCAAGTCAAGCCATACGACGTCGAGGCGATCCGGGCGCAGTTCCCGATCCTGTCGCAGCAGGTCTATGGCAAGCCGCTCGTCTATCTCGACAATGCCGCCTCGGCCCAGAAGCCGCGCGCGGTGATCGATGCCATGGTGAATGCCATGGAGACGGGCTACGCCAACGTCCATCGCGGCCTGCACTACATGGCCAATGTGGCAACGGAAGGCTTCGAGCGCGCCCGTGAGACGGTGCGCGAGTTCATCAACGCCGGCTCCATTGAAGAGATCGTCTTCACCAAGTCGGCCACGGAAGCCTACAACCTCGTGGCGGATTCCTTTGGGCGCATGAATATCGGGGAGGGGGACGAGATCATCCTCTCCATCATGGAGCACCATTCCAACATCGTGCCCTGGCACTTCCTGCGCGAGCGCAAGGGCGCCGTGATCAAATGGGCGCCGGTGGACGATGAGGGCAACTTCCTCATCGAGGAGTTCGAGAAGCTCTTCTCAGCCAGAACGAAGATCGTCGCCATCACGCATATGTCCAACGTGCTGGGGACCACGACACCGATCAAGGACATCATCCGTATCGCTCACGCGCACGGTGTCCCCGTTCTGGTGGACGGCGCTCAGGGCGCCGTGCATCTCGACGTGGATGTGCGGGATCTCGATGCCGATTTCTATGTGTTCACGGGCCACAAGGTCTATGGACCGACCGGCATCGGCGTCCTCTACGGCAAGCGCGAGTTTCTCGAGAGAATGCCGCCCTACCAGGGCGGCGGCGAGATGATCCGCGAGGTGAGCGAGGACCTCGTTACCTACAACGACCCGCCGCACCGCTTTGAGGCCGGCACACCGGCTATCCTTGAAGCCATCGGACTCGATGCTGCCCTGCGTTTCATGATGGAGCTTGGCCGGGAGAGCATCCGGGCCCATGAGGAGGCACTGTCGGCTTATGCGCATGAGCGCCTGCGGGCCATGAATTCCATCCGCATCATCGGCCAAGCCAAGGGCAAGGGCCCGATCATCGCCTTCGAGCTGAAGAATGCCCACGCTCATGACGTGGCCACGATCATCGACCGGCAGGGCGTGGCCGTTCGGGCCGGCACGCATTGCGCCATGCCGCTTCTCGCCCGTTTTTGCTCGACCTCGACCTGCCGCGCGTCGTTCGGCCTCTACAACACCATGGAAGAAGTCGATAAGCTGGCGGACGCCTTGCAGAAGGCGGAAGCCCTGTTTGCCTGAAGGATAGACCTGTGAACGATCACTCCCCCATCCAAGACGCGCCCAACGCGCCGCAGGTGTCCCCCGGCTCGAAGATTCCGCCGGAAGAGCTCGACCGTATGACCGACGACATCATCGCGGCGCTCAAGACCGTCTATGATCCCGAAATCCCGGCCGATATCTACGAGCTCGGCCTGATCTACCGGGTCGATATCGACGACGACCGCAACGTCTCCATCGACATGACCCTCACGGCGCCGGGCTGCCCTGTGGCCGGCGAGATGCCGGGCTGGGTGGAGAACGCGGTGGCTTCCGTTCCCGGCGTTCAGAGCGTCAAGGCCACCATCGTGTTCGACCCGCCGTGGGACCAGAGCCGCATGTCGGACGAGGCTCGCGTCGCGCTCGATATGTGGTAGGCCTCAAGGCTTCCAGTCGAACTTGAAAGACGCATGGCCAGGCTCGTCCCGGCCATCTCGCTTTTTAGGGCGTTGCGTCAGGGCGCGGCTCCGGTGCACGCTCCTCATGGTTGCCATTGACGATGTCGTCCGGTTCCTCGACGGATGAGAGGATCGGCTGGCGAGGTGCATCGGGAACGGCGGAGACCATCGCGCGGGCGATTTCCTGCTCGGCCATCACGACCCTCGTCGCACCGAATTTCTCGGCGTGTTCTTCCTGAGCGGCGGAATGGACGCGCACGATGATCGGCAGGTTCGGGTTGAGCCTGCGAGACTGCTCGACGATCTGGCCGCTTTCAAACGCGTCAGGGATAGCGACCAGAAGGCAGCGGGCTTCCTTAAGATTGGCAGCGGCAGCGATCTCAGGGTCGGCGGCATTGCCGACGAGGGTCTCATAGCCGTCTCTCGGCAGATCGGCGAGCTGGCTCTTGTTGGCCTCGATCACCAGGAAGGGCGTTCCGGAAGCGGTTAGTTTCCTGCTGATGAACTTGCCGACCCGGCCATGGCCCACGAGGACGACATGATCCGTCAGTGCGGTTACCGGCACAGGTTCTCGCACAATGGAGGGCTGCTCATGTTGTGCTTCTGCGGCTTCCGCTGCAGCGGCTTTCTCCGCCTTTGCGGGCTCGCGCTTGGCGAACCACCGGTCCAGAAGCGCGAACAGGAACGGGTTCACGAGGATCGAGAGAATGGCGCCTGCCAGGATGAGATCGCGTCCTTGGTCTGGCAGCAGCTGCAGCTCGACGCCGAGGCCCCCGAGGATGAAGGAGAATTCGCCGATCTGGGCGAGGCTCGCCGCAATGGTGAGCGCCGTGGAATCCGGATGGCGGAAGAGACGCACGATGGCGTAGGCCGCGAGCGACTTGCCGATGACGATGATCAGGAAGGTCGCCAGCACCGGCCCGAACTCCTCGATCAGGATCATCGGGTCGAACAGCATGCCGACCGACACGAAGAACAGGACGGCGAAGGCGTCGCGAAGCGGCAGCGTTTCCGAAGCGGCCTGGTGGCTGAGTTCGGATTCGCTCAGCACCATGCCTGCGAAGAAGGCGCCGAGCGCGAAGGACACACCGAAGAGCTCCGCCGCGCCGAAGGCCGTGCCGAGGGCGATGGCAAGAACCGAGAGGCGGAACAGTTCGCGGGATCCCGTATGCGCCACGTAATGAAGGATCCATGGGATCACGCGCCGGCCCACGATCAGCATGATGGCCACGAAGGCAATGACCTTGCCGAGGGTCAGGCCAAGCGAAATCACGATGGATTCGACGTCGGCAGAGGCGCTGGAAATGGCTTTCGCGAAGGCTGGCAGCAGCACCAGCGTCAGCACCATGGCTAGGTCTTCCACGATCAGCCAGCCGACAGCGATATGGCCGCGCTCGGTTTCCACCAGCCGGCGCTCCTGCAGGGCGCGCAGCAATACGACCGTACTGGCGACCGAGAGGGCAAGCCCAAAGACGAGGCCGCCACCGATGCTCCAGCCCATGAGCCATGCCAAGCCCATGCCGAGCAGCGTGGCGCTGGCAATCTGCACAATGGCGCCGGGAACGGCGATGGCTTTGACCGAGAGAAGATCCTTCAACGAAAAGTGAAGGCCGACGCCGAACATCAGCAGGATCACGCCGATTTCGGCGAGCTGGTTGGCGAGCGATTGATCCGCCACGTAACCAGGGGTGAAGGGGCCGACGAGCACACCGGCCAGAAGGTAACCGACGAGGGGAGAAATACGGATGCGTTGCGCAATGGCGCCGAGAACGAATGCCAGAACAAGGCCGACGACGATGGTGGATATCAGCGGCATGTGATGCGGCATCTGTTCTCCAGAATGGGTGCTCTGTTCTGGTGGGAATAAACCCGATATGGGCCAGCTAGGCCGTGATCACAACCCCAGCCGGTCTCGACGTTTGGCCTTTCATCTCTTATCTATGGAACATCGTACTCGTTCTGCCCGGGCCTTGAACCCGGCCGTCAGGAGAGAAGGCTTATGGCTCTACCCGGCTTCAAGGTCGTGACCTTGACCGACGCGGCGGCAAACCGCGTCAAGGACATCATCAGTAAAGCGGACAAGCCCATTGTGGGCGTTCGCGTCGGCGTGAAGAACGGCGGCTGCGCCGGCATGTCCTACACCATGGAATATGCGGAAAGCATCAACCCCCTCGACGAAGTGGTCGAGGACAAGGGCGTGACCGTGCTCATTGACCCCAAAGCGGTGCTGTTCCTGCTCGGCACGGAAATGGATTTTCAGACGACGAAGATGTCGTCTCAGTTCGTGTTCAACAATCCGAACCAGACCTCGGCCTGCGGCTGCGGCGAATCCGTTGCGATCACGCCTGCCACGCCTCCTGCGCTGCATACGGCAGGCTAAATCCCGTGGACGCCGAGGCCATCCGCGAGATCTTTCAGGCGTTTGGCCCGGTCAGCATCCGCCGCATGTTCGGCGGGCAGGGGATTTATCGCGAGGGTGTGATGTTCGCCCTTGAAGACGAGGGCGAGCTTTACCTGAAGGTGGATGACGAAAGCGTCGGCCGGTTTCGCGATCTTGGTTCACGGCCCTTCAGCTACCAGACGAAGGATGGCCGGACCACGATCATGAGCTACTGGCTCATGCCGGAATCCGCTTTGGACGATCCGGATGAGGCAGCCGAGCTGGCGCGCATGGCTTTCGGATCTGCGCTTCGGGCAAATGCCGCATCGGCCAAGAAGGCGAAGAAACCTTCGCCTGCTCGAAGGTCGCGCAAGCCCGTCTCCGAACCTGCGCTTTAAGATTTCTTGATCGTGACCGGGCGCATCAGGAAGGCTGGCACGTGATCGCCCATGCCTTTGACCGGCACGTCATCATCGTCGCGACGCGAACGTCCCTGGCTTCCCTTCGAGCCTTGCCGATCGCGGTCGGGGCGGGCCCTGCGCGCTTCCTCCTGCCGAGGTGCGGAGGTTTCGCGGACAGGTGATACTTCCTCTGAGGTATCATCGGACCGAGCGCGTTGCCGGTCGCCGGAGCGAACCTTCACTTTGCGACCACGGGAGCGCTGCTCACCGCGACCGCCGCGGCGGGATGACGAGCTTTCCGAGGGCGGCAGCTCCGCAAGCGTCGGGCCTTCCCATTCGATCGAGGTGTTGATCAGCTTCTCGATAGCAGCCAGGGACTTCTCATCGCTTGGGCTGACCAGCGTGAAGGCCTGACCTGTGCGGCCCGCGCGGCCCGTGCGGCCGATGCGGTGGACATAATCCTCCGCATGATGCGGCACGTCGTAATTGAACACATGGCTCACGGACGGGATGTCGAGGCCGCGGGCAGCCACGTCGCTCGCCACCAGAATGGGCATCTCGCCGCTGCGGAAGCTGTCGAGAGCCGCCATGCGGGCATGCTGGTCCATGTCGCCGTGAAGAGCGACAGCGCCGAAGCCATGCTTCTGCAATGAACGATGAAGCACCGCCACGTCGCGTTTACGGTTGCAGAAAACGACAGCGTTCTGCAGGTCCGTCGCATTGCGGATCAGGCCACGCAGCGTCTCACGCTTCTGCCAATCCTCACGGCCCGTCGCCACCAGGCGCTGCGTGATCGTCGCCGCCGTTGAGGCGGCGCGCGCGACCTCGACCTTCACCGGGTTATGCAGGAAAGCATCCGCGAGGCGCTGAATCTCCGGCGGCATGGTCGCGGAGAAGAAGAGCGTCTGCCGCGTGAACGGCACAAGCTTCACGATGCGCTCGATGTCGGGGATGAAGCCCATATCGAGCATGCGGTCCGCCTCGTCGATGACGAGAAGCTCGACGCCGGTCAGCAGCAGCTTGCCGCGTTCGAAATGATCGAGCAGGCGGCCGGGGGTGGCGATCAGCACGTCGACGCCGCGGGTGATCTTGGCATCCTGGTCGCCGAAGGAGACGCCGCCGATCAACAGGGCGACCGAGAGCTTGTGGTTGATTCCGTACTTGTCGAAGTTGTCCTGAACCTGCGCCGCCAGCTCGCGGGTGGGTTCGAGGATCAGCGTGCGCGGCATGCGTGCCCGGGCGCGGCCATGCTCCAGCATGGTGAGCATCGGCAGCGTGAAGGCGGCCGTCTTGCCGGTGCCTGTCTGGGCAATGCCCAGCACGTCCCTGCGGGCAAGCACATGGGGAATGGCCTGAGCCTGGATCGGCGTCGGCTCCGTGTAACCGGAAGCGGCAACAGCCTGTTGAACTTTATCGCTAAGTCCGAGTTCGGCGAAAGACATGGATATTTAAACCGTTGAGGGCAGGGTGCGCATAACGTGCCGGCCGCGCTCTACGGCAACAAACAGGCGCGAGACTGGTTTCACCTGAGGCTCTTGCTCAAGTTGGGGTGTGGCGGGACCATAGGACAAGCTATGCGCTTGTCAATACAAGCAAACTTGCAAGGGAAAAGAGGCGATGGCCGACACGCTCGTTCTGATTCCGGGTTTAGCCTGCACGGCGCGCCTGTTCGAGCCGCAAATGTCCGCTCTGGCCGGGAGCAGGAACATTGTCGTGGCTGACCATACCCAGGATGATTCGATTCCGGCGATTGCAGCCCGCCTGTTGAAGGATGCCCCAGAGCGGTTCTCCCTCGCGGGGCTCTCCATGGGCGGGTACGTCGCTATGGAGGTCATGCGCCAGGCTCCTGAGCGCGTTCAGCGCCTCGCCCTGCTCGACACGACGGCTAGGCCGGATACGCCAGAGGCGAGCCAGGATCGCGAGCGCCTCATCGCTCTGGCTCAGTCCGGGCGTTACGGGGACATCTTTGCCAGGGCTTGGCCGCGCCTCGTGCATCCCGACCGCCAATCGGACAGAGAATTGCAGAGCGTGATTTTCAAGATGATGCAGGAAACCGGAGCCGAGGCCTACGTAAGACAGCAGCGCGCCATCATGGGCCGAGTCGATTCCCGGCCGCTGCTTCCAAGCATCGAGATACCGACACTGATTCTCGTAGGGGACGGCGACCTCATCACCCCACCTGACGTGGCGCGGGAAATGGCCGAGATGATCGAATGGGCCTCACTGGTCGTGATTCCTGAGTCAGGGCATTCATCCACCCTTGAGCGGCCGGAACGGGTCACACAGGCCATGCATCTGTGGCTTGAAGAGGGCTGATCAAGGGGGGGGAGGGACATTCCTTTGAGGGATAGTCAATGTTTTCTTACCAGCTCGCAAGCGGCAATTAGGGTCCTGTTAATTATCATGGTGGGGCGAAATAGGCACGATCGTTCAATGTCTTAGGCGCTGATGTCTTCTTTGTTGCCGCCGCCGTTGATGTAATCGCAAGCCCTTCACCCGGGCCGCTCTCCCTCGCGGCAGGGCCCGGCGAAGCTTCCCTTTTGAAGTGTGGCGCAAAAGTGACAGACGTTCCGGCGGCCCTGAGCTAGAAGCGGGGCCATAGCCTTCTTAATGAACGGATATAACTATGAAAAAGATTCTCCTCGCTTCGGTCGCTCTGCTCAGCCTCACCGCTGCTGCTTCGGCTGCTGACCTTCCCTCCCGCCGCGCTCCGGCCCCGATCGTCGCCGCTGTTCCGGTCTTCACCTGGACCGGCTTCTACGTCGGTGTGAACGCCGGCGTCGGCTTCAACAACAACGACGAAGACGAAATCGTGTTCGGCGACACTACGATCCTCGGCGACAGCGATGACGACGCCAGCTTCGTCGGCGGCGCTCAGATCGGCTACAACTACCAGATCGGCTCGTTCGTGGTCGGCGTTGAAGGCGACATCCAGTACGCCGACTTCGGCAGCACCACCTACGACTTCGGCGGTGGCGACGTCGTCACGGTCGATAACGAAGACTGGTTCGGCACTGTGCGCGCTCGCGCTGGTGTGGCCTTCGACCGCGCCCTCATCTACGCCACCGGCGGTTTTGCTTTCGCTGACGACCGCAACGGCTGGACCGTTGGCGGTGGCCTCGAGTACGCCTTCACCAACAACCTCTCGGCCAAGGTCGAAGGCTTGTACGTGAACCTTGAGGACGACGACTTCGAGTTCGCTGGCACGACCTTCAGCACCGGCGAGACCGATTTCGCTGTGATCCGCGCTGGTGTGAACTACCGCTTCGGCACTTACTAAGATCCGTCGCATCCGCGACAGAAAAGGCCCGGGGAAGCCCGGGCCTTTTTCGTTGGGGCGATGCTCGAAAGAAAATGCCGCTCCGGCGAGGGAGCGGCACTTCGAAAGCAAATTGCTGTTACTCGACGATGGTCACGACCTTGCGGGTCTTGGGGTCCACCAGAACCACGTCGTCGTTATGGACGAAGTAGCTGTAGCCCTTCACCGTAGGGATATCGGACACGATGGTGTCCGGGACGGTCTGCAACTCGACGGTCTCCGGCACGGTCCAGCCCACGCTAACGTTTTCCTTCACAGTGACCGGCTTTGCCGTGCTCAGACGCTGACGAATGACAGTGCGCTTTTCCGGAGCGATCGTGATCGAGCCGGTGGTTTCCGTGGTCGTGGTCGTCACCGAGGTCTGGGCGCCAGCCGGGACAGCAGCCAGGAGGCCGACAGCGGCGGCAATCATCATAGCTTTCATGGTTCTACTCCTCTGAACATTCTCGAATTGCTTGAGCGGGCTCAAGCCCGCGGTCACTCTGAACGACCGCGTCGGGCTAGCTAACTCGGGAAGCGGGTGAACCGTTCCTGATTCGCCGACACTTTTTGTCCTAGAGAGCAGCCTCTAAATTCCTTGATGTCATAACAAAAAAAGCCGGAGCCTTGAGGGCTCCGGCAGGCAGGCTGCGGAAATTGCAGCCGGGAGGAAAGTCCAGTCCTGCTTAGCAGGAGTAGTACATCTGGAACTCGACCGGGTGCGGGGTCATCTCGAAGCGAGCGACCTCGGTCATCTTCAGCTCGATGTAGCTGTCGATAAAGTCGTCGTTGAACACACCGCCGGCCTTAAGGAACGCGCGGTCCTTATCCAGGCTTGCGAGAGCTTCGCGGAGCGAGCCGCAAACCGTCGGGATCTTCTTCAGCTCCTTCGGAGGCAGATCGTAGAGATCCTTGTCCATCGCCTGGCCGGGATCGATCTTGTTCACGATGCCGTCGAGACCAGCCATCAGCATCGCCGCGAAAGCGAGGTACGGGTTGGCGGTCGGATCGGGGAAACGAACCTCGACGCGCTTGGCCTTCGGCGAAGTCGTCCACGGAATACGGCAGGAAGCCGAACGGTTACGAGCCGAATAGGCCAGCAGAACCGGAGCCTCGTAGCCCGGCACGAGACGCTTGTAGGAGTTCGTCGACGGGTTGGTGAAGGCGTTCAGGGCCTTGGCGTGCTTGATGATGCCGCCGATGTACCACAGGCACTCTTGGCTGAGGTCGGCGTACTTGTTGCCGGCGAAGAGAGGCTTGCCGCCCTTCCAGAGGGACTGGTGCACGTGCATGCCCGAGCCGTTGTCGCCGTAGACCGGCTTCGGCATGAAGGTTGCCGTCTTGCCGTAGGACTGGGCGACGTTGTGGATGCAGTACTTGTAGATCTGCATCTCGTCGGCGGTGCGGACGAGCGTGTTGAACTTCGTGCCGAGCTCGTGCTGGGCGGAAGCCACCTCGTGGTGGTGCTTCTCGACCGTCACGCCCATGGCCTTCATTGCGGCGAGCATTTCGCTGCGCATGTCCTGAGCGGAATCCAGCGGGGGAACCGGGAAGTAGCCGCCCTTGGTCGGGATGCGGTGGCCGAGGTTGCCGCCTTCGTAAGCCGTGTCGCCGTTGATCGGCAGCTCGGACGAGTCGAGCTTGAAGCCCGTGTTGTAGGGGTCGGCCATGAACTTCACGTCGTCGAACACGAAGAACTCAGCCTCGGGGCCTACATACACCGTGTCGGCGATGCCGGTGGACCTGAGGTAAGCCTCTGCCTTCTTGGCGATGCCGCGCGGGTCGCGGTTGTAGGGTTCGCCCGTTGCCGGCTCAAGAATGTCGCAGTTGATCGACATGGTGGCTGCCGAGAAGAACGGATCCATCTGGGCCGTCGTCGGGTCGGGCATGAGGGTCATGTCGGACTCGTTGATCGCCTTCCAGCCAGCGATGGACGAGCCGTCGAACATGATGCCGTCCGCGAACAGGTCCTCGTCGACCATCGAGACGTCGAAGGTCACGTGCTGCCACTTGCCGCGCGGATCCGTGAAACGGAAGTCGACGTATTTGACGTCGTTATCTTTGATCGCCTTGAGCACATCCTTGGCGGTCTGCATGTCGTAGTCCTCTTCTGCCCTTGATTGTCCTCGGCTTTAAAGCCTTGGCTTGTGATGGGGGAGCTTAGATCGCGTCGGATCCGGTCTCGCCCGTACGGATGCGGACGGCCTCTTCGACCGTCGACACGAAAATCTTTCCGTCTCCGATGCGGCCCGTCTGGGCCGCCTTGCGGATGGCTTCGATGGCGCTTTCAGCCATGTCGTCGTTGAGGACGATCTCGAGCTTCACCTTGGGCAGAAAGTCGACGACGTATTCCGCGCCACGATACAGCTCGGTATGGCCCTTCTGGCGGCCGAAGCCTTTTGCCTCGATGACTGTGATGCCCTGGAGACCAACCTCCTGGAGGGCTTCTTTGACTTCATCGAGCTTGAAAGGCTTGATGATGGCTTCGATCTTCTTCATCGGATAACCGTTTCGGTTCAGGACTTGCCGCTTTTAGCACCAGGACAGGGGTGCCTTCCATGGCCTCTACGATTCAAACCGGGCAGAATTGCACCTCTCGAAGGCACTTGCTGCTCAAAGTTTGTGCATGTGCGGATTTCGGCGGCAAAGGGCCTCTGAGCAGTGATTTTGAGGCTCCAGATGCCCCCTGAACTCGTCCTCCGACCCCAGGAAATGAAACAAGCGGACGCTGCGACCATCGCGGCGGGCATTCCGGGCATCGAACTCATGCGGCGTGCTGGCGGTGCTGTGGCCAAAGCTGCTGCCAAAATGCTCACGAAAGAGGCGAAGGTCGTTGTCGCTGCCGGCCCTGGGCAAAACGGAGGCGACGGCTTCGTCGTGGCGGCTCTGCTGGCCCAGGAGGGCCACCGCGTTTCCCTCGGGTTGCTGGGAAACGTGGAGCGGCTCTCGGGCGATGCCGCGCTGGCTACGAAGGATTGGAAGGGGCCGGTTGAGGCCGCCGAAGACTTGGCTTTCGCAGAAGCCGATCTGATCGTGGACGCCCTGTTCGGTACCGGCTTGGCGCGAGATCTCGATGGCGCGGCCCGGGCCACCGTTGAGCATATGAATGCCTCCGGCAGGCCGATCCTGGCTGTCGATCTGCCATCGGGCATCGACGGCGACACCGGCCAGGTGAGGGGCGTTGCGGTCAAGGCCGCGCGTACGGTGACCTTTGCTGCCCGTAAGCCGTGCCACCTGCTGATGCCCGGCAGGGCTTTCAGCGGGGTGGTGGAGGTCGCCGATATCGGCATCGCCCGTGAGACGCTTGTCGCATCGGGCGGAAAGCTCTTCGCCAACGCTCCTTCTCTCTGGCTCGACAAGCTGCCGAGACCGGAGCTCTCTTCTCATAAATATGACCGTGGCCACACGCTCGTGGTCTCCGGTGGTGCGACCCGGACCGGTGCGACCCGGCTGGCGGCCCGCGCGGCTTTGCGAATCGGATCGGGCCTCGTCACCGTGGCCTCGCCGCCGGAGGCTCTTGGGGTGAATGCCGCCCAGCTCACTGCCGTGATGCTCAGGGGCTGCGATGGCCCCGAGGGGCTCCATCATATTCTGCAGGATGTGCGCCTGAACGCTCTGGTGCTCGGGCCGGCGCTCGGGGTGCATTCCGGCACCCGCGCCATGGTGGCCGTTGCCGCCCATGCGCGCCGCAGCCTCGTGCTCGATGCGGATGCTCTGACGTCATTCGAAGGCTTGGCCTCGGAGCTCCGTCAGGCTTTCCATTATGCCCCGACCGTGCTGACGCCCCATGACGGCGAGTTCAAGCGCCTGTTCAAAGGCCACCCGGATATCCTTGATCCGGAATCGAAAATCGAGCGTGCGCACCGCGCGGCTGTCTACACGGGGGCGGTCGTTGTGCTGAAAGGGCCGGATACGGTGATCGCCGCTCCTGATGGCCGGGCTGCGATCAACGAGAACGGCACTCCTTATCTTGGCACGGCAGGCTCTGGCGATACCCTCTGCGGCGTCATCGCAGGCCTCATGGCTCAGGGGCTGCCCGCTTTCGAGGCGGCCTGCGCCGGGGTTTGGATCCATGCAGAAGCGGGCGCGAGCTTCGGGCCTGGGCTGATCGCAGAAGACCTCGCCGAGCTCGTGCCGGGTGTGCTCCGCAAGCTGCTCCAAAGGGCGAGCCGATAAGCTTGACAGCCGAAGCGGGATGATTTTGATCCTTTGCGGGACTTCCATGGGAGGCGTGATGTCAGAGCCGGTTGTTCTGGTGCATGGGCTTATCGGGACGCTCCAGGAGCTGGTTCCGCTGCTGGAAGGGCAAGGGGTGCGCGCCCACGCCCCGGACCTTCTGGGTTACGGCAGCCTCTCGGCGGTGGCTCCGGAGTGCATCACGTTGCCGGAGCAGGTTCGCCACTTGGCCGAGTGGTCTGCCAAGCAAGGGCTCGGGCGGTTTCACCTCGTTGGTCACTCGGTTGGCGGCGCCGTGGCTGCGCTCTTCACGCATGCGTTCCCGGAACGAGTGGCCTCGCTCGTCAGCGTCGAGGGCAACTTCTCACTTGCTGACGCCTTCTGGTCTGGTCAGGTCGCTCGGATGACGCCGGAGGAGGCCGAGGCCATGATGGACGGGTTCCGTGCCGATCCGGCAGGCTGGCTTGCACGCTCGGGCGTGCCTTCCGAACCCCGGACGCTGGCGAGTGCCTCGCTCCTGCTTTCCAACCAGCCGGGCACCACCGTCCAGCGGACGGCCCGCTCCGTCGTCGAGGTCACAGGCAGACCCGAGTACGAGGCAGCTGTCAAAGCGGTCGCGGAAGGTCCCGTCCCTTTCCATCTGCTCGCGGGCGAGCGCTCGCGCACGGGGTGGGACGTACCCCCTTGGGCCATCGCTCGGGCGGCGAGCGAAACCGTGCTCCCCGGCACCGGGCATCTCATGATGATGGAACAGCCTGACGGCTTCGTGTCCACATTGCTCAGAATAATCCGCCGCCCAAGGGGCTGACACGGCTGCGGGAGAAACGAGGCGAAGCGGTTGCGCGTGCAGGTCCGGCAAGACTGGATGATGTCCACGGCGCAATCAGACGAAGAGAGTTGCTTCGACGCTCATGAAACCGGCTTTACGCAACTTCGATCCACGTCCATAGGCCCGCATCGAACCGCTCCGCCACGGTCGAGGCGAGAAGCCACCTGCCGGGATTGTCGGCCACGAAGGCGATGCGGATCGTCTTGTTCTGCGGCACCTGGACCGTATCCAACCAATAGGGCTCCCAGCCATCATCCAGCGAGTGCAGCAGCCGGAACGAATGGCCGTGCAGGTGCATGGGCTGGACGAAGGAGGTTTCGTTCTTCAGCGCCAGGACCACGGGCGTGCCGCGCTTGACCTTGATGAGAGGCTCACTCAGCGGCGTGCCTTGACCCTTGTTGACCCTTAAATATGCGCTCGGAACTGTTGGATCGCCCCTGATGAGGACATCGGCTCGTGCCGCATTCTGGAGCTTGATCGCATCCGGTAGCTTGGGATTGGGCGGCAGCGGAGCGATAGGGGGCAAAGCATCTCGTTTGTCGCCTTCTGTCACGATCTCCGCGAGAGGAAATCCGTTGCCGATCATGGCGGTCACAACGCCCGCTTGGCCTTGCTCAGGCGGCAAGTCGATCAGCAGATCGTAACGGTTGCCGGGTGCAAAGGGCAGGGAGGCTTTGAGGGGCTCGAAGGTGCTGGAGGGCTGCGCGTCCACTGCAATCACATAAGCCTTCAGTCCGTCGAAGCGCAGGCGCATGGTGCGGGCGTTGCAGGCATTGGCGAGCCGAAGCCTGATGCGTCCGCCAGGCGGAGCTTTGATCTGTTGCGGGGTGGGCTTGCCGTTCAACGTCAGGAAGCTGCCGAGGCGGCCTGCGGGAGCAGGCTCGGCAAGCGTCAGACTCCCGTCCTGAGCGAGGGCCCAATCATCGACAAGCAGAGCGATGTCCTGATCGACCTGGGGCGGGTTGGATTCTTCGACAATCAGAAGAGCCGTCAGGCCCCGTTCCGTAGGTTCGGCGCTACCGCCAACCACGGAGGGGCGGATCAGAAAGGTGCCTGCATCGGGCGGGGTGAGGCGATATTCATAGCTCTCTCCCGGAGGCACTGCGTTCTGGGTGAAGCTGCCGGCGCCGTCCATGGCATTCGGGCTGCGAACCCCATGAAAATGAAGAGACAGAGGCAGAGAGGTCTCGTTCTTGAGAGAGAGCCGCATCTCTGACCCATGCTTCATTCTGAAGCTCCGGGCCAATTCGCCGTTAAAAGCCCAAATCTCAGTCTCCTTGGCTGCATCGGGCCGTAGCCTCACAGACTTCGGCTGGGCGGTCAGCATCCAGACGGGCCGTTCGTCCTTTGAACCTTCCATAAATATAGGCGATGAAGTCTGAGCCACTCCTCGGCCCGCCAAGCCAATCAGTGTGGTGGCAAGGCCTGCGGTGGCGGTGCGGCGGGTGATCATCGGGAGAACTCGCAAGCGAAATCAGGCCTAGGGGTATCCTCTTGAACGGGAAAGGCCAAGTTCGGTTGCCGCTTCGGCCCACACGAACTTTTTTGATGCATGGCGCGCCAAGCGTGCTATAGAGCCGCGTCCCGGAAGAGGGGCGCGTGTATCGTGCTGCTCCCAGGCGGGCGTGGCGGAACTGGTAGACGCACTGGATTTAGGTTCCAGCGACGCAAGTCGTGGGGGTTCGACTCCCTCCGCCCGCACCAATCGTCAGGATTGGATCCGGAGGCTCCTGGCAACTGGTTGACGGCACTATTGCCGCATCGGCCGGAGCCTAACATCAATTTTTCGAGTGAACGAAGGCGAATAGAACAATGCAGGTGACGGAAACACTGTCCCAAGGCTTGAAGCGAGAGTTCAAGGTCGTGCTCCCGGCCACCGAGTTGGAGCAGCGCCTGAACGACGAACTCAACAACATCAAGGGCCGCGTGCGCCTGAACGGCTTCCGCCCCGGCAAGGTGCCGGCGGCCCATCTGCGCAAGGTCTATGGCCGTTCCGTGATGTCCGACGTTCTCCAGAACGCCGTCAACGAGGCCAACCGCAAGATCGTCGAGGATAACGGTCTGAAGCTCGCTCACGAGCCCCAGATCCAGTTCCCCGAGGACAAGGAGACGATCGAGAAGGCCATGGACGCCAAGGGCGATCTGGCTTTCACCGTGGCTCTCGAGGTTCTCCCCGAGTTCGAGCTGGCCGACCTGTCGGACGTGAGCGTGAAGAAGCCGGTGGCTGAGGTCACTGACGCCGAGATCAACGAGTCGCTCGAGCGCATGGCCAAGCAGAACCGCGCCTTCGAGAAAAAGGACGGCGTTTCGGCCGATGGCGACCGCGTCGTCGTCGACTTCGTGGGCCGCATCGACGGCGCCGAGTTCGAGGGCGGCAAGGGCCTGGACATCCGCGTGGAGCTCGGCTCCAACACCTTCATCCCGGGCTTCGAGGAACAGCTCGTCGGCCTGAAGGCCGGCGACACCAAGCTCGTGAAGGTCAAGTTCCCGGAGAACTACCTGGCCGCGCACTTGGCCGGTAAGGACGCCGAGTTCGATGTCACCGTGAAGGAAGTCGAGGCTCCCGGCGAGCTGAAGATCGACGACGAGATGGCCAAGGGTTTCGGCATGGAGTCCCTGGACAAGCTTAAAGAAGCCATCCGTGACGCCATCCAGCGCGATTTCGACGCTCAGTCCCGCCGCAAGGTGAAGAAGGAGCTCCTCGACGCTCTCGACGCCAAGTACAGCTTCGAACTGCCTCCGACCCTGGTCGAGCAGGAGTTCAATGCCGTGTGGTCGCAGGTCGAGGCCGACATGAAGTCGAACGGCCGCACCTTCGCCGACGAGGACACCACCGAGGAAGAGGCCAAGGCGGATTACCGCAAGATCGCCGAGCGCCGTGTTCGTCTCGGCTTGGTCCTTGCGCAGATCGGCGAGAAGTCCGATATCAAGATTTCCGACGACGAGGTGACTCAGGCCCTTGTCGAGCGGGTCCGCCAGTATCCCGGCCAGGAGCGGCAGGTCTGGGAGTTCTACCAAAAGAACCCGCAGGCTCTAGCTGAAATCCGGGCTCCTCTGTTCGAGGAGAAAGTTGTCGACCAGATCCTCTCCCAGGTGAAGGTGGCCGAAGAGAAGGTTTCCAAGGACGCTCTCTTCAGCGACGATGACGCCGAGACCGATTCCGAGGCGAAGGCTAAGGGCGGTAAGAAAGCCAGCAAGGGCGAGTAACGCTTCATCTCAAGCGTCTCGCAGCTTGCATCAATCAGACGGCCGCGCGTTTTGCGCGGCCGCTTTGGAGCAGTGAGACATGAGAGATCCGGTAGCGCTCTATAACAACACGCTCGTTCCCATGGTGGTCGAGCAGTCGAACCGCGGCGAGCGCGCCTTCGACATCTATTCGCGCCTCCTGCGCGAACGGATTATCTTTCTGACGGGTCCGGTCGAAGATTACTCGGCTTCGCTCATCGTGGCGCAGCTTCTCTTCCTCGAGGCCGAGAACCCGAAGAAGGAAATCTCCTTCTACATCAATTCGCCCGGCGGCGTCGTGACCTCCGGCCTGTCGATCTACGACACCATGCAGTTCATCCGCTGCCCGGTTTCGACGCTGTGCGTCGGCCAGGCCGCCTCGATGGGTTCGCTTCTCCTGACCGCAGGCGAGAAGGGCATGCGCTTCGCGCTCCCGAACGCCCGAATCATGGTTCACCAGCCCTCCGGCGGTTACCAGGGGCAGGTCACGGACATCATGATTCACGCCCGCGAGAGCGAAGCCCTTAAGCGCCGCCTCAACGAGATCTACGTGGGTCATACCGGCCGCAACTACGACGAAATCGAGCGGGCCCTTGAGCGCGACAACTTCATGACGGCGGAAGCTGCCCGTGAGTTCGGCCTCATCGACCAGGTGATCGAGAAGCGTCCCGAGCCGGCGGCAACCCCGGTCTAACCCTTAAAACCTGGGGAAAAATTCTCCCCAGGTGCGTCTTTTTGGCCTGTAATCCCGTTTCTATTGATCACGCGCCCGGCCCGTGATTGCATGTGGATTCGGGAAACGAGGCGATTTGACTGTGAAAATTCTTAGCGTCGGAACCTTTCATTAGTTCTGACGCTCATAACTTAAGAGGTGCGGGGTCGGCGCAGGGTCGTCCCGGCACGGATTGGAGATGTGATAATGACCAAGGCTGGCGGCAACGACTCCAAGAGCACGCTGTACTGCTCCTTCTGCGGCAAGAGCCAGCACGAGGTTCGCAAGCTGATCGCTGGCCCGACGGTTTTCATCTGCGATGAATGCGTCGAGCTCTGCATGGACATCATCCGCGAGGAGTCGAAATCGTCTCTCGTGAAGTCCCGGGATGGCGTGCCCACCCCGAAGGAAATCAGCCGCGTTCTGGATGACTACGTGATCGGCCAGGAGCACGCCAAGAAGGTGCTCTCGGTGGCGGTCCACAACCATTACAAGCGCTTGGCCCACGCGACGAAGCACAACGACGTGGAGTTGGCGAAGTCCAACATCCTGCTGATCGGTCCGACCGGCTCGGGTAAGACGCTGCTGGCGCAGACGCTCGCCCGCATCCTGGACGTGCCTTTCACCATGGCCGACGCCACGACGCTGACGGAAGCCGGTTATGTGGGTGAGGACGTCGAGAACATCATTCTCAAGCTGCTCCAGGCCTCCGACTACAATGTCGAGCGGGCGCAGCGCGGCATCGTCTATATCGACGAGATCGACAAGATTTCCCGCAAGTCCGACAACCCGTCGATCACCCGCGACGTGTCAGGCGAGGGCGTGCAGCAGGCTCTCTTGAAGATCATGGAAGGCACCGTTGCCTCCGTGCCTCCGCAGGGCGGCCGCAAGCATCCGCAGCAGGAATTCCTGCAGGTGGACACGACCAACATCCTGTTCATCTGCGGCGGCGCCTTCGCCGGCCTCGAGCGGATCATCGCCGGTCGCGGCAAGGGTACATCCATCGGCTTCGGCGCCACCGTGAGCGCGCCGGACGACCGTCGCACGGGCGAAATCTTCCGCGAGGTGGAGCCCGAGGATCTGCTGAAGTTCGGCCTCATCCCCGAGTTCGTCGGCCGTCTGCCGGTTCTGGCGACGCTGGAGGATCTCGACGAGGAAGCCCTGAAGAAGATCCTGCAGGAGCCGAAGAACGCTCTCGTGAAGCAGTACCAGCGTCTCTTCGAGATGGAGAACGTGCAACTGACCTTCCAGGAGGAGGCCCTGACCCTCATCGCCCGCAAGGCGATCGAGCGGAAGACGGGTGCCCGCGGCCTGCGCTCCATCATGGAAGGCATCCTGCTGGAGACCATGTACGACCTGCCTGGCCTCGATTCCGTCGAGCAGGTGGTGATCGGCCCCGAGGTGGTGGAGGGCAAGGCGAAGCCGCTCTTCATTCATGGCGACCGCAGCGAACAGACTGCGAGCGTCAGCGCCTAAAAGGTTCAGGAAGGGTTCAGGGGGCTCCCTTCATGATTAAGGACGTTGCGGACACGGTTCTTGAAACGCGTATTCCGCAACGCCACATACTTACTTGCGTGGCGGCGGTCCGCTCATCCCCCGAGGGACGGCGCCATGTACCGGATGCAGCCCATAAAAAAAGCCTGAGCATTCCGGTATCCCGTCCGGGAACCAGCTTATTCAAGGGGCCCTCCGGACGCAGACATAAGGATGTTGTCTCATGACACAGTCGAAGCCACGTCAGCCTGTTGTCCCGGGCTCGACCGGAACCTATGCGGTTCTGCCTCTTCGCGACATCGTCGTCTTCCCGCACATGATCGTCCCGCTTTTCGTCGGTCGCGAGAAGTCCATTCGCGCGCTTGAGGAAGTGGTCAAGAACGACCGTCACATCCTGCTCGCAACGCAGATCGATGCGACGGATGACGATCCCGCTACGGACGCGATCTACAAGGTCGGCACGCTTGCCAACGTGCTCCAGCTTCTCAAGCTGCCCGACGGCACCGTGAAGGTGCTCGTCGAAGGTGCGAGCCGTGCGCAGGTGAGGACCTATGTCCGCACCGATGAATATTACGAGGCAGAAGCCGAAGTGCTTCCGGACTCGCTTGGCGACCAGATCGAGGCCGAGGCTCTGGCCCGCTCGGTGGTGGCCGAGTTCGAGAATTACGTGAAGCTCAACAAGAAGGTGTCGCCGGAGGTTGTCTCTGCCGTGACCCAGATCGACGAGCCTGCAAAGCTCGCCGATACGATCGCTTCGCACCTCGCCATCAAGATTGCCGACAAACAGGCAATCCTGGAGACGCCGACCGTTGCGCAGCGCCTCGAGAAGGTGCTCGGCATGATGGAGAGCGAAATCTCCGTCCTGCAGGTCGAGAAGCGCATTCGGACCCGCGTGAAGCGTCAGATGGAGAAGACGCAGCGCGAGTATTACCTCAACGAGCAGATGAAGGCGATCCAGAAGGAGCTCGGCGACGACGAAGGTCGCGACGAGCTGGCCGAGCTCGAAGAGAAGATTGAAAAGACCAAATTCACGAAGGAAGCCCGCGAAAAGGCGCTCGGCGAGCTGAAGAAGCTCCGCCAGATGTCGCCGATGTCGGCGGAAGCGACTGTCGTGCGCAATTATCTGGACTGGCTGCTCGGCATTCCGTGGGGCCGCCGCTCGAAGATGAAGAAGGACCTGAAGGCCGCTCAGGACATTCTCGATTCCGATCACTACGGTCTCGACAAGGTCAAGGAGCGCATCGTCGAGTATCTGGCCGTGCAGCAGCGCGCCAACAAGCTCACGGGTCCGATCCTCTGCCTCGTCGGTCCCCCCGGCGTGGGTAAGACCTCGCTCGGCAAGTCGATCGCCAAGGCCACTGGTCGCGAGTTCGTGCGCATGTCGCTCGGCGGCGTCCGTGACGAGTCGGAGATCCGCGGTCACCGCCGGACCTATATCGGCTCGATGCCCGGCAAGATCATCCAGTCGATGCGCAAGGCCAAGACGTCCAACCCGCTCATCCTGCTCGACGAGATCGACAAGATGGGCATGGACTTCCGCGGCGATCCGTCGGCTGCCTTGCTCGAGGTTCTCGACCCCGAGCAGAACAACACCTTCAACGACCATTACCTGGAGGTCGATTACGATCTCTCCAACGTGATGTTCGTGACGACGGCCAACACGCTCAACATTCCTGGCCCGCTTCTCGACCGTATGGAAGTGATCCGCATCGCGGGTTACACCGAGGAAGAGAAGGCCGAGATTGCCCGCACGCACCTGATCCCCTCGTCCATGCAGAAGCACGGCCTGCAGGAGAAGGAGTGGAAGATCGGCGATGATGCTCTGCTCATGCTGATCCGCCGCTACACCCGCGAGGCGGGCGTGCGTAACCTCGAACGCGAGATCAACAATCTCGTCCGCAAGGCGGTGAAGGAGATCCTTCTCTCCAAGGTGCCGTCCGTCGAGGTCACCACGGCCAACCTGCCGGACTTCCTTGGTCCCCCGCGCTTCCGCTACGGCGAGGCCGAGACGGAGGATTCGGTCGGTACGGTTACGGGGCTTGCCTGGACCGAAGTGGGTGGTGAGCTGCTCACCATCGAAGGCATCATGATGCCGGGCAAGGGCAAGATGACCGTCACGGGCAATCTGCGTGACGTGATGAAGGAATCGATCTCGGCTGCGGCGTCCTATGTCCGCTCCCGTGCCGTTGCCTTCGGTGTCGAGCCGCCGCTGTTCGACCGGCGCGACATCCACGTGCACGTGCCGGAAGGTGCGACGCCGAAGGATGGCCCGTCCGCCGGTATCGCGATGGCGACCGCTATCGTCTCCGTCATCACCGGTATCCCGGTTCGCCGCGATATCGCCATGACGGGCGAGGTCACGTTGCGGGGTAGGGTGCTGCCCATCGGCGGGTTGAAGGAAAAGCTCCTGGCAGCCCTTCGTGGCGGCCTCAAGAAGGTCTTGATCCCCGAGGAGAACGCCAAGGACCTGGTCGACATCCCGGCCAGCGTGAAGAACGGCCTTGAGATCGTGCCAGTCTCCACCATGGATCAGGTGCTCCAGCATGCTCTCGTGCGCATGCCTGAGCCGATCGAATGGGACGAGGCTTCGGTCCTCAAGGGTCCCAAGCCCGCCGTCGAGGACGATGGGGCCGGAGTGGTCGCCCACTAACCGAATTGACCTTACGTTGCGCACAAACAGGCCCCCGGATGAGAAATTCGGGGGCTTTTTTCGTGCGAAACGACACAAAATGGCTCATTTGCGGCGCTTTGGGGGTTGCTTCAGGGCAAGCTTTAGGCCACACGAATGCTTCCTGAAACGGTGATACATAACTTTAGGATCACCGTGATCACTGGAGGATACAAAATGAACAAAGGCGAGCTCGTTGCTGCCGTAGCCGACAAGGTCGGTCTTTCTCGTGGCCAGGCTGGTGAGGCGATCGACGCCGCCATCGAGGCGATCACCGGCGCTCTGAAGCAGGGCGACGAAGTGAAGATCGTCGGCTTCGGCACGTTCGTGGTGACTAACCGCGCTGCCGGTGAAGCCCGCAACCCGCGCACCGGCGAGAAGGTGAAGGTTCCGGCTTCGAAGACCCCGAAGTTCCGCGCCGGTGCTGGCCTCAAGGATGCCGTCAACGCGAAGTAAGTGCTTTTAAAGCCGCATTCGCTTTTATGAGGGCCAACACGCTTGCGTTGTTGGCCTTCTCTTTTTATGTCAGGGGCGCATCAGGGCTGGAAACATTCGCAGCTTCTGGTAAGACGCATGCTCCTTCGGCGGCAGATTCCCGAAGGTATTGCAAAAGGGCGGTTAGCTCAGCTGGTAGAGCATCGGTTTTACACACCGCAGGTCGGGGGTTCGATCCCCTCACCGCCCACCATTTTCTCGTATACGACGAAGTGCAGCGGACGGGCTCAAGCCCCGTTGCCGTTCTCGTCTTCCGCGATCCTGTCGAGAACCTTCTCAGGCGCCACGTGCTTCTGCAGTTCCTTCAGGCTGGGATCTTGTGCTTCCTCCACGCCGAGCCGTGCAGCGATGGCAATGGTGAGAGAGAGCAACCGCGTGATCTCGTGCTCCGAGAGCAGGTTGGTCTGAAGATCGAGCTCCGCTCTGCGGTCGGCTTCCGCGGCAGCGCGGTTCTGGCTGATAAGCACGAAGGTCGAGAGAAAGATCGCTTCGACAGAAGCAACCGTCGCCAGAATGACGAAGCTCGGGTCGAAGGGCGCGATGCTCGGGATCAGTCCGGCATTGACGGCAATCCAACCAACGACCAGCGCGAGATGCACATAGACGAACAGCATGCTGCCGCTGAAGCGGGTGATCGCGTTGGCCATGCGGTCCTGCAGGCCAGCTTGGTTTTCCTCCTTCTGCCGCTTGTCGCGCAGCACATTGATGTTGCGTTCCAAGACCGAGGCGAAATCGCCCGGCCTCAAAGCGCCGGTGCTCGGGCTGTCGGGCCGATACTCCTGCTTCCACTCCGCCACGACACGCTCCTTCTACTCGTGCGCCTTCTACTCACGTCGGCAGGACAAGAACGACTGGTGGGCTGAAGAGTTCAGGAACTTTGCCGCAGGAGGAATGACACATGGGGTTGAGGTGGAACGCCGCACCCCTGCAACAAGCCGTGTGACCAACAGTTTAGGGTAAATTCCTCCCGAGACGCTCCTGCAACTAGCCCGCTCCACGATAGTGGAGCGGGCCTTTTGTGCGTGAGTCAGAGCCGCTAACGCATCGTCTTCTGCGTGGTTTCCAGCATGGCAATGTGCCCGCGGATATGGCCGCGGGCCATCTTGGCTACGTTCATATGCTCGCGGTTCTGCGAGTTCGATTGCAGATAGCGCTCCTGCACCTGGAGCAGGTCGCGATGGCCTTGAAGCTGGGCCTCCAGATAGGCTTTGTCGAATTCGGCGCCGGCCTGCTGGTTTTGCAGCTTCTGCATCATGTCACGGGCGCTGGCGTCCATCTGCATGGAGCCTTGCATGGTCGCACCCGCTTGGCCAGTCGCGGCGGTCGCTCCGGGATCCATCATCGAGCGCAGAACCTCGGCCAAAGTGGTCTGCTCCTGCACCTCGAAATTTGCGAAGCGTTTGAGATCTTCGTGACGCGCCTTGTTCAGGGCAATGCGGCTCGATTCCATGGCAACCATGCCGAGCTGCATGGTCTGCTGCATGTGCTGCATCTCGGCTTGGCCCATCTGGCCGCCCATGCGGTTCGTGGAGGAGCCGCCCGAGGCTCCGGGCTGCATGGTGGAGGACGACCCGCTGGTTTGCGCCAGGGCAGGGGCGGCCGCGATGGCGGCAGCAAGGCCACCGAGAAGGAGGGCACGACGGTCCATAGGAATTCTCCTGCTGAAAGCTCACGGCCAGGCCGCGACACGCCGGGAATGGCGCTCGACTCTGGGCTGCCGCTGCTGTCGCGAACGCCGGGCCATTGGCTTGGTTTCAGCTTGGCGGGAAGTGAGGCGGGATAACTTGTTCTTGAGTTCGAAAGCCTCAAGATGTGCATTTCAGGTCCCTCTGACCACGAAAGTGCATTTCAGGGGTTGCGAACCGGTGCTTCCGGAGCTAATTGACACAGGCCGTTCAAGGCGTCGGAGCGTAGCGCAGCCCGGTTAGCGCACTAGTCTGGGGGACTAGGGGTCGTGGGTTCAAATCCCGCCGCTCCGACCATTAATTCTCTTGGCCGATCAAGAGGTTAAGCAGAACCGCCCAAGAGGCGGTTTTTTGCTGTTTGCATTCGGGGGTTCAGAGGGGGTTCAAGCGGCAGGGCTTCGGGACCTTCAAAAAGTCGAAGCGCGGATTGTCTTGAATGGCGATGGATAAGAGCGCACTCGAAAAGCGATTGGCCAAAATGCGGGTCGACGGCGTTGAGGCTGCCTTCATCGCGATGCAAGCCACCGACATCTAAATTTATCGGATTGGGCGGCTCCGGACACAGTGGTCTGTATAGAACCTGGAATCAGGATGCCGAAAGAGTGCTCGGAGAGGCATTCGATCGCGCGGCAGCGTATATTTGGCACGCGTGCGGCAATCAGGCCTCCAATTATTCGGCTGAGCTTCGAGCGATGGCCGTCGGAATGCGTGATGACGTAATCTCTCGCCGCCGTGCCGACGATGCGTCGGCAGACCCATACGGCCAGCATCAATTTCGGACTGAGAGCATATACAGGCTAAGCGAACGTCTCGACGCTAGATCGACGCCCTCATTATTGACTTTGAACACGGCATCGTCGGAGGCCAGAGCATGAAAACTGCACCTGCCAATAACGTAACAATATCAAACTCGACGATTTCCGATAGCGTCCTGAATATCACTCAGTCTGCGGGGACGAGCCCAACTGTAAAGGACATTGCGCTTGGGCTTAAGGAGATCCTGGAACTGTCGAGTATAAAGGCCCTTCCTGAGCCCGACCGCCTCGAAGTTGAAGATCTTGCGGGAGCCACGCTTACAGAATTGTCGAAGCCCTCTCCAGATATAGCCAGGGTTAAGCGAGGGCTCACCCGCCTCTGGAAATTTACTCAGACGGTTGGGGAGGGTGTAGCGTCAAAGATTGCTGCCGAGCTTATCGTGAAGGCAAGCGGTGCAGGGGGCTAAAGCAAGCACCAAGACCTTTTAATCTATGCGCCACAACCCGCTGAATCTCTTCGCGGCCGAGCCTGGCTGTCTTGAAATGTCTGCTGCGCCTTTAAGATTCACCCATAGTCTGCTTTTCGGGGCCAAACAGACCTTTATACGGTCGCGCTTAAGGTCTGAGTTTGACCGAGGTCGTGTGAAAACGCGATGTCGGACTGTCCGTGATGGCCGCTGTTTGCGTATGCAGCCCCGGCCGGCATG
>NZ_QDAH01000028.1 GCF_003075415.1 Microvirga sp. KLBC 81
CTGGAGCGCGGCGCCGGCGAGCGCGGGCCCGCCCCGGCCGACCTGCAGAACCCGACCGAGACAACCGGCGGAACGGCGGATCGAGGATAGCGGGTAATCGTCAGACAAGAAGCTGATAGGGATGCGCCCAGCCCGGCACGGCGCGGACGCGGTCGAGCCACGCGCTCACATGGGTCCATGCGCTGTAATCAAGGCCTGTCTGCTCGGGCCAGAAGAGATAGCTGCAGCAGGCGATATCGGCGATGGAGATCGTCGAGCCGAGTAGGAACTGATCCTTGCCTCGAAACTCCTCATCGAGCCGGTCGAGATCGGCCTTGGCGCGGGCTTTGTGCCAGGCGATCACGTCAGGCGGTGTATCCTTCGTGAAATGTCGCGCGAAGCGGAGATTGGAGATGGAGAAGGTGATCCGGTTCGCTTCCCAGAACATCCATTCGACGGTGCGGTCGGGATCGCATTCGCCGCGCAACTGTCCGGTGACGCGCGCAAGATGCATAAGGATCGCGTTCGACTGAACGAGAGGCTCACCATTTGTGACGAGGACCGGAACCTCGCCGAAACGACTGACCTCCCGAAAATCGGGAGGCCTGTTGTTGCGTTCGATCGTGAGATCGACGGGCCGATACTCGTGCTCGAGCCCGAGAAGCGTGAGAGCCAGTTTCACCTTATAGGAATGACCTGACTCCCGGTTCCCGTAGAGCACGAGGTTCAGCATCAATCACTCACCGAACTTGTTCGATTTCGGGAAGCCCTTCGGCGGCAGGCGGCCTGCTTCGGTGCGGTCGCCCATCCAGTCGCGCAGGTCTTCCTTGGCGACGGTCCAGGTGCGGCCGGACGTATCCTTCCAGGTCAGGCCTTCCTTCAGCGTGAAGACCTTGGCATCGGAGACGCCGCCGTCCTTGTAGCGCTGCAGGCGAACGCCCTTGCCGCGGGTCATCTCCGGCACCTGCTTTACCGGGAAGATCAGGAGCTTGCGGTTCTCGCCGATGATCGCGACGTGATCGCCCTGAGCATCGGTGCAGACGACCGTGGTCGCCGGTGCATCGAGGTTGAGGATCTGCTTGCCCTTACGCGTGTTCGCCGTGACCTCGTCGGTGGGCACGATGAATCCGCGTCCGTCGGAGCTCACGACAAGGAGCTTCGAGCCCGCCTTGTACGGGAAGGCGGCAATGAAGTCCGAGCCTTCTTCCAGATCCACCATCAGGCGGATCGGATCGCCGAAGCCGCGACCGCCCGGAAGCTTCGACGCATCGAGCGTGAAGAAGCGGCCGTTGTTCGCCACCACGATGATCTTGGACGTGGTCTCGGCGAAGAAGGCGGTCTTGAGCTTGTCGTCGCCCCTGAACTGCAGCGCGGAGAGATCTTCCTGATGCCCCTTCATGGCACGCACCCAGCCCTTCTCGGAGACGATGACCGTAATCGGCTCGCGCTCGATCATGGCCTCCGCGAAGTCGATCTCGGAGGTGTCCGGCGCCTCGGCGAAGGTGGTGCGCCGCTTGCCGAGAGCCGTGTCGGGACCGAAGGTCTTGCGAACCTCCTTGATGTCGGCGGCAACGGCCTTCCACTGAATCTTCTCGGAGCCGAGCAGCTCCTCGATCTTGGCCTTCTCGTCCTGGAGGTTCTTCTGCTCGCGCTTGAGCTCCATCTCTTCGAGCTTGCGAAGCGAGCGCAAGCGCGTGTCGAGAATGGCGTTGGCCTGAACCTCGGTGAGCTTGAAGACGCGCATCAGCTCCGCCTTCGGCTCGTCTTCCTCGCGGATGATTTTGATCACCCGGTCGAGGTCGAGATAGACGATGAGCAGGCCGCCCAAGATCTCCAAGCGCTTGTCGATGGCAGCGAGGCGGAACTTCGAACGGCGGATCAGCACCTCGCGACGATGGTCGAGCCATTCGCGCAGGCATTCGGCCAGGCTCAACACCTTCGGCACCTTGCCGCCGGCGAGCACGTTCACGTTCATCGGAATGCGGCTTTCAAGCTCGGTGAGCTTGAAGAGCGACTCCATGAGAATGATCGGATCGACCGTCTTGGCGCGCGGCTCGAGAACCACGCGAATGTCCTCAGCCGATTCATCGCGAATGTCGGCGAGCAGCGGCAGCTTCTTTTCTTGCAGCAGCTCCGCAATCTTCTCGATCAGGCGTGACTTCGGCACCGCGTACGGGATTTCGGTGACGACAATCTGCCAGTTGCCGCGCCCGAGATCCTCCTTATGCCAGCGAGCGCGCACGCGGAACGAGCCGCGGCCGGTGCTGTAGGTCTCGGCCATGGAAGCCGGCGTGTCGACGATGATGCCGCCGGTCGGAAGATCCGGCCCCGGCACGAATTGCATCAGCTGCTCGGAGGTCGCATTCGGCTTCGAGATGAGATGCAGCGCGGCATCGCACAGCTCCGCCGCATTATGCGGCGGGATGGAGGTGGCCATGCCGACCGCGATGCCCTGCGAGCCGTTGGCGAGCAGGTTCGGGAAGGCGGCGGGCAGCACCACTGGCTCTTCGTTGGCCTGATCGTAGGTTTCGCGGAAATCGACGGCATCCTCATCGATGCCTTCCAGGAGCAGGCGCGCGACTTCCGTCAGCTTGGCTTCGGTGTAGCGCATCGCGGCAGCGCCATCGCCGTCAATATTGCCGAAATTGCCCTGCCCGTCCGCCAGCGGATAGCGCTGGGCGAAATCCTGCGCCATGCGCACGAGTGCATCGTAGATCGATTGGTCACCGTGAGGGTGATACTGACCCATCACGTCGCCGACGATGCGGGCGCATTTCTTCGGCGCGGACTTCGGGTCCAGCTTCAACAGCCGCATGGCGTGCAGGATGCGGCGGTGGACGGGCTTCAACCCGTCTCGCGCGTCCGGCAGCGCACGGTGCATGATGGTGGAGAGCGCGTATGCGAGGTAGCGCTCCTCCAAGGCGTCCTTGAGATTGATGTTCTCGATCTCGCCGCCAGACGGTGGATTGACCGGCTTACCCATTACCTGAATTCCTCAATAGCGAATCGCTTCTTTATCACCTGAAACGAGAACATAACAGAAACAGACCCTATTCATCCCCAGCTGTCGCGAGTGCGACGAAACGCGCCCGTTCCTCCGGCGCCCGCTGCCCCTGGGGGGCGAACACGTTCTGATGCAGGAAGAAGTCCGTGAGTGCAAATCCAGCCTGGATTTCGCTCTCGCTCGGGCGGTTGGCTTTTGTCTGGCCAATCAGGAAACCCGGGAGCTTGAGCAGGCGATCCTTGTAGGGCTCTCCCGCCGCCGCACACACCGCCCGCCCGCTTCTCGGGGACACATAGATGAGGTCCCGCTCAGTGCCTGTCGCCGCGCAGGAGGATAGGTCCAGCCCGAAGCCGAGCTCGGATAGCATGGCGAGCTCGAACCGTACGAAGAGTGCGGGGGCAAGGTCCGGGTCGTCCAGGTGGTCCACCAGAACGCTCAAGGTTTCGTAGAGAGCAAAATGCGGATCGCGTTCCGGCACGAAGCGGAGCAGGTTCGCCAGGGCAGCGAGGCCGTAGAGCGCCATGGACGAGTTCATGAGACGAGAGGCCCGCAGGCTCAATCCCTCGACCTGGAAATTGCCGAGATGCTCATCGAGCCGCGCCCGCCAAGTGGCTTGCACGGTGTTCCCCGGCTGGAGCACCGCCTGAAGGGTCTTCGAGCGGCCGCCATGGACGAGGCCCGAATGGCGGCCGTGCTCGCGCGTCATCAGCTCGAGGATGACGCTCGTCTCGCCATGTTTGCGGACGCCGAGAACGACGCCTTCATCGGTCCAGTGCATCGGGTGCGGGTGCTTTCTTTAAGCCCAATCGGCTGAAGCCCAGATGTAAGCATTCAGCGGGCTTTTTGCCATGTTTTCCAAGAGCATCGGGCGAAATTGTTAAGATATTTCCAAAGACCCGGAATGCCCAAAATGGAACCAAAGAGGCACCTTGGCATTCACGATCAGCTTAAATCCCAGAATGTGAATCGAGTATCATGAAAATTACCAACCTGTTGCTTGCGAGTACCGCTCTCCCGCTGATGATGATGTCGGCGAATGCCTCTGCGCTTCAGCCGCAGAACTCAACTCCCATCACCGTGGCTCAGGCCGATCCGGGCGACCCGACCCAGCTGCCCCCGAGAGCCCGTCAAAGACAGCAGGGACAGGATGAGCAGGCCCCTCCCGGCCAGCAGCGCCGTCAGGAGCGGCGCGGGGCGGATGAGGAAGGCGGCCAACGTCCCCAGCGTGGCGGTGGTCAGGGAGCAGCCCCGGAGGCGCCGCGCCCGCCCCGTGCGACAAGCCCCGATGAAGAAACGCGACCGGCTCAGCGCCCGGGTCGCGAGCAGCGCCAGCCGGCCGAACGCCAAGAGCAGCGCCCCGAGCGCCCGACACCGCCTTCCGGCGCGGAACCGGCTACCCCGGCTCGCCCTGTACTGCCCCCTGCCGAGCGGGCTCGTCCACCGGCAGAGACGCCGGAACGTCCTGCCCGCCCCGGCGCTCAGGAGCGTGACCAGCGCCCGGCGGAGCGCCAACGTCAGCAGGAACCCGAAACCCCGGCCCGTCCTGCGACGCCGCCCGCCGCGCAGCCTGCGACGCCGCCAACACCAGCTCAGCCTCGGACCGCACCGAGCCCCCGCGACGTTCCACAGCCCGAACGTGAGCAGCGCCGCACTCCGCCCGCGGCAACACAGCCGCGCACCGAGCCTACACCCCCGGCTCCAGCTCCGACGCAGGCTCCGGCACCCCGCACGCAGCCTGCGCCGACGTCCCCTGCTCCGGCTCAGACTGCGCCAGCTCCGGCAGCTCCCGCGGCTCCCCGTGCTCAGCCGCCGGCGGCCGCTGCCCCGGCCCCCGCAACGCCCCAGACAGCCCAGCAGCCGCTCGATCCATCGCGGGTGCGTATCGAGGATCTGCGCACGCAGCGTCGGGAGCGCAGGGAGGGAACCCGCGTCATCATCGAGGAGCCCGGCAACCGCACGATTGTCCGCGAGGGCAACGACATCATCATCCGCCACGACGAAACGGAACGCTTCCGCCGCATCTACGGTGCCGATGATGTCCGCGTGGAACGTCGCAGCGGCAATGAGGAGGTCACCATCGTTCGTCGGCCCGACGGTTCGGAGATTGTCACGGTGCGCGACGAATACGGCAATCTCATCCGTCGCGTGAGGCGAGAGCCTGCCGGTCGCGAGGTCGTTCTCATCGAGAACCGCCGCAGCGGCATCGGCGTGCGTCCCGGCTATGGCTACGTGGAAGAGGAAGTGCTCAGGCTGCCGCCGCCCACGGTGCGCATCCCGCGCGAGGAGTACATCGTGGAAACGGAACGCGCCTCCCCGAGGCAGATCGTGGAAGCCTTCACGGCCCCACCGGTGGAGCGGATCGAGCGCGCGTATACCCTCGACGAGGTCCGCCGCAGCCAGCCGCTGCGTGAGCGCATGCGCCGCGTGGACCTGGATACGATCAACTTCGAGTTCGGCTCCTGGGAGCTGCCGCCGGATCAGGTGAACGCTCTGAGTGTCATCGCCGAAGGTCTGCGTCAGGCCATCTCCCGCAACCCGAATGAGATCTTCCTCGTGGAAGGTCACACCGATGCGGTTGGCGCGGACGAGGACAACCTCACCCTCTCCGATCGCCGTGCGGAAACGGTTGCGACGATTCTGACGCAGCAGTTCCAGATCCCCGCCGAGAACCTGACCACCCAAGGCTACGGTGAGCAGTATCTGAAAGTGAACACGCAGGGCCCCGAACAGGAGAACCGTCGCGTCACCCTCCGCCGCATCACGCCGCTGCTGCAGGGGCAAAACCAGCAGTAACACACGCGGCTGGAATTCTTGAAACACGATCACCCGGCGATGAGGCCTCATCGCCGGGTGATCGTGTTTGCATGCCACCAGCTTCGCGCAGGCTTCAATCACCACAATGACGTTAGGGAATCAACAATCATAAGAACGGGACAATGCTCGGTCTTCTGCGACGCCACACGCCTCAAGAACCTCCTCAAGACGTTGCGGCCCCCGAGCCGTTGGCTGCGCCCACTCCCACACCCGTGAGCGACAGGAAGCGGGATGTAGAGGTCGTGAACTCGCTGGAAGCGGATTTGCTGAAGGCGATCCAGGGGGTCACCCAAGCCATTGCCGTGGCCGCTGCTGACGTAGCGGCGGTGGAGAAGGACTTGGCCGAGATCCGCACGCATGCAGCGGACCTCGCAGCTTCAGGACGTACGGCTTCGAGCGAGACGCTCTCGCTGGCCTCCTCGACTGAGGAACTCGCCACGACGGCTTCCGAGATCGGCCGAGCGATGGATCACGCGAGCGAGCAGATCGACAGCGCAGTTCAGGCGGCGCAAAGGGCGAGTGCTCTCATTACGCAGCTATCTGCAGCGACCGCTGAGATCGTCGGCATCGTCGATACGATTTCCGCCGTTGCACGACAGACCAATCTTCTCGCGCTGAACGCCACCATCGAGGCAGCCCGCGCAGGCGAAGCCGGGCGTGGCTTTGCAGTCGTCGCCAGCGAGGTGAAAACCCTCTCGACAGAAACCGCCAAGGCCGCCGACAACATCCGCCGGCGCATCGACCATTTGCGCGAAACGGCGGAGGCTTCCACGAGCACCGTGACATCGGTCGTTGAGGTCGTGCAGGGTGTCCGTCCTGTCTTCGACACGGTGCGCCAAGCGGTCAGCGAGCAGAATGCGGCCATCGATGAGGTTTCGCGCCTCGCAAGCGTCACGTCGAGCAGCGTGGGCGAGGTCAGCGATCGTGCGGGCGACGTGGATACCATCTCTCTCGATGCAAGCCAGCGCGCGAACCAAGCCGATCAGGCCACGAAGACGGCGGATGCCTTGGCCAAGGCCTTGGGGCAGCGTTTCGTCGCCGTCATTCGCCAGAGCGAACTCGGCGACAGGCGGCAATCCGATCGCTTTCCTGTCGAGCGCCCCGCCACGATCCGCATCGGCGCAAACAGCACCACCTCACGACTGATCGACATCAGCACTGGCGGCGTGCTTTTGGCTGCGACCGACACGATGCGTATGCCCCCCGGCCAGCGTGCTGAGATCGAGACGCGGGAGCTGGGCCGCATTGGCATTCGGATCGTCGCTTCAAGCCCCATGGGCCTTCACTGCGCCTTCGATCATCCCACGGCAGAAAGCCGCAGCCGTATCGAGGGTTTTGTCGCCCAGGTCGAGGCGAGCTATAAACCGCGCATCCTGCTGGCCCAGGAAGCCGCGCGTCAGGTCGAGGCTCTCATCGAGCAGGCTGTGAAGGACGGAAGCGTCTCGCGCGATGCCGTCTTCGATACGGATTACCGGCTGCTGCCCGACACCAATCCCGCGCAGTACAGCACCGCATATCTTCCCGTATTCGAGAAAATTCTGCCGTTCGTGCTCGAAAAGGTGCTGGCGTCAGACGCCACGATGGCCTTCTGTCTCGCCATCGACCGCAACAGCTACATCCCGGTCCACAACCGAATCTACTCGCAAGTCCAGCGCGCGAACGATCCGGTCTGGAACGCCGCCAACTGCCGAAACAAACGCATCTTTGATGACCGCGCCGGCATCACGGCCGCCCGCTCGACACGTCCCTTCATCGTGCAGGCCTATGCCCGCGACATGGGCGGCGGGAAGATCGTGATGATGCAGGAAGTGGACACGCCGATCCGCATCCTCGGGCGTCATTGGGGCGGGTTGAGAACGGCTTACCGGGCTTGATAAGAGCGCGATAAGCATTAAACGATTTAGCCCTTCGGGAACTCCAATCCCATCTCGCGGTAGCGCTCGGGATCGTCGCTCCAGTTCTCGCGCACCTTCACGAAGATGAAAAGATGCACGGGAGCCTCCGCGATCTCGGCGATCTCCTTACGTGCGGCCTGGCCGATGGCCTTGATGGTCTGGCCGCCCTTGCCGAGCACGATCTTGCGCTGGCTGTCGCGCTCCACAAACACCGTCTGCTCGATGCGCACGGAGCCGTCCGGCCGCTGCTGCCATTGGTCGGTTTCGACGGTCGACTGGTACGGCAGCTCTTCGTGCAGGCGCTCGTAGATCTTCTCGCGGGTGATCTCGGCCGCGAGCATGCGCAGCGGCGCGTCGGAAATCTGATCCTCCGGATAGAGCCAGGGACCTGCGGGCATCATGGCAGCGAGCTGACTCCTGAGAGTGTTGATGCCGTCACCATTCAGGGCCGAGATCATGAAGGTATGGGCGAAGGGCACCTTCTCGTTGAGCTTCGCGGCCATTTCCAGGAGCTTCGATCGCTCGATCAGGTCGATCTTGTTGAGGATCAGCACCTTCGGCTGCTTCAGCTCGGGCAACTTGTCGAGGATAGCCCCGGCCTCCTCGTCGACGCCTTTGCGGACATCGAGCAGCAGAGCGACGACATCTGCGTCCCCGGCTCCGCCCCAGGCCGATGTGACCATGGCGCGGTCGAGGCGCCGCTTCGGCTTGAAGATGCCGGGCGTGTCCACGAACACGATCTGTGTATCGCCTTCCATGGCGATGCCTCGCACCAAAGCGCGCGTCGTCTGAACCTTGCGCGACACGATGGAAACCTTGGAGCCCACGAGCGCATTGAGCAGCGTCGACTTGCCCGCATTCGGCGCGCCGATGAGCGCGACGAAACCCGCCTTGGTGTTGGTCGGCTCAGACTGTTCCATGCTCGTCCTCCGTCCAGACGCCCTCTCTGAGGAGAAGACTACGCGCTGCCGCCTGTTCCGCAATACGCTTCGATGTGCCGTGCCCGAATTCGGTTTCCGTGCCCTTCACCTTCACCATCACGCGAAACTTCGGTGCGTGATCGGGGCCTGTCTGCTCGGCGACGGTATATGTCGGCGGCGGCAGACCACGTCCCTGCGCCCATTCCTGCAACGCGCTCTTCGGATCGCGCAGCGGACGGCGCGGAGCTTCGAGCAGCGCCTTGAAGGAGCGCTCCACGAGACCTTTTGCAGCCTCATAGCCGCCGTCGAGGAATACGGCACCGATAACGGCTTCGCACACATCCGCCAGAATGGTCGGGTTGCGCCGCTCGCCCGAATGCGCCTCGCCCGCTCCGAGCTTCAGGTAGGGTCCGACATCCCAGGCAACGGCGATCTCGGCACAGCTCTCACGACGCACCAGCTCCGCGAGGCGGCGTGAGAGCTCGCCTTCGGGGGCGTTCGGGAACGTCTTGTAGAGCGTCTCGGCAATGGCGAGCCCAAGCACGCGATCGCCTAGGAATTCGAGACGCTGATAGCTCTGCCCGCCCGCTTTGGGGGCGCTCACATGGGTGAGCGCTTCATCGAGAAATTCGGGCTTCTGAAACTGGTATTCCAGCTTCTTCAGCAACTCGTCATAGTTCGGCTTGCGACGGGCCACGGCTTAACGGATCCGCTCGAACATGCGATCCCAGCGAATGCGCTGCGGCCATTCCCAGAACCGGAACAGGGACGCGCCTTCGTCGATGGAGAAGAAGATGATCTCCGCTCGGCCGACGAGGTTCTCGGCCGGCACCTGACCCACATTCGCTTCGTCGCGGGAGTCGGTGGAGTTGTCCCGGTTGTCGCCCATCATGAAGTAATGACCAGGCTTCACCGTGTAGACATCCGTGTTGTCCCAATAGGCCCGATCGCCTTTCAGCTCGATCACAAAGTGGCTCGAACCGTCCGGGAAGGTTTCCTTGTAGCGCGGCACGGCAGTGGCACGACCGTATTCGTCGGTTGTCTTATAATCCTCGACACGCTCGCGCTGAACCGGCTGGCCGTTGATATGCAAAACGCCGGCGATCACTTGAATGCGATCACCCGGCAGACCCACCACGCGCTTGATGTAGTCGGTGGAATTGTCCTTCGGCAGCTTGAACACCGCGATGTCGCCGCGCTTCGGCTCGGAACCGAAGATGCGGCCTGAGAAGACCGGCGGGCTGAAGGGCATCGAGTGCTTCGAGTAGCCATAGGCGTATTTCGAGACGAACAGGTAGTCGCCGATCAGCAGGGTCGGGATGAGAGAGCCCGAGGGAATATTGAAAGGCTGGAACAGGACGGTGCGGACCACCACCGCGATCAAAAGTGCTTGGATGATGACCTTGATGGTTTCCCAAAGGCCTTCTTCTTCCTTCTTCTTCACGGTGCTACCCATGGTTTGCTGCTTGGCGTTGTCGCTCACGTCGATCGACCTATGCTTGAGGAACGTGGCGACTTGAGGCCGCCGTTGTTGTTGCAAAGTCGAGAGCGGTTTGCACTTCATTGCCTCAAGTGCAAACCGCTCTCGATGATCCGAGCAGCCGGCGCGGGATCTCAGCGCCCGCCCTTCCGCTCAGGGCCATGCTCTATCCTATGGCGGGACTTGCCGCAACGCGGACGCCTCGGCTATGGGGAGGGCCTCGATGATCACAAAGGCCTGAGCCAGGGGCGGATCATCGGTCAGGGAGACATGGACGACCGGCTCATATCCCTCCGGCGTCATCTTCCGCAGCCGCTCAAGGGCCCCGCCGGTCAGCCGCATCGTCGGGCGGCCGCTCGGCAGATTAACCACCTCCATGTCCCGCCAGAACACACCTTGGCTTAAGCCCGTCCCGAGGGCCTTGGCGCAGGCTTCCTTGGCGGCGAAACGCCGGGCGTAGGAGGGCGCTCGCGCCGCGCGGCGGTCGCTGCGGGCCCGCTCGCCCTGCGTGTAGATGCGGTGGGTGAACCGGTCGCCGAAGCGCTCGAGGGAGCGCTCGATCCGACGGATGTCGCAGAGATCCGATCCGATGCCCAGAATCATGGGGCCACCTGAGCCCTTCCCTCGTCCATGGCGGCCCGCATGGCCCGCACGGCCTCGTCGAGCCCCATGAAGATGGCGTCGCCAATCAGAGCATGGCCGATATTCAGCTCCACGATCTGCGGAATGGCCGCGACAGGGCGAACCGAGTCGAGGGCAAGCCCATGACCGGCATGGATCTCCAGGCCGATCCCCGCCCCATGGGCGGCGGCGCGGCGCAGGCGCTCCAGTTCGTGAGCGACCTTGGCCTCATCGCCTGCGGCGACGGCCTCGCAATAGGTGCCGGTATGGAGCTCGACCACGGGCGCGCCCAGGTCGCAGGCGGCGTCCATGACCTCGATTTCCGGCTCGACGAACAGGGACACTCGGATACCCTGACCTTTCAGATGCTGGATCATCGGACGCAGATGGGAAGCGCCGCCAATGATGTCGAGCCCCCCTTCCGTGGTCCGCTCCTCCCGCTTTTCCGGCACGAGGCAGCAGGCATGGGGGTGGATGCGGGTCGCGATCTCGATCATCTCGGGCGTCGCCGCCATCTCGAAATTGAGCGGCACGAAGAGCTGGCGCTTCAGGCGCTCCATATCCAGGTCGCGGATATGCCGCCGGTCCTCCCGAAGATGGGCCGTAATCCCGTCCGCACCAGCCAGCACGGCCATATGGGCGGCCCGGATCGGGTCCGGATGAACCCCGCCCCGAGCGTTCCGGACAGTGGCAACGTGGTCGATATTGACGCCAAGGCGAAGAGGAGGTGCTTTCATAAGCCTGTTTGTAGCAGAGAGCCGCTCATTTCCTAGGCCCTGAACCCAGGCTGAGACCCACTTAGCCCTGGATGAATGCCAAAGAGCCAAGCGGAAGTGTCCTCGCGGCGTGTCGGCCCGAGATTTGGCGGTCGAGGGGGCGCGAGGAGCGGTCCGGCTCGAGGTCTGAGGTGTGTGAAGAGCCAGGCGGCTCCTCGCGCACGGCTTTTTTAGGCGGACAGGCGACGCTGGCTCAGCCACTGCCGCAGGCGGACACCGCATCGCTTTCAGCGGGCGGCCTGCGACCAATCCTGAGTCCAGACGCACAGCCTGGGCCTCCCGTCGCATGGGTCTACGTTGGACCCACACACGAGACCGCTCCCGACCCCGCAGTCACGACGCCTCGCGAGCGCGCCCCCAGCGGGTCGGGACAAACGCAACATAGTTCAGCTTAGGACCAAAGTCAAGAACAAAGAAAGAACATTCTCCTGCGCAATCTAGCTCTCCACCTCTACCTCGTCATCCCCGGGCTCGTCCCGGGGATCCATGCCTTTGGAAGCGCTGCGGGCTCAAGACGGGGATGGCCGGGACAAGCCCGGCCATGACGGAAGGGAAACGACGCCCCGACAGGAATGACGCGCTCCCTCACGTCATCACCGGCCTCGTGCCGGTGATCCCGCTTTACGGAAGCGCTGCGCTTATCCGCATCGGGATGGCCGCAACAATCCCCGGAACAAGTCCAGGCCGGCCATGACGAGGAGGCTGGATGGAGCGAACACACGCGGAGGGCCGGAAGTGCGGACGCAGCCTCTCATCTCTCTTGCCATCCAAGGCCAAATCGACTATAGCCCCCGCTTCGCGTTCGCTCCGGCCGGGGGCTGAACGGACGGTGCGGCTTGCCGCATAGGGGTTTGGCTCCGTCGTCCCGTGTCTCCGCCTTCGACAACCGCTCGGGCCTTGCAGGCTCGAAGGGCTTGGCGCCGATCGGACGCGCGAAACCGGCCTGAACACTTCTAAATAGTCGTGCTTAGGCCTGAACCTCAAACCTGAGAAAGGCCCACTATGCCTCTCTACGAGCACATCTTCCTGGCTCGCCAGGACGTGACGCCCCAGCAGGTCGAAGCAATGGTCGACCAGTACAAGGGCGTTATCGAGCAGAACGGCGGCAACATCGAGAAGACCGAGATGTGGGGCGTGAAGTCCCTCGCCTACCGCATCAAGAAGAACCGCAAGGCGCATTTCACGATGTTCAACCTCAACGCTCCCGCAGCTGCGGTGGCCGAGATGGAACGTCAGATGCGCATCAACGAAGACATCCTTCGCTTCATGACCATCAAGGTCGACGAGCTCGAGACCGAGCCGTCCGTGATGATGCAGAAGCGCGACCGTGACGAGCGCAAGGACCGCGAGCGCCGTGAGCGCGATGGCGGCTTCGAAGGCGAAGGCGAGGAGGCTTAATCATGGCATTTGGTGCTACTGGTGGCGCTGCTGGCGGCGGCCGTCGTCCCTTCTTCCGTCGTCGCAAGACCTGCCCGTTCTCGGGCCCGAACGCGCCGAAGATCGACTACAAGGACACGAAGCTCCTGTCCCGCTACATCTCGGAGCGCGGCAAGATCGTTCCTTCGCGCATCACGGCCGTGTCGGCCAAGAAGCAGCGTGAGCTCGCCCAGGCGATCAAGCGCGCCCGCTTCCTGGGCCTGCTGCCCTACGTGATCCGCTAATAAGCCTTCAGCGGGCTGCCTCGCGCAGCCCGCTTTTCCACTTTTCGCCCGGCGGTGAAACCCCGCCGGCTCAGTTGGGGCAAAGGGCCCCTAACCCTGCCAGCGAGCAGCGGGACAGCGAGAACCATGAATTTTATCGCAACAGGCATCGGCGCGGGCCTCGTATCGGCCCTTCTGACAGTGGTGGTCGTCAAAGCGACGCCGCTTGCTGCCGTGCTGTACATGCTCGCTCCCGTCCCCGTCCTGATCGTCTCACTCGGCTGGAACCATCGTTCCGGACTCGTAGCGACGCTCGTCGGCGCGCTTGCGATTGCCGTCTTCACCGCCTCGCCCGTCAGTGCCCTCGGCTTTGCGGTCATCACCGGCCTGCCCGCCTGGTGGCTCGCCTATCTCGCCTTGCTGGGACGCCCGACGGCTGAAGGCACGATGGAATGGTACCCGGTCGGACGCCTCCTGGCCTGGGTCGCGGCTACAGCTGCTCTCACCATCGTGGCCACCGGCATCATTTCGTCCGACGGCGATTACAGCACCTTCCAGGCCAAGTCGCGCCAGATCTCGGAAGCCTTTGTCGACATGTTCTTCGAAGCCCCCGAGCAAGGCAGTCAGGAGGCTCGTGAAGCCATGATCGATGCCTTTGCCACCGCGACACCCGCGTTGTCCGCATTCGGCTTCACGACGTTCCTGGCCTTCTATCTCTGGCTCGCGGCGAAGGTCGTCTCCGTATCCAAGCGCCTGCCGCGCCCCTGGCCTCCAATGCCGGAACTCGCGATGCCGCGCTCCGCTCTGCTGGCTCCTATCCTGGCTTTCGTCCTGGTCCAGTTCAACGGCTTCATCGGCGCCCTCGGCTACGCGATCTTCGGCGCCTTCCTCATGGCTTTCACCCTGCAGGGCCTCGCCGCCATTCATGAGCGCACCCAGGGCAAGCCGGGACGCGGCTTCATTCTGGCAGGGCTCTACGTGCTGCTCTTCCTGACGCAGGGCATCATGATCGCGGCCCTGTCCCTCTTCGGCCTTGCCGACACGATTTTCGGCCTTCGCCGCCGCTTCGGCGGCAACAGGCCGAACCAACCGCCAACCCCTTCAACCTGATCACGAACATTAAAGGAGAAAACCGATGGAAGTGATCCTTCTCGAGCGCGTCGCAAAGCTCGGCCAGATGGGCGAAACCGTTAAGGTTCGCTCGGGCTATGCCCGCAACTTCCTCCTGCCGCGCGGCAAGGCTCTGCGCGCCACCGAGGCCAACAAGAAGCATTTCGAGCAGCAGCGCGCTCAGCTCGAGACCCGCAACCTCGAGCGCCGGAAGGAAGCCGAAGCCGTTGCCGAGAAGCTGAACGGCCAGAGCTTCGTCCTCCTCCGCCAGTCCGGCGAGACGGGCGTACTCTACGGTTCGGTCTCGACCCGCGATCTTGCCGAAGTGATGACCCAGGGCGGCTTCACGGTTGATCGCAACCAGATCGTTCTCAACGCTCCGATCAAGACCCTCGGCCTGCACACCGTGCCGGTCGCCCTCCATCCGGAGGTCGAGGTCACGGTGACGGCCAACATCGCCCGCAGCCCTGAGGAAGCTGAGCGTCAGGCTCGCGGCGAGGCGGTCACCGCCCGCGAAGAGACCAACCTCGACGACCTCGGCCTCGAAGTCGGCGCTGCTCTGGCCGATGCCGGCGACGTGGAGCTCTAAGACCTGACGCGAACCTGAGCCTTGCTCTGGTTCATGTTTTGTTCCAAAATGAGCGCTCTCCATCGATTCGATGGGGAGCGTTTTTCGTTGGCGTTCCGGCTTGTCCAGGAGTCAAGCGGAGGAGCCGGCGAAAAGATGCGCTTGTGAGAATCGAGGACAGCGAGGACAGCCTGCTCGAAGTGTCGCGTTGTCCCTGATCAGCAACGGTTAGGACACCAATTGCGGTCTAAGAGCCTCTAAACCTCAATCCCGATCCCGGAGCGCCAGATGGCCACCGCCAATGCCCTGATCGCCCGTCTTGAAACCGCCGAGCCGCAGTTTCGTACTCCTCCCAGCAATCTCGAGGCCGAACAGGCCTTGCTGGGTGCGATCCTGGTCAACAACGACGCCTATTACCGTGTCTCCGACTTCCTCGAGCCCGAGCACTTCATCGAGGATCTGCACCGCCGCATCTATGAGGTCGCCACCAGTCTCATCAAAGCCGGCAAGGTCGCGACCCCCATCACGATGAAGACTTTCCTGGGCGACCAGGACCTGGGCGGCGTCACCGTCTCACAATATCTCGCCCGCCTTGCCGCGGAAGCGACCACGGTCATCAACGCCGAGGATTACGGCCGCACGATCTACGACCTTGCGATCCGCCGCAGCCTCATCAATATCGGCGAGGACCTCGTCAACACCGCCTTCGACGCCCCCGTCGACAGCTCACCGCGCGACCAGATCGAGGAGGCGGAGCGGCGTCTTTACTCCATTGCCGAAACGGGCCGCACCGACGGCGGCTTCCAACGCTTTTCCGATGCGCTCACCGCCGCGATCGACATGGCGGCTGCCGCCTACAAGCGCGAAGGTGCATTGTCCGGCATCTCGACCGGGCTCATCGACCTCGACAAGTCCCTCGGCGGCCTTCAGCCCTCCGACTTGATTATCCTCGCCGGCCGACCGGCGATGGGTAAGACCTCGCTGGTAACGAACATCGCGTTCAACATTGCCAAGGCTTACAAAGCCGAGAAGCAGCAGGACGGTTCCCTGAAAACCGTGAACGGTGGAATCGTCGGCTTCTTCTCGCTCGAAATGTCGGCGGAGCAGCTCGCCACCCGTATCATCGCGGAGCAATCGGGCGTTCCGTCCTACAAGATCCGCCGCGGCGATATGCGCGAGGACGATTTCTACAAGATCACCGAAGCTGCCCGCGAGATGCAGTCGATCCCCTTCTATATCGACCAGACCGGTGGCATCTCGATCGCCCAGCTCACCGCCCGCGCAAGGCGTCTCAAGCGCCAGCGCGGCCTTGACGTTCTCATTGTCGACTACCTCCAGCTCCTTTCCGGCTCCGCCAAGAAGGGCGAGAACCGCGTGCAGGAACTCACCGAAATCACCACGGGATTGAAGGCGCTCGCCAAGGAACTCGCGGTTCCGTTGATCGCGCTTTCCCAGCTCTCCCGTCAGGTGGAAGCGCGCGACGACAAACGGCCGCAGCTCGCCGACCTTCGTGAATCGGGCTCGATTGAGCAGGACGCCGACGTGGTCATGTTCGTTTACCGCGAAGAGTATTATCTAAAGAACAAGGAGCCGAAGCCCGGCACCGAAGAATACTTCAAGTGGCAGGCGGAGATGGATCAGGTCCACGGCAAAGCCGAGGTCATCATCGGCAAGCAGCGTCACGGTCCCACAGGTACCGTGCAGCTGGCCTTCCAGGCCGACATCACCCGCTTCACCAACCTCGCAGACGAAGACAAACTTCCCGATCGGATCGGCGATTGACCAAGACTGAACAGACCAGCGCCGCCAACCGCATTCCTCAGGAAACGGCCGGCGGCCTCCTTCACATCGACCTCTCGGCTCTGGCTTCCAACTGGCGCGCGTTGCGCGACAACGCGGGCGGCGCGGAAGCCGCCGCCGTCGTCAAGGCGGACGCCTATGGCACCGGCATCGAACAGGCTGTGCCTGCCTTGGCACAGGCCGGATGCCGCACGTTCTTCGTGGCGCATTTGAGCGAGGCAGTCCGCGTGCGCGCTGTCGCCCCCGATGCCACGATCTACGTGCTCAACGGTCTGTTCCCCGGCACTTCTCCCGTTTACGTGGAGCACAAGCTGCGCCCTGTTCTCGGCTCCTTCGAGGAGATCGAGGAATGGGCTGCCTTCTGCCGGTCGCAAGGGCAGAAGCGCGAAGCAGCCATCCATATCGATACCGGCATGAACCGCCTCGGCCTTACCGTCCCTCAAGGTCTGACGCTCAAGGATCGCCCGGAATGTAAGGATTTCGAAGTCGCGCTTCTCATGAGCCATTTCGTCAGCGCTGAAGAAAGCGCGAACCCGATCAACATCCGCCAGATCGAATCCTTCAAAGCTGTGCGCGAGATGCTTCCCGGCGTGCCCACTTCGCTCGCCAACTCCTCCGGCATCTTCCTGAAAGAGAAGCCGCATTTTGATCTCGTGCGCCCAGGTTACGCGCTCTATGGCGGCAACCCGACGCCGGATCGCGATAATCCCATGAGCGCCGTGGTCGGCCTTGAAGCGCGCATCGTGCAGCTGCGCTGGGTCGAGGAGGACGACACCGTCGGCTACAATGCGCGTTGGCTTGCGCTCGGACGCCGCCGCATCGCCACGCTCTCTGTCGGCTATGCAGATGGTTATCCGCGCTCCGCAAGCGCTCGCGGCAAGAGTGGCGAGGAGCTATTGGCCGGCATGGTTCTGGTGGCCGGGCACCCCTGCCCGTTCGCGGGCAATGTCTCCATGGATCTCATTACCGTCGATGTCACCGATGTTCCCGAGAACGAAATCCAACGCGGTGACACCGTGACCATGATCGGCGGTTCTCTCAACCTTGATGAAGTCGGCCGTCGCGCCGGCACCATCGGTTATGAGATCCTCACCAATCTGGGCCGGCGTTATGCGCGCAGCTATCGCGGAAAGCAGGGCTGATGGCGAAGCGTCACCCCTCCTTCGTCTGCCAGGAATGCGGTGCGGTCTATAACCGTTGGAAAGGCAAATGCGAGGCCTGTGGCGGCTGGAACACCATCGTCGAGGAAGCAGGCTCCGCAAGCCCCATGTCGGGCCCCGCCGCCACGCGTCCGTCCCGTGCGAAGGGCCGCATCTTCCCGCTCGAGGGCCTGTCCGGTGAAACCAAGGAGGCTCCGCGCACGCCGTCCGGCATTGCGGAGCTGGATCGCGTCACAGGCGGCGGCTTCGTGCATGGCTCCATCATCCTGCTCGGCGGCGATCCGGGTATCGGCAAGTCGACCCTGCTGATGCAGGCTTCCGCCGCTCTCGCCAATCGCGGTGAGCGCGTCGCCTATATCTCAGGCGAAGAGGCGGTGGCGCAGGTGCGCCTGCGCGCGGAACGCCTTGGTCTCGGCCAAGCCCCCGTGGAGCTCGCGTCCGAGACCAATGTGGAAGACATCATCGCGACCTTGAGCCAGGGTCGTCCGCCGGCGCTCGCCATCATCGACTCGATTCAGACCATGTGGACCGAGACGGTGGAGTCGGCGCCCGGCACCGTGACCCAAGTGCGCGGCTCGGCCCAGGCGCTGATCCGATTCGCGAAAACGACCGGCACCGCCGTCATCCTCGTCGGCCACGTGACAAAGGATGGTCAGATCGCAGGTCCTCGTGTCGTCGAGCATATGGTCGATGCAGTCGTGTCCTTCGAGGGCGATACGGGCCACCATTTCCGCATCCTGCGCGCGGTGAAGAACCGCTTCGGTCCGACCGACGAGATCGGCGTGTTTGAGATGTCGGACCAGGGCTTGCGCGAGGTTCCCAACCCCTCCGAGCTGTTCCTCGCCGGACGGGATATGGCGACACCCGGCACGGCCGTCTTTGCCGGCATGGAAGGAACGCGCCCGCTGCTCGTGGAAATCCAGGCGCTCGTCGCCCCCTCGTCCCTCGGTACGCCGCGCCGCGCCGTGGTGGGCTGGGACCAGAATCGCCTGTCGATGGTGCTCGCCGTGCTGGAGGCCCATGGCGGCCTGAAGCTCGGCATGCACGACGTCTATCTGAATGTGGCAGGTGGCCTGCGGATCACCGAGCCCGCCGCCGATCTGGCAGCGGCTGCGGCGCTCGTCTCGTCCCTGTCGGGCAACCCCTTGCCGCCCGACACGGTCTATTTCGGCGAGATGGGCCTGTCCGGTGCGATCCGCCCCGTAGCCCAGGAGCAGGCGCGGCTGAAGGAAGCTGCAAAGCTTGGTTTTTCCAGTGCGGTGTCCCCAGCCCCGCGCCTGGACAAGAACAAGCCGGAGAAGCTCCCACTCGCGGCATCTTCGATCGGCCATATCACTGATCTTGTTGCAGGAATTGCGGATCGCCGGCGCAGAGCTTTGCGGTGAAACGGACCTGTCCTGCGCGATCCGCCCCGTCGCGCAGGGCAGACTAAGCTCTGATGGTCGCCGCCCTCATCAACTTGCCAGAGCCTAATCTAGCAAATAGCCTCTAGGGCACACCAGCCCTGCCGACGAACCAGGCGAAAAGTGAGAAATCGCTTTTCCTTGAACAGTTTCGCCAACCCTGTAAGTGCCTACTTGGGATCTATTTATCGAGAGTGACCTTGAAAGAGTTCGATGCCACATTATAACATTTAAAGCTACAAGGAGCATCGCCAAATGACTGTTACTCTTTCAGACATCATCCTATCGAACGATCAAGTAGACGAGAACGCAGCGAATGACACCCAAATTGGGTTCTTCAGGCCCATCTATATTAATGATGGGGATGTTCTGCCAACAGTGACGCCTAACTTCTCACTTGTTGACGATGCCGGTGGGCGATTCCGGATAAGCAACTCCGGCACGCTGTCTGTCGCCAATGGTGCGCTTATCGATTATGAAACGACCGCGTCTCATACAATCAAAATCAGGATTGACGATATCATCACTGGCACTTCGGTTATCAAAGAGTTCATCATCAGCGTAACCGACCTTCCTGAGCCCCAAATCGGTACTGCCGGGAGCGAACGGCTTGTCGGCACGGCCGGCGCCGACATGATCAAGGGCTTCTCCGGCAACGACAAGCTCTACGGCATGGCCGGCGATGACGTGCTCGCCGGTGGCTACGGCAAGGACTTCCTCTACGGCGGAGCCGGCAAGGACACCTTCGTGTTCGACAACCCTGTCAAGAAGGGCCATTTCGACCACATTGCCGACTTCACCTCGGCCGATGACACGATCCAGATCAGCCTGTCGGCCCTCAAGGCCTACAAGGTGAAGGTCGCCAAGGAAGAGGTCTACGAGTCGCTCGAAGGCACCCGGGCCGGCAAGCAGAAGGGCTTCTTCAGCCTCGACAAGGTGTTCGACAAGGGCAAGCTGGGGAGCAAGTTCTTCGCCAAAGGCCATGCCAAGGACACCTATGACTTTGTCACCTACGACAGGAAGAACGGCAATGTTTACCTGGATCTCGACGGGTCTGGCGGCAGCAAGGGCTTCGTTATCGCCAAGCTGAAGCCCGGCACCTACGTCCAGGCCGACGACTTCGTCTTCATCTAAAAAGATCCTCTCTCCTCCCCCTTGACCCCGGCGACTTTCGCCGGGGTTTTTTCTTGCTGTGGAACGCTTTGAGCGATTCCAATATCAACTGCACCGAGCGCAGGGCTTCCTAAGGAAGCGCCCCTCTTCAGCCGGATTCCATAGACCATCCAGTCTAATTGATCCCTCTCGGCTATCTTGTATCACTGAAGCCATAGCCCCATCGGATTACCTCTTTGGTAGAGACAACGATGGGCCTGAGAACCCGTAGAGGAAAATATGGCTGCAATCCTTCTCTCGAACCTGACCGTCCTTGAGACCGCTCCAGCTGGTACGGTCATCGGCACGCTGAGCGTCTCCGAAATCAGCGGAAACGAGACCTTCACCTTCTCGCTCGCCGATAGTTTGAGCGACCGCTTCGAGATCAAGCTCAACACGACGTCGGGCTTCTACGAACTGGTCGTTAAGACGGGCGGCAGCAGCCTGTTCGATTTCGAAACGCCTGAGTTGAGCGAATTCGCGATTTCCGTGACTGCTACGGGCGACAAGGGCACCGTCATCAGCGATACTCCCTTCACGATCGCAGTGACCGACAACACGGCCCCAACCGACATCACCCTGTCGAATGCTTCCATCACCGAGCATGCAGCTAATGGCACGGAAGTCGGCGCTCTCTCTGTGATCGATCCTGATCTGGACGAGACCTTCACCTTCACCCTGAAGGCCGACGAATCCGGGGCCTTTGCCATCGTTGACGGCAAGCTCGTTGTGGCTGACGGGTCGAAGCTTGACTATCTGACCGACAGCCTGCACCAGATCACCATTGAGGTGACGGACGCGGACAATAACGTGTTCGAAAAGACCCTCGATATCTCCGTGACCGATGCCTTCGATTTCTTAAACGGCACGGCAAAGAACGACAGGCTTGTCGGCACGGCCGGCGCCGACATGATCAAGGGCTTCTCCGGCAACGACAAGCTCTACGGCATGGCCGGCGATGACGTGCTCGCCGGTGGCTACGGCAAGGACTTCCTCTACGGCGGAGCCGGCAAGGACACCTTCGTGTTCGACAACCCTGTCAAGAAGGGCCATTTCGACCACATTGCCGACTTCACCTCGGCCGATGACACGATCCAGATCAGCCTGTCGGCCCTCAAGGCCTACAAGGTGAAGGTCGCCAAGGAAGAGGTCTACGAGTCGCTCGAAGGCACCCGGGCCGGCAAGCAGAAGGGCTTCTTCAGCCTCGACAAGGTGTTCGACAAGGGCAAGCTGGGGAGCAAGTTCTTCGCCAAAGGCCATGCCAAGGACACCTATGACTTTGTCACCTACGACAGGAAGAACGGCAATGTTTACCTGGATCTCGACGGGTCTGGCGGCAGCAAGGGCTTCGTTATCGCCAAGCTGAAGCCCGGCACCTACGTCCAGGCCGACGACTTCGTCTTCATCTAAAAAGATCCTCTCTCCTCCCCCTTGACCCCGGCGACTTTCGCCGGGGTTTTTTCTTGCTGTGGAACGCTTTGAGCGATTCCAATATCAACTGCACCGAGCGCAGGGGTGACGAAAGCGTCTCTTAAGGCTATACAGCCTGGCCTCGATCCGCGAATGCGGCCCTTGTCCCTGTTTCTGCGTAGGCTCGGCTCATGCCCTTTTCTGTCCTGGACCTCGTTGTTATCGGAATCGTCCTGATCTCGGCCCTCCTGGCAGCCGTGCGCGGCTTCACGCGCGAGGTTCTGGCCATCGTGGCCTGGGTCGTCGCCGCTGCTGCGGCCTGGTATCTGCACCCGGCCGCCCTGCCTATTGCGCAGCAATATATCAGCAGCGGCACGGTGGCGCTCGTCGCCGCCATCGGCGGCATTTTCGTCATCACCCTGATCATCGTCTCGATCATCACGGTCCAGATCTCTGACCTGATCCTCGATTCCCGTATCGGCGCCCTCGACCGGACGCTCGGCCTGTTCTTCGGTGCGGCCCGCGGCTTCCTGATCTGCGTGATCGGCTGGGCCTTCTTGAGCTGGCTGCTCCAGGGCAAGGAGCCCGAATGGGCGACCGCTTCCCGCACCCGCCCAGCCATGGAGGACACCCGCGACAGCATCATCGCCATGCTGCCGGAGAATGCCGAGGCGCTCATTCAGAAGCTCAAGAAGCCCACGCCGGAGGGTGAGCCCGCCGAGCCGGCCGAGCCCGATCCGCAGCGCGGCGGTATCACGCCGGCCCCGACCTCTCCCGCTCCGGCCCCGCAGCCCCCGCAGCGCCGCGGCTGATCCTCCCTCCTGTTCACACTTCGAAGAGCGACAGGAAAACCCATTGGCGTTTGGCCTTAGGGCGATTACATAGGACCCGCGCCGGTGGGGGCGCGGATCCCAAGGAAATCATGATGTCTTCCAGGTCTGAGACGTGGCAGGTCACCCCCAAGAAGGTGGACCTCGACCTCGACGGCGATACTCTGCGTGAAGAATGCGGTGTCTTCGGCATCTACGGTCATCCGGATGCAGCTGCCATCACCGCCCTGGGGCTCCACGCCCTGCAGCACCGCGGCCAGGAGGCCGCGGGCATCGTCTCCTTCAATGGCGACGTGTTCCATTCCGAGCGCAAACTGGGCCTCGTGGGCGACAGCTTTTCCGACCGCGCGACCATTGAGCGTCTCGAAGGCCTCTCCGCCATCGGCCACGTGCGCTACTCGACCACCGGCGAGACCGTGCTGCGCAACGTGCAGCCCCTGTTTGCCGAACTCGACGGCGGCGGCTTCGCGGTGGCCCATAACGGCAACCTGACCAACGGCCTCACCCTTCGCCGCAGCCTCATTCGTGACGGCGCGATCTGCCAGTCCACCACGGATACGGAAGTGATCGTCCACCTCGTGGCCCGCAGCCGCAAGGATAAGGTGGTGGATCGCTTCGTGGAAGCAATCCAGAAAATCGAAGGCGCCTACGCACTCGTGGCCCTCACCAACAAAAAGCTGATCGGCGCCCGCGACCCGCTGGGCATCCGGCCGCTGGTGCTGGGCGAGCTCGACGGCCGCTACATTCTCGCCTCCGAGACCTGCGCGCTGGATATCATCGGCGCCCGTTTCGTCCGTGATATCGGGAACGGCGAATGTGTGGTGATCTCGGACGAGGGCATCGAATCCTTCCGGTTCGCGCCGGAGCAGGCTCCCCGCCCCGATATCTTCGAGTACATCTACTTCGCCCGTCCCGATTCCGTCGTGAACGGTCGCAGCGTCTACGAGGTCCGCAAAGGTATGGGGCGCGAGCTCGCCCTGGAGTCGCCCGCCGATGCGGACGTGGTCATTCCCGTGCCGGATTCCGGCGTCCCGGCTGCGCTCGGCTTCGCGCAGACCTGCGGGCTTCCTTATGAGCTCGGCATCATCCGTAACCATTATGTCGGCCGTACCTTCATCCAGCCGACGCAGTCCGTGCGCGAGCTCGGCGTGCGCATGAAGCACTCCGCCAACCGTTCTGCGATTGCCGGCAAGCGCATCGTGCTCGTGGACGACAGCCTCGTGCGTGGCACCACCTCGGTGAAGATCGTGCGCATGATGCGCGAGGCCGGGGCGAAGGAGGTGCATTTCCGCATCTCCAGCCCGCCGATCACCCATCCCGACTTCTATGGCATCGACACGCCGGAGAAGGAGAAGCTGCTCGCCGCGACCCACGACTTGGAGCAGATGCGCCAGTACATCGGCGCGGATTCGCTGGCCTTTCTCTCCATCGAAGGCGTCTACCGCGCTATGGGCGAGGAGGGCCGCAACCCGGCTCAGCCGCAATTCACCGACCATTGCTTCACGGGCGACTACCCGACGCCGCTGACGGATCTCTCCGTCGCCACGCCGCGTCGCCTCGCCCTCCTGGCCGAAGCCGACTAAGGACGTCTCATGGACAAGCCCCTTCTCAACCGCGTCGCGGTCGTCACCGGCGCATCGCGCGGCATCGGCCGCGCGGCGGCTTTGGCCCTCGCGGAAGCTGGCGCTCACATCATCGCGCTCGCCCGTACGCAAGGTGCGCTCGAGAGCCTCGATGACGAGATCCGCGCCAGGGGTTCGTCCGCGACCCTCGTGCCGGTGAACCTGAAGGACCTCGACGCGATCGACCGTCTGGGTGCCGCGATCTACGAGCGCTGGGGCAAGCTCGATATTCTCCTCGGCAATGCAGGCCAGCTCGGCGAGCTTGCGCCGATCACCCATATCGATCAGCCCGTGTGGGACGAGGTGATGACCGTCAACGTGACGGCGAATTACCGCCTGCTTCGCTCTTTTGACCCGCTGCTGCGCGCCTCCGATGCCGGCCGCGCGATCTTCGTGACCTCGGGTGCGGCTCATAAGCACAAAGCCTATTGGGGCGTCTACTCGATCTCGAAGGCAGCTCTGGAAGCGCTTGTTCGCACCTATGCGGCGGAGACAGTGACGACGCCGGTCAAGGCCATGCTCCTCAACCCCGGTCCGCTGCGCACCTCCATGCGTCGCGCCGCCATGCCCGGCGAGGATCCGCTGACGCTGAAGACGCCTGAGGATCTCGCTCCACATATCGTCAAGCTCGCCCTGCCCTCATGGAGCGAGACGGGTAAGATCTACGACTTCACGCAGGACGGCAAAGTCGTCGAGCCGCAGCCGCCGGCTTGAGGAGAACTGCCACCGGCGAGGACACTTCATAAGGATTACGCGAGTTCCGCAGACGTTACGACGTGTATGCCAGGACGTGGTACGACTGCGGCTTGCACCAAAGCCTCGGCGATCTTCGTGGCCGGATTGATGCGCAGGCTACGCGGCAGAACCGGTTTCAGAATCCCAAGAGCAACCGAAGCCAGCCTTTCACCGAGGCGAAATTCGTCTCGTTTCCCGCCGATCAGCCCCGGACGCACGTAGGTCAGGGACTGGAAACCGAGACTGGCGAGGTCCCGCTCCAGTTCGCCCTTCACGCGATTGTAGAAAAAGCGCGAAGAGGCATCCGCCCCCATCGCCGAGTTAAGAACGAAAGTCGGCGTGCCGTGTTGCCTGGCCAGACGGGCGACGGCGAGTGGATAATCATGATCGACACGCCGGAAAGCCTCTTGGGATCCAGCCGTCTTTATGGTCGTCCCGAGAGTGCAGATCACCGCATCAACTCGCCACCATTCTGCACCTTCAGGCAAATGCTCGAAATCGACCTTCGGTGCAATCAGTTTCGGATGCTCCCGCAGACGGCGCCGCACAGGAGCAACAACACCGTAAATGCGCGCATCGGCGAGCGCCAGATCAAGAACGTTGCGACCCACAAGGCCCGTAGCCCCCACAAGAAGCAGCTTCATTTGACACCACTCTCGGCTTCCGATCGCATCCGCATCATCTCCCGGGGCAGAGAGAATCCTACATGGACATGCAAGGCCGGCCACCACTCGGAGGGGTGAGCACCTCCGAGCGGTGCCATGCGGGCCTATTTCCGCTCTTTATCGTACGGGTTCTGCCCCATGCGCAACGACACGCGGATCGGAACACCGGGCAGGTCGAAAGCCTCGCGGATGTTATTGACGAGATAGCGGGTGTAGCTCTTCGGCAGGGCATCGAGCTGGTTGCCGAAGATGGCGAAATGCGGCGGGCGCGATTTCACCTGGGTCATGTAGCGGATCTTGATGCGGCGGCCCGAGACGGCGGGCGGCGGGTTCGCGTCAATCGCTTCCTGAAGCCACTGATTGAGCTTCGCGGTCGAGATACGCCGGTTCCAGGTTTCATAGACTTGGAACACCGCCTTCATGAGCGGATCGATACCGCTGCCGGCAAGGCCTGAGAGCGGCACCACGGGCGCGCCCTTGACCTGCGGCAACAGGCGGGCCGCCTTTTCCTTGAGTTCCGTCAGCAGGCCCTGTTGGTCTGCGACGAGGTCCCACTTGTTGAGGCCGATCACGAGGGCGCGCCCCTCCTGCTCCACCAGATCGACGATGGAGAGATCCTGCTTCTCGAACGGGATCGTGGCATCGAGCAGCACCACCACCACTTCGGCGAAACGCACCGCGCGAAGCGCATCGGCGACGGAGAGCTTTTCGAGCTTGTCCTCGACGCGGGCGCGCTTGCGCAGGCCTGCCGTGTCGAAGAGTTTTACGAGACGTCCGCGCCATTCCCAATCGAGCGAGATGGAATCGCGGGTGATGCCGGCTTCAGGCCCCGTGAGCAGGCGATCTTCACCGACCATGCGGTTGATCAGCGTCGACTTGCCTGCATTCGGGCGGCCGACGATAGCGACCTGCAGCGGCTTATTGAGGTCCTCTTCTTCCTCCTCCTCATCCGGCTCGGGGAAGAGCGGCATCAGGGCCTCGAAGAGATCGGCCATGCCCTCGCCGTGCTCGGCGGAAAGCGGAATCGGCTCGCCGAGGCCAAGCGAGAAGGCGTCGTAGGCACCGGCCATCCCTGAGCCGCCCTCGGCCTTGTTGGCGATGAGGATCACGGGCTTGCCGGAGCGGCGGACCATCTCGGCAAAGGGGCGGTCGGCGGGCAGCACGCCCACGCGGGCATCGACCACGAAGAGGATGATATCCGCATCCTCGATGGCCGCCTCCGTCTGCGCGCGCATCCGGCCGAGCAGCGACTCTTCCGTCGCCTCCTCCAGACCTGCGGTGTCGATGATACGAAATTCCAGATCGCCGAGGCGCGCCTCGCCTTCGCGCCGGTCGCGGGTCACGCCCGGACGGTCGTCCACGAGGGCGAGCTTCTTGCCCACGAGACGGTTGAAGAGAGTCGACTTGCCGACATTCGGCCGCCCGACAATGGCGACGGTAGGCGTCATGTCCCTGGTGCTCCGCCTTACTGAGTGACTTGAACGGGACCACCCGCCACGAGAGCGGTGTAGATGGCAAGCCGCTGCCTCAGGGCGGGAGGCGTTTCACGGTCAGCCGCGATCTGGTCGAACCAGCGCCCGGCATAATCCATGTCGCCTGCCTTAAGGCCGGAAAGACCCAAGAGTTCCCGAGCCGAATGACGCCAGGCATTTGCGGGCGCGGCCATGGGCTCGAGGGTCTGGCGGATCCTGGCAGGCTCGGCAGTGTCGAGGCGCAGCCATGCGGCGCGCAGACGGGCCAGGTCTCGCCAGAGCGGCGCAATGCCGGAATCGTTCGCCAGCGCATCATAGGCCGCAGCACCCTGTTCTGCGTTTTGCTGGCCACGCTCGGCAGCGACACGGAAGCGGGCGAGCAGGCTGTAGCCGGTATCGCCTTCCTTCGCGAGAGCCTCGAGGGCCGCGTCGGCCTCCTGGGTCTTGTCCTCGTCGGAGAGCTTCAGGGCCGTCTCATAGCGTGCCGCGGCGGCCTGTGCTCGGGTCTCCTGCACGTGCTCCCAGTAACGCCAGCCGCCGACACCAAGCACGACGAGGGCGACGACGGCCATGATGAGTCCATTATACCGGGCCCAAATCTTCGCCAGCTGGTCGCGGCGGTATTCCTCATCGACTTCGCGAATGAACTCATCGTTCTGGTTCGTGGCCATCGTCCCTCATGCGGCCCTTGGGCCGCCTCCTTCAATAGAAGTGGGTCGCCTAGCATACACCCCCGCCCAAGGCGAGAGGTTTCACGCTCTTGTGGGCAGGACGGATACGCCAATCAGCAGCGGATGCAGCCAGAAAACGAAGGCCAGATAGACGGCCGTGCCGATCACCACGGCCAGAATGTCGTTGCGCCAGCCTGCGGGCTCAGCCGTCCCGCCGTGCTGGGCCGCCACATCCCGACGCTTGGCGCTGATGCGGGCCAAGACCGCCCAGGCCAGGAAGGAACCGAAGAGCAGGATGGAGCCGAGGTCCCCATTGGCGATCAGATGCGCGAAGGCCCAGATCTTCACGCCCGCCAGCATGGGATGCTTCAGGCGATACTTGATGTGCCCTGGGAGATAGGCCGCCACGATGCAGATGAAGGCGATGAGCACGAGAAGAAGCGAGAGATGCCTTGTCCAGACCGGCGGATCCCAGACCGGTATGTAGCCATTGGCCCGGTACTGTCCGTAGCCGATGGAGATCAGCCCGATTCCGGCGAGAGACAGAAGCGAATAAAGCCCCTTGTAAGGCCCTTCGCCGATGCGGCCGACAAGGGCCGAACGGCTCTTGCGCACCATGCTGAAGGAATGGGTGCCCAGAAACACGATGAGGCCCAGAATAAGCAGCGTCACGTTCAATCTCCTAAAGCACCGGATCCAAAAGCGGATTCCGCTTTTGGGATCGATCCGATGCCTATTCCCTAGAGTTGCGCATCGTTCGATGCGGAAAACCGGATCCACTTTTCGCTGACGCGGCCCTTCGGGCCCGCACGATGCGCCTAGGAATAGGAAACTATAGCTGACCCTCTTCTCCCTGGCCACACGGAGGCCGCTCAAAAGGATGGGGACAGTCACCTCGCAACCCGACCTTCCGTGCGGCAAGTTTTAGACTGTTGGCAAAGGCCTGAACTGCCTAAACTTTTAACACTAGGGCATCTTGCAGCACGAATATTTCCCGGGTAGTGACCGGGCAAACGTCGCTATAGACTGAGGCGGGATGGTGGACGGGTTTCGAACCCGATAGCTACGCCGCCAGATCCAACCAACAACGGTTACCAAGGGGGAGACAGACAGGTGACGGCGCTCATCAAGCTATCTCGTGTCATCGACTCGATCAACGAACGCATCGGCAAAGTCGCGGCCTGGGCCATCGTGGTGGCCATCGTCGTCTCCGCCGTCAATGCCATCATCCGCCGTATCTTCGGCGTCTCGTCCAATGCCTGGCTCGAGCTGCAATGGTACCTCTTCGGCGCCGTGTTCATGCTCTGCGCCGCCTGGACGCTGAAGGCCAACGAGCACATCCGCATTGACATTGTCTCCAGCAAGCTCACGAAGCGCGGGCGCGACCGGATCGATCTGACGGGTCACCTGCTCTTCCTCTTCCCCTTCGTGGCGCTGATGCTGTGGCTCTCCTTCCCCTATTTCACGAAGTCCTACGCCTCGGGCGAGGTCTCCTCCAATGCCGGCGGCCTGCTCATCTGGCCGGCGAAGGGCATGATCCTTCTGGGCTTCATCTCCCTGGCCTTCCAGTGGCTGAGTGAGCTCATCAAGCGCGTGGCTATCATGCAGGGCCAGTTGGCTGACGAGCATGATCACATCGTCGGCGGGCACGGCGCGGCCGAGGCCGAGGCCGAGCGTCTGATCGCAGAGCTGGCCGATACAAGCACCACCAAGGGCGGCGAGCCCCCTGGCGACGGCATCCGCTAAGCCTCTCGCCCTGATCTGATTTTCGGAGTTCTTCGTCCATGGCTGCATTGATTGCCCAGAACCTCGCGCCGATCATGTTTGCGGCGCTGGTGGTGTTCCTTCTCCTCGGCTACCCGGTCGCCTTCTCGCTGGCGGCGAACGGTCTGCTGTTCTTCTTCATCGCGGTGGAGCTTGCCCCTCTCGCGCCGGAGAGCATCAATCTCTCCTGGCCTCTGCTCCAGGCGCTGCCGGACCGCATCTACGGTACCATGTCGAACGAGGTGCTGCTCGCGATCCCGTTCTTCACCTTCATGGGCTACATCCTTGAACGGTCGGGGATGGCGGAAGACCTGCTCGACACCATCGGTCAACTCTTCGGCCCCCTGCGCGGCGGTCTCGCCTATGCGGTGATCTTCGTGGGCGCGCTGCTCGCCGCCACCACCGGCGTCGTGGCCGCCTCAGTGATCTCGATGGGCCTGATCTCCCTGCCGATCATGCTGCGCTACGGCTATGACCGCCGTCTCGCCTCGGGCGTGATCGCGGCCTCCGGCACGCTGGCCCAGATCATCCCGCCCTCTCTCGTTCTCATCGTCATGGCCGACCAGCTCGGCCGCTCGGTGGGCGATATGTACGAGGGCGCGTTCCTTCCCGGTCTGATCCTCGCCGGCCTGTATGCCGGCTATGTGCTGCTGGCTTCGCTCATCGACCCCAAGGCAGCCCCCGGTCTGCCGCTTGAGGCCATCGGCTATCGTGAGCCCAACGGCTCGCGCGGCGTCTGGCAGCTCGGCGTCCTGGTGCTCTTCTCGGGCCTCGTCGGCTATTACGTGCTGTCGCAGACGAACACAAAGGCCGGCGCGGACTTCGTGATCCTCACGATCTGCGTGGCGACCGTCGTGGCGCTCATCTGCGCCGTGATGAACAGACTCCTGGGCGCCAAGCGCATCGCGATCTCAGCCGTTCTCGTGGCCTTCCTGGTGGGTGCCTACGTGGTTCTGCACCAGCAGGGTTACGAAGGCCTCGCCCTCACGATGGAAATGATCATCGCCGGTGCGGTCTATGCGCTGGTGGTCGGCATCGTTGAGCGCTTCGCGGGCCTTCGCCTCATGTCGAACATGGCGCAACAGGTCACCTTCGTCATGGTGCCCCCGCTCCTCCTCATCTTCCTCGTGCTCGGCACCATCTTCATCGGCCTTGCCACGCCGACGGAAGGCGGCGCCATGGGCGCGCTCGGCTCGGTGATCCTCGCCGCGATCAAGCGCAAGCTCGACAACAACCCGAACCGCTTCAACTTCACCATCGTCCGCCAGGCGACGGAAGCGACGGCGAAGCTCTCCGCCTTCGTTCTCTTCATCCTGATCGGCGCCCGCGTGTTCTCGCTCACCTTCTACGGCGTGAATGGCCACCTGTGGGTGGAGCACCTGCTGGTCTCGCTCCCCGGCGGTCAGGTGGGCTTCCTGGTCGTTGTGAATATCCTGGTCTTCCTGCTGGCCTTCTTCCTCGACTTCTTCGAGCTGGCCTTCATCGTGGTGCCGCTTCTCGGCCCCGCGGCCGAGAAGCTGGGCATCGACCTGATCTGGTTCGGCGTGATGCTGGGCGTGAACATGCAGACCTCGTTCATGCACCCGCCCTTCGGCTTCGCCCTGTTCTTCCTGCGCTCGGTAGCCCCGAAGACGGCCTATACCGACCGGGTGACGGGCAAGAAGATGGAGCCGGTGACCACGGGCCAGATCTACTGGGGCGCCATTCCCTTCGTGGTGATCCAGCTGATCATGGTGGCCATCGTCGTGCTCTTCCCGAACATCGTGATGCACTACAAGGCCGCTGGCCCGGCCGTCGATCCGGCTGCGGTGCAGAAGAAGCTCGACGAGCTCCTTGTCCCCGGCCTGGGCGGCCCTGGCGACGGCGGCCTGCCCGACCTGAACTTCGGCGACCCGCCGAAGATCCAGTAAGGGTCAGGGCACCTCAAACGATAAAGGCGGGCTCGAAAGCCCGCCTTTTTGTTTACTCACTCTGCCATTGCTGAAGCGCAAACCTGTCATCCCCGCGAAGGCGGGGATCCATAAGCACGACGTTCGTCACCATGAGAGCTACGGCTGACACTGAGCCTCGTTCTGCACCGTTAGCGTTTATGGATCCCGGGCTCCGCATTCGCGGTCCCGGAATGACAGTGGAGCAAACCGCTCCTCTCCCGTCATCCCCGGGCTCGTCCCGGGGATCCCGCTGCGGTGAGGCGCGGCGCTCTACCTGAGCGGGATGGCCGCACCAAGTGCGGCCATGACGGTGGATGATACGGCTCGAACGCCGCTCCCCATTGACCGCTTGCCACTCTCGCGTGTTATCTCGGTGCCGGAGCCGGGCGCACCCGGTTCTGGGGTCTAGTAAGCCCCTCCGAGAGCGGCCGGTATCGGCCGTGAACGATGCCTTCCTTGCCTCACGGCCGGGGAGGCGATGGCGCATGTCCAGGGCGAAAGCCTAAAGGTCATCGCGGCCGTCTCTCGGCGGTCTTACTACTCCCCGACCACCAGGAGCCCTGGTGGTCGCTTTATCCTCAGGGGAGTGCCGCCATGATTTTCCGCCGCAAGCCGAAACCGCCGCTCCGGCATGCGGAAGAGCTGGTGCGGGAAGCCGTCGCAATCGTCTACGAATCCTGGCGCGACAAGGATTACAGGCCGAGCCCAGCCGACCTGAGGACGTTCCGCGAACTGGAAGAGATGCTCTTCCGCAGTTACGCCACCATGCGCCGGATCACGATCAGAATGGAACGGCGCTTTTACGGCGAGGCAGAGGTCAACGAACGGAAGTGGTTGCGGTAACACCGTCATGGCCGGGCTCGTCCCGGCCATCCACGTCTTAGGAACCATCGCGTTTCGAAGGCGTGGATGCCCGGCACAAGGCCAGGCGTGACGAGGAGAATTCACGGCTGGGAGCAGCCCTTACCCAATGGCCTCTTCATATAGCTCCGGCTTGAAGCCGACGATGAGACGGCCATCGAGGTCGAGCACGGGGTGCTTGATCATGGAGGGCTGGTCGAGCATGAGCGCGACAGCCTTGCTCTCACTGAGATCGGCCCTGTCCGTCTCCGGGAGCTTGCGAAAGGTCGTGCCTGCGCGGTTGAGAAGCGCCTCCCAACCGACATTGCGAGCCCAGCCCTCCAGCCGCGCGCGATCGATGCCTTGGGACTTGTAGTCGTGAAACGAGTAGGCGACGCCATTGGCATCGAGCCAAGCGCGCGCCTTCTTCATCGTGTCGCAATTCTTGATGCCGTAGAGAGTAACAGCTGGCTTCGACGCCATTTTCTTACTCCCACTCGATGGTGCCCGGCGGCTTCGACGTGATGTCGTAAGTCACGCGGTTGATGCCCTTCACCTCGTTGATGATGCGGGTGGCAACGCGGCCGAGGAACGTCATGTCGAAGGGATAGAAATCCGCCGTCATACCGTCGATCGAGGTGACGGCGCGAAGCGCACAGACGTGATCGTAGGTGCGGGCATCACCCATGACGCCGACGGTCTTGACCGGGAGCAGCACGGCGAAGGCCTGCCAGATTTCATCGTAGAGGCCGGCATTGCGGATCTCTTCGAGATAGATCGCATCAGCCTTGCGCAGGATCTCGAGCTTCTCGCGGGTGATCTCGCCCGGCACGCGGATGGCGAGGCCTGGCCCCGGGAACGGATGGCGGCCGACGAAGGCGTCAGGCAGGCCGAGCTCGCGGCCGAGCACGCGCACCTCGTCCTTGAACAGCTCGCGCAAGGGTTCCACGAGCTTCATCTTCATGCGCTCGGGCAGGCCGCCCACATTGTGATGGCTCTTGATGGTGACCGAAGGTCCGCCCGTGAAGGAGACACTTTCGATCACGTCGGGATAGAGGGTGCCTTGAGCGAGGAAATCGGCGCCGCCGATCTTTTTCGCTTCCTCGTCGAACACGTCGATGAAGAGCTTGCCGATGGTCTTGCGCTTCACCTCCGGGTCGGACACGCCTTCCAGCGCCCCAATGAAGAGGTCCTGGGCCTGCACGTGGACGAGCGGGATGTTGTAGTGGTCGCGGAAGAGCGTCACCACCTGCTCGGCCTCTGCTGCGCGCAGCAGGCCGTGATCGACGAAGACGCAGGTGAGCTGGTCGCCGATGGCCTCGTGGATGAGAACCGCCGCGACGGCGGAGTCGACGCCGCCGGACAGGCCGCAGATCACGCGGCCCGTGCCCACTTGGGCGCGGATGCGCTCGATGGCCTCCTCGCGGAAGGCCTTCATGGTCCAATCGCCTTTGCAGCCCGCGATATCACGCACGAAATTGCGGATGAGCTGCGCACCCTGAGGTGTGTGCACCACCTCCGGGTGGAACTGGACGCCGTAGAACTGGTGCTCCTCGTCGGCGACGACAGCGAAAGGAGCGTTCTCGGAAGCGGCCAGCACCTCGAAGCCCTCAGGCAGCTTGGTGACGCGATCGCCATGGCTCATCCAGACGGGGTATCTCTTCCCCACCTGCCAGACGCCCTGGAAGAGTGGGCTTTCGGTGAGAACTTCGATCTCTGCCCGACCGAATTCGGAGTGATGCCCACCCTCGACCTCACCGCCGAGCTGCGCCGCCATGGTCTGCTGGCCGTAGCAGATGCCGAAGATCGGCAGGCCTGTCTCGAACAGCTCTTTCGGAGCACGAGGCGACGTATCGGTGGTCACCGATTCAGGGCCGCCGGAGAGGATCACCCCCTTCGGCTTCATGGTCCGGATGGCCTCAACCGCCTTCTGAAACGGGACTACCTCCGAATAGACACCGTCCTCACGAACCCGACGGGCTATCAGCTGTGTTACTTGAGAACCAAAGTCGATGATCAGAATCTTGTCGTGCGTCTGGGCCATTTTATATCGCTACAAGTAGGAGGCATGTCTCGGTACGGGATCGTGTCTGGTGCTTTACCCTCATCCCTGCCGAAGAGTCATGCCTTTTCGTGGGGCTGCCATGGGGCGTTATGCGTTTATAACTCTTTTCTCAACGCTTGGGCTCTTGATTCCAAGTGAGGGCCCCGCTGAGGGGTTGTCTTTGCAAAAGATCGAGGCGCTCAGCCAAGGCGCCCTCCCCGAGATCCGTGAATTCATTACCCGAAAGCTCGGATGCTCCCATTGGGAAAGCGGGGTTAGCAGGGAGCGGCTCAAAACCGTAGGAGTAAGGCGAGCGCTCAAACATTTAAGATGCAGCGCACTTGAAGAGGACGAGGCTTTCCTCCGCAAGGTCTATTCCGGGCACACAGCCTCCATCAAGGCCCTGGACGCGGCCGGTGGGTCGCTGGTTTCCGCCTCCAGCGCGACAGTTCCGCCTCTTTCTGCCGCCAGTAAGCCGGCCCAGCAGCCAGCCCCAGCGGACGCCGGGTTTTAGGTTTCCCGGCTATGGCTTGCGTTCAACGGCGCTTGATGCTCGCGACAAAGAAGCCGTCGGTGCCTGTCATCTTCGGCGTCAGCTGAAGCCCGTTCTTCGTCACACGCACGAAAGGTCGCAAGTTCGACAGCCCCGCTGCGGCCAGCAGCTCATTCGTCTTCACTACCGCGAAGCCAGGATCGCGCTGGAGGAGGCCGTCGAGAGCGGCGTCGTTCTCCTCCGGCAGGACCGAGCAGGTAATGTAGACGATGCGTCCGCCGGGCTTCACCAAGGCTGCGGCACGGTCGAGAACGGTTGCCTGTTCCTTGCGGCGCACTTCCAGGCTGCCGGGACGCAGGCGCCATTTGGCATCGGGATTCCGCCGCCAAGTGCCAACACCGGTGCAGGGCGCGTCCACCAGCACGCAGTCGATCCGACCATTGAGGTCGGATACCGCATCCGCTCCGCCTCGCGGCGTCCGAACCTGGACGTTGCGCACGCCCGCGCGGGTCAGGCGGTCATGGATGGGGGCCAAGCGGCGGGCATCGCCGTCGGTGGCATAAATCTGTCCGTGGTTCTCCATCATGGCAGCCAGCGCCAGCGTCTTGCCGCCGCCGCCTGCACAGAGGTCGACCACCTGCTCTCCGGGCTTCACGGCCGAGAGAAGTGCCGCCAGCTGCGAGCCCTCGTCCTGAATCTCGATCCAGCCCTTGATGAACTCGGGCTCGGACTGAACGGCAGGCCCGCGCCCGTCCTCGCTCGGCGCGATGCGGAGGCCTAAGGGCGAGAGAGGCGTCTCGACGGCGCCGAGATGCGGCAGAGCATCATGCGCCTCTTCGCGAGAGGCCACCTTCAGGGTGTTCACCCGCAGATCCAACGGCGCGCGGGTCGTGAGAGCCTGCATCTCAGCGACCAGATCATCGCCGAAGAGGCGCTGAAGCGAGGGCCCGATCCATTCCGGGAAATCTCCTGCCACATGGGCAGGAGCCCCGTCGAGGCCGGCAGCTTCCAGCTTCTGACGCTCGGTATCCGACAGAGGCTCAGGTGCAAAGCGCTCGCCTGAGCAAAGGGCGGCGATGGCCTCCGGATTCATCCCGCGTTGGAGCCGCAGCATACCGAGAATCGCGGCGCGGGGCGTTGCCTCTCCCATGACCCAGGCAGCGGAGGCTTTGCGGCGCAGGGCATCATAGACGAGGCTCCCGATGGCAGCCCGGTCCTTCGAGCCGGCAAAACGGTGCGAGAGGCCCCAATCCTTGAGGGCGTCCGCAGCCGGGCGACGGCGGGCTTCGATGTCACCGAGGACCTCGATTGCGGCGGAGATGCGGGCTGCAGGTGTCATCGAAAAAGCACACTTAAGCTTGACTGTAGAAACGGCACATTATTTCCTATTTTCCGACTCGTTCAGAAGTGGATTCAAGAAGCGCGTGCAGTTCCGCACGGTTCCCCTCTCGGAGCTTCTGACTATGTCGATTCTCTCTCGCCTCGTGGCCTTCGGCCTCACCCTCGCCATTGCCGCTTGCGCCACGGCTCCGGCCGCCGACCTGACTCCGCCCCCGCGCAAGATGACTGATGCCAAGACGCAGCTCGAAAGCGGCAAGAAGTACTAATCGAAAAGAGCGGGATGGGCGAGTGCGCCCGTCCCGCCTTCAAATTCCGACCTCCGAAGAGAAGACCCGGATACCGAAGATGATCCACATGAAGGCGAGGATCAGCACACCGGCGGCAAAGGCCTGAAAGCGCCAGATCACCTTGTTGGATGTCGTGTGGATGGCCGCATGAACCAAGCGGCTGGTCACGAACATCCAGGACATCACGACAAAGAGCATATCGGCCTTGCGGGTGATGAGCGCGAGAACCACCAGCACATAGAACAACACCGGCACTTCGAACTGGTTGTGAAACGCGTTCTGGAACTGCAGAGCGCGTTTGGGCCAGTTGCGCTCTCCAAGAGCGATGTCGCACATCCTCACCTCGCCTGCTTTGAGGGCCCCGACGCGCAAACGCCCTAGCCAGAGAAGCAGCACGAATGTGAGCCCGACTTGCACGAAGACGGGCAGGAGGACGGCGGTGATGTTCATGGGCTGATAACCCGTGTGAACCTTAGCTACGCGTCGGGTAGTTAGGGCTCTCACGGGTGATCGTCACGTCATGAACGTGGCTCTCACGCAGACCTGCGCTGGAGATGCGGATGAACTGGGCCTTCTCGCGGAATTCCGGCAGGGTCGCCGCGCCCACATAGCCCATGGAGGCGCGAAGGCCGCCGGTGAGCTGGTGGAGCACGCCCGAAACCGGGCCCTTATAGGCCACCTGTCCCTCGACGCCCTCCGGCACGAGCTTGAGGGTGTCGCGCACCTCCGCCTGGAAGTAGCGGTCCGCCGAGCCGCGGGCCATGGCACCCACCGAGCCCATGCCGCGATAGGCCTTGTAGGAACGGCCCTGATAGAGGAACACCTCACCGGGGGTCTCGTCGGTGCCGGCGAGCAGCGAGCCCACCATGGCGCAGGAAGCGCCGGCAGCGAGCGCCTTCGCGAGATCGCCCGAGAACTTGATGCCGCCGTCCGCGATCACCGGAATGTCCGCCGCATGCGCGGCCTCGACCGCCTCCATGATGGCCGTGAGCTGGGGCACGCCGACGCCCGCCACGATGCGGGTGGTGCAGATGGAACCTGGGCCGATACCGACCTTCACCGCATCCGCGCCGGCATCGATGAGCGCCTGAGCGCCTTCGCGGGTTGCCACGTTACCGGCAACGACCTGGACGGCATTCGAGAGCTTCTTCACGCGGGTGACGCTCTCTAGAACCTTCACGGAATGGCCGTGAGCGGTATCGACCACGACCACGTCGCAGCCAGCATCGATGAGGCGCTCGGCGCGCTCGAAGCCACTCTCGCCCGTCGTAGTGGCGGCGGCGACGAGGAGACGGCCCTGGGCGTCCTTGGCTGCATTCGGATAGGCCACCTGCTTCTCGATGTCCTTCACGGTGATGAGGCCGATGCAGCGGTAATGGTCGTCGACCACCAGCAGCTTCTCGATGCGGAATTGGTGGAGCAGGCGACGGGCTTCGTCCTGGCTCACGCCTTCGCGGACGGTGATGAGCCGGTCCTTCGTCATCAGCTCGGAGACGAGCTGGTTCGGATTGTTGGCAAAGCGCACGTCACGGTTGGTCAGGATGCCGACCAGCTTGCCCTTGGTGTTGCTGGGTCCGCGCTCGACCACCGGAATGCCGGAGATGCCGTGGTGCTTCATCATGGCCAGCGCATCGGCGAGCGTCTCGTCCGGATAGATGGTGATGGGGTTCATCACCATGCCCGATTCATAGCGCTTCACGAGGCGCACCTGCTCGGCCTGGGCCTCGGGCTCCAGGTTGCGGTGGATCACGCCGAGACCGCCGTTCTGGGCCATGGCGATCGCCATACGCGCTTCCGTCACCGTGTCCATGGCGGAGGCGATGATCGGCATGTTGAGATGGATGGTGCGGGTCAGCCGGGTGGCGACATTCACGTCGCCGGGCATAACCTCGGAACGGCCGGGCCGCAGCAACACGTCGTCGAAGGTCAGTCCTTCGATGATCCGATCCGTAACGATTGAGGCCATGGCCAACTCCTTCAGGTGTGCGCGGCGGATGAAGCGATAACGCTTTGTCGAGTTGGCACGGGTCCGTAGCACGGGCTTTCGCTTTCGCAAAGGGGCGAGAGCCGCATTCGCAGAAGATGTGCCGTGCATGAAACGCCTTTGCAATGCTGCCCGAGGGCGCTAAGTCCCACCGGTCATGCGCCAGGTCCGCCTCCTCCCCCTGATCATTGCCACTGCCCTTTTCATGGAAAACATGGATTCGACGGTCATTTCGACCTCGCTTCCGATGATCGCGCAGGACTTGAGGACCGACCCCATCGCGCTGAAGCTTGCCCTTACGTCCTATCTCATCAGCCTCGCCATCTTCATTCCCATCTCCGGCTGGGTGGCGGATAAGTACGGCTCGCGCACCATTTTCACTGCCGCCATCGGGGTGTTCATGGCGGGCTCCCTCGCCTGCGCCGGAGCCAATTCCCTAGAAGGATTCGTGATCGCACGCTTCGTGCAGGGCATGGGCGGGGCCATGATGGTGCCGGTGGGGCGCCTGGTGCTCTTGCGCAGCGTGCCCCGTAATGAAGTGGTCCAGGCGCTTGCGACCCTGACGATCCCGGCCCTCATCGGTCCGGTGGTCGGCCCTCCGCTCGGCGGCTTCATCACCACCTATTTTCACTGGCGCTGGATCTTTTTCATCAATATCCCGATCGGCGTTCTCGGCATCGTGCTCGCCACGATCTTCATCCCGAACATCCGCGAAGACGACACCCCGCCTCTCGACATTGCGGGCTTCCTGCTTTCAGGCATCGGCTTGGCGCTTCTGATGCTGGGCCTCTCTTCCAGCGGCCGTCATCTCATCCCGGAACAGGTCTCGCTCGGCTGCGTCATCATCGGCACCCTCTGCGTGGCGGCTTATGTCTGGCACGCCCTGCGGACGCCTCACCCGGTGCTACAGCTCAACCTTCTCAAGGTGCCGACCTTCCGCATCAGCGTTCTCGGCGGCTCTCTCTTCCGGATCGGCATCGGTGCGATCCCCTTCCTCCTGCCGCTGATGCTCCAAGTCGGCTTCGGTCTCAGCCCCGTCGCATCGGGGTCGCTCACCTTCATCGCGGCTGTCGGCGCACTCTTCATGAAGACCATGGCCAAGCGTATCCTGGAGCGGTTCGGTTTCCGCAGGGTGCTCGTGATCAATGCCTTCATCGGAGCGGCCTTCGTGGGCTTCAATGGACTCTTCACGTCCTCGACGCCCCATTGGCTGATCATGCTTATTCTGCTGATCGGCGGCTGCTTCCGCTCTCTCCAGTTCACGAGCCTCGCCGCCATCGGCTATGCGGAGATCTCGAAGCGCGACATGAGCCATGCCACGAGCCTGTCGAGCGCGGCGCAGCAGGTGGCGCTGAGCATGGGCGTGGCCTTCGGCGCCTTTGTGGTGGAGGCGGCAGCCCATTGGGACGGCAGAACCGCCATCGGCGCGGAGGATTTCGGCCCCGCCTTCTGGGCCGTGGCCATCGTCTCCGCCCTCTCCGGTTTCGTCTTCGCAAAGCTCGAGCCGAGTGCAGGCGCCGAGATGTCGGGGCACCGGATGGTCGAGAAGAAGCCTCCCTCCACAGGCTTGGGCGACGGCACTACAAATCTCGGTGATGAGGTAGAAGGCCGATAGGACTGCGTTACCATTCTAGGCCTCGGACCCGGAGGCCATCATGGATCAACGCATCATCGACCTCTACGACGACTTCACCCATGGCGGCATGAGCCGCCGCTCCTTCCTCGACAAGCTCGCCGCGCTTGCCGGAAGCACCGCTGCCGCAAGCGCCCTTCTGCCGATCCTGCAGAACAACTATGCCATGGCGCAGACAGTGCAGGAGAGCGACCCGCGGATCACGACGGAAACCGTCGACATTCCTGGCGCTCAGGGCCTCAAGGGCTATCTCGTGAAGCCGAAGGACGCGGCCGGGAAGCTGCCCGCCGTCATCGTCATCCACGAGAACCGTGGCCTGAACCCGCACATCAAGGACGTGACTCGGCGCATGGCCACGGAAGGCTTCCTGGCGCTCGGCCTCGACTATCTCTCGCCCATGGGCGGCACGCCCGCTGACGAGGACAAGGGCCGCCAGATGATCGGCCAATTGAAGCAGCCCGACGTGATCGCCTACGGCAAGGCGGCCGTGGCCTATCTGAAGGGCCGCCCCGACAGCAACGGCAAGGTCGGCGCGGTGGGCTTCTGCTGGGGCGGCGGCGCGGTCAACAACCTTGCCGTCAACGAGCCGAACCTCAATGCTGGCGTCGCCTATTACGGGGGACAGCCGAAGGCGGAGGATGTGCCGAAGATCCAGGCCGCGCTCATGCTGCATTACGGTGGGCTCGACGAGCGCATCAATGCGGGCATTCCGGCCTATGAGGCGGCCCTGAAGCAGGCAGGCAAGACCTACGAGATCTACGTCTATGAAGGCGCGAACCACGCCTTCAACAATGACACCAATGCCGCTCGCCATGACAAGGAGGTCGCCGATCTGGCCTGGAGCCGGACTGTGGGTTTCTTGAAGAAGCAGTTGGCTTGATAGACACCCTCAACGTCATGGCGGGGCTTGACCCTGCCATCTCGATTGGAAGAGTGCTGCGCTTTCCATATCGGGATCACCGGCACGAGGCCGGTGATGACGTGAGGAATCCCACGTGCATCTCAATCCTCGAACGCCTCCACCTGCACGCGCTTGCCGACCATGAAGGCGTCCGCCACGAGGCGGAACGGGGCTTCGTCGACCTCGGAGCGGCCGATGGTGAGGAGCGCGTCGAAGCGGCGGTAGATACCCTGGTACTCGGCAGGCTCCTCCTTCACCACGAGGCGCCCGTCGATTTCGAGGCAGGAGCCGCCGTGCATGAGCTTGAGGGCAAAACCGGCTTCCGTCTCGACCTCGATGTCCCAGCTCTGCGGGCCAGTTTGACGCCAATCGAAGACGGCCTGGAGACTGCCGTCCGTGTGACCGGTTTGGAACTGGAGATCGGCGGCGATGGGCGCATCCCTATTAGCGGGAAATTGCAGGCTCGCCGTCTTGATGAAGACAGGCTCCGGCATGATGCGCGTGACGATGGAGAGCGCGTTGATGCCGGGATCGAACACCCCGAAGCCGCCTGCCTCCCAGATCCATTGCTGGCCCGGATGCCAATGGCGCACGTCTTCCTTCCAGGTCACCTGAAGGCGCTTGATCGACCAGCCGGCGAGCGCCTTCTTGGCCTCTTCGACGGCCTTGTTGTATTGCGAATGCCAGGTTGTGAAGAGCGTCTTACCCACCTTGTCCGCAAGCTGGCGAAGATCTTCGAGCTCACTCAAGGTGGCCGCAGGCGGCTTTTCCAGAAGCACGCTTTTCCCGGCCAGCAGCGCCTCGCGGGCAATGTGATGGCGCGCCTGTGGTGGCGTGCAGATCGCCACTGCTTCGAGATCCTTGAGCCCCAGGAGATCGCGGTAATCCTGGAAGCTGTGCCTTGCGTCTTCCGACGCGATGCCACGCTGGCTTGAGACCGCCAGAAGCTCGAAATTCGGATTGGCCCGGATCACCGGCAGGTGCTGATCCTGCGCGATCTTGCCGAGGCCGATAATGCCGATCTTGTGCGGGGTCATGGGCGTGGTCTTTCAATGGTGCAAAGGCCACGCCGTGCGCGTGGCGATTAAGATGTCCGGTCTGTCGCACCCCGAAAACCGGTCGCCAGCACATAGAGTTCCGCCGAATCGGCCCGGCTTGCCGCAGGCTTCACGTGGCGCACCACGGCGAAGTCGCGCTTGAGGTCGTTGAGAAGCTGGTTCTCCGTGCCGCCCTGGAACACCTTGGCAATGAAAACGCCGCCGGGTGCCAGGATCTCGCGCGCGAAGTAGATCGCCGCTTCCGCGAGGCCGATGATGCGCAGGTGATCGGTCTTCTTGTGGCCGGTGGTGTTGGCCGCCATGTCGGACATCACCACGTCTGCCGGCCCGCCGAGCATCTCGATAAGCTTTCCCGGGGCGCTCTCGTCCAAGAAGTCGAGCTGGATGAACTCCACGCCGGCCATGGGATCGATGGGGAGAAGATCGATGCCGACGACCTTGCCTTTCGGCCCTACCTTCTTGGCCGCGATCTGCGACCACCCGCCAGGAGCAGCGCCGAGGTCCACGATGCGCTGGCCGGGCTTGAGGATGTGGTACTTCTCATCGATCTCGAGCAGCTTGAAGGCCGCGCGCGAGCGGTAGCCCTCGCGCTTGGCGCGGGCCACGTAGGGATCGTTGAGCTGGCGCTCAAGCCACTTCTGGGAAGAGAGGGACCGCTTGTTAGCCGTTTTCACGCGCTGCTTGAGATTGCGGACACCCGAGCCGGACTTGGTGCTCACCGTTGGCTTCCCTCCCGCCACACGCTGTCCTCTCGCATCATGTTCATCAGAATTCCCTCGCGCAGACCCCGGTCCGCGATGCGCAGGCGATCCGAAGGGAAAGCCCGGCGGATTGCTTCGAGAATGGCGCAGCCGGCCAGGACCAGATCGGCCCGCTCCTTGCCGATGCACGGATTGTCCGCCCGCTGCTGGAAATTGGAATGCAGCAGGCGGTGCATCACTGTCGAGATCTCACCGTTGCGCATCCACATTCCATCGACCTTGCGACGGTCATAGCGTGCCAACCCCAAGTGAATGCCGCCCACCGTGGTCACGGTTCCCGAGGTGCCGAGCAGATGAAAATGATTGGCTCTGCCCGCCTCGGCCGCCACGAGCGCGAAATCCATGAGGAGCTCGGACACTTCTTCGACCATGCCCTCGAAGCTCTCGGGCGTCACATTCACCCCGCCATGACGCTCGGCCAGGGTCACGACGCCGACCGGAAGCGAATCCCAAGCGCGGATGCGCTTGCAGGGATCAGCGAAGGCGTGCGGAGCCTGGCCGTCGAGCCAAGCGATCTCCGTGGAGCCGCCGCCGATATCGAACACGATCACGGATTGCGCCTTGGGGTCGGCCAGAGCTGCGCAGCCCGTCACTGCCAGATAGGCCTCCGTCTTGCGGTCGACGATTTCGAGGTCGAGATCGAGATCGCTGCGCACACGCTCGATAAAGGATGCTCCGTTCCTGGCCAGCCGACAGGCTTCGGTTGCCACAAGACGGGCGCGGATCACATCCTTGGCGATCATCTTGTCGCGGCATACGCGAAGAGCATCGATGGTGCGTTCGATGGCATCGTCGCTCAGGGAATTACCGAGACCGAGACCTTCGCCGAGGCGAACGATCCGCGAAAAGGCGTCCGTGACGCGAAAACCGTAATGGGCGGGCTCCGCAATCAGCAGCCGGCAATTGTTGGTGCCGAGATCGAGCGCCGCGTAGCTGCGCATTGCGCGGCGCTTCACGTCCTTTCGCGGCAATGTATCAGTACTTCCAGAAAGCCACGACGAGCCGCTCTCGGCCCCAGGGGATGGGTCCGCGCGTCGATCTCTCACTTCGGTCGTCGCATCGGCTTTCACGGTCAAAACTTAAATCCTTGGGCATTCCGCGAGAATGCCAGTGTTACGTTTAGAGTAACAACCGCCCCCCGCGTCTGCCAAGGGTTGCAGCGCATATTATGAGGCAGGCCCTACTGAAGCATTAGAGCGCCACACCCTTCAGCCTGTCTGTGAGCCCCGTCAGAACATCGGCGCCCACATTGGCAACAGCCACGCGCAAATGCCCTTCCTGACCGGGTCCGAAATAGCTGCCGGGCAAGCACAAAACGCCGCGCTCCGTCGCTAATTTCTCGGCGACAGCGTGCGCCTTCGCCCCCGCGAAAGGATGTCGCAGATAAGCGAAATAGGCACCGACCGATTCGATGCGCCACTCAGGCAACGACGCGAGCGCCGCTTGAAAAACCTGTGCACGCCGATTGATCTCGGCGCGGTTCTCCTCCCGCCAGTCGCGGAGGGCCTCAATGGCCCAGGGCAGAACCAACTGCGCCGTACGCGGCGCGCAGATCTGGACGCAATCGAGAATCTTGGCGATCTGCTCGATGAGCGCTGCATCTGCCGTGATCGCCCCCATGCGATGCCCCGGAATCGCGTAGGATTTCGAGAACGAGTAGAGCTGAATCACGTTCTTGCGCCACTCGTCGCCCGCGAAAAGCCCGTGTGCGCGGTTCATGCCCTGCGGCAGGAAGTCCCGGTAAGTCTCGTCGATCACGAGATAAATGCCGCGTTTCCGGCACAGCTCCGCAAAACCTTCGATGACGTGGGCTGGATAGACGGCGCCGGTCGGGTTGTTCGGCGTCACGAGAACGATCGCGCGCACCTTCTCGTCGATCAGCGTCGCCGCATCCTCGATGCGCGGCACGAAACCGTTCTCCGACCGGCACGGCAGCGGGCGGGGCTCGATGCCCAGCATGTCGAGCGTCATCTGGTGATTGAAATACCAGGGCGTCGGCAGCAGTACTGCCTCGCCGCGATGAGCGAGCAGCATCATGGCGACGAAGAACGCCATGTTGCATCCGGCGGTAATCGCCGTGTCGGCAGCCTCGATCCGCCCCTCGTAGAGGCGCGACATCTCGGCCGCATAGGCCTGCCGCAAAGTGGCATCGCCGTTGATGGGGCCATATTGGGAGGTCGTGGCCTCGCCCGCCACGGAAGCAAGACGCTCCAGGAAGCTCACGTGGGGCGCATTGCCCGGAACCGCCTGCGAGAGATTGATCAGCGGCCCATAGGCCCCGTCATAGCGCTTGGTCCAGCTCTGTGCCTCCGGGATCGGAGGGCTGCCGACATCGGCGACGAGGGGATTGATAGGGTTGAAGGGGCCGCTGCTCATAAGATGATTCTGCTCCGGATAAGGAAAAGGCAGGAAACCCGGTGAGCCTCCACCGAAATTCCCTGCCCTTCAAGATATTAGTAGCGCCGTCATGGCCGGACCAAGCCCGGCCATCCCGATACCGAAAAGCACCGCGCTCCCGCAATCGGGATCACCGGCACGAGGCCGATGATGACGAAAACGGGAGAAGAACCTTAGTCCTTCGCGCGCTCCACGTAGGAGCCGTCTTCCGTCATGATCACGACGCGGGTGCCGGCGGTGATGTGCGGAGGCACCAAGGTGCGCACGCCGTTGGAGAGCATGGCGGGCTTGTAGGAGGAGGACGCCGTCTGGCCCTTCACCACCGGCTCGGTCTCGGTGATCTCCAGGGTGACGCGGGCGGGCAGCTCGATGGCGATCGGAACGCCGTTATGGGTCGAGAGCATCACGGCCATGCCTTCCTGCAGGTAGGCCTTCTGGTCGCCGATGATGTCTTCCGGAACCGCGACCTGCTCGTAGGTCTCGGGGTTCATGAAGTGGAAGCCCTCGCCGTCTTCGTAGAGGAAGGTGTGCTCGCGGTCTTCCACGAAGGCGCGCTCGACCTGCTCGGTGGTGCGGTAGCGCTCGGAGACCTTCACGCCGTCGGAGATGCGGCGCATGTCGAGCTGGGTGACCGGGGTGCCCTTGCCGGGGTGGATATTCTGGGCGGTGAGCACGACATAGAGCTTGCCGTCGATGTCGACGACATTGCCTTTGCGGAGCGTAGAGGCGATGACCTTCACGGGAAGCGTTCCTTGTGACAGATAGGGCGCGTCGCAGGGCCAGGGTGCCTGGCCCCGGCGACGCCGAAATTCGGTTTCGCTGCCGCAACTAGCCTATCTTGGTGCAAATCGCCAGCCTCACCTGTCAGGAAGCTTTTGGAATGGAAAACACCATGCCCGCCCCCTCGCCCTGGTGGACGCCGCATGTCCATGCCGACCGGAGACCCTTTTTGCTAGGCCGCAACCGGATCCAGGCGGCCTTCCGGAGCTTCTTTGCGGGACATGACTTCGTGGAGGTGGACACCGCCACACTCCAGACCTCACCCGGAAATGAGGCGCACCTGCACGCCTTCGCCACCGAGGCGATTGGTCTCGGTGGGGCGCGGACGCCGCTTTACCTTCACACCTCCCCGGAATTTGCCTGCAAGAAGCTCCTGGCCGCAGGCGAGACCCGGATTTCCTGTTTTGCCCATGTCTACCGCAACCGGGAGCGTGGCCCCCTGCACCACCCGGAATTCACTATGCTCGAATGGTATCGGGCCGGCGAGAGCTATGAGGAGCTGATGAGGGATTGCGCGGCCCTCCTGGCACTCGCAGCCGAGACCGCGGGCACCCGCACCCTCACCTATCGCGGCAAGCAGACCGATCCCTTCCAGGAGCCCGAGCGCCTGAGCGTGGCTGAAGCCTTCCGGCGTTTTGCCGGGATCGATCTTCTCGCTTCTATCGGCCGGAGCGGCGAAACCGACCGCGACCATCTGGCCGCGAGCCTTCGCCAATCGGGCGTGCGGGTGGCCGAGGACGACACCTGGTCCGACCTGTTCAGCCGCGTCATCGTAGAGCGAGTCGAGCCCCATCTCGGCCTCGGGCGTGCCACGATCCTCGACGAATACCCGGTGGCAGAGGCGGCGCTCGCCCGGCCTACAGCCCGAGATCCGCGCGTGGCCGAGCGCTTCGAGCTCTATGCCTGCGGCGTGGAACTGGCGAACGCCTTCGGCGAGCTGACAGATGCTCAAGAACAACGCCGCCGGTTCGAGGCAGAAATGGCAGAAAAGATGCGCGTTTATGGAGAAAGCTATCCGGTGGACGAGGATTTCCTGGCAGCGCTCGCGCAGATGCCCGAGGCCAGCGGCATCGCGCTCGGTTTCGACCGCCTCGTGATGCTCGCCACAGGGGCATCGCGCATCGATCAGGTGATCTGGGCTCCCGTGCCGGAGACAGGCCATTGAGCACGCTTCGTACCCCGAGAGAACTCGTCGACAACGGGCTGATCGCCCCTGAGGGCTTGGCTGGAATCGAGCGCGTCGCCGAGCGCTATGCGATTGCGATCAGCCCCGCCATGGCTGATCTCATCGACAAGGCCGATCCCAGCGATCCGATTGCTCTGCAATTCGTGCCCCAAACGGCCGAATTGGCGACCACGCCCGAGGAACGCGAGGACCCTATCGGCGATCTGGCGCATTCGCCGGTCGAGGGCATCGTGCATCGCTATCCCGACCGCGTGCTGCTGAAGGCCGTGCATGTCTGCCCGGTCTATTGCCGCTTCTGCTTCCGACGCGAGATGGTGGGCCCCCAGGGCCTCGGCACGCTCATACCTGATGCCCTCGACAGGGCCTTCGCCTATATCGCCGAGCATTCGGAGATCTGGGAGGTGATCCTCACCGGAGGCGATCCGTTGGTGCTCTCTCCCCGCCGCCTCTCCGAGCTGATGCAGCGCCTTGCCGCCATCGATCACGTGAAGATCGTCCGCTTCCATACGCGCGTTCCCGTGGTGGAGCCGGAGCGGGTCGACGAGTCACTGATCGCCGCTCTGAAGGCGAGCGGCAAGACGACCTACGTGGCACTCCACGCCAACCATCCGCGGGAGCTGACGCCTGCAGCGCGTAAAGCCTGCGCGCGGCTGGTGGATTCAGGGATCGTGATGCTCAGCCAGTCGGTGCTGCTGAAAGGCATCAACGATCACCCGGAGACGCTCGCCGCCCTCATGCGCGCCTTGGTGGAAACGCGGATCAAGCCCTATTACCTGCACCACCCGGACCTCGCCCCCGGCACCAGCCATTTCCGGCTGTCGCTTGAAGAGGGCCGGGCACTCGTGGCGGGTCTGCGCGGGCGCATCTCGGGGCTCTGCCAGCCGACCTATGTTCTCGACATTCCGGGCGGCTACGGAAAGGCAGTCATCGCTCCTGACACGGTCAGCGAGCGAGGAGGCTGCTATACGATCTCGGATTTCCGAGGCGGCGAACACGCCTATCCGCCGCAAGAATGAGCCTCGCACAATCTATGCCTTAATCGAGCGTCAGAATGCAGTCTCTGGCGAGAGGCAAGTCTGGCCATGGCAGACGATCCGTTAGAATTCGCGAAAGCGGATGAGCGTGACCTCATCGAGGCCACGTTCCGGAACGGCTCGATTACGGCCATCGGAGTCGTTGTCGGCTTTTCCTTGGGATTCCTAAGCCGTTGGTCTGCTTTGCCGGGGGAATGGACCCATTCGGATCTCATCTCCGTCACCCTGATCACGCTGGGACTGGCTCTTCAAATCAAATCCCTGGCGGACTTGCTGTTGCTCTCCTGCCTACAGGTCAAGCGCTACAACCGTTCGGTCTGGACCTTCTTGACGGGCCTAATCCTCGTCGGCTTGGGCGTCATTCTCGCCATATTTGCAGACCTTCTCGGGTTCCGTGGCCTTGTCTTGCAGGGCTAAAGGCGGCATCTACTCTTAATCGAAAACCGGCTTCGCCGTGCGACCCTTCTTGATTTCGGAGCGTCGGCCTTTCGCCTCCAGTCTCCGTTTCTTGGAGGCGAGCGTTGGCCGCGTGGGCCTTCGTGGTTTCGGGCGCTCGGTGGCCTGGCGGATCAGTTCGACGAGCCTGGCCACCGCATCCTCGCGGTTGCGCTCCTGGGTACGGAAGCGTTGCGCCGTGATGATGAGCACACCGTCGTTCGTCAGCCGCTTCCCGGCGATCCTCTCCAGCCGCGCCTTCACATCCTCCGGCAGAGACGGCGAGTTGCGCACGTCGAAGCGCAGCTGAACGGCGGATTCCACCTTGTTGACGTTCTGTCCGCCAGGTCCCGAGGCACGGATGAAGCTCTCCTGAAGCTCTGCTTCATCGAGCGCGATACTGTTCGTCACCTGGATCATGGGGCCTCGGGCAGGACGGGAAGGATTAAGTGGAGCATAAGCACTCTATGTCCATGCGAGCTTCTCCGGCCCTTGTCGACCTTGGCGAGAAGTCTTAAGCGGCTTGTACCCTTCCTTTTGCCGGGCCTGCATCCGGCCTCTCAAGCACATCTCGCATGTCCGTCGTCTTCGCCAGCCTCATCCCGACCTTTCTGATCATCGCGACCGGCTGGCTGTGCCGCACCACGAATTTCGTGAGCGAGCAGCAATGGGCCGGGCTTGAGCGTGTGACTTACGTGCTCTTCTTTCCGGCGCTGATCGTCGATACGCTCTCCCGTGCGGATCTCGCATCGGTGCCGGTTCTCGGCGTAGGGGGCGCACTCGTCGGCTCCATCCTGCTCATGGCAGGTCTGATGCTGGCGCTCAGGCCCCTCCTCGCGCATTATGCCGGCATCGACGGCCCGAGCTTCACCTCGATCTTCCAGGGGGCGACCCGCTGGAACACTTTCGTCGCCCTTGCCGTGGCGGGAAGCCTCTTTGGGCAGCGCGGCGTCGCCCTGATCGCAGTGGCGATTGCCGCCATGGTGCCGCTTCTGAATCTGCTCGCCTTCTATGTATTCATCCGCTTTGCAGGCAGGCCGCGGCAGAGCCCGAAGGAAATCCTGCGCTCCTTCGCGACCAACCCCTTCATCTGGTCATGTGCCATCGGTCTGACGCTCAACCTGATCGTTCCTCCACTGCCCAAGCCGATCACCGCCTACATTGACCTCATGGGGCGCGCCGCCCTTGCGGCAGGGCTTCTGATCGTAGGAGCGGGTCTCGACATCCGCCGTCTCGCCAAGCCTGGACTGCCTCACACACTGACGGCCGGGCTCAAGCTCTTCCTGATGCCCGTCATGGCCGTACTCTTTGCGACTTCTGCGGGTGTGAGCGGCGATGATCTGGTCGTCACGATCATCGCATCCTCGGTGCCCTCAGCCGCCGCGGCCTACGTGCTGGCGCGCCAGATGGGCGGCAACGCGCCTCTCATGGCCGAGATCCTCACCCTTCAGACCCTGCTGGCCCTGGGCTCCATGCCTCTGATGATCACCCTTCTGGGTTGATGCATTTTCGGATTTTGCAACCATTAGTTATCGGATTCGCTATTGTGTTATTTATGGTTGCACTGCTAACCTGTCTCGACTGAAACAGAGACACAGCTCATCTTCATGTCCCAAGCCCCGCGCCGCGCCCTCTCCGCTCCATCGCCCCACAATCAGGAGGTTGCCGATCAGGCTCCCAAAGTTGACAGGAAAGGCATGAGCGCGACCGAGACGGCGCGATACATCGCTGAGTTTACGGCGGAGCTGTCCTATCTCGCCCGCCAGACGAGGCTCGATCTCTTGGCGTACCTTCTTGATATGGCCCGTCTCGAGGCGGCGCGCGCGCTGCAAGCTGAACAACGCAAGCGCTGATCAGCGTCCCGAGATCAGGGACACGGCATTGCCGCCGTGGCGCTCCAGCCGCCCGGCGATTTCGAGTTCGAGCAGGGTCATCTGAACGGCGCGGATCGAGAGACCGGATTGGCGAACCAGATCATCTATCGCAATCGGGGATGGCCCAAGGAGCTCGATCAGACCGGACGCCGAATCCGTTCGCTCGTCATCAATGCCTGCACTCGGCAGAACAGAGCCCGTGGGTGCTCGGGGCACATCTGGCAGGTCCAGCTCGTCCCATAGCTCTTCCGTGCCAAGGAGATGCTGAGGCTCCTCCGCTCCCGTGTCGAGGCGAGGACCAGAGGCAATCAGCGGCTCCAGAACGCTTGTCACATGCTCCAAACCTGCGCAGAGCGTTGCCCCTTCGCGGATGAGATCGTTCGTACCCTCGGCGCGGGGATCGAGCGGGGAGCCCGGAACGGCGAAGACCTCCCGCCCCTGTTCCAGGGCAAAGCGCGCGGTGATCAGCGAGCCGGAGCGGCGGGCGGCCTCCACGACCACGACGCCATAGGACAGGCCGGAAACGATGCGGTTGCGCCGCGGAAAATCGCGCCCGCGTGGCTCCCAGCTCATGGGCATTTCGGAGATCACGGCGCCGCCCCGCTCCACGATGGCGAGCAGGAGGGGCTCATTCTCGGAGGGGTAGACCTTGTCGTGACCGCCTGCGAGAACGGCGATTGTACCTGTCTCCAGCGTCGCCTTGTGGGCACGGGTGTCGATGCCTCTGGCAAGCCCCGAAACCACCACATAACCGGCCTCGCCCAGTTGGCGCGACAGGCGCTCTGTAAAGGTAAGCCCAGCTGCGGACGCATTGCGGGAGCCGACCATGGCGACGGCAGGTCGTGAGAGCACCTCCGTCGAGCCACGCACAGCGATCAACGGCGGCGCGGTATCGATGGCCTGCAGGGTTTTAGGATAGTCCGGCTCACCCATGGCGACGAAGCGCACGCCCAGGCGGGCGGCGGCGGCCATTTCCCTTTCGGCTTCCGCGCGGCTCGTGACCTTGAGTAGCAGGCGTCCGCCACGGCGGGCAAGGTCGGGCAAGGCCTCGAGGGCCGCAGACGCACCGCCGAACTGGTTGATGAGCGCGCGGAACGTGCGCGGCCCTACATTCTCCGAGCGGATCAGCCGGAGCCAGTCGAGGCGTTGCTCGTCCGTCAGGTTCACTGCCCTAGCCCTTCTGGCCGATTTTGCCTTCGGTTCCGGCAAGCAGGCGGCTGATATTGGCGCTGTGCTTCCACCAGAGCAGCGCCACGAGGATCACAGCCATGGCAGCCATCTCAGGCTCACCCAGAAGCCACAGGGCCACCGGTGTCGCGGCGCTGGCGATCAGGGCCGAGAGAGACGAGTAGCGAGTGGTGAAGGCGCTGCCGAGCCAAATGGCGGCAAAAATCACCGCAGCGATCCACTTCAGGCCGATCAGCACGCCGATGAAGGTGGCAACACCCTTGCCGCCCTTGAACTTGAGCCAGACCGGAAAGAGATGGCCGAGGAACGCGCCGAGTGCGGCGAGTATCGCGAACTGATCGCCCCACCGGGCCGCGATGAGGACGGCAGCCGTCCCTTTCAGGCCATCGCCAAGGAGGGTCGCTGCGGCGAGCCCCTTGCGGCCCGTGCGCAAAACGTTGGTCGCGCCGATATTGCCGGAGCCGACATTACGAATGTCGCCCAAGCCCGCCATGCGGGTGAAGATCACGCCGAAGGGAATCGAGCCGAGGAGATAGCCGAGGGCCAGGGCCCCGAGCAGATAGAGCAGGTTCATTTCGTCAGGCATTCGCTTCTCGTCACATCGAACTGCGGTCGAACACGATCCTGCCTGCAACCATCGTGATCGTCACCTGTCCTTCCAGACGGGCTTCATCGAAGGGCGTATTCTTGGACAGGGACTTCAGTTGGCGCTTGTCGAGCACGTAAGGCGCATCTGGGTCGAACAGGATCAGGTCCGCAGGCGCGCCGATTTTCAGCCGCCCGGCTGGCAATCCTAGGATTTCCGCGGGTTTCGTGGACAGGGCGCGCAGGAGCTTCGGCAGTGAAATGCGGTCCGAATGGACTAGGCGAAGCGCCGCCGAGAGCAGCGTTTCGAGCCCAACCGCCCCGTCGGCGGCCTCCGCGAAGGGCAGCCGCTTGTTCTCCACATCCTGTGGATTGTGATCCGAGACGATCACGTCGATCGTCCCGTCAATCAGCGCCTCGATCATCGCCTGCCGATCCTCCTCGTGCCGCAACGGCGGCGAGAGCTTCAGGAAGGTGCGGTAATCGCCGATGTCGTTTTCGTTGAGCGACAGGTGATTGATGGAGACGCCGCAGGTAACCGGAAGCCCCTTGGCCTTGGCAGCCCGCACGATCTCTGCCGAATCGGCGCAGGAGATCATGGCGGCGTGGTAGCGCGCGCCCGTGAGGCGCACGAGGCGCATGTCGCGCTCCAACATGATCGTCTCGGCCTCGCGCGGAATGCCGGGAAGCCCGAGGCGGGAGGCGAACTCACCTTCATTCATCACCCCCTGACCGACGAGGTTCGGATCCTCCACGTGATGGACGATCAGCGCATCGAAATCGCGGGCATAAGTGAGTGCCCGGCGCATCACCTGCGCATTGGTGACGGAGCGCGCGCCATCGGTGAAGGCAATCGCCCCGGCTTCTTTCAGCCGCCCGATCTCAGCCATCTCCTCGCCCTTGAGCCCTTTGGTGAGAGCGGCGGCTGGAAGGATGTTGACGATGGAGGTGTCGCGCGCCCGGCGCACGATGAAGTCGATGACCGCCGGATCGTCGAGAGCCGGGCTCGTATCCGGCATGGAGACGACAGTCGTCACGCCGCCCGCAGCCGCCGCCTCACCGGCGCTCTTCAGCGTCTCGCGATACGGCCCGCCCGGCTCGCCGATGAAGGCGCGCATGTCGATGAGACCGGGAGACAGCACTTGCCCGCCGCAATCGATGACGTCGGCATCCGCAGCCTCTGACAGCTGCGGCCCGAGATCCTGGATCACGCCATCGCGAACCAGCAGGCCGCCCTTGTCCTCGCGCCCCGTATCGGGATCGACGAGACGTGCGTTCTTGAAGAGAAGAGGTTTCGTGCTCATCGCGCGTCTCACCCGTTCGGCAGATGGCTCGCGAGAGCCTCGAGAACCGCCATGCGGACGGCCACGCCCATTTCGACCTGTTCGCGGATCAGCGATTGCGCGCCGTCTGCCACATCGGAGGAAATCTCCACGCCCCGGTTCATGGGGCCTGGATGCATCACGAGCGCATCAGGCTTGGCATAGGAGAGCTTTTCCTGGTCGAGCCCGTAGAAGCGGAAATACTCCTTCACAGAGGGCACGAAGGAGCCGTTCATCCGCTCGCGCTGCAGGCGCAACATCATCACGATATCCGCCCCTTCCAGACCTTTGCGCATATCGGTGAAAGTCGGGAAGCCCAGACGCGCGATGCCGGGCGGCAGGAGGTTGGTCGGCGCGACGAGACGCACCTGCGCGCCCATGGCTGCGAGCAGGATCATATTGGAGCGCGCCACGCGCGAATGCAGGATGTCACCGCAGATCGCGACGGTGAGGCCTTCGATCCGTCCTTTGTTGCGGCGGATCGTGAGCGCATCGAGAAGCGCCTGCGTCGGATGCTCATGCGCACCGTCGCCCGCATTCACCACCGCGCAATCGACCTTCTGCGCAAGCAAATGCACCGCGCCCGCCGCGTGATGGCGCACGACTATGATATCGGGGCGCATGGCGTTCAGCGTTGCCGCCGTGTCGATGAGCGTCTCGCCCTTTTTCACGGACGAGGACGCCACCGCCATGTTCATCACATCGGCGCCAAGGCGCTTGCCGGCGATCTCGAATGAGGATTGCGTGCGGGTGGAGGGCTCGAAGAAGAGATTGATCTGCGTGCGCCCCCGAAGGGTCGTCTTACGCTTCTCGATTTGGCGGCTCACCTCGACCTGTTGATCGGCGAGGTCGAGCAGCGCCTGAATGTCCAAAGGAGACAGCCCCTCGATTCCGAGGAGATGCCGGTGGGGAAAAACGGATCGGGGGGTATCTGTCATCTTAAAGCCATCGCTATAGGCGGTCTGCCCAAGGGCAGCAAGCTGCCTCTCTTCGCCATGTGCATTTTTCACCCTAGATCTAGAGCTTAAGATGCGCTGCCGGGGGTCGATGGTCATGACCGCATTCCAGACCCATGAGATCTTCAATCAGACGCCACCCTTCGGCGATGTGAACCTGATCGCGGGCGACCAGCCTCTGCTGGATGCTGTCAAGAGCAATGGCGTGGATCCCGAGGCCGAGGGGCTGATCGCCTTCGGCGAGGCCTGGGGCAGCGCGGAGCGGCTCGATCTCGGGCGGCTCGCCAACGAGAATCCGCCGAATCTGCGCACGCACGATGCGCGGGGCTATCGAATCGACGCGGTGGAATTCCACCCCGCCTATCACGCGCTCATGCGGGCCAGCATGGCGGACGGCCTTCATTGCTCGACATGGGACGAGCCGAAATCAGGTCATGAACATGTGGCGCGGGCTGCCCGGATCTACACCGTGGCGGGCGTCGAAAGCGGCCATGTTTGCCCCATCACCATGACGCACGCCGCGGTGGCGGCGCTGTCGGCTGCGCCTCACCGCCTGAAAGAATGGCTGCCGAAGATCCGCTGGCGGGATTACGATTCGCGCTTCCTCCCGTCTTGGGAGAAATGCTCCGTCACCCTCGGCATGGGGATGACGGAAAAGCAGGGCGGAACGGATGTACGCGCCAACAGCACCCGTGCTGTGCCGACGGGCGGAGATGAGTATGCGCTCACGGGGCACAAATGGTTCATGTCCGCTCCCATGTGCGACGCCTTCCTGGTCCTTGCCCAGGCGCCGGGCGGCCTCACCTGCTTCCTCGTGCCCCGCTTTCGGCCTGACGGCTCCCTCAACGGGCTTCGCCTGCAGCGACTGAAGGAGAAGCTGGGGAATCGCTCCAACGCTTCCTCCGAGGTCGAGTTCGTGGAGGCCCTCGGTTGGCGGATCGGTGAGGAAGGAGCAGGCGTGCGGACCATCATCAATATGGTGCAGCTCACCCGCCTTGATTGTGCGGTGGCCTCCGCCGGGCTCGTGCGGATGGGGCTGACCCTCGCCGTGCATCACGCCCATCACCGCAGCGTCTTCCAGAAGAAGCTCATCGACCAGCCCGCCATGCGGATGGTGCTGGCCGATCTCGCCCTTGAAAACGAGGCCATGACGGCGCTGGCTCTCCATACCGCTCGCAGCTTCGACTTGGCCTCCCAAGACGTGCACGAGGCGGCCTATGCCCGACTGATGACGCCTGCGGCCAAGTTCGGCATCTGCAAAGCCGCCCCCCGGCTTCTCTATGAGGCCATGGAGAGCCTCGGCGGCAACGGCTATGTCGAGGAGAGCCCCCTACCCCGGCTTTACCGCGAGGCCCCGGTCAACGCGATCTGGGAAGGATCGGGCAACGTGATCGCCCTCGATCTCCTGCGGGTGGAAAGCCGTGAGCCGGAGCTGGCGGCCTCAGTCCTGGAGCGTCTGATGGCCGATGCAGGCGACCTGCCGGGAGCCTCGGAGACGGCCAGGGACATCGTGCTCGCCCTCCAGTCTCCCGAAGCAGAAGCCAAGGCCCGCTTCATCGCCGAGCGCCTGTTCACCCTGGCGGCAGCATCGGCCTTGGCCCGCTCCGCGCCCACCCAGATCACCGAAACCTATGCTCTCACCCGGCTGGCCCAGCCAGCCCGGATGATCGGTGCAAATGACCTGGGTGATGCCGTGAAGCCCTTGCTGGATCGGGCTTTCGTCACCATATAACGGTCTAGGCGGAACAACCGATTTGACTTGTCCGCCGTGATCCACCACTTATCGCGCCTTGGCTGTCAGGGGGCTGACCGCCTCCTACCTTGACATTAAGAGCATCTGCTCGCGGCCATCTACGGGAAAGTCGCTCATGAAAGTCGTCGTCGTCGAGTCGCCTGCGAAGGCCAAGACGATCAACAAATATCTCGGCAAGGATTACGAGGTCCTGGCCTCCTTCGGGCATATCCGCGATCTGCCCGCCAAGGACGGCTCAGTCGATCCGGATGCCGATTTCCGCATGATCTGGACGCTCGAGGACAAGGGCTCGAAGCGGGTCTCCGAGATCGCCAAGGCGATCAAGGGCGCCGAAAAGCTTATCCTTGCCACCGACCCGGATCGCGAGGGCGAGGCGATTTCCTGGCACGTCGTCGAGGCTTTGCGCGAAAAGCGCGCCCTCAAGGACCTGCCCGTCGAGCGCGTGACCTTCAACGCCATCACCAAGGATGCGGTGCAGACGGCCTTGCGCCAGCCGCGCGAGATCGATCAGGCACTGGTCGACGCCTACATGGCCCGCCGCGCCCTCGACTATCTCGTGGGCTTCACGCTCTCTCCCGTCCTCTGGCGCAAGCTGCCCGGCGCGCGCTCGGCTGGCCGCGTGCAGTCGGTGGCGCTTCGCCTCGTCTGCGACCGCGAGCTTGAGATCGAAACCTTCAAGCCGCGCGAATACTGGTCACTCATCGCGACGCTCGCGACAAAGGACGGCGCGGTGTTCGACGCGCGCCTCGTGGGTGCCGACGGCAAGAGGATCCAGCGTCTCGACATCGGCAACGGCAAGGACGCCGAAGCCTTCAAGAAGGACCTGGAGCTGGCGACTTTCTCGGTGGCGAACATCGAGGCGAAGCCCGCCAGGCGCCACCCCTATCCACCCTTCACCACCTCGACCCTTCAGCAGGAAGCCTCGCGCAAGCTGGGTCTCGCGCCTGCGCAGACCATGCGCATCGCGCAGCGTCTCTATGAAGGCGTCGATATCGGCGGCGAGACGGTCGGTCTCATCACCTATATGCGTACTGACGGCGTCGACATGGCGCCGGAAGCCGTGCAGGCCGCCCGCCGCGTGATCGGCACGGAATACGGCGACCAGTATGTCCCGTCCGTCCCGCGCAAGTACTCGACCAAGGCGAAGAACGCGCAGGAAGCGCACGAGGCCATCCGTCCCACGGATATGAGCCGTCTGCCGAAATACGTGGCGAAGTATCTGGAGCCCGAGCAGGCTCGTCTCTACGATCTCATCTGGACTCGCACCGTGGCGAGCCAGATGGAATCGGCCGAGCTCGAGCGCACCACCGCCGACATCACCGCTCAGGTCGGCCCGCGCAAGCTCGATCTTCGCGCCACCGGTCAGGTGATCAAATTCGACGGCTTTCTCACGCTCTACAACGAGAGCAAGGACGACGAGGCCGACGAGGACGAGGGCCGTCTGCCGCCCATGAAGGCGGGCGACCCGCTTGAGCGTCGCCGCATCAACGCGAGCCAGCACTTCACCGAGCCGCCGCCACGCTATTCGGAAGCCTCGCTCGTGAAGCGCATGGAAGAGCTCGGCATCGGCCGTCCTTCCACCTATGCCGCAGTGCTGCAGACCCTGCGCGACCGCGAATACGTGCGTATCGAGAAGAAGCGCCTCGTTCCGGAGGACAAGGGCCGCATCGTCACGGCATTCCTGGAGAGCTTCTTCCGCCGCTACGTGGAATACGATTTCACGGCCGATCTCGAAGAGCAGCTCGACCGCGTCTCGAACAACGAGATCGACTGGAAGCAGGTCATGCGCGATTTCTGGCGCGACTTCTCCGCCGCCATCGGCGAAACGAAGGAGCTGCGCACTGCGGAAGTGCTCGATGCACTCAACGAGCTGCTTGGGCCCCACATCTTCCCGGACAAGGGCGACGGCTCGAATCCGCGCACCTGCCCGACCTGCGGCACGGGGCAGCTCTCGCTCAAGCTCGGCAAGTTCGGCGCCTTCATCGGCTGCTCGAACTATCCTGAATGCAAATACACCCGCCAGCTCGCCGCGACCGGCGCCGAGGGCGACGGCGAAGGCTCATCCGAGAACGGCGGCCAGCCTGGCGTGAAGGTTCTGGGCGTCGATCCCGACACGGGCGAGCAGGTCACCCTGCGCGAAGGCCGCTTCGGTCCCTTCGTGCAGCTTGGCGAAGGCGAGAAGCCCAAGCGCTCCTCCCTGCCGAAAGGACTGACGCCTGCGCAGGTGGATCTGGAGAAGGCGCTCAAGCTCCTCTCACTCCCGCGCCAAGTCGCCGCCCACCCTGAAACGGGCGAGCCGATCCTCGCCAGCATCGGTCGCTACGGACCCTACGTCCAGCACGGCAAGACTTATGCCAATCTTGGTCCGGGCGATGACGTGCTTGAGATCGGCGCGAACCGCGCCATCGATCTCATCGTCACGAAGGAAAGCGGCGGCGGTGGCGCCCGTCGTGGCGCAGCCGATCCGGGACGGCCGCTGGGCGACGATCCCGAATCGGGCAAGCCCATCGTGGTAAAGGCCGGACGCTTCGGGCCCTACGTGACCGACGGCGAGACCAACGCCACCCTGCCGCGCACCATGGCGGCGGAGGCGGTGACGCTGGATGAGGCCATCGAGCTGCTGAAAGCCCGTCGCGCTGCCGGTCCGTCGAAGAAGTCGGCCCGCGGTCGCAAGGCTCCGGCCAAGAAGGCCGCTGCCGCCGAGAAGGCCCCGGCGAAGGCCGCGACCAAGACGGCTGCCAAGAAGACGGCGGCAAAGAAGCCTGCCGTCAAGAAGGCAGCCGCCAAGACAACGGCTAAGAAGGCCGCAAAGGCGGCCGAATAAATGAAGGAGTGGTTGTCCTGGATCCTGGTGGACCATGCTGATCAGGTTGAGATTGCCCTGCGCCTCTGCGTGGCGGCGATCGCCGGCATGGCCGTCGGTCTCAACCGGGACATTCACAACAAGCCCATCGGCATGCGGACGCTGGGCCTCGTAGCCCTCGGCTCGGCCATCGTGATCCTCTCAGGCTCGGTCTATGAGGGGCTTCATTTCGCGCAGGACGCGGTCAGCCGTGTGGTTCAGGGCATCCTGACCGGTCTTGGCTTTCTCGGCGCGGGAGCGATCTTGCGCGGCAAGGACGGGATGGAGGTTCAGGGGCTGACCACGGCCTCGACGGTCTGGATCGCGGCGGCTCTCGGTGTGACGGCGGGCCTCGGTGCCTGGTTCATTACCCTGGCGGGCACCGTCATGACCCTCGTCCTTCTGACCTTCGGCAGAGTGCTGGAAGATAGGCTGATTCGCCTGTTTTCAGGCAAGCCCAAGACCGTGCAGGACGAGGATAGTTAGAAGGCGAAGCCTAAGCCCAGGACGGCGACGGCGGCAATGGAGAGCCACAGCAGGCTCGAACCGAAGGTGCTGCTTTTCACGGCCGACGTGGTATCAGGCTCGTCGAATGCGAAGGCTTCGCCGGCGGTGCGCGCCGCGCGGTCTAGGTGAAGCTTCTGTGCCGGTTCTAAAGTCGTGCGCATCGTCGCCCTCGATCTCCGTTAAGCTTATGCTTAACCAGCCAACGTGAATGGGAACTAAACAGTTCCTGATGACAGGAGAAAGACATCCTTTAGAGGCAGTTGGGATACTGTCCGAACGGGGGTTCCCAATGCCCGGTTTTTATGGCTTGTGACCCCACGTCACCTTCACGTTTCCGTTTTGTTCTCGTATAAAAACGGAATGAGAAATAGTGTAAACAAACGCGAATCATCGAAACGGACCAAGGTCCCAATGGATAACGACGATCTCTTCGGGGGCGCGGCTGCCAAGCGCGCGGCGCCCGCTACGGCCAGAACGGCTGCCGTGAAAGCCTCCCGCGCCGCGCCTGCTCCGCAGCAGGGCACGCCGGGCGAGGCCGGCTATGACGCGTCCGCCATCGAGGTGCTGGAGGGCCTGGAGCCCGTCCGCCGCCGTCCGGGCATGTATATCGGTGGCACGGACGAAAAAGCCCTGCATCACCTGTTCGCCGAGGTGATAGACAACTCCATGGACGAGGCGGTCGCGGGCCACGCGACCTTCATCGAGGTGGAGCTGGAGGAAGGCGGCTGGTTGTCCGTCACCGACAACGGCCGCGGTATTCCGGTCGATCCGCATCCCAAGTTTCCGAAGAAGTCGGCGCTCGAAGTCATCATGACCACCCTGCACGCGGGCGGTAAGTTCGACTCGAAGGTCTACGAGACCTCCGGCGGCTTGCACGGCGTCGGCGTGTCGGTGGTGAACGCCCTCTCCGAAACGCTTGAGGTCGAGGTCGCGCGCGGGCAGCAGCTCTATCGCCAGGTCTTCTCCCGTGGCATTCCGCAGGGCAAGCTCGAGACCGTGGGCCGCGTGCTCAACCGGCGCGGCACGAAGGTGCGCTTCAAGCCCGATCACCAGATCTTCGGCAAGGACGCCCATTTCCAGCCCCGCCGCCTGTTCAAGATGGCCCGCTCGAAGGCCTATCTCTTCGGCGGCGTCGAGATCCGCTGGAAATGCGCACCTTCGCTCATTGTGGGCGTGGACAATGTTCCGGCCGAGGCAACCTTCAGGTTCCCGAACGGCCTGAAGGACTACCTGCTCCACGACATCGACGGGAAGGAGCTGGTCACGGACCAGATCTTCTCCGGCAAGATCACCAAGCCCGGCAGCCACGGTTCGCTGGAATGGGCGGTCGCCTGGATGGCGAACGAGGACGGCTTCTCCACCTCGTACTGCAACACGGTGCCCACCCCTGAGGGTGGCACGCACGAGAACGGCCTTCGCATCGCGCTGCTGCGCGGCCTGCGCGATCACGCCGAGCGCGTCGGCCAGTCGAAGCGCATGGCAGCAGTCACCACCGACGACGTGATGGCTACCTGCGCGTCCATGCTTTCGGTGTTCATCCGTGAGCCGGAATTCCAGGGCCAGACCAAGGACAAGCTCGCCACCGTCGAGGCTGGCCGCATCGTCGAGAACGGGATCCGCGATACCTTCGATCACTGGCTCGCCGCCTCGCCGCAGCAGGCCAACAAGCTGCTCGACTGGGTGATTGACCGCGCCGAGGAGCGCCTGCGCCGCCGCCAGGAAAAGGAAGTCGCCCGCAAGACGGCGACCCGCAAGCTGCGCCTGCCCGGCAAGCTGGCGGATTGCTCGAATGCCGGCGCCAAAGGCTCCGAGCTCTTTCTCGTCGAGGGTGACTCGGCCGGCGGTTCCGCCAAGCAGGCGCGTGATCGCGCCTCCCAGGCCGTGCTTCCGTTGCGGGGAAAAATCCTGAACGTGGCCTCCGCCGGTCGCGACAAGCTCCACCAGAACCAGCAGATCGCCGATCTCATCCAGGCGCTCGGCTGCGGCACGGGTTCGCAATATCGCGATGCCGATCTTCGCTATGAGAAGATCATCATCATGACCGACGCGGACGTGGACGGCGCACACATCGCGACGCTCCTCATCACCTTCTTCTACCGGCAGATGCCGAAGCTCATCGACGGCGGACACCTCTATCTCGCCGTGCCGCCACTCTACCGCCTGTCGCAGGGCGCGAAGTCGGCCTATGCCCGTGACGAGGCCGACCGCGACCGGCTGCTGAAGACGGTGTTCAAGGGCAGCGGCAAGGTCGAGATCAGCCGCTTCAAAGGTCTTGGCGAGATGCTGCCCGGCCAGTTGAAGGAGACCACGATGGACCCGAAGAAGCGCCTGCTTCTGAAGGTGGTCGTGGAGGCGGATGATAGACCTGAGGCAAACGATGCCGTGGAGCGCCTGATGGGCAATAAGCCTGAAGCCCGCTTCGCCTTCATCCAGGAACGTGCCGTCTTCGCCGACGAGGCGGATCTGGATATCTGAACCCTGCAGCAATAAAGTCCCAGCGCAAACCTTTGGCGAAAGGCACGGAGATGCGCTGGGTTTTTGTTGCCATCAACGGGTGCCTGCTACGTGTCTGATAGAGGCCCAGATTGAGACAGAGCATCGCGCATATTGCTCTTGTGGTTCGCGACTACGACGAAGCAATCGCCTTTTACGTCAACAAGCTGCGGTTCGAGCTGGTTGAGGACACGTATCAGCCGGAGCAGGATAAGCGTTGGGTTCTTGTCCGCCCTCCGGGAGATGGAGCGACATCGTTGCTTCTGGCGCGTGCGTCTACTCGCCATCAGGAGACGTTCATCGGCAACCAAGCTGGCGGTCGTGTCTTTCTGTTTCTGCGGACTGACGATTTTCAGCGGGATTATGCCGCCATGGTCGAGGCTGGCATCAAGTTCGTTCGCGAGCCGAAACAGGCTCCTTATGGCACCGTGGCCGTATTCGAGGATCTGTACGGCAATCTGTGGGATCTCGTGCAATTCACAGACGGTCGCAAGTGAACGCGCTGCAATTGCCACGGGCGGACTTTAAGATCTGACGGGCGTCTCAAAGGCGACAACACTGGCGCTCAGCCTCTCCGCGCCATTCTTATCAGCAAGAAGCGAGCGCCCTCGTCATCCCTGGACTTGTTCCGGGGATCCACGTCTCTGCATGGTTCAAGACGGGGATGAGCGGGACAAGTCCGGCCATGACGACAGAGAACAGTGTCCAACTTTTTTCGAACTGATTCAATACCTTAGGCTAGTCGAGAAACTTTCTTGAAAATTTTTCAAAAAAGTTGGGAACCATTGTTGAACGGAACCGTTGATAGGCATCACCGGCCCATTCTGCCCCCACGGGCCGGTCCCTCACAGGCTCCGTAATGGAGCCTTTTTTTTTGCCCCGAACGGCTCTTAACCTGCCTATGGATCCATGCTGCGGCTTGTGCGTCATCACCAGGGCGTGTGGCCGGACTAGCCGCGGCCAAGCTCGCATGCGACAAGACCTGACGGACTCAACGAGTTTTTCCCTTGGCCAAACGTTCAAAAGCCCAATCCTCCTCCGCTCTCCCATCCCGGGAGGATCTCGTCGCTTTCATCGCCAACTCCCCCGGCAAGGTGGGCAAGCGTGAGATCGCGCAGGCCTACAACATCAAGGGCAGCGACCGAGTCTGGCTCAAGCAGATGCTGAAAGACCTGGAGATCGAGGGCGTCGTTGACCGCAGGGGCAAGCGGGTCCACAAGGCAGGCCAGCTGCCGCCGATGGTGATGGCCGACATCATCAAGCGCGACCGCGATGGCGAGTTGATTGCCGTTCCCACCGAGTGGGACGAGGAAGAGCACGGCTCGATTCCCACCATCATCATCCTGCCCGCCCGCAAGCCGAAGCCCGGCATGCCGGTAGCGGGCGTGGGAGACCGGGCGCTGCTGCGGGTCGATCCGCTCAAGGCCGGTGATATTCATCGCTATGCGGGCCGTGTCACGAAGATCCTCGCAAAGAAACAGGCGCAGGTGCTCGGCATCTTCCGGCCTCTCCCGGAAGGCGGCGGACGCCTGATTCCCGTCGACAAGAAGGCCCGCGAGCAGGAGCTCCAGATCAATCCCGGTGATGAAGCCGACGCGCAGGATGGCGACCTCATCGCGGCCTCCATCGTCAAGCACGGGCGTTTCGGTCTCCCTCATGCAAAGGTGAAGGAGCGGTTGGGCTCCATCAAATCCGAGAAGGCCGTGAGCTTGATCGCGATCCACGCCCACAATATCCCGAACCAATTCCCAAAACCTGTCATCGACGAGGCCGAGCGGGCGGAACATGCCTCCATGGCAGGCCGCGAGGATTGGCGCGAGGTCCCGCTCGTCACCATCGACCCGCCGGATGCCAAAGATCACGACGACGCCGTCCATGCGGTGCGGGACGAGAATCCAAGCAATGAGGGCGGCTTCATCATCACCGTGGCGATTGCCGATGTCGCGGCCTATGTGCGCCCCGGCTCCGCCATGGACCGCGAGGCGCAAGAGCGGGGCAACTCGGTCTATTTCCCCGACCGCGTCGTGCCCATGCTGCCGGAAAGGATTTCAAACGATCTCTGCTCGCTGCGTCCGCATGTGCCGCGCCCTGCCCTCGCCGTTCGGATGGTGATCGGCCCTGACGGCCGAAAGAAGAGCCACTCCTTCCACCGGGTCATGATGCGCTCGGCGGCGAAGCTCTCCTATCAACAGGCTCAGGTAGCCATCGACGGACGGCCCGACGAGGTGACAGCCCCTATCCTCGACCCGATCCTGAAGCCCCTCTGGGCCGCTTATGCCTGCGTGAAGAAGGCCCGCGATATCCGCGAGCCACTCTATCTCGATCTGCCCGAGCGCAAGATCGTGCTGAAGCCCGACGGCACCGTGGACCGCGTGTTCGTGCCGGAGCGGCTTGAGGCGCATAAGCTCATCGAAGAGTTCATGATCCTCGCCAATGTGGCGGCGGCGGAAGCGCTGGAGAAAGCGCAATCCGACCTGATCTACCGCGTCCATGACGAGCCTTCGCTTGAGAAGATGCGCGCTTTGAGCGAAGTGCTCGCCTCCATCGGTCTGAAGCTGCCGACGCAAGGAGCGCTGAGGCCGGAACTGTTCAATCGGATTCTTCGCAGCGTCGATGGCACCGAGCATCAGCTCTTCATCAACGAGGTGGTGCTGCGCTCGCAGTCGCAGGCGGAATACTCGGCGGAGAATTACGGGCATTTCGGCCTGAACCTGAAACGCTATGCCCACTTCACCTCCCCCATCCGCCGCTACGCGGATCTCATCGTCCATCGCGCGCTGATTACTGCCCTGAAGCTCGGCAAGGATGGGCTGCCGTCTGACATCACCCGTGCGGAGCTGATCGAGATCAGCGCCAAGATCTCGGCCGCCGAGCGGCGCGCCATGGCGGCGGAGCGTGAGACAATCGACCGCTTGATCGCGCACTTCCTCGCGGACCGGATCGGGGCCACATTCGATGGACAGATTTCGGGAGTGACGAAGGCGGGCCTCTTCATCAAGCTGAACGAGACCGGCGCGGATGGTTTCGTTCCTGCGGCGACCATCGGCGACGATTTCTATCGCTTCGATGAGAAGACCCATTCCATGCGCGGCGACTACACGGGCGAAACCTACCGCCTCGGCGACAGGGTGGAGGTTAAGCTGGTGGAAGCCGCCCCCGTCGCAGGCGCGCTGCGGTTCGAGCTGCTCACCAAGGGCCGCTTTACCGGCAAGGCTGGTGGCGGAAAGAAGGGGGCGAAGCGTCCGCCGCGCGGTGCTAAGAAAGCAGCCGCCAAGGCAGCATCAGACCGGCGTGCTCCCACGCGTGTGAAGGTGAAGCGCCGCGGTCGCGGCTGATAGGAAACTAAAATGCCTCTGACGATGCAAACGGCCTCAGCGACCCAAGCGGAGGAAGTGACCACCCTGCCTGCGATGAAGCGAGGCTTCCTCGGTCATTGCCCGGCTTGCGACAGGGGACGACTCTTCGGTCGTTTCCTGAAAGCCGTCGAGCGCTGCGAGGCCTGCGGCACGGAACTCCATCACCATCGGGCTGATGATCTTCCGCCTTATATCGTGATCACGATTGTCGGCCATTTGATCGGCTACGGGATCCTGATGACCGAGACGAAGATGGAGATGCCGCTCTGGGCGCATCTGGCGATCTGGCCTCTCCTGACCCTCGTGCTATCTCTGCTGCTGCTCCAGCCCGTCAAAGGCGCTGTCGTGGGGCTTCAATACGCGCTAGGGATGCACGGCTTCGGCGCAGCCCGAGAGAAGAGAAAAGCAGAGAGGGAGAACCCGGGTGACGGACGCTCAAACACTGGCCAGGATGGATACGCTGGTCGCCGGGGAGCGTAAGGCGAACGCGCCCGCCCTTCGTCCTGCCGATGCCTCCACCCTCATCATCATCGACCGCAAGGGCAAGCACCCGAAGGTCCTCATGGGCAAGCGCCATGAGGGCCACAGGTTCATGCCCGGCAAGTTCGTGTTTCCTGGTGGCCGGATCGAGGCAGGCGACCGTTCGATGACCGTGGCCGGCGCCCTGCATCCGCGCGCGGAACAGGCCCTTATGACCCGGGTCACCCGCCCCTCCGTCCAGCGCAGCCGCGCATTGGCCCTCGCCGCCATCCGCGAAACTTTCGAGGAAACGGGCCTGATGCTTGGCACCAAGGATTACGGCAGCCCGGATTCGGTACCGGCTGGCACTCCCTGGGAGGCCTTTCGGGAGCATGGGGTATTTCCCGACCTGGAGATTCTGCACTTCATCGGCCGGGCCATCACGCCCCCGAAGCGCGTGAAGCGCTTCGACACCCGATTCTTCGCGGTGGACCGCACCGCTGTCGCCCATGAGGTCGAGGGCGTCGTGGGGCCTGATTCCGAGCTCGTGGAACTCGCCTGGGTCACCGTGGCGGAGGCCAGAAAGCTGGACCTGCCGCCGATCACTGGTGTGCTCCTCGGAGAGCTGGAGGCAAGGATTGCCGCCGGTTTCAGCCCCATGCTGCCGGTGCCTTTCTTCTATCAGAAGCGTGACCATTTCGTGCGGGAGCTGCTTTAGCGCCAGCGCCCCCGGACTTTGATCCGGGGATCCACGTCTTTCGACGTAACGGCTCCCAGGACGTGGATGGCCCTGACGGAAAAGATGTCGTCCCTGTCCTCCGGAACCCTTGACGAAACCGGCGTAATCGGGCATGGGAACGTCACGATTTTCCGGCCGGGTTCGCCCGGCCTTTGCGTTTCGGCCACGCCATAGGGCGAACCGAGCGCGTTCAAACCGAACAAGAGGTCTCAACCTATGGCCAAAGCCGCAACGATCAAAGTGAAGCTCGTCTCCACCGCCGACACGGGCTATTTCTACGTCACCAAGAAGAACTCCCGCACGATGACCGACAAGCTGTCGCTCAAGAAGTACGACCCGGTCGCGAAGAAGCACGTCGAGTTCAAGGAAGCCAAGATCAAGTAATCCGCTTTCAACTAAGTTGTTGAGATAATTTGGAAAACCGCCTCTTACTTGGGGCGGTTTTTTCGTTCGGGGTCACAAACGGGTCACAAACCATAGGCGCTGGTTCTTGCTCCAGCGCTAGACTGAACCTTCCGAACTCTGTGACGTTGCCTAATCAGAACACAGCTTGGCTGATTAAGGATGAGGGCCAGAATTTCCGTCTGGCTGATTGTCACTTAAAGCCAAGCTGGAGTACCTTAGGAGTCGGCAAGGGAGACAATGGAATGACAACGCTTGCGCTAACAAAGAAACCCTCCTTCAAGTCAACAGCCCAAGCTCTACAGAATTCCGTTTCGAAGGATCTAAGAGAGTTGAGGCGGTCAGTAGCGTCCGTTCAGGTTGACGCTACGCATGAGCAAAAGCCATCCGGCACAAAGAAAAAAGCTAACAAGAAGTAAAGAATGCCCACGCTGTACGGACCGGGAGATTCGGAACGAGTCGCTGAACCCGCCAAACCTCAAGTAGAAGCATTCCGCTCACCATGGCGGCGCGACTTGGCTAGACTGATTCACTGCCCGAGCTTCCGCCGCCTCCAAGGAAAGACACAGGTTTTTCCGGGTCACGAGTCGGATTTCTATCGAAACCGCTTATCGCATTCCATGGAGGTCGCGCAGATTGCAAAGTCGATTGCAATTAAGCTCAATGCGACCTCCGCCACATTCGCTGCAGCCGATCAGAAGATTGAACCTGACTTGGTGGAATTTGCCGCGCTTGCCCATGATCTGGGACATCCACCATTCGGCCATAACGGTGAAGAGGCTCTAGATGAGTGCATGTCTGAGCACGGTGGCTTCGAGGGCAATGGGCAAACTCTTCGCATCATCAGTCGGCTGGAGAAAAAAGCCACACTCCGTCTCTCAAGCGACGGTGAATTAAGAGCCTTTGATGCCGACGGAACCGATCTTCGCCTTGGCCTAGGACTGACCTACCGTGCCCTCGCCTCTGTACTGAAATACGATCGCGCCATCCCAGAGCGATCCGAAGACCGAAGTAAGTCTGGGGTCGTGAAGGGATACTACAAAGACGACACCGCTTTAGTCGCAAATATAAAGCAAAAGGTCTTGGGCGTAGATACTTATGATGGACCATTCAAGACGATTGAATGCTCTATCATGGACATCGCTGATGACATTGCCTACTCTACTTATGACCTTGAAGATAACTTCAAGGCAGGATTCCTTGATCCTCTCGGCCTATTCACACTAGATAACGAGACGTATGAGGCAGTCGTAGATACTATCAATTCACGCATTGATAGCTATTATCCGGAATATTCGAAATCGAAGATCGATGTTTCTGACGTACATAGTACGCTGTACTTCATCCTTGCGGATCTTCTGTTTGTACCCAGCGATGATGATCTGAAACTATTCCGGAGCAGACGCCACGCAGAGGGCGCAAAAAAGATGCTCCTAGCGATGGACGTACAAGCACGCTCTAGAAAAATTGCACAGAATGGCTACGTTCGTGCGGACTTCACATCAAGATTAGTCCAGTTTTGCTTAGACGGCATTGAGGTTATCGAGCACCCTATTTACCCGCAGTTACATAGAGCAAGACTCGACTTCGAAACTTTCAGAGTTGTCGAAATCCTGAAAAACTTGACCTATCACGCTGTGATCCGTGCCCCCAGTCTACAGGTTGTAGAATACAGGGGGAAGGATATCGTCAAAAGCATCTTCAAGGCACTCGTTGAAGACGATGGAATCAGATTGCTCCCTGAGGATTTCCGGTCGATGTGTGCCAGTGCTCCGGTAATGGTGAAATACCGCACAATCTGCGACTTCATCGCTGGAATGACCGACAGGTATGCTTTCGAGTTCTACAACAGATTGCATGGCGCTGTATCCACAACTGTTCATAAGCCTTTCTGACCGGCATTCTCCCTAAGACGGCGTGAAACCTCGATCAAAACATTTAATCCGGACAGGAATGCCTCGACTAGAGCATCGGGCATTCAGACGAATCCGTATCCGGCGGCGGTGAAATAGTTGCGGCACGCCTCAGGCTCAACGAGA
>NZ_QDAH01000029.1 GCF_003075415.1 Microvirga sp. KLBC 81
AGCTGAACTTCAAGTTCGGCACCTACTAAGAGCCGTCGCAGCCGCGACAGACAAGGCCCGGGGAAACCCGGGCCTTTTTACCGTCATGCGGTCACCTTGGTTTTTGCGAAGGCCGGGACGCGCGCTTCGAAATCGGCAAGCCACACTGCGAGCTTCGGATGTGTCTCGCGCCAGCGGCCCGCAAAACGCAGATCGAGATAGCCGAGCGCGCAGGCCAATGCGATGTGGCCGATATGCAGGGAGCTTGCCGGCGTCGAGAGGTGTGACTCCGCATAGGCCAATCCACGCTCCACCTTGCCGGCCTGATGATTGACCCATTTCGGCTCGTGCTTGTCGTCCGAGCGGAAGCGGCCCTCATAGACCTGGAGCAACGCGGCATCCGTGATGCCATCGGCCAGTGCCTGCTCGCGCAGAGCCATGAAACGCGCTTCGCCAGCCGGATAGATGCGCCCGCCACCAGCGAGAAAATCTAGATACTCCACGATCACGCGCGAGTCGTAGAGCACTTCTCCATTCTCCAGCACCAACGCGGGAATTTTGCCCAAGGGATTCTGCTGACGGATGCTGTCCTCCGGGCTCATCGTATCCGCATCGACGATCTGGATACGGTCGGAGAGACCAAGAAGAGAAGCCGCGATCTTGACCTTGCGGCCGAAGGGCGATGCGGGAGACGAGCGAAGAACGGGCATGGATAGCTTCCTATCGAGGAGAGGTTCCGGTTGAATGGCTGCATTCATGGACCCTCCTGAGTGAGGCGGCAATCCATCTTATGCCGGAGGGCCGAAGGCTTCACAGCGATAAGCGCCATAGCCGCTGCGGGAGAGGCGCTCTGCGAGAGCAGGCAGAAGGATCTCCGCCTCATCCTTCAGCGACCAGGGCGGGTTGAGCACGAAGAGCCCGCTGCCATTGAGACGCGACGGGTCGCGCGGATCGTCCACGTAAAGCTCGAGGCGCAGGCCGGGACGCGGGCTCTGCTCGTGCAGCCGCTGAGCCACGGCATCGACTGGGGCCACATCCTTGATGGGATACCAGCCCGCATAGACGCCGGTCGGCCATTTCCTGAGCGCGGCGAGCAGCTCCGTCCCGAGCCGCTCCAGCTCGCCCGTTTTCTCGTAAGGCGGATCGATGAGTACCAACCCGCGCTTCTCCTTCGGAGGGATGAGCGCGTGAAGCGCCGTCCATCCATCGAGATGCATCACCCTCAGATTCGAGACCGCATTGAAAGCCTCATTCAGCACCGCATAGTCTGCGGGATGCAGCTCGACGAACACGCCCCGGTCCTGACGGCGCAGAAGCTCCCGAACGATGCCCGGCGAACCGGGATAGATGGTCTCTCCGTGCCGGGCGCGCACATCTGCAATCACCTTGCGGTAAGGCGAGAGGATGGGCTCGACCTCGGGCGCAAAAGGCTCATCGAGGCGACCGATACCCTCGACCCATTCGCCTGTCCGCTCTGCCTCGTCGGCGGTAAGATCGTACAGTCCGATCCCCGCATGGGTATCGATGACCCGCAGAGGCGTTTCCTTGCGCTGCAAATAGGTGAGAATCCTCACCAGGAGAGCGTGTTTCATGACGTCGGCGAAATTGCCGGCGTGGAAGGCGTGTCGGTAATTCATCGATCAAGTCCTATCGGACCGCCGGAATCGTGAGCTCACCCGCGCGGCAGCCGTCCCGATCGACCTCGGGGCACTGGCGGAAGCCACGCAGATCCTTGTCGAGGCAGATCCGCACTTCCTGAAAGATACGCCGTCCGCAGGAAACCGAAATCATGTCGGCGCGTAGTCCTGGGTTAACGCTCATGAAGGCCCGTTCGATCTCGCTCGGCAGAACCTTGGAGCGATCGCCCAGGGCCTTGAAACTGTCCGGAATACGGACGCGCTCGCGGGCGCGCTGGACGGCTCTGAAATAGCCGCTCGGACTCTCGCCGGAGCAGCTGCCGTGCTTGCGCCATTGATAGCGGGCGAGATTATCATCGGGAAAGAGGCCCGAGATTTCCTTGATCGCCGTACTGGGAACGAAGCGGCCGATGGGCTCGCAGAAGCTGGGATAGCCCTGCTCCATCTGGGGCCACAGGCCATGCACGACAAAGCCGAGGCCGCTCCCGTCCTCGCATTGCCGGCTCTTCCGGCCGCGGATCTCACAGAAGCCCGGCGACCAGGACAGGGCGAGCACATAGAAATCGAACTGCCCCATGGGGGCGCCCCTCGCCTCACGCGGCGCTTGCGCAACGGAAGGCGAGGCAAGCAGAAGGCAGGCACCCGCGAAGGCGAGACACCGGCTCAAGCTCAAGGGGCGGCCTGCTTGCAATGGGGAGCGTAGGCGTAGTTGCGATCGAAGCCGTCGACGCAGGAATCAGTGTTCCAGCCAATGCCGATGAAGCCCAGGTCCTCGCGGATCGAGAAGTTGACCTTGTGCCTGTAGCCGTCGGACACGACGACCGTGCCGGTGCAGTAGCGGCGAGGGATGTAATCGAGGCCCCAGGGACGCCAAGCCACCTGCACAATCCCTTCGAACGCCAGGATCTTGAGACTGGAGTTCCAGAACCGGCGCTCCTTTTTCTCAAATCTTGACGCAACATCGTTGAGCACAGCCGGATCGGCGCAGGCCGGCAGGCCAGCATCGTACTGCCTCAAGGAAAGCTCGTGAGCCCTCTCCCGCCGCTCTGCCGGGTTTATCTCACGAGAGAGAGCGGGAGCGCTCAGAACAACGCAGGAGATAAGGGCCGCCAGCCACTTCATTCTAATGCTCCAAGAGGTCGATGACTTTGTCACATCGACCATGTGGGCGGCAGCCCCGAACGTCAAGGCTCCGCTTACCGATTAATAGACAGCGTGTCTGTTCAGCACCATCGGTTCCCCTGTGGACGAGCGCATCGGTCTTGGCGGTGCATAGGTCTGCTGGGGCTGCTGAGTGCTCTGCCGGGGAAATGGCGCGCCATATCCCGGAGGCGGCGGAGGCGTATAGACGTCCTGGGCCGTATTGCCGGAATAGGTCGGGTTAGCGGGATAACGCGGTGCCGGCGGCGGCACGGGAGCCGAGACCAGCGGCGGCGCCATGGGGGCTCCCATGGGCGAGTCCGCAGCGTAACCTGCGGAGCCCCCCTCCTCCGGCACATCCTGCTCCAGCTCTGTCGTCGGCAGATCGCCTTGAGCACTCACGCTCTGGAGAATCTGGCGGCTCTGCTCAGGGTCGATGCGCGGCGTGAACTTGATGATCGGCTTGCAGATGCGGCGCTCGCCACGCGGGTCATGCCGCGCCAGGTCGATATGCAGGTGGTCGTAGTGGAAAGCATCCGCACCCGGGCCCAGCACCGTCGTGAAATAGCGGCAGGCGCCCACAAAGGCCTCACGCAGGAAGTCCTGCTCGGCAGGATCGCCCCTCCAGCCCTTCATGACTGTAATCTCGCGACCGTCCGCCAGAACAAAGGCCATGACGTCGAGTGCGTTGCCGAAGGAGTGCTCGGAGAGCTTGGCACCGCGCTGGTTGTTGCGCGGGCGGCAGGAATAGGAGCCCGCCTTCAGATCCACGACCGGGACGCCGAAATGCATGACGGCGGCAGGTTTCACGATTTCATCGAGCCAAGTATCGATGCGCGGGATGATCGGGCAAGCAAGGGTCACCTTGGATTTCAGGCCGACTTCGCCGTTGCTGAAGGCGGCGACCTTGAAGGGATAATCCATGCCGCAGACACCGGGGCCGTCGATCTTGGACGACAGGGCCACATAAGCCGATGGCTGCACGAGCCGCTGCGACAGGCAGGCTTCCTCAGCCTGCGCGCGCCAGGGCTCGCGCTGTTCGAACCGAAACAACCCGCAACCGGTCAACCCGAGCCCAACAAGCGATAGGGCAACAAACGCAACTAACCCACGACGCATGGGCGGGACCCTAGCCTGCTGCCGGTAAACATCCCGTCAACGGCCCTTCCCAAGGTTCAGACCATCTCCGGACCGGTTGTTTCGAGAAATAGGCTAAAAGGGCGGGAGAGTGCGCTCTGCAGGCAGGATTCCAAAAATTTCTCTACTTCTCGAAGGCAGCTTTCTTCTTAATCGGAGCAAGGAGTTAACCATTTGTTAACCATTTTTACAGTCTATTTGTAGTATTTTTCAGGACCAGCCCGCCCTTTTCAGATCCTTGGGATCCTGATAAGTTCCCCCTCCATTCAGATAGGGGCCTATCATGAACCTGACGTCGAATGCCGATTGGACCGCCAAGCTCAACGTGGCAGCGGCCTGCGTCTCTTTCTCTTTCATTTGCGCCATCGTCGCCGGTCTTTTCTAAGACGACCTCAGCCCTCACGGCTCAAGCAACCGGACCCGTTCTTTTTAAGCGCTGCCGCAGATTCGGCGGCGTTTTTTATGCCTCAGGGCACGGTTTCGAGGTGATGCTCCAGGACATCACATTGATCTCCATCCGGCATTGCGCGAGCCTTGGCCCCTCCGCCGTCTTGAGACAGATCGTTTCTCCAGGAGCAAAGGTCCGTCCCTGGGCCCGGCAATAGCAGTCAATGGGGTTATGACCGGGTGCCTGCACATGTTGGGCACCGGCAGGCGCAGAAGCCACCAGGGCGAGAAAGACCAAGACGTTCGGCATAGGCGCCTCCGCTCGTCATCTGCGAAAGATGGTCCTCCTCCAGCCGAAGCAGGTCAAGATCTACCGGTCAGCCCCACCGCTCCATGGCCGTGTCGTCGGCACTCTTCGCGTCGACCCACGCGCCGACAGTGCCGTCCTTCAGGTGCTCCCGCTTCCAGAAGGGAGCATGGGTTTTCAAGTAATCCATCATGAACTCGGCGGCCTCGAAGGCTGCGCGACGATGGGCACTAGCCGCCAGCACCAGCACGATGGGCTCACCCGGACGGATCAAGCCGTAGCGATGAATGACGGTAAGCCCCATCAGAGGCCAGCGTGCCTCGGCCTCGCTCGCGATGCGGGCCATCTCGGCTTCGGCCATGCCGGGATAGTGCTCGAGCTCCAGGGCGGAGAGCCTGCCGCCCTCATCACGGCAGAAGCCGGTAAAGGCGACCGTCGCGCCGATATCCCCGCGCCCGGCTGAGAGAACCGCCGTCTCGGCAGCAGCATCGAAGGCCTCGACCTGGATGCGGATGATGGGCATGGTCCCTACCCGCCGGTCATGGGCGGGAAGAAGGCGATCTCCCGCGCGCCGGCAATCGAGGCTTCGGGCTTCACATGCTGATGGTCGATGGCGGCGCGGACGATGGCCTCGTTCTCGAAGGCATATTCGTATTCCTCGCCCCGCGTCTTCAGCCATCGCACGAGATCGGCAATCGTTGCAATCCCTTCCGGCAGGTCGATGGTCTCGTCCGTCCTGCCGATCCGCTCGCGCACCCAGGCGAAATAGACGAGCTTCATGGAGCCTAGCCCTCATCCATCAGGTGATGAATGCCGGTTCTGAGATAATCCCACCCGGTATAAAGTGTCAGGATCGCGGAAACCCATAAGAGACTGAGCCCGATCATGGTGTTTCCAGGCAGTACCGTATCTCCCGCCGGTCCCGCGATCAGGAAGCCGAGGGCGAGAAGCTGGAATGTGGTCTTCCACTTGGCGACGCGGCTGACCGGCACCCCGACTTTCAGCTCCGCCAGGAACTCGCGCAGGCCCGATACCAGGATCTCGCGGCAGAGGATGACGAGGGCTGCCCAGATATGCCAGCCCTGGATCGTCTTGTCGGAGACCAGCATGAGCAGGCAGGCGGCCACCAAGAGCTTGTCGGCGATGGGATCGAGCATGCGGCCCAGGGCCGATTGCTGGGAGAAAGTTCGCGCGATGTAGCCGTCGAAATAATCGGTGATGGCCGCCAGCGCGAAGACGGCCAGAGCAAACCAACGCGACCAGTGATCCTCCGGCCAGAACAGCAGGCCGACCACGGCCGGCACGGCCACCAAACGGCCATAGGTCAGCAGATTGGCAAGATTGAAGGCCTTGGACCGGCGCATGGAACGTGCAGTGCTCATAGGATAGGCAGGAAGCATGCCTCGGCTCGATCCGTCAACCGTGGGGCGCCCCACATTGGCGTTATCGCAGGCTTTACCCCCGCTCGTGGAAGAAATCGTACACGGCTCGGGCTGTGGCCGCATTCACCCCAGGGGCCTTCATGAGGTCTTCCAGGGCAGCGCGCTGGATTGCCTTGACGGTTCCGAAATGGTGCAGCAGCGCCCGCTTGCGAGTGGGCCCGATGCCAGGGATCTCGTCGAGCGGGTTCTTGACCATTTCGCGCTTGCGCTTGGCCCGGTGCGTGCCGATGGCGAAGCGGTGAGCCTCATCGCGAAGCCGCTGCACGAAATAGAGCGCAGGGTCCCGGGGCGGCAGCTTGAAGGCGGGCTGACCGATCTTGAAGAAGGTCTCGCGTCCCGCATCGCGGTCGCGCCCTTTGGCGATGCCGACGAGGGTCACGTCGTCTTCGCCGACGCCGACATCTGCCAGAGCTTGGCGAGCGGCTTCGAGCTGTCCCTTGCCACCATCGATGAGGACGAGGTCGGGCCATGAGGGGAAAGCATCCTCGGAATCAGAGGAACTTGCATTCTCCTGCTGATCGGGGGTTCTCGGCTCCTCCTTCACGAGCCGTGCGAAGCGCCGCTGCAGCATCTCGCGCATCATGCCGTAATCGTCGCCGGGCTTCAGGTCTTCCGACTTCATGTTGAAGGTGCGGTAATGCTGCTTCATGAAGCCGTTCGCGCCGGCGACCACCATGGCGCCCACCGCATTGGTGCCCATGATGTGCGAGTTGTCGTAGACCTCCACGCGCCGCGGGGCCTTGTTCATGCCGAAGGCCTGGCCCAGCGAAATGAGCAGCTTCTGTTGCGAAGCAGTATCCGCCAGGCGACGTCCCAACGCTTCCTTCGCATTGCGCAGAACGTAATCGATGAGCTGCCGGCGCTCGCCGCGCTGCGGCGCGTGAATTTCCACACGCGTCTCACTTTTCGTCGAAAGCGCGGCTGCCATCAGCTCCGCGTCCTCGATCTCGTGCGAAAGCAGGATGAGACGCGGCGCGGGCTTGTCGTCGTAGAACTGAGCCAGGAAGGAGCTGAGCACCTCGTCCGGCGTCATGGACTTGTCGGCCTTCGGGAAATAGGCGCGGTTGCCCCAGTTCTGCCAGTTGCGGAAGAAGAACACCTCCACGCAGAACTGTCCCGCCTGCTCGTCGAGCGCGAACACATCCGCCTCTTCCACCGATTGCGTGTTGATGCCCTGCACGCCCTGAATGGCGGAGAGCGCGGCAAGCCTGTCACGGCAGCGCGCCGCCCGCTCGAACTCGAGTTCTTCGGCGGCCTGTTGCATCTCTTCGGTGATGCGCTGCTTCACGGCATTCGACTTACCCGACAGAAAGGCACGCGCTTCACTGACAAGCTCAGCGTAATCCTCCGGCGAGATTTCGTTGGTGCAAGGACCCGAGCAACGCTTGATTTGGTAGAGCAAACAAGGCCGCGTGCGGTTCTCGAAATAGCTGTCGTTGCATGAGCGCAGCAGGAATGCGCGCTGGAGCGCATTGATCGTGCGGTTCACCGCCCACACGCTCGCGAAGGGGCCATAGTAATCCCCTTTCCGCTTCCGCGCGCCGCGATGCTTCACGAGCTGCGGCGCCGGATGATCGGCGGTAAGCAGGATGTAGGGCAGCGACTTGTCGTCCCGCAACAGCACGTTGTAGCGGGGCTTCAGCTGCTTGATGAGATTGGCCTCGAGCAGCAGCGCCTCGGTTTCCGTCGCCGTGGTGACGAACTCCATGGAGGAGGTCTCGGCGATCATGCGGGCGATGCGGTTCGAATGCGCCTGGCCGCGCGCATAGGAGCCCACGCGTGCTTTAAGGCTCTTCGCCTTGCCCACGTAAAGCACGTCGCCCTTCAGGTCCAACATGCGATAGACGCCCGGCGCGTTGGGCAGCGTCGTCCAGAACCGGCGGATGACTTCCGTGCCCCGCTGGACGGAACTGGGGTTCGCCTCGAGGTCGAACTCGACATCCGAGCCGCTCTCCACGGCTACGCTGTCGTCATCCTCCTCATTGTCCAGGATATCCGGCGGAACGTCGTTATAGGTGTTGCGACTCATGAGGGAGATTTAAGGGCTGACAGCCTTTGAGGAAAGTGCAGCTAGAGCACCCGACACAAAAGTGGACTGCACTTTTGGGATTGATGCTTCTCCCTTCGTCATGGCCGGGCGTGTCCCGGCCATCCCGATGCGAAGGGCGCGGTGCTCCAAAGAATCGAGATCACGGGCACGAGGCCGGTGATGACGTGGGAGGATGACGCGGACCTTCGGTTCCGCACGATGCGCTAGCAAACTGGCGCGGCCATCGTATTCGGTCTAAACGGCTGAGCCTGCCGAACCTGAGGGGAAGCCGATCCATGCGCCTGTCGATCATCACATCAGCCGTCGTTGCGGCCCTTGTGGGCTTTGGCAGCACGATTGCCATCATCATCGCGGCGGCCCAGGCTGTGGGAGCGGATGCGGCGCAGACCTCGTCCTGGGTGGCGGCCTTGTGCCTCTCCATGGCGGCAACGAGCGGATATTTGAGCGTTCGCTACCGCATGCCCGTGGTCACCGCCTGGTCGACCCCGGGCGCGGCGCTGATCGCTGCCTCCAGCGGCCTCTCCATTCACGCCGCCGTCGGCTGCTTTCTGCTCACCGGTCTCCTCATCATGCTGGCGGCCTTCATTAAGCCGTTCGGGCGCTTGATCGAGAAGATCCCGACCTCGCTTGCCGCTGCCATGCTGGCCGGAGTCCTGATCCGGTTCGTCATGGCCGTGTTCGAGAGCGCGCAAGGAGCCCCCGGCCTCGTGCTGCCCCTGGTCGGCATCTTCCTGGTCGTTCGCCTGTTCAACCCGGCCATGGCTGTGCTCGCGGTGCTGTTCATCGGTCTCGGAATCGCCTTCGGGGGCGGATTGGCCAAGCCGCCCGCCTCGGATCTCAGCCTCTCCTCGCTGACATTCATCACGCCTGCCTTCGAACCGGCCGCACTGATCGGCCTCGGACTTCCCCTCTTCCTGGTGACGATGGCCTCTCAGAACCTGCCGGGTTTCGCGGTCCTGCGGGCCTCCGGCTACACGCCACCGACCCGTCCGATTCTGGCCGTCACGGGTCTCGCCTCCATGGTGACGGCTCTGTTCGGGGCCCACACCAGCAACCTTGCGGCCATCTCGGCGGCCATCTGCACCGGGCCGGACACCCATCCCGATCCCGGCAAGCGCTGGATGGTCGGGCCCTTCTATACCTTGAGCTACCTGACCTTCGCGGCCTTCAGCGCCGCCCTCATCGCGCTGATCGGGGCGCTGCCGCCGGAACTCATCAAGACGGTGGCGGGCCTCGCCCTCATGGGCGCCTTCGCCGGAGCCCTGGGCTCTGCCCTGTCGGATGAGGCCAAGCGCTTCCCGGCCGTGCTGACGCTGGCCGTCACCGCGTCAGGGATCACTCTCTACGGTATCGGCTCCGCCTTCTGGGGACTGGCTGCCGGCCTGATTGCGCTTGGGCTCGATTTCCTCATCGTTAACTTGCGCAAGCGTGGCTGATCTGGACGGCGGCTCCCGTTACGGTTAATATTTCGTTACCGAAAATAAAACAGGAGCCTTTATGGCCGGGACGAAGCGTTGGGGGCGGCTTGCCGCTATGGCAATCACGATGGTTCTGGGTGCCTGTCAGGGGTCTCTTCTGGGTGGCTCGCCCGAAGGTGTGCCGGTGGCCTTTGAGAGCATCGACGGTGCCCCTGCCCCGGTCCAGACCGCCCTCCTCGACGAACTCGCGACCGCAGCCTCCGATCGCAAGGTTGAACTCGTCGGCTCCAGCGCCCAAGCCCGTTACCGGGTTCGGGGCTATCTCTCCACCGCCACGGAAGACGGGGAGACCAAGGTTTCCTATGTCTGGGACGTGTTCGATTCCCAGAAGCGCCGCGCCAAGCGACTGGAAGGATCCCGAGCCGTTACCCTGGCCTCCGGCTCGATCTCTGCCATCGACAAGGAGACCCTGGCCAAGCTCGCCCAGTCCAGCATGGACGAGATCGCCGAGTTCCTCAGCAACTCGAAATCCATTCAAACGGCGGATGCTTCGGACGAGGAAACGCCCGTTGCTCTGCAGTAACCGCATGGCCGCAAATCGCTATTGCGGCACTTAATCCAGCACGACTCGTATTGTGACGTTTTGATATCGCTGCTAAGAGCCTTGCGCCTGGCCGCGCAGACGTCTCTATATTGCGCAGCGGGCTCGACAGGTCACTCAAAGCTGAAGTTGCTTTCATGAAGCTCGTTGCGGGAAACTCCAACCGTCCCCTGGCCGAGGCCATCGCCGCCTATCTCAATGTGCCCCTGGCCAAGGCCCAGGTGAGGCGCTTCGCGGACATGGAGGTGTTCGTCGAGATCCAGGAGAACGTGCGCGGCGAGGATGTCTTCATCATCCAGTCGACCTCGTTCCCCACGAACGATCACATCATGGAGCTCCTGATCATCACGGATGCGCTGCGCCGCTCTTCGGCAAGGCGCATTACGGCGGTGGTGCCCTATTTCGGCTACGCGCGGCAGGACCGGCGCATGTCGGGCCGCACGCCGATCTCGGCCAAGCTCGTGGCCAATCTCATCACCCATGCGGGCGTGGACCGCGTGCTGACGCTGGATCTCCATGCCGGTCAGATCCAGGGCTTCTTCGACATCCCCACCGACAACCTGTTCTCCGCCCCCATCCTGGCCCGTGACATCAAGGAGCGCCTTGACGGCGGAAACCGCATGGTGGTCTCCCCCGACGTCGGTGGCGTGGTGCGCGCCCGCGCGCTCGCCAAGCGCATCGACGCCCAGCTCGCCATCGTGGACAAGCGCCGCGAGCGCCCCGGCGAGTCGGAGGTTATGAACATCATCGGCGACGTCTCCGGCCGCTCCTGCATCCTGGTCGACGACATCGTCGATTCCGGCGGCACCCTGGTGAACGCTGCCGACGCTCTCCTCGCCAAGGGCGCGAAGGAGGTCTACGCCTACATCACCCATGGTGTGCTCTCGGGCGGCGCGGTCGCCCGCATCGCAAGCTCGCGCCTGAAGGAACTGGTGATCACCGATTCCATCATGCCCACCGAGGCCGTGAAGGTGGCCCGCAACATCCGGGTGATCAGCATCGCTCAGCTGATGGGCGAGGCGATCGGGCGCACGGCTACCGAAAGTTCGGTGTCGAGTCTGTTCGACTAGAGCACCCGACACAAAAGTGGACTTGCACTTTTGGGATCCATCCGCCGACGCGGACCTCCGGTTCCGCACGAGGCGCCAGGCCCTTGAGGTCATACCTCTGGGACGACGCCGGTGTTGAATAAGACATCCCAGAGAGCCGTCGGTGCTCCATACCAGTGCCAGAAAGAATAGCCTGGTAAATCATATCTCCGGCAAAGCATCATGAATGCGAGCGCGCGCTCCGCACAATCATTCGCGCTCGCACATCCCCCACCCGGACCGACCCAGCCAGCGCCGACAGGAACCATCGGTATCTGAAGATCGGCGTTTGCGTCCACGGCCCTGTCGAGGCGGTTCTTCACGCTTGAGCTTGCTCCATAATAGACCTGAGGAGCATTGACATCGACGTGCTGCGCAAAGCTCCAGAATGGAAATTCCGGAAAGTTCGTTGGGATGTCATGGCTCGACAGAGCGACGGCCTTTCCCTGGTCAGCCATCAACTGCCGCAAACGAGAAGCATATATGCTCGCATCGGCAGGGGTCCCCTGAAAGAAGGACGACCCCGCCTCTGCATCGATGAGAGCGCCATCGAGGTGAAAGGTAGAGGCGAGGCTGGCCACCAGTTCTGCCTCATCCGTGGCATGGGCCGGCTGAAGCACCCGTGGAACGTGCCACCCCCAGACCTGGATGCCTGCCCCGTGCATCCCGTCCACCAGCCTCGCAAACTCGCGCGCCATCGCTCCCGTTGCATTCGAATAGGCCGTGTTTCCGTTCGCGACCTTGACCCAGATGCTGGACAACTTTGCCCGCTGAGCCTTGACGACCATGCTCTCCACTCCCCCCTCGACGTCCATGATCGGGGCGAGCTTCCAGATGTACATTCCCCTGCCATCCAACACGTGCAATCCCTCCCCCTGTCGCAACTCTTGATGGTATCAACGAGGCAGGATCGATCCAGAATCTCCTTTGGTTGCAGGGAAGGGAATATCGAGGTATAAGCCGCCTCGCGCCCGCTCGACACCCTTGGAGGCACGGGCGCGGACCTCATGGCCGCCTTAAGGCGGCCATCGGTTTTTAACTCCCATTCAAAGGACCACGACCATGAGCGAAATTAAGCAAATCAAGGCCGTGGCGCGCGACCGGAGCGGCAAGGGGGCCGCCCGGGCTGTTCGTCGCCAAGGCCAAGTTCCTGCTGTTATCTACGGTGCCGGTCAGCCGGCCGAGGCGATTGCTCTCGACTTCAACCAGACCAAGCAGCTGATCTTCGCCGGCCACTTCCTGACCACGATCTTCGAGATCGACGTCAACGGCAAGACGGTTCGCGCCATTCCGCGCGACTACCAGCTCGACCCGGTGCGCGACTTCCCCGTGCACGTCGACTTCCTGCGCGTCTCCGCCGGCCAGACCATCAAGGTCGTGGTTCCGGTGCACGTGGTCGGCCAGGAAAAGAGCCCCGGCGTGAAGCGCGGCGGCACCCTCCAGATCGTCGAGCACACCGTCGAGCTGCAGGTTTCGCCCGATGCGATCCCGGACTACATCGAGGCTTCGGTCGAGGGTCTCGACATCGGCTCCTCGGTCCACCTCGCGGATGTCAAGCTGCCGAACGGCGCCAAGGCGACCTCTGCCGAGAACCTCACCCTCGTCACCGTCGTGGCCCCGACCGGCCTGAAGGAAGAGGCCGCCGAGGCTCCGGCTGCTGAAGGCACCGCCGCCTAATCGGCCTCATCGGGCGTTCAAGCCCATTGACCGGCTTCAACGCTCCGACCGCAAGGCCGGAGCGTTTCTTATGAGAATACCTTGCGATGCGCCTTTTTGTCGGCCTTGGTAATCCCGGCTCCCGCTATGCCAGAAACCGCCACAACATCGGTTTCATGGCCGTGGACGAGATTGCGCGCGTGCACAACGCAGGTCCGTGGCGCAAGCGTTTCCAGTCCCAGGCCGCGGATGCGGTGATCGGCGGCGAGAAGGTGCTGCTTCTCAAGCCGCAGACCTTCATGAACCTGTCTGGCCAGGCGGTGGGAGAAGCGCAGAACTTCTTCAAGATCCCGCTCAAGGACGTCACGGTTTTCTACGACGAGCTCGATCTACCGCCCGCCAAGCTGCGCGTGAAGATCGGCGGCGGCAATGCGGGCCACAACGGCCTGCGCTCGATTTCCGCCCATTGCGGCAACGATTATCGCCGGGTGCGGCTCGGCATCGGCCATCCCGGCCACAAGGCGCTCGTGCAGCACCATGTGCTCGGCGATTTCGGTAAAGGCGAGGAAGCATGGGTCGAAGACCTGTGCCGCATCATCGCTGACAACGCTCCCCTCCTCGCCAAAGGCGAAGACGGAAGCTTTCAGAACAAGGTCCACCTCGCCATGGAGGCGAGAGGCTGGACGGATGTGAAGCGGCCTGGAGAGAAGGCCAGCTAGGCTTAAAAAACAACGCCGGCTGTTTGCCGGCCAAAGGAATCATCACGCCGGCCTACACCGGCTATGAACAAGGAGTGAGGCCATGGGCTTCAAGATGGGCATCGTCGGCCTGCCAAACGTGGGCAAGTCCACCCTCTTCAATGCGTTGACGCAGACCGCGGCGGCGCAGGCTGCGAACTATCCGTTCTGCACCATCGAGCCGAATGTGGGCGACGTGGCGGTGCCGGACGACCGGCTCGACCAGCTCTCCGCGATCGCAGGCTCGGCGCAGATCATCCCGACCCGCCTCACCTTCGTGGATATCGCGGGCCTCGTGCGCGGCGCATCCAAGGGCGAAGGCCTCGGCAACCAGTTCCTCGCCAACATCCGCGAAGTCGATGCCATCGCTCACGTGGTGCGCTGCTTCGAGGATACGGACGTCACCCACGTCGAGGGCAAGATCGATCCGATTGCCGATATCGAGACCATCGAGACCGAGCTGATGCTCGCCGATCTCGACAGCCTTGAAAAGCGCGTGACCGCACTCGAAAAGAAGGCCAAGGGCAACGACAAGGAAGCAAAGGAAACGCTCGACCTCGTCAACCGTACCCTGCCGTTGCTGCGTGACGGCAAGCCCGCCCGCATGGTGGAGCGCAAGCCCGAGGAAGAGCGCCTGTTCCAGATGCTGGGCCTCCTCTCCTCCAAGCCCGTTCTCTACGTGTGCAACGTGGAAGAAGCCTCTGCCGACAAGGGCAACGAGTTCTCGGCCAAGGTCTTTGAGCGCGCTAGGCAAGAAGGCGCCAAGGCTGTCGTCGTCTCGGCCAAGATCGAGAGCGAGATCGCCGTTCTGCCGCCCGACGAGCAGAAGGAATATCTTGAAGCCGTGGGCCTCGCCGAGCCCGGTCTCAACCGCGTGATCCGCGCGGGCTATGAGCTGCTCGGCCTCATCACCTACTTCACCGTCGGCCCGAAGGAAGCCCGCGCCTGGACCATTACCAAGGGCACGCGCGCTCCTGCGGCGGCTGGCGTGATCCATACGGATTTCGAGAAGGGATTCATCCGCGCCGAGACCATCGCCTATGCCGATTACACCTCGCTGAAGGGCGAAGCGGGTGCGCGCGATGCAGGTCGCCTGCGCCTGGAAGGCAAGGACTACGTCGTCCAGGACGGCGACGTGATGCACTTCCGCTTCAACACTTAACGGGTTTACGAATCTGTCTGAAACCTGAACGCGCGCTTTTTCGAGCGTTCAGGACCATTCTGCTTTGATGTCCTGCATGGAGGTAGACCCATGCAGGACGTTCTTGGAAATCTGGTCTCGACCGTCGTTTCGCCGAGCATCGGCACGGCCGAGTTTTTCGTGGCCGTGCTCGTGGCCTGCGGCCTCGTCATGATCGCGATCTCGTCCTTGCTGCCGAAGACGGCTGCGGACGATCTGGAATGGTGGGAGCGCTAGAAAAATGGAAAGCTTCTAGCCCCTGTGGGGGATTATTAATTGGCTTTCCAAGTCTGCTTTAGAAACGCATAAACAATAGGCACAAGCACGCTGCCGCCTATGATGGTCGCCGCCCACTGGGCACCAGCATAAATTGCAAAGGCTGCAACAGACAGACCTGCGAGCGCAAAGGTACCTGCCAAGGCCTGACCTATATGGGTGTCGCGGATCACGAACCTGGTCTGACTTCTTTCCAGAGCACGCCGGTGATCGGCTTCCTTCTCAAACTGATCGAAAATGCGAGCTGCTCCGCCCGGAACGATTTGGTCGAAAGCAGCAAGAGTTTCGGGGTCTGGAAGTGGTCCGCTCCAGTGCTGCTGAACCTGTTTTATTTCCAACTTTGCAACTTGGTGCTCATCCGCATTATCGCGACGAACCGGTGTGTTACGCTTTGTCTTTGACAAGCTGCTCTTCTTTTTCAATGGCCCGGCGCATGTCGCCCCCAATCTTCCTCCAATCATTTCGGAGTGCAGTGGTGGCTGAAATGCTCGTTGGGAAGCGTTCAACAGCGCTGGCCTGACCAAGAAGGGCCATTTGGGTGACACCATGCACAAAGCCGCCCGCAATCCGCAGGGCTGTGCGCTTCATATTCTGGCGCTTTGCTCTGTATGACATGGCTTCAATAGCTATCCTGGAACAGGCAATCGCCTGCAATACACAAAAGTTCCTACCACTAACGGCAAAGTTTTGAAAGTGCCTTCGAAAGAGGCGGTTTTAAAATCCGATCAAGAGCAACGAAGAACTGCCTATAAACAAAGGACTATCTGCCTGAAATCCTATATAAATTCGATCTGGCAGGCTGTTTTAGGGCAACGTTAGGGCCTTCGGGCCGATGCCAAGGCCGATCTGCAGGCTGTCCGCTATGCGCTGGGCGCGGACGATGAAGAACTCCGCCGTGTCGGGCTCAAAGATCTCCCGTGCCGTCGTCTCAAAGAGATCGAGCCAGCGCGTAAACAGCTCAGGCGTGAGATCGAGACCGAAATGCGCCGCCTGCGGCTTGCCGCTGTAGCGCGCCGTCCTCAGGGCGATTGACGACCAGAAATCCACCATGATCGCCAGATGCTCGCTCCACCGGCCCGAGAGCGCTTTGTGAAAGATGGGGCCGAGCTCAGGATCCTTCAGCACACGATCATAGAACGTGACGACAAGCTCACGGATCATCTCCTCCGTCACGCCTTCCGCCGGCGTGATGATCGGAATGCTGCGGCCTGTGGCGGTATGATGGGTCAATTGCGTCTCTCGATACCGGTTCTTCACAGGCTATATGGGCCTAAGCACGACATAACACCATCCGGATCATCCCTGAGTTGAGACCTGTGCATGGAGCATGGCGGATCGTTCCGCTACCTTGAGCGTTGAGCCGTACAGTACTCTCTCACTTCAGCCGCATGCAGCTTCACCACCGCCATTCCTGGGACCTCTCCCCCTCCGAGGCCATTGCCCTTCAGCAGGAGCTGAGGCGGGAGGTCGTGTCCGACCGGCCCATCGATCTCGATAGGGTCAAGCTCGTGGCCGGGGTCGATGTGAGCGTAAAGGACGAACAATCCCAGGCGGCCATTGTCGTCGTTACCTATCCGGGTTTTCTGCCTGTGGAGACGGTGCTGGCGCAGCGCCCGACTCCGTTCCCCTATGTTCCGGGCCTTTTGAGCTTTCGCGAGGGTCCGGTGCTGGAGGAAGCCTTCGAGAAACTGCAGGCTGAGCCCGACGTGTTCCTGTTCGACGGCATGGGCATCGCCCATCCTCGCCGCATCGGCATTGCGAGCCATATGGGCCTGTGGCTGCAGCGCCCGACCGTCGGCTGCGGCAAGACGCTGCTGTGCGGACGCTACAAGGATCTCGGGGAGGAGAAGGGGTCGTCAGCGCCCCTCGTCGACAGAAAGGAGATCATCGGCGTGGCCCTGCGCACCCGCACGGCCAAGAATCCGATGTTCATTTCGCCCGGGCATCTAGCCGATATCCCTACTGCAGCAGAGCTCGTGCTGCGCTGTTCTCCAAAGTATCGCTTGCCCGAACCGATCCGCCTGGCGCACAACGCAGCTGGACAGTTCAATCCCTGAACGATCCGACCGCAGGCGAAGCGCTGAAAACCGCATCGATCGAGACCATGCCCCGTTACGCATTCGAAGACCTCACACCCGGCACCACGCAGATGCTCGGCCCCTACACCGTCACGAAGGAGGCGCTGCTTGCCTTTGCGCAGGAATACGATGCGCAGCCCTTCCATGTGGACGAGGTAGCCGCCAGGGATAGCTTTATCGGCACGCTGATCGCCTCGGGCTGGCATACGTGCTCGATCAACATGCGCCTGCTCGCCGACGACCTGATCCTCGATTCCACCTCCATGGGCGCGCCTGGCATCGAGGAGGTGAAGTGGTTGAAGCCGGTGAGGCCTGGCGACAGCTTACGCTCGCGCATGACGATCCTGGAGAGCCGCCCTTCGAAGAGCCGCCCCTCCCTCGGCCTCGTGCGCTTCCAGTTCGAGATGCTGAACCAGGCCGACGAGGCCGTGTTCACTCAGAAGAACTGGGTGATGTTCGGACGCCGAGATGCGGAGCCTGTTACGGGCTCAGGTTCGAGCGTTCTCGCGGCTGCCGCCTCCGCCATGCCGGACCACACGCCGAAGCGGGAGCTGCCGCATATTTCCCCGAACCCTTATTTTGAGGATCTCGTGATCGGTGAGACGGAGGAGCTCGGCTCGTACCACTTCGAGCCTGACGATATCATCGCGTTTGCCGAGCAATTCGACCCGCAGCGTTTCCATGTGGATTCGGAGGCCGCGAAAAACAGCCTTTTCGGTGCACTCTGCGCCTCAGGCTGGCACACAGCGAGCGTGTGGATGAAGCAGATGGTCGGCTATCGCAGCCGCATTCGCGCGAATGCGCTGGCCCACGGCGCTCGGCCCGCAAGGCTTGGCCCCTCCCCGGGCTTCACGGATCTGAAATGGCTGAAGCCCGTTTACGCGGGAGACACCATCACATATCGCTCCACGGTGACGGGCAAGCGTGTGTCGAACTCGCGCCCCGGCTGGGGTCTGGTGTTCCATCACAACAGCGGCACGAACCAGCGCGGAGAAGAGGTCTTCTCCTTCGAGGGCATGGTGTTCTGGGAGCGGCGGCCTTAGAGCTGATTCCATTGGCATGGAATCAGCTCTCTTCTTTGCGGGGCCGCATTTTCTGACGGCGAACCGGATCCACTTCGCCGGAAAATGCTCTAAACGGCCTTTGAGCCTTCAGCCCGCGCGCGGGTCTCTTCGTCGAGAACGGCGCGGATCTTGGCGAGCAGTGGATGGGCTGCGGTCTGCTTCCGACCGTAGCCGAGATTGAACGTGTAATCGAAATCGGAAGGGTTTTGCCCCTGATTGTGCTGGAGGATCGTCTCCAGCTTGTCGAGCCCTTTGGCGATGATGGCCTCGGGCGTGGAGGCCGACTCGTACTCCTCCCACAAAGCCAAGATCTCACTGCGCTTCGTTGGATGAAGGGCTTTGGTCAGCACCTTCAGATCCGCCCTTTCCTGAGCGGCCTTGTTGGTGCCCTCGCTCTGCAAAATGGCGGGAATGTCTCCGCTCAAGGCTTCACCAAGATCATGCACGATGCAGAGCTTGATGAGACGTAAGGTATCGATGCTCTCGAATTCATCCGCGAACACGAGGGCCATGAGGCACAGCCGCCAGGTATGCTCGGCCACGCTCTCAGGCCGCCCGTTGGACGTATGCCCGCTGCGAAGGACATCTTTCAGCCTCTCCGCTTCGCGCAGGAACTCCAATGCTCCCAAGATGCGATCCGTCGGCATCGTCAGTGTTGTCCCTTAATGCCCCTCGAAGCTCACGAGGCTGCGCACTTCCACACCAAGATCACGCAGCTTCTGTGCGCCGCCAAGATCGGGGAGATCAATGATGAAGCAGGCGGCGACGATCTTCGCACCCATCTGGCGAAGCAGCTGCGTGGCCGCGACGGCCGTGCCGCCGGTGGCAATGAGGTCATCCACGAGGATCACGCGCTCGTCCTGGCCGATGGCATCCGTGTGGATCTCCATCTCGTCCACGCCGTATTCCAGCGAATAGGCGATGCGCACCGTCTCGTGCGGAAGCTTGCCCTTCTTGCGGATCGGCACGAAACCTGCGGAGAGCTGATGTGCCACAGCGCCGCCGAGAATGAACCCGCGCGCCTCGATGCCCGCAACCTTATCGACACGACCTCCTGCGAAAGGATGCACCAACTCGTCCACTGCACGGCGGAAGGCGCGCGCATCCCCGAGCAGGGTCGTGATGTCGCGAAAGACGATGCCGGGCTTCGGATAATCCGGGATCGAGCGGATCGCTGCTTTGAGATCGGTGAGGAGACGCTGGTCCATGGAGTGCCTGCCGTGAGTGCGAATATCGTCTGGTCTGGGAGGCACGCGACAAAACCATGCCTGCCTGGGTGCTCTATGCGGGGTTTAGCACACGGCCCGCAATAGCATCGAGTTTTTTCAAGAGCTCCGGATCGCGCGCGGAGGGAGCCGTCATGATGGCGCCATCGAGCGCCCGATCCGAACCCACGGGGCACGGCTCGTGCTCAGCCGGGAAATAGCGCGCGACGCGGGCGATAAGGCGGGCCACTTTGGTGGCGTTCTGCTTGGCGACCGTAACGACGGCAGCGACGTCCACGCTGTCATGGTCAGGATGCCAGCAATCGTAATCGGTCACCATGGCAACGGTGGCGTAGGTGATCTCTGCCTCACGCGCGAGCTTGGCCTCGGGCATCGCCGTCATGCCGATCACGTCATAGCCCAGCGTTTTGTAGGTCATGGACTCGGCGTAAGTAGAGAATTGCGGCCCCTCGATGCACACGAGCGTGCCGCCGATCGTGAACGGGATCTTCTCGGCTACCGCCGCATTCGCAATGCGTTGCCGGAGCAGAGGACCGACCGGATGCGCCATAGGCACATGCGCCACGCAGCCTTTGCTGAAGAACGAGCTTTCGCGCTTGTGCGTGCGGTCCACGTATTGGTCCACCAGAACGAAAAAACCAGGATAATACTCGTCCTTGAAGGAGCCGCAGGCGGAGACCGAGATCAGGTCCGTCACGCCGGCGCGCTTCATCACATCGATATTGGCGCGGTAATTGATGTCGGATGGCGACAGGCGATGGCCACGGCCATGGCGGGGAAGGAAGGCCACATCCGTCTCGCCGATGCGGCCCATGCGCAGAACGTCGGAGGGCTCACCCCAGGGAGAGCGGCTTTGCACTTCGCGCACGTCCTCGATCCCCGGAAGATCATAGACTCCCGATCCACCGATGATCCCTAGAACCGCCTTCGTCATCTCTTCGTGCCCTCTCAACAAGCTCGAGGCGCGACCATAGCGGCTGCTGAGGCCAAACCCAAACGGGGTTGCCCCTAGAGCCTCGGACCCACGGGTGAAATCCACTTTTGGGTCCGAGGCTCTCTTCTTTTGCTGGAGCATCGTTGAACGCGGGATACCGGATCCACTTTTCGCTGACGCGGCCCTTCGGGTCCGCACGATGCGCTAGCGGAGCGGGAACGAGAAGATCTCGTCGAGTTCCTGGCAGGGAAAGAGGGTTTCCCGGATGATCTTGAGACGCTCCACGGGAGCCGCAATCGAAATCGGGATCGCCTCGACTGCCTCTACGACGCTGTCCGACACCACGTCCGAGGTCCGGTAACGCGCGAGTGTCGAGTGGATGAGGTTGTAGCGCATGGGCTTGAGGCCGGGCGGCGGCGGGATGGAATCCGCGATCTTCTCCCGCAGGGCCGCGATCAGGCCCGTCTCATCGGTTGTGACGGCAATGATCGCGGTGTCCGTCACTTTCAGCTTCGAGAACCGTAAGCTTAGAGGGCCATGGCCTGAGCAGAGGCCCTCCAGCAAGGCGCGGCAGGGCTCGGCGATGCTGCTCCAATAGCCCTCCTTGTCGAACCGCTCCTTCACCTGCACCAGGGCATAGAGCGTGACGTGCAGCGCCTCGGGTGGAGCGAAATGGAGCGGGACGGGCCAGCGTGCGGCTATGGACTCCTGAAGCTCTCCCAGAGAGGTGTGGGTCTCAGGTAAAAGGTCCGGCTGGACGTGATAGGCGAGGCACGGCTCGCCCCAAATATCGTCGGCGATGGTCTGCAGCATGCGGACGCCTTAAGACCATCGTTACCGGAAGTCACCAGAAAACCCGGCCTGAGGACCAAGGCGCGATCATAGATTTCGCAAACGAGAAGGCTGGGCCTGGAGCTACACGCCGAGTTGGAAGACAAGGAACAACCCAAATCCGACGACGATCAGCCCTGCGCTCACGATCTTCGCCACAAGCAGCGGTGATCCGGCGCTCTCGATTTCGGCACGCCTTTCAGCCCTCTCGGCTGCGGACATTCTCTCTTCAGCGGCCATGAACTGGATATAGAGACTTGCAGCCTGATCGTGGACAAGAGGTCTTCCCCCTTCCAACTCAACGGTCAGCGCGATCACCCCGATGATCAGTCCAAGGACTCCTATCCCGAGAAAGCCGACGATCTGGTAGGCGACATAGGACGTCGCTCCCAGACTGGCCACCAGCAGGACGAGATGAACGACGTCTGATGTCCTGAAGCGCAGATGCATGTTGTCTCCAGGGACAAGGTCCATTTGACAACACTATTCAGCTATTTGGGTTCGTTGACCACATGAGGCCAAAAGAAAAAGGCCCCGATTTCCGGGGCCTTTCTCGAAATTACGGATTGTGCGTCATCGGCGGGGTGGCGTGGCCTTCGACCTCGCCGCCCACCCGGGACCACACCTTCTTCTTCGTGAAGTAGAGCAGGCCCGAGAGCACCAGCAGGAACAGCATGACCTGGAAGCCGAGGCGCTTGCGGGCTTCGAGATGCGGTTCAGCCGTCCAGGTGAGGAACGCCGTCACGTCCTTGGCGTATTGATCGACCGTCTCCGGAGCCTGAGGCTGGCCGGCCTCGTTCTTCGGATATTCGACCTGGCCGTCGCTGAGCGGCTTAGGCATGGCGATCACGTTGCCCGGGAAGTAGTGGTTGTAGTGACCACCTGCCGGAACCTGGAAACCGGCCGGAGCCTCCTCGTAGCCGTTGAGCAGCGCCACGAGGTAGTCGGCGCCGTTCTCGGAATACTGGCGGAACACGTCCGTGATGAACCAGGGGAAGCCGCGCTCGTAGGTGCGGGCCTTCGAGATCAGCGACAGATCCGGCGGAGCCTTGCCACCGTTGGCCGCAGCCGCCGCGTTCTCGTTCGGGAACGGAGCCGGGAAGCGGTCGGCCGGACGGCCGGGACGCTCGAACATGTCGCCGGCATCGTTCGGGCCGTCCTGGATCTTATACTCCGCAGCGAGCGCTTTCACCTGCGCCTCGGAGAATTCCGGGCCGCCTGCCTCGGCGAGGTTGCGGAACGCGACATAGGTTAGGCCGTGGCAGGAGGCGCAGACCTCCCGGTAGACCTTGAAGCCGCGCTGCAACTGAGCCCGGTCGAAGGTGCCGAACGGACCCTGGAAGCTCCACTTCAGCTGCGGCGGGACCGGGGTCTCGCCAGCGGCAAAGACCGGGGCCGAGAGGCCGAGAACGGCAGCGGCGATGAGAAGAGTACGCTTCATCATTGTTCTATTCCTCAACGCTCGCATCAGCCCTTGGACGACGGCTCGGCATTGGCGCCGGCCGGCACGCCGGCCCCGCCCTTCTGCACGCCCATGACGGATTCGAGGATCGAATTCGGCAGCGGCAGCGGACGCTCGACGAAGCCGAGCACCGGCAGGACGATCAGGAAGTGGGCGAAGTAGTATGCCGTGCAGATCTGCGACGCGATCACGTACCAGCCCTCAGCCGGGCGGGAGCCCAGCCAGCCGAGCAGGAAGCAGACCACCACGAACAGCCAGAAGAACTGCTTGTAGAGCGGGCGGTATGCCGTGGAGCGCACTTTCGAGGTGTCGAGCCAGGGCATGAAGCACCAGATCACGATCGCCGCGCCCATGGCGATGACGCCGCCGAGCTTGTCGGGAATGGCGCGCAGGATCGCGTAGAAGGGCAGGAAGTACCACTCCGGCACGATGTGCGCGGGCGTCACCGCCGGGTTCGCCGGGATGTAGTTGTCCGCATGGCCGAGGTAGTTCGGCATGTAGAACACCCAGTAGGCGAAGAAGAGCATGAACACGACGACAGCGAAGATATCCTTGATCGTCGCGTAGGGGGTGAAGGGAACGGCGTCCTTGCCCGACTTGATCGGAATGCCGGTCGGGTTGTTCTGGCCCGGCACGTGCAGCGCCCAGATGTGCAGGGCAACGACGCCCGCGATCATGAAGGGCAGCAGATAGTGCAGGGAGAAGAAGCGGTTGAGCGTCGGGTTGCCCACCGAGTAGCCGCCCCAGAGGTAGCTGACGATCGTGTCGCCGACCATCGGGATCGCCGAGAAGAGGTTCGTGATCACGGTGGCGCCCCAGAAGCTCATCTGTCCCCAGGGAAGCACGTAGCCCATGAAGGCGGTGGCCATCATCAGGAGGAAGATGATCACGCCCAGGATGTAGAGCACTTCACGCGGCGCCTTGTAGGAGCCGTAGTAGAAGTTGCGGAAGATGTGCACGTAGACCGCGACGAAGAACATCGAAGCGCCGTTGGCGTGCAGGTAGCGGAGGAGCCAGCCATAGTTCACATCGCGCATGATGTGCTCGACGGACTGGAAAGCCAGTGCCGCATTCGGCGTGTAGTACATGGCCAGGAACACGCCCGTCACGATCTGCGAGACGAGCATGAACACCAGGATGGCGCCGAAGGTCCAGAAATAGGTGAGATTCCGCGGCACCGGGAAGGCGATGAACGAGGAATGGATGAGACCTGCGATGGGCAAGCGGCTCTCGAACCACTTGGCGAAGGCGCTCTTGGGAACATAGGTTATAGGATGCTGGCTCATGGATGTCGCCTGATCGTCGCTTAGGTTACGCCGTGGCTTCTTGGCCGATGATGATCTTCGTGTCGGACGCGAAGGTGTAGGGCGGGATCGGCAGATTGATGGGAGCCGGACCACCGCGGACGCGGCCGGAGGTGTCGAACACCGAACCATGGCAGGGGCAGAACCAGCCGTGATACTCGCCCTGCTGACCCAGCGGCACGCAGCCCAGGTGGGTGCAGTTGCCGTAGACGACGAGCCATTGGTCCTTGCCCTGCTTCACGCGGTCGGCATCGGCCTGCGGATCGCGCAGGGAGGCCACGTTCACGTCCTGGGCAGCCTTGATCTCTTCGGCCGTGCGGTGACGGATGAAGATCAGCTTGCCGCGCCAGAAGACCTTCACGATCTGCCCTTCGGCGATCGGGGACAGGTCTACTTCGACGGGGGCGCCTGCAGCCACCGTCGCCGCGTCGGGCGCCAGGGACTGAACGAAAGGCCATACCAGGGTTGCTCCGCCGACAACGGCGGCTGCGCCCGTGGCGATGTAAAGGAAATCGCGCCGTGTCGGCTCAGCGACATGAGTGGTGGTCTCGGCCACGTGGCTCTCCAGCATTGAACAAAAACGAGAACCGCACGTCTTCAATGCCTCGCGAGACAAGGCATTCGGCACGCCAGTTCCTAGCTTGAAGGAACAAGCATACGCGTCAACGCGCACGCAATGCGACTGGGAGTCGCCGCGCGGTGGCTCTTTGGCACGGTCACGCCCCGCTGTCCATAGGCGGATTGGAGATGTTCCAACCTGTTTCCTTACAGCGACACCGGCTCCCGGGCCCCTTCTCCCTCCCCTGCCCCAAGGAAGCCACCGGACTGGCGCCGCCAGAGCCGGGCATAGAGCCCACCGGCCCGAAGCAGCTCCGCGTGGCTTCCCTCCTCCACGATCTGGCCCTCTTCAATGACAATGAGGCGGTCGAGGGCCGCAATGGTGGAGAGGCGATGGGCAATAGCGAGCACGGTCTTGCCCTTCATCAGCGTCGCCAAGGAATCCTGGATCGCTGCCTCGACCTCCGAGTCCAAGGCGGAGGTGGCCTCATCCAAGACCAAAATGGGAGCATCCTTGAGGATCACACGGGCAATGGCGATACGCTGGCGCTGGCCGCCGGAGAGCTTCACCCCCCGCTCGCCCACATGGGCATCATAGCCGCGCCGGCCCCGGTGATCCTCCAATCCCATGATGAAGTCATGAGCATGGGCTAGGCGCGCCGCCTCGACGATATCGCGGTCTGTGGCCCCTACCCGGCCATAGGCGATATTATCCCGGATCGAGCGGTGCAGGAGCGAGGTGTCCTGAGTGACCACGGCGATGGAGGAACGCAGGGAATCCTGGGACACCTTGGAGATGTCCTGCCCGTCGATGAGGATGCGCCCGCCCTCAACGTCGTGAAGGCGCAGAAGAAGCGAGGTGATGGTGGTCTTGCCCGCACCGCTGGTGCCGACGAGTCCGACCTTTTCGCCAGCGCGGATCGTGAGGTTCAATCCTTCGATGACACCGCCTTCCTTCCCGTAATGGAAAGACACGTCCTTGAAGCGGATCTCGCCCCGGCCAACCTTCAGGCGCGGAGCCTGCGGCATGTCCACCAGGCCATGCGGGCGGGCGATGGTCTGCATGCTTTCCTGGACCGTGCCGATATTCTCGAACACGTCGCGGACCGTATGCATGACCCAGCCGGACATGGCGAGGATGCGCATGACAAGGGCAAGCCCGGACGCCGCCTCGCCACTCGTCATGACGCCCCGGCTCCACAGGAGCACCGAGAGGGCTCCAGTGGCAGCAAGCAGCAGGCTGTTCATGATGGACAGGAGGCCCGAGACAGTGGAGTTCAGCCGCAACGAATGGAGGAAGGCCTCAGTGTTGGCCCCGACTGCCTCCTTGACGGCTGAGCGCTCCTCGGCCCCCCGGGCGAAAAGCTTCACCGTCAGGATGTTGGTGTAGCTGTCGACCACCCGGCCCACGAGGGCCGAGCGGGTATCGGCCACCTTGAGCGAGCGCTCCTTCGCCTGGGGAACGAAGAAGCGCAGGAGAACGATGTAGCCTACGATCCAGAGCCCCATGGGCAGGGCAAGCCAGGGGCTGACACTGGAAAAGACCCCGAGGGCCGTGACCGCATAGATCGCCACGTAGAGCAGCGTGTCGATGAGCGTCACGGCAATGCTGCGGATCGCGCCACCGCCCTGCATGATGCGGTTGGCGAGGCGGCCCGCGAAATCGGCCTGGAAATAGCTCACCGCATGGCCCAGCGTGTAAACATGGGTTCGCCAGCGGATCATATTGGTGCTCTGCGCGATGATCACCTGGTTGGAGATCAGCTCATGCGCAAAATTCAGGGCTGGCCTGACAAAAACGACGAGAGCCGCCATCATCATCAGGGTGGTTCCGTGCTCGGCCCAGACCCGGTCCGGCGTGGAATTGGCCAGGATATCCACCAGCCAGCCCAGCAGAATGTAGAGGGACGATTCGAACAGGCCGACGGTCAGCGCGACAAAGAACAGGATCACCAGCCAGAAGCGCACCGGCTTGAGATAATGCCAGGTAAAGCTCCCCACCTTATTCGGCGGCGTCTCGTTTTCATCGAACGGCGCAAACGGATCGATCCGCTTTTCCAGCCACCGGAACATTCCCTTCCCCGATTCCTGTTCTCAAGTCCCCAGGTTTAACACGGGCGGAACCGAAAGCGTTCACTTGACGTGAGCCGCGCCTGCCCCGATGACGGTGCCATGCCTCGTCTTGCCATTTTCCAGCCGGACATCCCGCAGAACACCGGCACCATGCTGCGCCTGGCCGCCTGCCTCGGCGTGCCGGTCGAGATCATCGAGCCTGCGGCCTTCGACGTGTCGGACCGGAACCTGCGCCGCTCCGGGATGGATTACCTCAACCACGTGACGATCACACGTCACATTTCCTGGCGCGCTTTCGAGGAATGGCGGCGCGAGGGAAGAGGCCGGCTGGTGCTGGCCACCACCAAGGGCGCCGTGCCCTACACCGATTTCCAGTATGAGCCCGAGGACATCATCCTGGTAGGTCGCGAGTCCGCCGGCGTGCCGAACGAGGTCCATGCGGCGGCGAATGCCCGGATCATCATCCCCATGCAGGCGGGCATGCGCTCGCTCAACGTGGCCGTCACCGCCGCCATGATCCTCGGCGAAGCCTTGCGGCAGACGGAATCCTTTCCAAACATCGGCATTTCGGGGCAATAAGGGCCTTGAGAAACACCCTCATCCTGAGGAGCCGCTGCAAGCGGCGTCTCGAAGGATGATCCAGAGGGCGCTGGGGCCTCCTTCGAGACGGACCTGATGGTCCTCCTCAGGATGAGGCTGTGTTGGCGCCTACCGACGAGACATGAACAGATGACCGACAAAGCCCATATCGAGCGCCTGCAGATCGAAGCCCCGCTCTGGTTCGCCTCTCTCCGCGACCGGATCTGCGCCGCCTTCGAGCAGCTTGAGGACGAAGTCACGGCTCCTCTGCCCCCGGAGGCCTCGGAGCCCGGGCGCTTCGAGCGCACGCCCTGGGAGCGCAAGGACTACAACGGTGTGCCGGGTGGCGGCGGCATCATGTCCATGATGCGCGGGCGCGTGTTCGAGAAAGTGGGCGTGCATGTCTCGACTGTGCATGGCGAGTTTGCACCGGAATTTCGTGGTCAGATCCCGGGTTCCGACCAGGACCCGCGCTTCTGGGCCGGCGGCATTTCGCTCATCGCCCATCCGTGGAACCCGAATGTGCCCACCGTCCACATGAACACGCGCTTCGTGGTGACGACCAAATCCTGGTTCGGCGGTGGTGCCGATCTCACGCCCGTGCTCGACCGTCGACGCACGCAGGAGGATCCTGACAGCATCAGTTTCCATGCCGCCATGGAGGATGCCTGCCGTCGCCATGCGCCTGAAGGCTCTTATGAGAAGTACAGGAAGTGGTGTGATGAGTATTTCTACCTCAAGCACCGCCACGAGCCGCGCGGTATCGGCGGCATCTTCTATGATTACCACTGGACCGGAAATCCGGACGAGGACCTTGCCTTCACCAAGGACGTGGGCGAGGCCTTCCTGACAATCTATCCCGAGATCGTGCGCCGCAACGTAACGAAGAACTGGACGGAAGAAGACCGCTTCGAGCAGCAGGTCCGCCGCGGCCGCTATGTTGAGTTCAACCTGCTCTATGATCGCGGCACGATCTTCGGCCTGAAGACTGGCGGCAACATCGCCTCGATCCTGTCTTCGATGCCGCCAACGGTGAGGTGGCCGTAGGCTCCAGCGCCAACACGGATCATTGCCGCGCATTCCACGCGCGACAGGCTCCTCACGTCATGCCCGGGCTCGTCCCGGGCATCTCGCTTCAGAAAAGCGCCGAGCTTCACTGGAACGGGATCACCGGCACAAGGCCGGTGATGACGTGGTAGGGTGACGGAACTAAGCGGCTGAACCTCGACTGTCATTCCCGCGCAGGCGGGAATCGATAACCGCTGTGAGTGCAAGCTGGAGCGCTGTCGTAGTTATGGATCCCGGCCTTTGCCGGGATGACAGTGCTGGGTTCTGAGAACGATCCCGGATCTCCGCTCCGCTTCGTCCGGGAGGACGTGTTGTTCAGGCCTGCGCCAAAATCCGCTTCAACAAATCCTTAGCGTAAGCCTCATCCGTCCGACATCCTTCAGAGAGCCAGGCCTGACGAGCTAAGCTGAGGATCTCGCCGACCTTCGGCCCTTTCGGAATGCCGCGCTCCACGAGATCAGCACCACGCAAAGGGAAAGCCGGCACGCTCTCCTCACCGCTTCGATAGCGCTCAAGGGCGCTCAATGCATCCCCATCGATGTGGGGCGAAGGCTCTCCATCGATGGCGGCGAGAACGACGCTCAACGTCTCGGCGCCGTGATCGGCCACGAGGCGGCGGATCGCATTTGCATCGAGCGGCGCGCCCCATGTTTTCAAAACGACGAGCAGGCGCGCATAGGCCACGAGCCTTTTATGTTCGTCATTGGAGAGCCTGAGATGCTCGCGCAGGCGATCTGCATCCTGCTCGACCATCATGGCAAGCGCCGCGAGACGCCAGATTGCAACCGGGTTGTCCTTGTCGAACACGGCCATTCGACGGAAGCGACCGAATTCGGCGGGGCCGGCGATGAGCCATGTCAGAAAGCCATAATGGCTCAGGACTTGCAGCGTCTCTTCCGCGCGTCGTGCTACGAGAAGCCTGAGCAGTTCGTGGCGAATTCTCTCTTTCGAGAGAATGGACAACCCCTGTCGCTCGATGCCCGATGCATCAAGGCCTTCCGCATCAGGCTCGCCTTCCGCATATTCCGCATGGAAGCGGAAGAAGCGCATAATGCGCAGGTAATCCTCGCGAATGCGCTTATGCGCATCGCCGATGAAGCGCACGCGCCGCGCCTGGAGATCGGCAACACCGTTAGTGTAGTCGTAGAGCTTCCCATCGGGACCGAGCGAAAGGGCGTTGATGGTGAAGTCGCGTCGCCTTGCATCGAGCAAGAAATCGCGTCCGAAATGCACGACCGCATAGCGCCCATTCGTTTCCACATCCACGCGCAGGGTGGTGGCTTCGAAGGGCTCGCCGTCGACGACGACAGTCACTGTGCCATGGTCGATGCCGGTGGGCACAGGTTTGAAGCCCGCGTCATGCGCCCGCTTCACCATCACGTCAGGCAGCATGGTGGTCGCGCAATCGACCTCCGTAACGGGTCGTCCGAGCAAAGCATTGCGCACGGCACCGCCGACGATGCGCGTCTCTTCGCCGTGGCCGTTGAAGGCCTCGAGCAGGCGCCGCAGTCGCGGACGCTCAAGCAGGCCGAGAAGCGCCTTGTGATCGAGGGTCTCACTCACTGAAACTGTCCCGGGACGACTCGTCCATTTTCGATATGGGTCGGCACGAAGGCGCCGGTATGACGCTCGGTCATCAAGCCTGTGACGATGAGCGAGGCGATGACCATAGCAAGGCCCGCGATGGCAAGCCAGAATGATTGATCGCTCCAGGACGACCAAGCCAGAGCGTTGCGACGGCGGATGACGAGGTAGAGGCCGAAGAGAACGAAAGGCAGGAAGAACAGCACCAATCCCTGCAGGAACGCGCGCGTCATGGCGTGTAGAGCCTCTCGTAGAGATTGCGGATGATCCCCGCCGTCACGCCCCAGATATACCGCCCCTCAAAGGGCATCGCATAGTAGCGGCGAAGCCTGCCCTTCCATTCGCGCGAATGAAGCTCGTGACGAGCCGGGTCCATGAGAAAGCTCAAGGGCACCTCGAAGGCATCGGCCACCTCGTTGGGATTGAGATTGAGCGTGTAGGACGGCGAGACCCGCGCCACGACCGGAATGACCAGGTAATTGGTGGTGGAGAGATAGGCGTCGAGATAGCCGAGGGGCGAGATGAAGCGACTGTCCAGTCCAATCTCCTCTTCAGCTTCACGGCAGGCCGCCGCCAGAATCGATTCATCCGTTGGATCGACCCGCCCGCCGGGAAAGGCGATCTGGCCCGAATGCTGGCGCAAGTGAGCGGAACGCTCGGTGAGCAGCAAAACTGGCTCCTCCCGCATCACCACGGGCACCAGTACGGCAGCGGGCTTGGGCTCCAGGGGATAGACCAGGGGCACATTGTCGAGGCTGTGGTCGCCGCGCGGGTTGGCAAGCGCATCCTCCAGATGCGGCGGCTCATGGCGCAGCCGCTCGGCAGCCAGCGTCAGGAAATCCGGCTTGTCCAGGGGAGCAACCCTCATGCGAGGCCCTCTAGGTCAGAAGCCGAAGCAATGGGGAAGAAAGCCCCCTTCACCGCGACCCCGAACAGATTCCGTCCCTCGACCTCCCGCTCCTCAGCCAAAGCAATCAGGTCCATGGTCAAGGCACGGGTCACGAGAGCCCACAGATCGCCCCGGACCTTCACGTAAGGCTTCACGCCCCCGTGTTCCTCCTGCTCGAAGCGCAGAGGATGGTCGAACCCTACCTGCACAAGGTCGTCCACATTCGTGCGGAAGGCGATCTGGCGATCATCCCCTTCCGCTTCCACCGCCATCTCGACGGCAAGGAACGGAGCATCCTCGACGGCGATCCCCACCCGCTCCACGGGGGTGACGAGCACATAGCGCTCCGGGTCCCTGCGAAGAACTGTGGAGAACAGCCTTACAAGTGCGGGCCTGTTGATGGGCGAGCCCATGTAATGCCAAGAGCCGTCGGCGGCGATGCGCATGTCGATCTCGCCGCAATAAGGCGGGTTCCAGCGCTCCACCGGAGGGGGGCCTTTCCGCTTGGCCTCGGTGCCGAGCGCCTCCGTGAGACGGGCCAGGGCAGAGCCGGGAGAAGGGGTGTTGGAATCCGTCATGACGCAAGCGTGAACAAGAAAGTGAACATTGAGGATCGACGAAGGGCTGCCATCGGCTAGTTCCTAAGCATAGAGTTCCCAGCAGCTTCGTCCAATCCTCCGGTCGCCCGCTGCGGCTGATCGACCCTTGCCACTCCATAGGGATCGAAGGCAGACTAGGTGTTTGGGGGCTTATGCAACGAGAGGGAGAATGACCTCATGACGGCCAGCATGTCTCAAGCGCCCACCGCCCTGGACGACGCGATCATCCGTAACGCGGAGGCGACGCTTGAGACTGTCGGGCGCGCCAGGGAGGCCATTCACACCGTCATCTTCGGCCAGGAAGACGTGGTCGATCAGACCCTGATCACCCTGCTTGCGGGCGGTCACGGCCTGCTCGTGGGCGTCCCGGGCCTTGCGAAGACCAAGCTCGTGGAAACGCTGGGCACCGTTCTGGGCTTGGATGCCCGCCGCATCCAGTTCACCCCCGATCTGATGCCCTCCGACATCCTCGGGTCCGAGATCCTCGACGAGGGCGCCGACCGTCGCCGCTCCTTCCGCTTCGTAAAAGGCCCGGTTTTCACCCAGCTCCTCATGGCGGACGAGATCAACCGCGCGAGTCCGCGCACCCAATCCGCCCTGCTCCAGGCCATGCAGGAGCATCATGTGTCCGTGGGCGGCGAACGGCATGATCTGCCCCAGCCCTTCCACGTACTGGCCACGCAGAACCCCATCGAGCAGGAAGGCACCTATCCCCTCCCCGAGGCACAGCTCGACCGTTTCCTGCTGCAGATCGACGTGAACTATCCGACGCGCGAGGCCGAGCGGCGCATCCTGATCGAGACCACTGGCGCGGAGGATCACAAGCCTGTTGCCGTAATGAACGCCGAAGCGCTCATGAACGCCCAACGCCTCGTGCGACGCCTGCCGGTGGGTGAGAGCGTGGTCGAAGCGATCCTCGATCTCGTCCGCTCCGCCCGTCCCGAGGGAGAGGCTGTCGATGGCGTCACCGACAGGATTCTCTGGGGCCCCGGCCCCCGCGCCAGCCAGGCATTGATGCTGGCCGTGCGCGCGAGAGCGCTCATTGAGGGGCGCGTTGCGCCCTCGATTGCTGACGTGATGGCGCTGGCCGAGCCCGTTCTCAAGCACCGCATGGCGCTCACCTTCTCCGCCCGTGCCGATGGAGAGACGCTCTCGAGTGTCATCGGCCGTCTCACCGCGCGGCTGGCAGGTTAAGGATCGCAGTCATGGCCCGTGTCCGGGTCCTTCCCGATAGCGCCCGCTCGCCGGGGCGTCAGGAAACAGAGAGCGCTCTGTCGCTTGCTCGCCGCATGCCCCGCCTCGTCCTGGAGGCAAGGCGGGTGGCCGCGAACCTCGCCCACGGCATCCACGGCCGCAGGCGCGCGGGCGTTGGCGAAAGTTTCTGGCAGTTCCGTCCCTTCGTGGCGGGCGAGGCCGCACAACGCATCGACTGGCGCCGCTCCGGCCGCGACGACCGGCTCTATGTGCGCGAGCGCGAATGGGAAACGGCGCAGACCCTCTGGATCTGGATCGATCGCTCCGCCTCGATGGGCTATGCCTCAGAGCTCGCGCAAGCTCCCAAGATCGAGCGCGCCATCGTGCTGGGATTTGCTCTGGCCGACTGTTTCGTGGAGGCAGGAGAGCGGATCGGCATGCTCGGCCTCATGGCGCCGCGCGCGACACGGCAGATCGCCGAGACCATGGCGCAGACCCTGGTGGCGGACCGCGCTTCCCTTGAAGAGGATTTGCCGCCCGGTGCTCCCATTGCGCCTCAGCATGAGGCCATTCTGATCAGCGATTTCCTCTCGCCCGTGCGCGACATCGCAGCCACCGTGGAAGGCATCTCCTCACGCGGTGCCCGCGGTCATCTCCTGATGATCGTCGATCCTGTTGAGGAGACCTTCCCGTTCCAGGGCCAAGCTGTCCTTCACGACCTGGAGGATGGTCTTTCTCTTCGCATCGGCGATGCCGAAGCCTGGGGGCGTGCCTACCGCGAACGGATCGACGCGCACCGGGCCGAGCTGCAGGAACTGACGCGCCGCCGGGGGTGGACCTTCACGATTCACCGCACCGACAGACCGGCCAGCGAGGTGGCTTTGCGCCTCATGACCCTGGTGTCGGCCTCTCGCGGCGCGGCGGTGGGAGGGCGCTAGATCATGCTGGGCCTCCCTCTCACCTTCACCGTTCCGCTCGTCCTGACGGCGCTTGCCGCCTTGCCGGCAATCTGGCTGCTTCTGCGCATCACACCGCCGCAGCCCAAGCGCGTGGATTTCCCACCGCTCAAGATTCTCGCCGATCTGCGACCTGAGCAGGAGACGCCGGCCCGCACGCCCTGGTGGCTTCTGCTCATGCGCCTGCTGCTCGCGGCCTTTCTCATTATCGCTGCCGCAGGGCCGATCTGGAATCCGCTGGCTGAGGACAACAGCCGCGCGCCGCTCCTCATCGTCATGGATAATGGCCTTGCCGCCGCGCATGACTGGCGAGATCGAATGAATCTTGCCTCCGAGCGCATCGAGGCGGCTGGCCGAGATGGACGCACCGTTGCCCTTGTCGCCACGGCGGAGCAGGTTTCCGCTATCGAATTGTCGAACCCCGGAGCCACCCTGGAACGTCTGCGCTCCCTGAAGCCGCAACCGCATCTGCAGGATCGCGCAGCTCACCTCGAATCCATCCGGCGGTTTCTGGAAAGCACGCCTGATGCACAGATCGTTTGGATCAGTGACGGGGTCGCCGGCGTTGATGGACAGGGCTTCATCGACGGCTTGGCACAGATGGCGGACGGTCGGCGGATCACGGTGCTCAAATCCGAGCGCGCCTCCACGCTTGCGGTCGCAGGCGTGGAGAATGCCGGCGGACGTTTGAACGCACGGGTGGTGAGGGCCGAACCCAACGGGCGCGATTCCGGCACGCTGCGAGCGCTCGATCTGAAAAACCTGCCGCTCGCCGACATGCGCTTCACCTTCGACGCGAACGCCACCGAAACCACTGTTGCCTTCGATCTTCCCACGGAGATCAGAAACGCCATCGCCCGCATCGAAATCCTCGGCGAGAGTTCCGCCGGCGCGGTGAACCTGCTCGACGAGCGCGGCAAGCGCCGCCGGGTCGGTCTCGTCTTCGGCGGCACCGCCGACCAAACGCAGCCGCTTCTCTCACCGCTCTATTACATCGAGCGTGCCCTCTCGCCCTATTCGGAAATCCGCATGGGTCGCGGCGGCGTGGCCGATGCAGTGAACCAGCTCATCGAGGAGCAGGTGTCCATACTCGTGCTCGCCGATGTGGGTGGCCTCGACCGCGAAACGCTCGGCAAGGTGACAGCCTTCGTCGAACAGGGCGGATTGCTGCTCCGCTTTGCGGGTTCTCGTTTGGCTGCGGGCAATGATGAACTCGTGCCGGTCCGCCTGCGCCGCGGTGGGCGCAGCCTCGGCGGATCCCTCTCATGGGATACGCCGAAGACCTTCGCGCCTTTCACGCGCGAGAGCCCCTTCTTTGGCCTAAAAGTTCCGGAAGAGATCGGCATCCGCCGCCAGATCCTCGCCGAGCCCGATGGCGATCTGCCCTCGCGGACCTGGGCCTCGCTGGCAGATGGAACGCCCATCGTAACAGCAGACAAGCGTGGCGACGGCCTCGTCGTTCTCTTCCATGTGACCGCGGACACCACCTGGTCGAACCTGCCGCTCTCGGGCCTCTTCGTCGACATGCTGCGTCGGATCACGGCTCTCGCTGGCGCGCCGAGCGATGTGAACGCAGAGGCGCGCAACGCCGAGAATGAAACCGTTGCTCCGCGCCTAACCCTCGATGGCCACGGCGTGTTCACAACACCACCTGCGAATGCCCGTGCCGTGGCTCGCAATTACACAGAGCGCGCGACAAGAGAGCATCCGCCAGGCTTCTATGGCCCCGCCGATTCAAGTCTCGCGGTGAATGCGCTTCTGCCGGACGACAAGCTCACACCGCTCAACATCGCCCCGCTCAGCGCACGGGTCGCACCGCTGGCGGGCGCTCAAACCATCGATCTGCGCATGCCTCTCTTCATGCTCGCTCTCATCCTGCTTCTTGCTGATACGCTGGCTTCGCTGTGGCTCGGCGGCCATCTCGCAAATCTTTCAGGACGCTTGCGCAAAGCCGGCGCGGCAGCCTCCGTCCTTCTCGCATTGATGATGCTCTTCACCTCCGCCTTCGATACGAGAGCGCAGGACCTTGGGCCGCGCCGGTTTGACGAGAGCGCGAGCCCGGCACTCGTGACGCGCTTGGCTTACGTGATCACCGGCGATGCGGGTGTCGATGAGGCGAGCAGGGCCGGCCTTCTGGGGCTGACGCAGGTTCTGTCGCAGCGCACGGCGCTGACGCCCGGCGATCCCATCGGCATCGATCCGTCGCGCGATGAAGTCGCCTTCTATCCGCTGATCTACTGGCCCATCGTCGCTACGCGGCCCATGCCGTCGGAAGCGGCGATCCGTAAGCTCGATGCCTTCATGAAAGGGGGAGGCACGGTGATCTTCGATACGCGCGACGCCTTCAATAACCGTCCCGATGGAGCAGTGAGCGCAGAGGGCCAGTATCTGCGCCGTATGTTGGCCACCCTCGACATCCCTGAGCTCGAGCCCGTGCCGACGGATCACGTGCTGACGAAGACGTTCTATATTCTCGAGTCCTTCCCCGGCCGCTACGCCACGGGCCAGACCTGGGTCGAGGCCCTGCCGCCTCAGGCGGAGGGCGAGGAGAACCGCCCTGCCCGCTCGGGTGACAGCGTGTCGCCGATCATCATCACCTCCAACGATCTGGCCGCCGCTTGGGCGGTCGGTGCGCGCGGAGAATACCTTTTCCCTGTTGTCGGCAGCGATCAGCGCCAGCGTGAGATGGCTTACCGCAGTGGCATCAACATCGTGATGTACTCACTCACCGGCAACTACAAGGCCGACCAGGTGCATGTGCCTGCGCTGCTCGAGCGGCTGGGGCAGTAAGGCGAGCCATGTTATCCGTGCTTTCGATCAGCTTCTCGCCCCTCATTCCAAGCTATGCGCTCTGGATTGTCGGTGCTATTGCCACGCTGCTTGCGATCCTTGCTATCATCTCACGCGGGCCTGTGGCGATCCTCCGGGCCATTGCGCTGGCGCTCGTGCTTCTTGCTCTCGCCAATCCGTCCCTTGTGCAGGAAGAGCGCGAGAAGGTGAAGGACATCGTGGCCGTCGTCGCCGACCGTTCGACCTCACAGACGCTCGGCGACCGTGCCGCCATGACGGATCAGGTGAGAGCGGAACTTGAGCGGCGCTTCGGCTCGCTCGCCGATGTGGAGCCGCGCTACATTCAGGCGGATGACAGCGGAGGCGATGAAGGAACGCGCCTGTTCGCTGCCCTCTCGAACGGCCTGGCTGATGTCCCGCCGGATCGTCTGGCAGGTGTGATCTTCGTCACGGACGGCGTGGTGCACGATATCCCGCCCTCCATCGACGCGCTTGGTTTCCGCGCCCCTCTGCATGCCCTCGTTACAGGCAGGCCCGATGAGCGCGACCGGCAGATCAAGCTGCTCGAAGCTCCGCGTTTCGGCATCGTCGGCAAGGAGCAGACCATCCGCGCACAGGTGATGGAGCGCGGCGGCACAGGCTCGGCTGTCGTCACGCTTCGCAGGGATGGACAGGTTCTTTCGCGTCAGCAGGTGCGCTCCGATACGCCATTCTCGCTGCAGGTGCAGATCGAGCATGGCGGCACGAATGTGGTCGAGCTCGAGGTGGAAGGCTTACCCAACGAGCTGACGCAGGCGAATAACCGCGCCGTCGTGCCCGTCGAAGGCATTCGCGAGAAGCTGCGCGTGCTCCTCGTCTCCGGCGAGCCTCATGCGGGTGAGCGCACGTGGCGCAATCTGCTGAAGTCGGACGCCAACGTGGACCTCGTGCACTTCACCATTCTTCGTCCGCCGGAGAAGCAGGACGGCACGCCGATCAACGAATTGTCGCTGATTGCCTTCCCGACGCGCGAGCTTTTCCAGCAGAAGATCAAGGACTTTGACCTGATCATCTTCGACCGCTACGCGAACCAGAGCATCCTGCCTTCGAGCTATTTCGAAAACATCGTGCGCTATGTGCGCGAAGGCGGCGCGATCCTCGTGGCGGCGGGCCCGGAATTCGCAAGCTATGGCAGCCTTGCGCAGACGCGTCTTTCACCAGTCATTCCCGGCATCCCCAACGGCCGCATTGTGGAGCAGCCCTATAAGGCCAGCATCACCGATACCGGCAATCGCCATCCTGTGACGCGAGATTTGCCGGGTTCCGAAACATCGCCTCCCTCCTGGGGCGAGTGGCTGCGCATCATCGGCTCCGACGTGCAATCGGGTGCAACGCTGATGTCGGGTGCGAACGATCTTCCGTTGCTCGTGCTGCGGCGCGAGGAGAAGGGCCGTGTTGCGCTGCTTCTCTCCGATCATGCTTGGCTTTGGGCGCGCGGCTATCAGGATGGCGGCCCGCATCTCGACCTGCTGCGCCGCTTGGCGCACTGGCTCATGAAAGAGCCGGCCCTGGAGGAGGAAGCGCTTCGCGCATCGGCTTCGGGCCGCACCATCCGCATTGAGCGGCAGACGATGGAGGACACGGCAGCGCCCGTAACCCTCGTGACGCCGAGCGGCGCGGAGAGCAGCATTCCCCTCACCGAAAGCCGGCCCGGTCTGTTCACGGCCGAGGTCGAAGGCAAGGAACTCGGCCTTCACACGGTGCGCTCCGGCGAGTTCATCGCCTTCGTGAGCATCGGCCCCGCCAACCCGCGCGAGCTGATGGACGTGTTCAGCAACACGGAGGCGCTCACCCCCATCGCGGAAGCGACCGGCGGCTCCGTGCGGCGCGTGGCTATGGAGGGCGACCAGAGCATCACGGTGCCCCGCATCCTTGTGGTGCATTCCGGATCGCGCTTCTCCGGAGGCGATTGGATCGGCCTGAGGCCCAGTGAGAGCGCCATCGTGCGCGGCGTCTCCGTCTTCCCGCTGGCACTCGGCTTCGTCGGCCTCGCGCTTTTGATCGGCGCGACACTCGCGGCTTGGTTGACGGAAGGCCGCCGCAGGGCCTGATCACGCCTCTTTCGGAAGAGGCGTGACGATCCCCTTGGCGCGGGAGAGCGCTCCATCCTCCAGCTCTAGGGCGAGGAAGCGGGCAGGATTGACTGGGCCCGGCAATTGCAATTGCTGCGGCGGAACATGCTTGAAGCCGAAGCGGCTGTAATATGGCTCATCGCCCACGAGGAGCACCAGAGTGTGCCCCTTGGAGTTCGCGGCCTCCAGCGAGCGGCGCATGAGGGCAGCGCCGATGCCTCTGTTCTCAAAGGCCGGCTCGACGGTCAGCGGACCCAGCATCAAAGCGGGCTCCTCGCCTGCCATCACCGGAGTCAGGCGCACGGAGCCGACCAGCAGCGTGCCTACCATGGCCGTGAAAGAGAGATCGAGCAGATGGCCTGCGCCCTCCCGCAAACGGGAGGCGGTGCGGGCATAGCGGCCCGGGCCGAAGGCGCGCTCATGGAGGCGCTCGATAGCCTCGGCATCGACGGGTTGCTCGGAACGGATGAGAAGGGAAAGCTCGGTCATGACGGACTCAAGGTTCAAGACGACAATCAAAGGCGGCTGGACAATGAAATCAGCCCTGTCGTCGTCGCTGAATCCGGATGATGGTCATGGGCGGGGCATTTCCTTCTATGGTCCTGGCCATAGCGCGTCGTGCGGAAAGGTGGACCCGGTTTTCCGCATCGGACGATGCGCTACTCACAGAGAATGAGCATCGGATCGATCCCAAAAGTGCAAGTCCACTTTTGGGATCGATGCTCTATCAGCGTCGGGCACGCCACGCAAACCCTACTCTCTTACCAAGTGGTGGAGGGAGGCTGCCCTTCGAGGATTTCGGCAAGGCGCTGGCGGGTTGCCGCCGTCGTGCCCTCTGGCAATTGATCGAGCGGGAAGAACCCAGCCTCAGCGATCTCCCGGTCAGGCTTCTTTTCTTCCAGGACGCTGAAGTTCCGGATCACATAGACCAGCACGTGGTCGCGCCGCGAGCTCCGATGGTTGAAGAAAACACCTGCCAGGACCGGCGGCTTGTCGATGGAGATGCAGGCTTCCTCGCGCAGCTCGCGGGTCAGTGCATCGAGCGCCGCCTCCCCCGTTTCCACGCCACCACCGGGAAGGTGCCAGCCCGGCACGTAGGTATGCCGGATGAGAAAGACCCGGTTCTGCCCGTCGAGCACCACGGCACGGACGCCCAGGGTCATGCCTCGGGAAAAGCGCCAATAGGTATGCAACCCCCAGGTCACGAAGCGGGCAGCTTTGCTCTTTGGCGTTGAGTCAGACATTTGCTGAATAGATCATGGGAAGATTACAGGAAAATGAACGGAGACATTCATCCCATGCATAGCTGATCCATGGGAATAGCGCGTGACCTACACCCTACTAAGGTCTAACACAGGGCCAGCCAAAGGTGTTCCAATGTTTCTGACCCTGATCCTGTCCCGTATCAACCGTACCGCCCGCTTCTCCTGGTCCCCGGCCCTCAACCTTGAGGACCGTTCGATCTACTCGACCCTGATCCCGGGCGCCCAGTACTAAGGCTTTGAACTTCCGACATCCAAGCTCCGAGTGGCTTGGATGTCGGCCACGCCCTCCCCCAGACCGAGCCTCTTTGAGGGGCCATAAGGTCAGTATCTGAACTGATTGAGTGCGAAGTCTTTTCGCTCGCCACCGTCAGCGAAGGGAAGGCTCGCGAATGACCGGCATTTCGCGGACTGCCTTCGCGCCGACTTTCCCTCTTCCCCAAAGATCTTCGAAGGTATGGCCGAGGACGGGCCGCGATTCCCTGCGGCTGCACGGTTCCATAATGGCAGCGATCGCTCCGGTGCTTCTCGCCGGTATCTTCATCGGCAACGCTTGACGGCGCACGTGGGGCGGGCGAACTCTCGTCCGTTCACCTGTCCTAGGCCATCATGTTTCGCATTGCCCATCTCACGGACCCTCATGTGGGGCCCCTCCCCCGGCCCCGCTTGAAGCAACTGCTGAGCAAGCGCCTGACCGGCTGGTACAACTGGCATCGCAGCCGTCAGGACCTGCACGACATGGAGCTGCTGGCCGAACTCGTCGCCGACATTCACGCGCAGAAGCCAGACCACATCACCTGCACGGGCGACACCTGCAATATCGGCCTTCCTGATGAATGGGAGACATCGCGCATATTCATGCAGAGCCTCGGCGATCCGTCGCGTGTCACGTTCGTGCCGGGCAATCACGATGCCTATGTGCGCGGCTCGCTCGAAGGCTTGCTGAAGAGGATCGCTCCGTGGACGCGCGGTGACGATGGACGCGAGGCTGTGTTTCCCTATCTTCGTCGGTATGGGAAGATAGCCATGATCGGCCTGTCCTCTGCCATTCCTACGCTTCCCTTCGTGGCCACCGGGCGTGTGGGGTCGAAGCAAACGAAGGATACGGAGGCAATGCTGGCTGAGTTGGGGAAAGATCCCTTCTGCTTCCGCATCGTCCTCATTCACCATCCGCCCCACGTCGGCGGGGCCGAAGCTGGACGTAATCTGACCGACGCCAAGCGTTTCGAGGGCATGATCAGGCGTGTCGGCGCAGAGCTCATTCTTCACGGACATAATCACGTGGGCTCGCTCGCTCACATTGACGGGCCGCGCGGGCCTGTTCCGATTGTCGGAGCCCCTTCCGCTTCCGCGCGTGGAGGAACGCTCACGCACAAGGCGGGCTATCACCTCTTCACGATCGATCGCGATGAAACGGGCTTCCTGCTCACGGCCGAGCTGCGAGGGTTGAAGCCTGACGGTACGGTCGGGGGCATGGGGATGCTGTCCCTTGCCCGCATCAGACAATCCGAGGCCCGTCCATGAACGCACCGTTCCAGCAAGCTCGCAGAAGGTGAAGGATTTTGCGGCCAAGCTCGGCTTGGACGTTCAAGTGCGTGAGATGCCGCAGGCGACCTGCACGGCCGAGGAATCTGCTCACGCTTCAAGCCTAGCAGAGATCCAGGACTTGAGTGTGAACGACACGTATTTCCTTTTCTGGAACCGCTCAGATCGCTCCTCGTTGAAGGGGTGCAGCAGCCACCCATGAACTTAGCAAGCCTGGCGGGCTTCGCGCGGTGTCCTGCGCTCCCAGACACAGGAGTTACCTCATGAAGAAGCATGTTGTTCCCGTAGCCCTGCTTGCATCCATTTCCGCACCGGCTTTTGCGCAGACGGTCATGGATAGCCAGAGTTATCGCATGATGGCGGCCCAATCCGATGCATTCGAGATTGCCTCGAGCCAGCTCGCCCTCCAGCGATCGCGCAACCCCACCGTGCGCCGCTTCGCTCAGGAAATGATCCAGGCACATGCTCAGACCAGCCAGGCTCTGAATGGCGGTCGCCCCGTCTACACGGCTTCCGGTGAATTCATCGCCGGCTCGCTCGGCGGCACGCTGGCCGGTGCTGGCATCGGCGCTCTGATCGGCGGCCCTGTCGGCGCGGCTGTGGGCGCTGGCGTCGGCGCAGCGGCAGGCACCACTGCAGGCGCGGCAGCCGAAGTGCAGTCCACGGGATCGATCACGCCGGTCCGCATTGGCGTTCCGCTCAGCCCCGAAAAGACGGCCATGCTGAACCAGCTCGCCTCCACCTCCGGCGCGCAGTTCGACCGTCTCTACGGTCAGTATCAGCGCATGGGTCATCAGGAAGCGCTGGCCCTGCACGCCAACTACGCTCAGGCAGGCGGCGATCCTTCCCTGCGCCAGTTCGCGGCTTCCGTGGTGCCGCATATCGAGCAGCACATGGCAGACACGCGTCGTCTTCCCGGCGGCTCAGTGAGCCGTCGCCGCTAAGGCATCGATCCCACAAGTGGAGTCCACTTTTGGGATCGAGGCTCACTGTCTGTGAGTAGCGCATCGTTCTTTGCGGAAAGCCGGATCCACTATTCCGCACGATGCGCCAAGCGACCTTACAGTTTTGAAGATGTGGCGGCGGGTCCTATGGGCCCGCCGTTTTCATGCGCCTTGAAGAAAACGCTCGACTTCAGCGCGGTGAGGCATGGGCGCGACGGCACCCTTGCCCAAGGTCGACAAGGCGGCAGCCGCATTGGCGTAAGCCGCTGCGCGGAACGGGTCGCGATGCAGGAGCCACTCAGCGAGGAACGCTCCGTCGAATGTGTCGCCTGCACCTGTCGCGTCGACAGCCTCGACAGGCTTTGCCGCGATCACCTCCCGCTGCTCTTTTGTAGCCACCATCGTGCCGTTCTTGCCCATGGTCAGTGCAACTACGCCACAGCCGAGATTGAGGTAGAACGCACAGATCTCTTCAGGACTTTCCAGCCCTGTGAGCTGGCGCGCGTCGTCCAGACCGGGCAGAAGAATGTCGGACATGGCAGCCGCGCCATGAATGATCGCCCGGGCGCGCTCCAGCGGCCAGAGCTTCAGACGAAGGTTGGTGTCATAGCTCACGACCGTTCCGTTTGCCTTCGCATGGTTGATCGCGGCGAACACCGCATCGGTGCAGCTTTCCGAGATGGCCTGCGTGATGCCCGATGCGTGCAGGATGCGCGCGGACGCAATCTGGATCAGCGGCAGCTCATCAACAGTGATCAGGCTTGCCGCTGATCCTGCACGGGCATAAGAGAACACGTGCCCGTCCACGCCGTAGCTGATGAAGTATGCTCCCGTTCGCCCATCCTTGCGTGAAATGACGGATGAGGAATCGATGCCTTCGCGGCGCCAGAGATCGAGAAAATCCTGCCCGAAGAAATCGCGCCCCAGTGCGGTGAAGATCGCCGCTTTCGCGCCCTGGCGCGCTGCGGCAACGGCGGCGTTGGAAACGTCGCCACCAAAGCCTGGAAGATAGAGGCGCTCACCATCGCGCTGCACCTCCGCGAATTCCATCAGCGGCTCGCCGAAGGCGAGCAGGTCGATGCTCTTCATGGGCCTTATCCTACCTTGGGAAACGCCGCCGGGAGGTCGTCTCCAACCGCCACGACCTTGCCGGGATTGAGGATGTTCTGCGGATCGAGTGCGCGCTTGAGGCTGTGCATGAGGTCGATCGCCACCGCATCCTTGTAGTGAACCAGCTCATCGCGCTTGATGAGGCCGATGCCGTGCTCGGCGGAGATCGAACCGTTCATGCTGTGCACGATATCGTGCACGATGCGGTTGAAGCGCTCCCATCCGCTAAGATACTCGGCCTTATCCATGCCCACCGGCTGCGACAGATTGAAGTGAATGTTGCCGTCACCGAAATGGCCGAACGCGCATACACGCACACCCGGCATCTCCGCCTCGCAGGCCCTGGTCGCCACATCGATGAACTCGGCCACACGTGAGACGGGCACAGCCACATCGTGCTTGATCGACCCGCCTTCCATGCGCTGGACCTCGGAGAGATGCTCGCGCAGCCCCCAGAGCGCCTGGCTCTGCGCCTCGCTGGAACCCAGCACCGCATCCTGCACCAAGCCTTCCTCGAAGGCTTCGCCGAGAACGGCTTCGAGCTGGCTTTGCAGGTCCGCATCCTTCTGCGGTGACGACAGCTCGATCAATGCATAGGAATTGTGCTTCTCGGCAAGCGGTCGCACCGAACCCGGCATGTGCTTGAGAACGATCTCGATCCCGAACTCAGGCATGTACTCGAATGCCGTGAGCTGGTCGCCTGCCGCCTCGCGCAGACGCTGGAACACTTTGAGCGCATCGTAAGGCGAGGCGCAACCGATGAACGCGGTGACGCGTGCATGCGGTTTGGGAAAGAGCTTCAGTACGGCTGCCGTGATGACGCCGAGCGTGCCCTCAGACCCGATGAAGAGATCTTTCAGGTCGTAGCCCGTGTTGTCCTTGCGAAGACCCTTCAAACCATCCCAGACACGCCCATCGGCCAGCACCACTTCGAGGCCGAGCGTCAGGTCGCGCATGTTGCCGTAGCGTAGAACGGCGGTGCCGCCGGCATTGGTGGCTAGATTGCCGCCGATGCGGCACGAGCCTTCCGAGGCCAAGGACAGTGGGAAGAGGTAACCAGCGTCGCTCGCTGCATCCTGCACGGTCTTGAGAATGCAGCCGGCCTCGACTGTCATCGTAGCATTCACCGGATCGATCTCACGGATTCGGTCGAGACGGGTGAGCGACAGCACGACGCCACCATAAGGAACGCCGCCGCCGACGAGACCCGTATTGCCGCCTTGCGGCACCACAGGCACGCTGGCCTTTGCGCATTCCTGCAGGACGAATGCAACTTCGTCACGATCCTTAGGCCGCACCACGGCCAGAGCCTCGCCCCGATAAAGCCCGCGCGACTCGGTGAGGTGGCTGTCGATATCGCTTGCCGCCGTCAGCACATAGGCCTCTCCGAGCCGTGCCGTCAGGGTTTCAATGAGAGCCGTACCAGTGCTGCCGTTTGCGGTCATTGTCGTTCCTCATGTGGAGCCTCCGTTCATGACGTCTTGTGGTGCGGACTGCAAGGTGTAGGAAGGAGAAAGACGCCCCCCGCCCATTCACTGGAAAGCTCTCGCGAACCATCATGGCCTACGTCATCCCCACTCCCCCGGTTGCAGCCCTCCCGATCGCAGGCTCGGGCGATCTTTTTCCCGTGCGGCGCGTCTACTGCGTGGGCCGCAACTACGCCGCCCATGCCCGTGAGATGGGGGGCGACCCGACCCGCGAGCCGCCGTTCTTCTTCATGAAACCGGCCGATGCCCTGCAGGTCGTGCCGGAGGGTCAGGCGGTTGATCATCGCTATCCGCCCAAGACACAGAACTATCATTTCGAGGTGGAGCTGGTGGTCGTCCTCGCCAAGGGTGGCCGGGACATCCCGGTTTCGGAAGCGCTGGACCATGTCTTCGGCTATGCCGTCGGCCTCGACATGACCCGCCGCGACCTTCAGGACGAGGCCAAGCAGCTGCGCCGACCCTGGGAGCTCGGCAAGGCGGGGGATTTCTCGGGCCCCGTCGGTCCGATCCATCCCGCCACAGAAGTCGGGCATCCGGCCAAGGGCGCCATCTCTCTCACGGTCGACGGTACCGTAAAGCAGAAGGCCGATCTCTCGGACATGGTCTGGTCCGTTGCCGAGCAGATTGCTTACCTTTCCTCGTATTTCGAGCTCGCGCCGGGCGACGTGATCTTCGCCGGAACGCCGGAAGGCGTAGGGGCTGTGACGCAAGGACAAACCATGGTCGGGGCGATCGAAGGCCTCGGCGAGATCCGTTTGCGGGTTGTGTAAGGGGCTCTGAGGGCCCCTTGCCTTTTTCTTAAGATTGGCCGTTACTGCGTCACGGCGCGACCCGAGAAGGCCGCGAGCAAGATAGGCTCAAGGTGTATCTGAGCCCATAAAGTAAGGGAACGACTATGAAATTCGTTAAGACTGTCGGCCTCGCCGTCCTCGGCACCGCTCTCGCGATCGGCGGAGCGTCGGCCCAGCAGAAGACCGTCAAGATCGCCACCGAGGGCGCTTACGCTCCGTGGAACTTCACGGGCGCGGGCGGCAAGCTGGAAGGCTTCGAGATCGACCTCGCCAACGATCTTTGCGCGCGGATGAAGGTGAAGTGCGAGATCGTGGCTCAGGACTGGGACGGCATCATCCCGGCGCTTCAGGCCAAGAAGTACGATGCCATCATGGCCGGCATGAGCATCACCGACGAGCGCAAGAAGACCATCGACTTCACTGGCCCCTACGCGGCTGGCCCGAACGGCTTCCTGGTGCCCAAGTCCTCGCCGCTCGCCAAGATGCCGGGCACGGGCCAGGCCTTCAATCTCAGCACTCAGCAGGAAGCCGCCGAGAAGGCCATCGACGCCGTGAAGCCGCTCGTGAAGGGCAAGACGATCGGCGTCCAGGGCTCGACCATTCACGCGAACTTCGCCGACAAGTACTACAAGGGCACGGCTGAGATCCGCGAGTACAAGACCACCGAGGCCCACGATCTCGACCTCGCTGCCGGCCGCATTGATGCGGTTCTTGCCGACTCCACGGCAATCATCGGCACCCTCGAAAAGCCCGAGTTCAAGGATTACGCTCTCGTCGGCCCGTCCATCACCGGCGGCCTGCTCGGTGAGGGCGTCGGCGTCGGCCTGCGCAAGGAAGACCAGGAGCTGAAGAAGGCCTTCAATGAGGCCATCCAGGCAGCTGTCAAGGACGGCACCGTGAAGAAGCTGTCCGAGAAGTGGTTCAAGATCGACATCTCCCCGAAGGCCTAACGTTTCTGCCTTCACAGATCCAGGGCGCGGCTTCGGCCGCGCCTTTTTTTGTATGAAAACGGATCGAATGCGACCGAAAACGCCAGTCTAGCTCGTTTATTCGGCATGATTAGGCCTTGCGCCGGCTTGGCTTTTGGCTGTTACCTTTGGGGGCCGAATAATGAGCTGCAGCAGCCATTTGGGCAAAAAGGATCAGTCAAAGCTGACCAGAGGAACGATGATGAAACTGTTCAAGGTACTGGGTCTGACCCTGCTGGCCTCCACTCTCGCTATGGGCGGAGCATCTGCGCAGGAAAGGACCGTCAAGATCGCCACCGAGGGCGCTTACGCTCCGTGGAACTTCACGGGCGCGGGCGGCAAGCTGGAAGGCTTCGAGATCGACCTCGCCAACGATCTTTGCGCGCGGATGAAGGTGAAGTGCGAGATCGTGGCTCAGGACTGGGACGGCATCATCCCGGCGCTTCAGGCCAAGAAGTACGATGCCATCATGGCCGGCATGAACATCACAGAAAAGCGCCTGGAGACCATCAACTTCTCGCGCGCCTATGCCTCCGGCCCCCATGGCTGGGGCGTCATGAAGGGCTCCCCTCTCGAGAAGCTCGCAGGCACTGGCCAGCGCCTGAGTCTCGATAAGGAGCCCGAGGCTGCCAAGAAGATGATCGAGGAGTGGAAGCCGCTCCTGAAGGGCAAGACAGTGGGCACGCAGGGTTCCACCGTCAACGCCCAGTTCCTCGAGAAGTACCTTAAGGACACGGTCACGATCCGCGAATACAAGACCACCGAGCAGCATGACCTCGACCTGTCTGCCGGCCGCCTCGACGCGATCTTCGCGGCCCACTCCTCCCTGAAGGCCTCGACCGAAAAGCCGGAATTCAAGGACATGCAGATCGCAGGTGGCGCCGTCAGCGGCGATGTGCTGGGCCGCGGCGTGGCGGTCGGCCTGCGCAAGGAAGACGCCGAGCTCAAGGCCATGTTCGACAAGGCCATCCAGGCTGCCATCGATGATGGAACCGTTCAAAAGCTCACGCAGAAGTGGTTCAAGATCGACATGACGCCGCAAACCTGACAAGAGAGCGGCAAACACGTCTCCCCAGCCCAGCCCTGCTCGCCTGGGGAGCGGATACCGGCAAAGCCGGATGTGAGAGGAAACGGCCTGTCTTCCGCTTTAAGGGACGGGCACAGTCAAGAAAGTTAAAGCGTGCAACACCTGAGCTATTTCGAACTCGTCGGGTTCGGCCCCAACGGATGGGGATGGGCTCTTCTGACCGCGACAGGAATGACGATCGCCGTCGCCATCTGCGGCTTCCTCGCAGGTTCCGTCGTCGGAACCTTCGTGGCCTGGGGCAAGATCGGCGGCAATGCACCGGTCCGCTGGCTGGCAGATGGCTACACTACCGTCCTGCGCGGCATTCCCGATCTACTGGTTATCTATCTCTTCTATTTCGGCGGCAGCGCAGCGCTCGGCGCCATCGGCAGCCTCTTCGGCGCCGAGGGCTTCATCGGCGTCCCGGCCTTCGCCACAGGCGCCATGGCTATCGGCATCGTCTCCGGTGCCTATCAGGCCGAGGTGTTCCGCGGTGCTTTCCAAGTGGTCAGCCGCGGCGAGCTGGAGGCTGCCCGCTCGGTCGGCATGCACCGGTGGCTCATGTTCCGCCGGATCATCGCACCGCAGGTCCTGCGCTATGCCATTCCCGGCCTCGGCAATACATGGCAGCTGGTGCTGAAGGAATCCGCGCTGATCTCGGTCACCGGCCTCGTCGAGCTTCTGCGCCAGTCGCAGGTCGCCGCGGGCTCCACGCGCCGTCCGTTCGACTTCTACATCACGGCGGCGGTTCTCTATCTCGTCATCACCTGGGTTTCGACCTATCTGTTCCAGCGTGCGGAGACCTATTCGCTGCGCGGCATGCGGAGGGCTTCCTGATGGATTTCGCCTTCATGCAGGAAGCATTCCTGCGTCTCATCGCCGGCGTTCCACTCACCCTCAACCTCGCCTTCACTGCGATTGCGTTCGGCGCCGTCTTCGCCATGCTGCTCGCACTCATGCGCATGTCGAGTATCAAGCTGCTCGACTGGCCGGCGCAGGCTTATGTGTTCGTGTTCCGCGGCACGCCGCTGCTCGTGCAGATCTTCCTGATCTATTACGGCCTCGGACAGTTCCGCCCTACGCTGGATGCACTGGGCTTGTGGGGCTTCTTCCGCGAGCCATATTGGTGCGCGGTTCTCGCACTCACCATGAACACGGCAGCCTACGGCAGCGAGATCATTCGCGGCGGATTGCAAGCGGTTCCGCATCATCAGGTCGAAGCCGCGCGCGCCTGCGGCATGTCGGGTTTCCTGCTCTTCCGCCGGATCACCTTCCCCATCGCCGTGCGGCAGGCACTGCCTGCTTATGGCAGCGAGATTATTCTGATGGTGAAGGCAACGTCCCTGGCCTCCGTCATCACCATGATGGAAGTCACGGGCCTTGCGGCCAAAATGATTTCGCAGACCTTCCGCGCTGTGGAAGTGTTCATCGTCGCGGGTGCGATATACCTCGTTCTGAACTTCATCATCACACGCATCATCATGGCGGTCGAATGGTGGCTCTCGCCTCATCTGCGACGCCCGCCGGCCATTGAGCCGCGCCTGGAGGCCGCGCATGTCTAACGGAGTTTCGTCCTTGTCTTCCCAGACTGTTCCTGCTGTTTCGATCACGAACCTGCGCAAGAATTTCGGAGCTCTCGAAGTTCTCAAGGGCGTGTCGCTGAAGGCCAATGAAGGCGATGTGATCTCGATCCTCGGCGCCTCCGGCTCCGGCAAGTCGACGATGCTCCGCTGCATCAACATGCTCGAAGTGCCCGATGGCGGCGATGTCACCATCGGTGGCGAGACGATCAAGCTTAAAGCTGGTCGCAAGGGCATGGTCCCGGCGGATCAGCGTCAGGTGGACCGCATCCGCTCGCGCGTCGCCATGGTGTTCCAGAGCTTCAACCTCTGGTCCCACATGACGATCCTGGAGAACGTGATCGAAGCACCCGTGCATGTGCAGAAGCGCCCCAAGGCCGAGTGCATCGCGGAAGCCGAGGAACTGCTGGCGAAAGTCGGCATCGCCGACAAGCGCAATCAGTACCCCTCTCACCTCTCCGGCGGCCAGCAGCAGCGCGCGGCCATTGCCCGCGCGCTTGCCATGCGCCCGGACGTGATGCTGTTCGACGAGCCGACTTCCGCGCTCGATCCCGAACTCGTCGGCGAGGTGCTGCGCGTCATGCGCTCGCTCGCAGAGGAAGGCCGCACCATGCTGGTGGTCACGCACGAGATGGGCTTCGCCCGCGACGTGTCGAACCGCGTGGTCTTCCTTCACAAGGGCCTCGTGGAAGAGGAAGGTCCGCCGGCTGAGGTATTCGGCGCTCCGAAATCAGAGCGCTTCAAGCAATTCATCTCAAGCCATCGATAAAACAAAAGCGCGGCTCAAGAGCCGCGCTTCTCATTTGAGCTTCGCACCAGCTTAGCGTTCGCCGATACGGACCGCTGTACCGTCGATCTCCTTCGGACCCCGCTTGGGAGTGCCGAGGTGATCCTGGATGATCCGCAGGTTGCGTTCATTGGATTTGTAGAACACGTCGAACACGTCGCCGGCCAGTGGAATGGCGCCAATGGCCGTATCCACGGCCACGTTCGCCACCATGCGGGCGATCTTCCAGCGCGGCAGGCCGAGCTGGCGCGCCTCCCAAATGATGTAGCTCGCCAAGGCAGCTGAAAGGGCATCGCCGACGCCCGGCACGAGACCCAGGACGGCATCGAGACCGATGCGGCGGTTCAGGCCCGGGATGACGAAGGCGCTGTCCATCAGCTTCGCCACGAGCGTGATGCGCGCAAGGGAATCCTCCCGACTTGGGCCGGCAGCTTTGATGGCTTCAAACAGGTCACTACGGACAGCGGGCATTCCAGTCTCCAATTGCCGATGTTACGGCTCGCAACATGATATGCGTATCGTCAATAGAGCCCGCAAGACCTCGAAAGATGCAACATATAACATTAAGTATAAAATTTATTTGTAACATATAACATCAAGTATAAAAATTTCTCGAGGCTAAAACCCTTATAAAATAAGCATTCTGCGCACCGATAATCCTTTTGGATATATGATTTTCTCAACGTCACACTTGCCTAAACTAAGCAGCAACATAGGTATTTGCCCCTAAGCGGTAAACGCAACTGCCAGTTTACTGGCCAATAAATATTACTGCCGTTGGGAGGACCATCCACGCGGCGTTCCCTTGTGTGGGGGCTCAGAACGGGGAGATCCCGATGAGCACCGAATTGAAAGTTCGTCGCGCACCTTGGCTCGCCTTCGTGACCAGCGCTTGTCTCGTGGGCCTATCGCCGAACCTGGCCAATGCCCAAAGCCCATACCCTCAGCCAACCGGGATCGTGATCCCGATTTCCATTTCCAATCCTGATCCTTCGCCCGCAGCAGATCCTCTTCCCAAAACTCCTCCCAAAATCAAAGCTCTTCCTAAGGCCCTGCTCAAAGCTCTTCCCAAAGTCGAATACAGCAGCCTGCCCGCCGACGACCGGATCACCGATCCAGCCACGACCGCCAACCTGCCGAATGCCAGCACGTTCAGCAATCGAACCCTGTCCGGATTCGCCTCGCTGGTGTCGCAGGGCACCATCACGCTACGCGCCAGCGCCCCAACGAATTGCCTGCCTGGCAGCCTGCGGGAAGTCGTGGCGGATGTCGCGAGCAAGTTCGGCCCTGTCAGCGTCGAGTCCACGCACCGCAGCACGAGCCGCAACTGGCGTGCAGGCGGCGCGCGTCATTCGCTTCATCTCTCATGCCGCGCCATCGATTTCAGGGTGAGAACCCGCACCCGCGGCGTGATGGCCTACTTGAGCTCACGCCCGGAAGTCGGCGGCATCAAGATGTATCGCAACGGTGTCATCCATATCGACAACGGCACACGCCGCTCCTGGTAGCCCTCCCCTTCCAAAGCAGGCGAGACGGAAGCTGATGCAGACCTGCATTCAGAATGCCGCTCTCGCCTGCTTTTGTAGGGCTGGAACCTCGCGTGGAAGTGTAAGACACTCGAGATATGTTCGAGAACTTCACGCATCGCCGGATTGAAACATCCGAAGCCGTCATCAATCTCCGCCATGGCGGCAACGGCCCACCTGTCCTGCTGCTTCATGGGCACCCGCAGACCCATGTGATGTGGCACCGGGTTGCTCCGCGCCTTGCTGAGGATTTCACGGTCGTCTGCGCGGATTTACGCGGCTATGGCGACAGCTCAAAGCCTTCGGCTGCACCGGATCATGAGCCCTACTCCAAGCGCGCCATGGCCCGCGACATGGTCGAGGTGATGCACGCTTTCGGCTTCGAGCGCTTTGCTGTTGTGGGCCATGATCGCGGCGGACGCTGTGCCTATCGCATGGCGCTCGATCATCCCAGCCGGATCGCGGCCCTCTCCGTTCTCGACATTCTGCCAACCTATGAGCATTTCAAGCGCACAGACATGGCTTTTGCCATGGGCTACTGGCACTGGTTTTTTCTCGCGCAGCCGCATCCCATTCCCGAAACGCTGATCTCTGCCGATCCCGACACGTTCTATTTACGTCGGGGGCGCACAATGTTTGATGCGGAGGCTCTGGCAGAATACCGGCGCTGCTACACCAACCCGGAAACCATCAATGCCATGTGCGAGGATTACCGCGCCGCTGCGACCATCGACATGCAGCTGGACGAAGCCGACCAGCAGGCTGGACGACGCATTGCCTGCCCGGTGCAAGCGCTGTGGGGGTTAAGGAATGGGTTGGAGCGCTGGTACGATGTGCTGGCGGTCTGGCGCGATTGGGCGGATCATGTGGAAGGTCATGGCATCGAGTGCGGCCATTATCTTGCCGAAGAGGCACCCGAAGAAACATTGGCCGCTCTCGAGCCATTCCTTACAAAAGCGTTCGCAACTTCAGATGCGCCCGACGCGCAGCGACAAGGAAAACCGGATCATGCGCCGACGCTGCGGCTCGTTCCAAAGACTTAAGAGATCACGCCGGAACTGCTCGAACGGTTCACGCCCCTGCGCCTTCTCAAGCCCGCGCGCCGCTGACCACGTATCGCTATAACCGAGCGAGCCGGAGGCCTGCCAACGGCACCTTGATCGCCAGCGGCGGCGCAGCCCGCTCCTCAAAGGGAAAGTCGAAGGAGCGGTAGCCATTCTCGACATGGCCACGCTCCGGTGGCCAATAGGGTCCGACCACCTCTTGTAGAAATGCTGGACCACCGGGTCGATTTCGGGATCGACCCGGATGACGCCATAGGCGATGAGCGCGAGGACCGCGTCCGGCTTTCCGACCCGGCGCGCTTCCACATAAAACGCATCGAGATCGAACCAGTGGGCCGCCTGCGCCGCCTGTCGAGAAGTGATCCTTGAACGGTATTCCTAACGTTCAGAGAACGGAGCAATGGTGATGCCGTTTGCTTCGAGCTTCGCCCGGACCGTACGCGCCATGGCAACCGCACTTGGCTCATCACCATGAACGCAGATCGTGTCGATCTCGATGGGAATGCGCTTTCCGGATGTCGTGATGACGGCCTTGTCCTGGAGGGTGCGCAGCGCGCGCTCGGCCGCAGCATCGGCATCGTGCAGAACGGAGCCGGGCTTTTTCCGGGAGGTCAGCGTGCCGTCGTCTTCATAGGTACGGTCGGCAAAGAACTCACGCGCAACAGGCACACCGATCTGCTCCGATGCCCTCTCCATGAGAAGGCCCGGCATGCACACATTGATGAGACTTCCATCGACACCCTTGATGGCACGGGCAATCGCAAGCGCCAGGCTCTCGTCCTCGTTTGCCATATTGTTGAGCGCACCATGCGCTTTCACGTAGGTGACCTTGTGACCGGCAAGGGCCGCCATGGCCTGCATGGCGCCGATCTGATAGGCCACCATGCGCTCGATTTCCGCAGGAGAGTCTCCACGGATCACACGCCGTCCAAATCCATGCAGATCGTTGAAGCCCGGATGGGCGCCAACAGCCACACCCTTGCGCTTCGCTGTCTCGGCGGTGCGGAACATGATGGACGGATCACCCGCATGGAATCCGCACGCGATGTTTGCGGAGGAGACGATGTCGAGCATCGCCTCGTCATCACCCATGGGCCAGGGACCGAAGCCTTCGCCCATATCGCAGTTGAGATCAACTTTCATGGCAATCACACCACAACCGGCTGCGCAATCTGCGCACCCACATGGAACACACGCTTATAACGCTCGATTTCCTCTTCCGGCCCCAGAGCCTTCGTCGGATTGTCGGAAAGCTTCACGGTCGGACGTCCATCGGCCGAGATGACCTTGCAGACGATGGAGATAGGATCGAGCCCGCCCTCGGGAGCAAGGCCGCGGAAGTCGTTGGTCAGCAGCGTGCCCCAGCCGTAGCCGATGCGCATGCGGCCGCGGAAATGCTCGTGGATCCGCTCGATCAGATCCACATCGAGGCCATCGGAGAAGATCGCGAGCTTCTCCTTCGGATTCTGCCCGCGCTGCTGCCACCAAGCGATGGCCTCCTCGCCACCTTCGATGGGATCCTTGGAGTCGACGCGGATACCCGTCCAGAAGGGCACCCAATCGGGAGCATTCTGCAGGAAGTTCGTCGTGCCGTAGGTATCGGGCAGGATAACGCGCAGGTTGCCCTCATAATCTTCCTGCCAATCGGCCAGGACGCGATACGGAGATTTCGCCAATTCCTCATCGCTGTCGGTGAGCGCCGCATAGACCATGGGAAGCTCATGGGCGTTGGTACCCACTGCCTCCACCTCGCGGCGCATGGCGATGAGGCAGTTGGACGTGCCAAGGAAAGACGGCCCAAGACCTTCGATCATCGCCTGCACGCACCAGTCCTGCCACAGGAAACCGTGGCGGCGGCGGGTGCCGAAATCTGAGATGGAGAGATCAGGCAGTTTTCTGAGACGTTCGATCTTCTCCCACACACGTGTCATGGCGCGGGCATAGAGCACCTGGAGCTCGAACTTGCCCATGCCTCTCAACACGCCACGCGAGCGCAACTCGTTGAGAATGGCGAGCGCCGGGATCTCCCACATGGTGGTTTCGATCCAGGGACCGTGGAAGGTCAGAACATATTGGCCGTCTTCCTTTTCCAGCAAGTATTCCGGAAAACGGAAGGTCTCGAGCCAGTCCATGAATTCCGGCGAGAACATCTGCCGCTTGCCGTAGAAGGTGTTGCCGCGCAGCCAAGTGGATTCACCGCGCGTCAGAGAGAGGCTGCGCACATGGTCGAGCTGCTCGCGCAGTTCGCCCGCATCGATGATATCGGCCAAACGGATCCGGGTGGTGCGGTTATGGATGCCGAAGGTGACCTGCACGTCCCGATGGCGGCGAAAGATCGTCTGCGCCATCAGAAGCTTGTAAAAGTCCGTGTCCAGGACCGACCGCACGATCGGGTCGATCTTCCAGGTGTGGTTATAGACCCTGGTTGCGATGTCCACCATCGCCTGCTCCTCGCCGTTTCGGGAGGCAGGACAATAGCGAAGGCTTTTAGCCGAAGAAAGGGTGGTTGGCACCAATCCCCGCCTCATGGGGGCAGAACATCGACTTGGATGGAGGAGTAATAGGCCGCGATATCGGCCATGTCCTGGTCCGACAGGTCCTTCGCTACAATATTCATGGCCTCGTTCTTGCGCGCGCCGGACTTGTACTCCGCCAGCGCTTTCACGAGATAGCCTTCGATCTGCCCCGCCAAGTTTGGCGCTTCAGGGTTCTTGGAGAGGCCGTCCAGCCCATGGCAGGCTTGGCAAGTGGTAATCTTCTGGCGCCCTGCCCTGGCATCCGACGCATCGGCTGTCGCAGCGGCAAGCAAGCTCAGGAGAGCCCCGGCAAATGCCAAGGCATAATTTCTCTTCATGGTATTTCCTTATAGGGGAGAACAGGCGCGCCAGTGAGCGCGCCTGCCGGGACAGCCTTATTGGCCTTCATAGGAGATGCGGTAGATCGCGCCTGCCGTGTCATCCGAGACGAGGAGCGAGCCGTCGAGCAGTACCGCCACATCGACCGGGCGGCCGAGATACTCGCCGTTCTCATTGAGCCAGCCTTCGGCGAAAACTTGTGGCTTGTCCGCCGTGCCATCGGGCTTGAGCGGCGTGAACATCACCCGTGCCCCTACCGGCTTTGTACGGTTCCAGGATCCATGCTGCGCCGAGAAGATACCGCCCTGATAGGACCGGGGGAACATCTTGCCCGTGTAGAAGGCAAGCCCAAGGTCCGCCGCATGCGGCGCCATTTCGGCCTGCGGCGCGACGGTGCCAGCCGGAACCTGATCATCCTTGTACTCGACCGTGCGGACCATGCCGCCGCCGTAATAGGGGAAGCCGAAGTTCTGGCTCATCTGAACGGCGCGGTTGATCTCGCCGGGAGGCTGGTCGTCGCCCATGCCGTCGACCTGGTTGTCGGTGAACCACAGGGACTTGTCCGCCGGATTGAACTCGATGCCGACCGAGTTGCGGATGCCGGTGGCATAGACCTCGCGATTCTTGCCATCCTGATCCAGGCGGATGATGCCGCCGATGCCGACCCTGCGGTACAGCTCCATCTTGTCCTTCGGCGGCACGTTGAACGGCTGGCCAAGGGCGATATAGAGCTTGTTGTCGGGGCCGATCCGGCAAACGCGGGCGGTGTGGTTGTAGCTTTCCTCGCTGGGCGGGATCAGTTCGCCCTGCTTGACCACTTGGAAAGCGGCAACATCCGGACCCTCATAGAAGAACTCGGCTGCCGGGAATTGAAGCACCCGGTTCTGCTCGACGATATAGAGGATACCGTCGCGAGAGAAGCAGACGCCGTTGGGAATCTTGAACTGAACGGAGGGAGCGAACTGCTTCACCTCGTCGGCTATGCGGTCCTTGTCGCGATCCGTCACGACATAGACGTTGCTCTTGCGCGTTCCGACAAAGACAACGCCTGCATTCGGTCCGACCGCCATGTGGCGTGCATCGGGCACGATGGCATAGAGATCGATCTTGAAGCCTGCCGGCAACTTGATCCTCTCAAGGTTCTTGCGAATGGCGTCGGCACGGCGACCTTCCTGGGGAATAGGCTTCGGCTCTTCCGTTCCCGTACTCTGGAACGACGAAAGCTTCTCGAGATTGCTGGTCGGCGGCTGAGTGGCGGGCTGAGCGAAACTTGAAGACGCGAACGCTACAGTAGAGACGGCGGCAAGCCAGATGGATTTCATCCTTCCCTCCCTGGGAACGCCCCTTTCCTGTTCTCTTTTGACCTTCGGATCGGCTCCGGGTTACTTTGTTTTATTGATTTCGATTATAGTCAAGCTAGGGCTTCAAAGAAAGAAGCAAATAGGTGGCATGAAAAAGGGCCGCTGAGCGGCCCTGATTGCTTGTTGCTCCTGTGAGCGATTAGCTCAGATCGACCTTTGCCTGATCACCCGGACGCGGCGGCTGGCCCGTCAAAGCTGCCTTCGCATACCCATAAAGATGCACGATGGTCGAAGACGGGCTGTCCCAATACTCGCCCTTCGAGGGATGCACACGGATCAAGGCAATCTGCGGATCATCCGTGCCTTTCGGGAACCAAGCCCGCAGGGGCTCGGACCATTTCTCCTCGATCCTGGCCTTGTCGCGCACGATCTCCGCCTTGCCCGCAACGGATACATAGGTCTGGCCACTCGGATCGCTGTAGGCCAGGTTCACCTCACTGTCGCGGGAGATCTCCGTCATCTTGGGCGACTGGATCTGCGTGAAGAACCACAGGTCTCCATGCTCGTCGGCCTCCATGCTATGCATGGGCCGGCTGTGCAGCGTGCCATCGGTGTCGACCGTTGTCATCATGGCGATCTTCACGTCCTTGATCAGCTCATAGAGCTTCGCAGCGTTGGGATCGTTATGGCCGTGCTGGTGCATTCTCGTCTCCTGATTTCTTCACCTCATCTCGGGGCGGCGATGCGCGAGCATAGCTCTCCGGCCGGCCGATAAGGCCCCGAGGGACCGGTTGAACAACGGACGGGGTGACTTTTGGTTCGGATATTGCCCATGACAGCCAGACAACGCCTTAACGGATGCGCCGCGAGCCTATACATGAGGTTCAAGAGATTGTTGGATCGAAGCCTAGGAGCCTCCATCGTGGCGATTACCCGTGAAGATGTTGTGCAAGCGCTCTCGACCGTGCCGGTCGACGCCAATGGAACGAACCTGGTGGCCTCGGGACGCTTGTCCGACGTCCATATCGACGATGTGGATCGGGTGATGTTCTCGATCGTGATCGACCCATCCGAGGCGCAGGCGATGGAGCGCGTCCGACAGGCGGCGGCGGCAGCCGTTCAGGGGCTGCCGGGCGTGAAGGGCGTGTTCGCGAGCCTCACCGCCGACCGCCCGGCCGGGTCGGGAGCCGCATCCCCCTCCCCGGCCGCCACGCAGCGCCCCCGGGCGGCCTCGCAGCCAAAGAACCAGCGCATTCCCGGTGTGAAGCATGTGATCGCTGTCGCCTCCGGCAAAGGCGGCGTCGGCAAGTCGACCACTGCGTGCAATCTCGCCCTTGGGCTGAAGGCGCTGGGCCTGAAAGTCGGCGTGCTCGACGCCGACATCTACGGCCCCTCGATGCCCAAGCTCTTCGGCATTCACGGCAAGCCGAAGCTGCTCGAGAATCGTATTCTCGAACCCATGGAAGCCTATGGAATCAAGGTCATGTCCATCGGCTTCCTCGTGGAGGAAGAGGCGGCCATGATCTGGCGCGGGCCGATGGTCATGTCAGCGATTACGCAGATGTTGCGTGAGGTCGCCTGGGGTGATCTCGACGTGCTCGTGGTGGATATGCCGCCCGGCACGGGTGACGCGCAGCTCACCATGGCACAAGCCACGCCATTGGCCGGCGCCGTTATCGTTTCCACGCCGCAGGATCTGGCGCTCATCGATGCCCGGCGCGGCGTCTCCATGTTCAGGCGCGTGGAGATTCCGATCCTGGGGATCATCGAGAACATGGCGACATTCGTTTGTCCCCATTGCGGGCAGGCCTCGCATATCTTCGGCCATGGCGGCGCGCGGGAGGAGGCCGCACGTCTCGGCGTTCCTTTCCTCGGCGAGGTTCCGCTCAACATGACGATTCGCGAGCTCTCCGATGCGGGACGCCCTGTTGCCGCAACGGACCCGGATGGGCCGCACGCCAAGATCTACAAGGATATGGCGCAACAGGTCTGGACCGCGCTGTCCGGCGGCGCAGCGGCTCGCCCGGCACCGCGCATCGTCATCGAGTGAATCTGCCATGACGCCCTATCCCGCGACTTTGGGCGTCATTCTTGCCGGCGGCTTGGCGCAGCGCATGGGCGGAGGGGACAAGACCCTCTTGAAGCTTCAGGGGCAAACCCTTCTCTCGCATATTGAGAAGCGCCTGCGGCCGCAATGCGAAAGCGTCATTCTCAATGCAAACGGCGATCCGTCACGCTTTGACGAGACAGGTTTGTCGGTGGTGCCGGATTCCGTCCGGGATCATCCTGGCCCTCTGGCCGGTATTCTGGCAGCTCTCGAATGGGCGGCTCAAAACAAGCCTTCGATCGAATGGGTCGTCAGCGTTCCTGGAGACACGCCCTTCATTCCGAGCAATTTGGTTGCGGGCCTGCATGAAGCGCGCAGCGCCGCGCAATGCCCGCTCGCCTGCGCGGTTTCAGGAACTCATGAACACTACACGACAGGTCTCTGGCCGGTCGATCGACGGGACGACCTGCGCCATGCGCTCCGCACCAGAGGCGTGCGTCGTGTGGAGGATTGGGTCAAGGGGCAAGGGTTGGCGACGGCTTCTTGGCCAAGCGAGCCGCTGGACCCCTTCTTCAACATCAACACGCCTGACGAGTTGAATGCCGCAAGTGCCATGTTGAGCAGCATGCCGCCCACCTTTACAAGCGCCTCGAAAGGCGAGGACAAACGCAGGAGAATTGCGATGGTTGAGCTGGATCTGTCCGGGTTGAAATGCCCGCTTCCAGTCCTTCGCACACGCAAGGCGTTGCTATCCATGAGCCCTGGCGATCAACTGCGCGTGATCTGTACAGATCCCCTCGCCGGGATCGATGTGCCCAACCTCATCCGTGAACTGGGAGATACTTTGGTGGAGCAGCACCAGGACGAAAAGCGCATCACTTTTCTGATCGCCCGAGCAGAAAAGCCCTCATGAAAAAGGCCCGGCATTGGAGCCGGGCCATTCTTCCAATTCACCAGGATCAGGTGCCCTTGCGCAGACTGTCCTTCATGCCGCCGATGGTGTTCTGAACACGCCCTTCGGCCTTATCCATTTTGCCTTCAGCCTCCATTTTCGAATCGCCCAGAGCCTTGCCCAGGCCTTCCTTCACGCGACCCTTGATGTTCTTCATGCTGCCTTCACTGCGATCATGATCCATGACCATTCTCCTCACTGTGGCGTCTCATAGAACAATGCCTTTGCAAGGTGTCGAGTTTCAAGCTCGAGCATAAAGTACAATTCACGAAAAATTTAAGAGATCAGAAGTTCTACCTACCTGAACAGAAAAATCAGCAAGAACTTTCCAATAAAAATATAGCTCATCCGGCATCAATTAGGTCTTTTTGCTTGCGCGGCAGATCTCGTGCCGAATCCTATGCTAGGCACCCTCATCGCTTAGAGACCCGTGCATTAAGCCACCCCGCATGCAACTTTAAGTTTTACAGCCATCCAAGCATGGACATCACGATCGGCTGCACTAATTCGAACGACGAATCTATAACGTTATATAATCCTGAAGGACAGGCTCCCTGTGTCCCCCGCTTCAAGGTCTCCCAAAAAGCCCGCGAAAGCAGCCCATTCAACAGTCGCTCGGGCGAGAGCCAAAAAGACAGCCCAGCCTTTGGACCGCATCGCTCTGCTGGCGCATCAGCTCAGAACGCCGCTATCGGCCATCAATGCTCTCGCACAAGGCCTTGTGCGGCGGTCGGAACGGATGAGTGCCGAAGACATCCGCAGCCGTGCCGAGAGGATCTGGCGCGCCAGCCTGCGCCTCGATGAGCTGGTCGAAACGATCATGTCCTATACGCGCGCCAGTACGGGCGGCATGCTTCTCAATCCGAGCGAATTCAACCCGGAAGCGCTCATCAATCGCGCGTGCCGGGAGCAGGGCAACCACGATCCCGGACGTCCCATTAAGATCGATATTCGAGGCCTTCCTGAAACGATCCTGGGCGATCCTATTCTGCTGGAGCAGGCGCTCGTGATCGTGTTGTCGAACGCCATGAAATACTCGCCGCCCGAACGACCTATCAGGGTTACGGCGCGCGCTGAAAAACGCGGCATCGCGATTAGAGTGAAGGACGAAGGGATTGGCATTTCCGAAGGGGATTTGCCTTTCCTCATGCAACCTTTCTTCCGAGGTCGTAACGCCAGGGATTACCCAGGCACGGGTCTCGGCCTCAGCCTTGCTTGGTACATCCTCAAGCTCCATGGTGGAGGTCTCCAGATCGAGAGCAAGGAAGGACATGGGACAACCGTCACCCTGACGATCCCGGAGAAGAACATCACAGGAGCCACTGGCGTCCTTTAGAGCATCGGACGTGAAAAGTGACTTGCACTTTTGGGTCCGATGCTCTCTTCCTCAGTGCACATCGTTGAAAGCGGAACCGGAGGTCCGCGTCAGCGAAAACCGGGTCCACTTTTTAAGCACGATACGCTAGCGAATGAGAATTGCGCGAAAGTCGTTCACGTTGGTCAAGGTGGGGCCTGTGACGACAAGCCTGTCGAGCTGAGAGAAAGCAGAATATGCATCATTGCGCGCAAGGTGCGACGCAAGATCGATGCCCCTTTCTTGAGCGGCCGCGAACATGGCCTGATCGAACCAGGCACCTGCGTTGTCCTCGGATCCATCGATGCCATCGGTATCGCAAGCGATGGCAGCTATGCCCGCTTCTCCTCGCAGCGACAAAGCGAGCGACAACAGAAACTCCGCGTTGCGTCCGCCACGTCCGGCGCCGCGAACGGTCACAGTGGTCTCACCGCCGGACAGAAGAATGCAAGGCACCGTTACAGGCTCGCCATACAGCCGGACAGAGCGCGCGATGCCCGCCATCGCGCGGCCGACCTCGCGCGCCTCGCCTTCGATTGCATCACCGAGAATGAGCGGTTTCAACCCAAACTCACGCGCTTTCCCGGCTGCGGCATCCAGCGCCATCTTGGGCGTTGCGAGCATATGAACCGTGCCACCTTCAATCGAGCTCTCGACAGCATTCCGGCGAATGGTCCTCACCACATGGAGGGGAACATCGATGCTGTATTTTGCGAGAATCGACAAAGCGGCTTCAGGATCGATCTGCTCGGGGATCGTCGGGCCGGAGCCGATGCTCGAAGGGTCGTCACCCGGCACATCGGAGATGAGATAGGTGACCAGTTGCGCCGGACCGACGGCTGCCGCGAGCCGGCCTCCCTTGATCGCGGAGAGAGACTTGCGCACGACGTTCATCTCGCCGATGGGCGCGCCAGACTTCAGGAGAGCCCGGTTCAGATCCTGCTTGTCGGCAAAGGTGATGCCCTCAGCAGGAAGCGAAAGCAGCGCAGAGGCCCCGCCCGAGATCAAGCAGACGACAAGATCGTCAGGCCCCGCCTCATGAGCCAGCGCCAGAATGCGTTTGGCTGCATTCAGGCCAGCCTCGTCGGGGACCGGATGCGCGGCCTCTACGATCTCAATGGCACGGGTCGGTACCGCATGGCCATAGCGCGTGACGACGAGACCTTCGCAGGTGCCACCTGCCTTCGCCCACGCCTCCTCGAAAGTCGCTGCCATCCGCGCAGAGGCCTTGCCCGCACCGAGAACGATCGTCCGGCCTTTCGGCTTGGACGGCAGGCGTTCATCGAACTTTCCATCCGGAAGAGCCGCCGCCAAAGCGGCATCGAACAAGGCACGAAGGATCAGGGCGTCATCGGTCATGAACAGACCTTACACGATTCACTCCAAGTCTGGAAATTCAGAAAAGATTGGCTCAAGTCCTGAAGTCCCGCTGTGACAAAGAGTTTGCCAGCTAAAAAGCCTTCGAACAACCCACAGGAGCGGGCTTGAACTGCTGGAATCTGTCACCTAGGCTTCATAAAAGGGACCGATAGAGTCCCAACTCGAAGGACACGCCTGCGAATGCGATTGACCAGCCCGTACTCTCTCCGCCCCCAGCTCATGGGAGCGGCGGCATGATTCCCCTTTCTCAGCTCCCGCTGGAAAAGGCGCGTTTCGTGCGCGTTATCCTCACCGACATCGACGACACCATCACCACGGAAGGCATGCTGATGGCATCGGCCTATGCCGCGCTGGAAAACCTTCAGCGCGCCGGCTTTCTGGTCATCCCCGTCACAGGCCGTCCGGCCGGCTGGTGCGATCACATTGCTCGCATGTGGCCCGTGGATGGCATCGTGGGCGAGAACGGCGCCTTCTATTTCCGCTACGAGCGCGAGCGGAGGAAGATGCAGCAGCATTTCTGGGCCACGCCTGAGGAACTGAAGCGCAATCGCACCAAGCTCGGCGCGATCGAGAAGGAGGTGCTTGAATCCGTCCCGGGCTCGGCACTTGCCAGCGATCAGGCGTATCGCCTTGCTGATCTCGCCATCGATTTCTGCGAAGATGTTCCGGCTCTTCCGGAATCGGAAGTTGACAGGATCGTCGCCATCTTCGAGCGCCATGGCGCTCAGGCCAAGGTCAGCTCCATTCATGTGAACGGCTGGTTCGGTGAGTACAACAAGCTGAGCATGGCCAAGACCCTGCTGTCCGATGTGTTCGGCATGAATTGGGAAGAGGCGAAGAAGTCCGTGATCTATGCAGGTGACTCGCCCAATGACGAGCCGATGTTCGCCGCTTTCCCGCTCAGCGTTGGTGTCGCCAACATTCATGCCTTCGAGCACCGGCTGAAGAACAAGCCCGCCTATATTGCAAAAGGGCATTCGGGAGACGGCTTTGCCGAACTGGCCGAGATTCTCCTCAACGCCAAGCGCCGTCAGGCATTCTAATTTCACGTTCCAAGGGTCGCGCCCATGTCCGAGATTGTCGTCGACGCAGTATCGAAAACATGGGGCGGTGTTGGGGGCGTCGACAACATCAGCTTCAAGGCCGTTGCAGGAACGCTCCTGGTCCTGCTCGGCCCGTCGGGCTGCGGCAAGTCTACGACACTTCGTCTTATCGCAGGTCTGGAAGAAGTTGACTCGGGCACAATCACCATTGGCGGTCGTGACGTCACGCATCTCTCGCCGGCGCAGCGCCGCATCTCGATGGTGTTTCAGTCCTATGCCCTGTTCCCGCATTTGAACGTTGCCGAAAATATCGTCTTCGGCCTTCGCGTGCGCGGCGTCGGACGCGCGGAGCGGGATGCTAGGCTCAGGAAAGTGGCGGACATTGTCGGCTTGAGTCATTTGCTTGATCGCAAGCCGTCACAGCTCTCCGGTGGCCAGCGCCAACGCGTGGCGCTTGGCCGAGCCATCATCGCGGAAGCGCCGGTCTGCTTGATGGACGAGCCGCTTTCGAACCTCGATGCCAAGCTGCGCCACGAAATGCGTACGGAGATCCGCAGCCTGCAGCAGCGCCTCGGCATGACCATGGTCTATGTCACACACGACCAGACCGAGGCCATGACCATGGCCGACCGGGTGATCCTGATGCGCGACGGGCATATCGAGCAGAACGGCGCACCGCACGAGCTCTACAACGAGCCTGCGAGCGACTTCACGGCGCGTTTCATCGGAACGCCACCCATGAACATCATCTCCTGGCAGGATGGCGCCATGCTGGGCGTGAGGCCGGAACACATTTCCATCGTTGAGAGCAATGGCGTTCAGGCCACCGTCAAGGCCGTCGAATATCTGGGCGCCGACAGCATCATCCTGTGCGACATGAAGGGAGAGACCGTCTCCGTTCGCCAGACCGGCTATTGCGCGCTGCCCGCCGGTGCACAAGTCGCACTGGGGTGGCAAAACCGTCATATACATCTGTTTGACAGGGGCAGTGGAAAGCGTCGCGCGGGCAGCGTCCTGCCCCAGTGAGGCTTTCTTCTGAGAGAACGCAGGCGGCTTGCAAGGCCGCAAAGCGTATGGCTTCCAAACACCCCGAGGGGGAGGACAATGAAGTTCAAGGCAAAAGCCCTGCTCACCGCAGGCCTCATGACGGTGATGAGCCTGAGCGCCAGCGTCGCTCGAGCGGTCGACCTGACCATGTACTATCCGGTCGCCGTCGGCGGACCTGTCACGAAGGTCATCGATGACATGGTCCAGCGGTTCCAGAAAGAGAATCCGGACATCAAGGTGGAAGCCGTCTATGCCGGCAATTATACCGACACCATGACCAAGGCCATGACCGCCATGAAGGGCGGCCAGCCTCCGCAGCTGTCGGTGCTCTTCTCCACCGACCTTTTCACGCTGATGGACGAGCAGGCGATTGTACCGATCGATGAGATCGCCGGTGCTGACGGCAAGGAATGGCTGAACAGCTTCTACCCGGCCTTCATGGCAAATGGACGCGTCGAGGACAAGACCTGGAGCGTTCCGTTCCAGCGCTCCACGATCGTCCTCTACTATAACAAGGACGCCTTCAAGGAAGCTGGCCTCGATCCCGAGAGGCCGCCGACAACCTGGGCCGAGATGGCCGAGATGTCGAAGAAGCTCGTGAAGAAGGATTCCTCCGGCAACGTGAGCCGCTGGGGTGTCGAAATTCCTTCGACCGGCTACGGCTACTGGATGCTTCAGGCGCTCGCCATCGAAAACGGCCAGAAGCTCATGAACGAGGCTGGCAACCAGGTCTCCTTCAATGCGCCCAAGACCGTCGAGGCCCTGCAGTACTGGGTTGATCTCGCTGCCAAGGAAGGCGTGATGCCAAAGGGCGCCGTGGAATGGGGCACACTGCGCACGGACTTCCTCGAAGGCAAGACGGCCATGATGTGGCACACCACCGGCAACCTGACCGCAGTGAAGGAAGGCGCGAAGTTCAACTTCGGCGTCGCCATGCTCCCGGCCAAGGAGCGTCGCGGCTCTCCGACCGGCGGCGGCAACTTCTATGTATTCAAGAGCGCGTCTCCTGAGCAGCAGAAAGCTGCCGTCAAGTTCATCCGCTGGATGACGGCGCCAGAGCGCGCCGCCGAGTGGAGCATCAAGACCGGCTACGTGGCCGTGACGCCCGCGGCTTACGAGACTGAAGCGATGAGGACCTACGTCAAGGACTTCCCGCAGGCGGTTGTGGCCCGCGATCAGCTGCAGCACGCTGTCGCCGAGCTGTCGGTGCACGAGAACGGCCGCATCTATAAGATCATGAACGATGCGGTGCAGGCTGCCGTCACCGGCACGCAGACGCCGCAAGAGGCTCTCGACAGCGCCCAGAAGCAGTCCGAGCGCATCCTCAGCCGCCATAAGTAATCGAACTCACGTGCTGCGGCGGAAACCTGCCGCAGTACATCTTTTTCTTGCGGGAGAGTACGATGGTCGCAGCCTTCATGAGTGCCGCCGAGCCCAAGACCGCCCGACGCAAGGCCTGGCTGACGAACGTCAATGCCTGGCTGCTTCTCCTGCCCGCCGTCGTTCTGCTTGCGACCTTCACGCATTACCCGATCCTCGCGACGCTTTATTACAGCTTCTTCTCGCTCGGGCGCGGCGGAGCATCTCATTTCGTGGGCCTGGAAAACTACGCCTACATGCTGGATGACGATGTTTTCCGGAAGGTTTTGCGCAACAACATCGTCTTTGCCCTCGCCACCGTTCCCACCAGCATCGCGCTCGCTCTGCTGATGGCTGTTTGGGTCGACAAGAAGATGGCGGGCCGCTCTTTCCTGCGTCTTGCCTTTTTCACGCCGACCGTTCTGCCCATGATCGCCGTGGCTAATATTTGGCTGTTCTTCTACACGCCGGATTACGGTCTGCTCGACCAGCTCCTGAAGAGCCTCGGCTTCTCCGGTCACAATTGGCTGGGTGATCCTTCAACCGTCATGACCTGCCTTGCCGTCATGGTGGTCTGGAAGGAGGCCGGCTTCTTCATGATTTTCTATCTCGCAGCGCTTCAAACCATCCCTCCAGAGTTGAAGGAAGCCGCCGCCGTCGAAGGTGCCAGCCGCTGGTACTTCTTCCGCCGCGTGACGCTGCCGCTCTTGATGCCGACGACCCTGTTCATCTCGATCAACGCGCTGATCAACTCGTTCAAGCTCGTCGACCAGCTCGTCATCATGACCAAGGGCGGCCCGAACAACGCGAGCTCGCTCCTGCTCTACTACATCTACGAAGTGGCCTTCACCTTTCAGGATACGACCTATGCCGCAACGCTGACGGTGACGCTGATCGCGATCCTAGCCGCCGTGGCGCTCACCAAGTTCGTCTATCTCGACCGCAGGATTCACTATCAATGAGACAGAACGGTCATTCGGTCGAAACCATTGCGGCCTGGGTGCTGGCGCTCCTGTGGCTGCTGCCACTGGCCTACAGCCTATGGAGCGCGTTCCATCCCTCCGAATACGCCACACGCTTCGACCTGACGGCTTCACTGACGCTCGACAACTTCGCCCGCGCCTGGCGGCAGGCGCCTTTCGCGCGCTATTACCTCAACACGCTGATGCTGGTGAGCCTGGTTCTTGCGTGCCAGCTCGTCATCGCCACGCTGGCTGCTTACGCTTTCGCCCGCTTCAAGTTCTTCGGCCGGGATGTTCTCTTCGCGCTCGTGCTGGTGCAGCTCATGATCATGCCTGACGTGCTGATTGTGGAGAATTATCGCGTTATCAGCGCTCTCAACCTGCTTGACACGATCCCCGCCATTGCCCTGCCCTATATCGCCTCAGCCTTCGGCACCTTCCTGCTGCGCCAGACCTTCAAGAGCGTGCCGAACGAGCTCGTGGAGGCCGCGCGCGTGGAGGGCGCTTCGTCCTTCGGCGTGCTGTGGCGTGTCTTCGTGCCGCTCGGCAAAACCACGTACATCGCCTTCGGCCTCGTGTCCGTGAGCTATCACTGGAACAACTTCCTCTGGCCGCTCATCGTCACCAACTCGGTCAAGAGCCGCCCGCTCACCGTGGGCCTCGCGGTCTTCGGCGCACCTGAAACCGGCGTCGACTGGTCGGTGATCACGGCAGCAACCGTGATGACCATGGCCCCGCTGCTGCTGGCCTTCCTCCTCTTCCAGAGGCAATTCGTTCAATCGTTCATGCGTGCAGGCATCCGCTGATGAAGCTCGTCACCTGGAATGTTCAATGGGGCCTTGGCTGCGACGGCAACGTTGATCTCAAACGCATCGTCGAGACCGCGAAGGCGCTCAGCGATGCGGACGTGTTCTGCTTCCAGGAGATCTCGCACGGCTTCGCACCGCATGACGGCGGAGAGGATCAGCCTGCTGTTCTTGCTTCGCTCCTCCCCGGCCACACGCCCATCTTCCGTCCTGCCGTCGAGCGCAGGGACGCGAATGGCCACCGACAAGTCTTCGGCAACATGATCCTCTCGCGCTTAGCCGTGCTGGAGATTACGAGCCATATGCTCCCGCGGCCGGAAACGGAGTGCCGGAGCATGCAGAGGCAGGCGCTCGAGGTCATCGTTGAATCGGATCTCGGCCCCGTGCGGGTCACGACCTGCCATCTTGAGTACCACTCAGTCGAGCATCGTCAGGCTCAAGTCGAACATATCCGCAAGGTACACGAGAATAACGAGAAGCGCAGCAGGCTCGCTTATCGTGATACTTCAGAGGGGCCTTATCGAACTCTGCCAGTGCCCTTAGGCGCCATCGTCTGTGGTGATTTCAATCTTGGCCCCGACGATCCGCTCCATGCCGAGATGCGCGAGCCTTTCGCGTCCGGCGTTCCGACCTTTGTGGATGCTTGGATGGTCAAGCACGGTGATGCGCCGCATGCACCGACGACTGGTGTCGCGGACTTCAAGCAATGGCCGCAAGGCCCCCATTGCCGCGATTACATTTTCGTATCGGAGAATATGGCCGATCGGATCACCGATCTACGGGTCGACGTGGAAACGACAGCGTCCGATCATCAGCCGGTCGCAATCACGCTTCAGGCCTGAATGAAAAAGCCGGGCTGCGGTGCAGCCCGGCTCTGTGGGTTATCTGTTGGTCAGAGGCCGGCGAGGCAGACATACTTGAGTTCGAGGAAGCCCTCGAGGCC
>NZ_QDAH01000030.1 GCF_003075415.1 Microvirga sp. KLBC 81
GAGAGCCAAGATGAGTGAATCACGAAGCCGCCACACCGCATAGCCCCAACGATTCCGTCAGAACTGCCGTTGCTCTAAATCAGGGCAACTTCCGAGGCATTTCTCCAAGCGGCTCTGCTCAAGACTACTGGAGTGGCCACAAGAACGAACTTCCAGCAGCCGGCATTTCGGTGGTGGGGCCTCGGTCTACGCCGGCATTAGCTCCGCTGGGCGCACATCGATGATGTTCCATGTCGAAGCCGGATGCCATGCCTGCAACGGGGACGGACAGGTCAGGATAATGGAAACAATCCTCACGTCCGTCAGCATCGGCAGCGACGCCTGTCCACGCCCAGATCCGCCGATTTGAGGGCACCCCGCTGGTTATCGAAGGTCTGTTCTGGGTCAAAGTGGGAGCTTTAGGCAGGTTGAAGGAAGGACCGCTTGTCGCCGCTCAGCGGACCAACGCTTTATTTCCGAGGAGTGCCAGCTCCTGACGTTCCCTTTTGGTGACTTCCTGTGCGGCTGCTGCTCCGGATTAACCGGGTGCTTACTCCCCTGCCGGATAGTGCCGATCTAAGTACGGCAAAGGAGAAGCCATGAGTGACGTCGTTGGAATTCCGGGCAATCGAATCCGCTCGTTCGTGGAGCGCATCGAGCAGATCGAGACCGAAATCAAGGAGCTGAACGAGGCCAAGAAGGAAATCTTCTCCGAGGCCAAGGGCGAGGGCTTCGACGTGAAGGTCCTCAAGGAGATCATCAGGCTGCGCAAGCAGGATCAGGACGAGCGCGACGAGCACGACAGCCTGCTCGACGTCTACATGCGGGCCATGGACGAAGCCGGCCCCGCCCCTGTCGCCGAAGCGGCTTGATAACGTCTGAGTGTATCCGAAGATGAGAAGGCCGCCTGCAAAGAGGCGGCCTTTTTGCTCACCTGTACGCGGGACGATGCACCTGTCACATGCGGCATGCAATAGTCCGCCGTCGCCCACTCGATGGACGGAGCCGCAATGAAGGTCACGCGAGCGCCGGCGCCCGCCAGCCTCTATGGGAGCGGGCGTCAGGCGAATGACATTCCGAGCCAAAACGTGACGAAGGCAAGGGAGCTGACGATGGCGACCCACTCTGATGCTGTCAGCCTGCCCGAGCCCGACGTTGATGAATTGTCCGTGACCATGGTACCCCCATCCCCGATGTACCCTCGTTGCCGCCAAGGACATCGAAGTGCTCACTGAGACCGATTTCAAGAATATGGCGAGAGGCTCGGCCTCGATGTGCTGGGGAACACATCCGTTAGTACTGCCACCTTGAGGTCGACAGGAAGAAGTTCGCCGGGACAGTCATCCAGTCACCCCAGATCAACGCACGAGGACAGTCCCTGTCACATCACGCCAAGTGGCGAAGGCGCGATCCCGGGCAGCGCGGTACTCCTTGGCGAGAGGCGACGGCGCTCAAAGCGATAATGGATCGGGCCGTGGTGGCAAGGAATTGCTGGGCCTGTCGGGCGGACTTGAACCGCCTCACGTCGCGTTCGAGCTGGCGGGCAGGTTGGTGCGAGACCTCACGGCCATTGTTGAGACAGCGACTCTGCCGATGCTGGACGCTCGGCAGGAGTTCACGTTTCGCGGCGCCATAGGACCCAAGTTAATCAGTCATGATCGCTCTCGGCACGGAACACAATCCCTTCAGCAGCTTGCGCAACAAGCGCTGGGCTGCCTTGTTGCGGCGGCCTGGACCAGCACATCGAGCACGTTCCCGTGCTGGTCGACCACCAGAGATCGTGCGGTTTGCCTCGGATACGGACGAACCCTCATCCAGGAACCACTTGTCGCCGGGCTTGCGGCCGGCGGCGCTTGAGGCTGGTGGCCTAGACTCGTCCGAAGCGCAGGCTCGGGCTGAAGCACTGATCCAACCAGGCCGCCTGGTTGATGATCTCGGCTGGAAGGCGGAAACCCGGTAGGCTTTGAAGGTCGTGCTCATGCCCGAGACCCTGCCATAGGTTCCGAACCTCTGCCGACTTGATAGTTCCGCTCCTCGCTATGCCGCCAAGGTTAATAAGACAGTCCCGATGTCGAACAGATCAGCGCCTTTTCACAGCAAACGGTGAGAAGGCCTGCATGATTGGCATCATCTGCATGCGGTTGATATTCAAGTGCCGTGGCAGCGTGCAGGACCAGAAGATTGTTTCCGCAATGTCCTCGGCCGTCATTGGAGTGAGGCCCTCATAGATCTTCCCGACTCGTTCCTGATCCCCCTTCATCCGCACAACCGAGAATTCCGTTTCGGCCATTCCGGGCTCGATGTTGGTGACCCTTACGTTGGAGCCCAGGAGATCCGCACGCAAGTTGAGCGCGAACTGTTTCACGAAGGCTTTCGTGGCACCGTAAACATTGCCTCCAGGATAGGGATAGTCGCCGGCCACCGACCCGAGGAGGACCAAATGCCCTTCATCGCGCGCGACCATACCCGGCAGAACAGCGCGCACCGTGGAGACTGCGCCGTTGATGTTTGTTGCGATCATCTGCTCCCAATCGGTGATATCGGCCTCATGGGCAGGTTCGAGGCCCAGAGCAAGGCCAGCATTTGCAACGCACACATTGGGACGGTTGAAGGCCTCCGGGAGCAATTCAATTGCCTCGAACACCGCCTCTCGTTTCGTGACGTCGAGCTCGATCGTATGGCAGCGTTCGCCTAGCTCGTTCTTGAGCGCAGCCAGACGGTCCTGACGGCGCCCCGTTGCGATCACCTTCGCCCCCGCTTGATGGAAACGTCGGCACACAGCGGCACCGAAGCCAGCCGTTGCGCCGGTGACAAGCACGGTCAGTGTTTCTGGATTGAGCATCTGGATCATGTTTCAGTCCTCTAGGGTCGGAAGAAAGAGACGTCTGCATGTTGCCTCACAAGCGTCAACAGGCGATCGCATGCATTATGCTTACAGGCAAAACAACGGTTCACATTCAAGTGCGCTCATTTCCGATTGGTCGAAAAATTCTGTAAGCAGAGGTGAGGTCCTCGTCAGCAAAGCCATTGGCCATGAGCCACTGGTGAAGTTCCGCCACGATTGCCGTGATCGGCATGGCGGCGTGGACGGCCTGCCCAAGCGACTGTACCAACTTCAGGTCCTTTACCATGCTCTGAATGGTTCCCGTCGGCGCAAAATCATTCTCAACCATGCGAGGCCAGAGGTGCTGGAGCATTGTTGAATCGGCACGCCCGCCGGCCAAAGCCGCAGGCAGCGCCGCTACGTCGAGTCCCGTCCGCTTTGCCAGACCGAGCGCTTCCGCGAGCACCATCATCGTACAGGCGACAATGGTCTGGTTGATGAGCTTGGTCGTCTGTCCTGAGCCGATGTCTCCCATGAGAGTAATACGCTTTCCAAGATGATCCAGGAATGGTCGAACCCGGCCCAGATTGGCTGATGATCCGCCAACCATGATGGTCAGCGTTCCAGCCTGCGCTCCTGTCGTCCCTCCCGAGACCGGAGCATCCATCCACTCCCTCCCGCATCGGCTCTTCAGTTCCGCTGCCATCCGGATTGTCGCATCGGGAGACACCGTCGACATATCCACCAGAATGCCTCTGGATCGCTGTGCCGCGCTAATTCCTTCGGGGCCAAGGACGACCTCTTCCACGGCAGCTGTATCGCTGAGGCACGTGAAAATGATCTCTGCATTCTCAGCCAGGTCCCTCGGGCTCGAACTTGCGGTGGCGCCGGCCTGGAGCATGGGACCGAGTCGGTCAGGATTACGGGCCCAGACGTGAACAGGAAGTCCAGCGGACAGGAGCCGCATCACCATGGGGCTGCCCATCTTGCCCAATCCGATGTATCCGAGAGTGGGAGTCCGAGTGGTCATGCAATTCAGCTTTCCGTTTGATCCGAGGGCAGCCTGGCGCTTATCATCGCACGATCCGGCCGGAGGCGAGCCCATCAAGCTCTTGTACAGAGGTTTCCCCTGAGACGAGGGCGCAGCTCTGCGCTAGCGCGTGAAGCGGCCAGCTCCGCCTGCAGCACCGAGCTTTCGGGTGCTGTCAAAGAACTCCGCGGCCGGATCGCTGGTCAATCCCACCATTTCCAACACAGGTCGCTCGGTCCAACTGATCGAGCCGAGATCCTCCATGACCGCATCAAAATCGATAGTTCCGCACCCTATCGGATCGTGTTTGTAGACCGATAGCCCAGTGTCAGACAGGTGGATCATCTTTAGCCGCGGTCTGCACCGGTGCAATGCCGCCCGGATGTTCTCTCGAATGAATGCTCCATTCGCCACATCGTAGAGGACACCGACATCATCGGATCCGTAGGCTTCTATTGTCATCATCAGGCTTTCGGCATCGGGGACAAATGCAAAAGGCATGTTTTCGACGAGGATCCGCGTGCCGACTTTGTTCGCAAGAGGTACGAGGACGTCCAGCGCACGATAGAGGTGCCCGACAGCCTCTTCACGCAGGATAGGCACGAGCGGGTTCAACTTGCCCGGACCAATGACGACATCTGGCACGCATAGGTCGCCCGCCAGCTTGACCGTCTTGCAAAGCGAGGACAGTGAATATTCCCGCATCTCGCGTGTGGCGGCGGCGATATTCAGATCGATGTTCGGTTGATTGAGCGACCTCAAGGTGAGCGATCGCTCAGACAGGAAAGTCCTGAGCTGCCGGCGCGCGCCGCTATCCATATCAGCCGGCCACGCGTGCCCTGGATACATCACCAGTTCGAAGGCGTTGAAACCCCACTCTGCCAATGCACTCATGCATTGTTCGGCCGTGTGAGTAACAACATACGAGTATGTGGTGATGGCATAATCTGAAGCCGCCATGAGGTCTTAGCTCCTGTGGTTGATGCTCAGGCTCTGCGTCAGCCGGAAAAGCCGACAGAAACCTTGATAGATCGGACGTTTCGCGCCTAGCGCATCGTGCGGAAAAGTGGGCCCGGTTTTCCGCAGGAATGACGCGCTGCTCTATGGAGGGAGCATTGGATCAATCCCAAAAGTGCACGTCCACTTTTTTGGTCCGATGCTCTAAGGCAGCAGCAAGGATGCTCCTGTTGTCAGGCGGCCTTCCAGCGCTCGATGTGCCTGGGCAGCGTCGGTCAAGGCGAAGGTCTGCCTCACCGGAACCTCGACAACGCCACTCGAAATCACGCTGAAGACCTCTTGAGCCATCGCCAGGAGTTGTTCCCGGGTCGCCGTGAAGGTGGCTAGGGTAGGACGCGTCACGTAGAGGGAACCCTTCTGCGCGAGCAGCAGAAGATCGAAATTCCTGATCGGGCCTGATGCATTACCGAAGGCACAAAGGAGTCCCCTCGGCTTGATGCAGTCCAGAGAGGCCGGATACGTCGCCTGACCGATGCCGTCATAGACGACATCGCAAAGCCCGCCCTGCGTGTAGCTTTTGACGGCAGCCGCGAAATCCTGATCCGTGTAGACGATCACTTCGTCGCATCCCGCGGCCTTCGCCAAGGCGACCTTCTTTTTCGAGCCGACAGTTCCGATGACCTTCGCGCCCAAGTGCTTCGCCCATTTGCAGAGGATCTGCCCGACGCCGCCCGATGCCGCGTGGACGAGAATCGTTTGTCCCACTTCCACGCGGAACGATTGACGCAGAAGATAGTGAGCCGTCATCCCCTTCAGGCAGGCGGCCGCCGCCGTTCGATTGTCAATCGAGTCCGGTAGGGGAATGAGAAATCGGGTATCGAGATTGCGCATCTCGGCATAGGCGCCACCGGTCGTGGTCGCGTACACGACCCTGTCGCCCTCCTTGAACTCGGTCACGCCCGGACCGACCACCGTCACGACGCCGGCCGCCTCGTTGCCCGGAACGAACGGGAGTTGAGGTACCTTGTTGATGCCAGTGCGGAAATAAGTATCGATGAAATTGACGCCGATCGCCTGATGCCTGATCTGGACCTGTCCTGGACCCGGTGGCGCGAGGTCTTCATCCTCGACCCTCAGAACCTCCGGTGCGCCAGTCTCGTAGAAACGTACGACAACACTCATGAGGCATCCCCCCTCTTCAAGTCTTAGAAGGTCGAGCCGCGCATTGCGGCGTCCCGCCAGATCGCTCCGCGTCGGAGTTCAAGTCAGGCCATCCTTGTGGTTCTGCCTGCCGGGATTCCAGAACCACCATTTCCGATCCACCACCCAGTCCCTGACATCCTCGCGGAAGGTCAGGTAGTGTGGCGACTTCCGGTGGGCCTCAAGCGCAGCATCATCCGCATAGATTTCGATGAGGAGGAACAAGGTGGGATCATCCCGATCCTGAAAGAAATCGAATCGCAGACATCCTTCCTCCCGTTCCACGCTGGTGGCCGCGTGGCGCGTCAGCCTTGCGCGGAACGGTTCGATCACATCGTCCCTCACCTTCAGGTGAGCCGTATGCAGAAGGGACATCGTCAGCTCAAAGATTGAAAAGCATCAGGCGTTCTTCGGTCATGTCGCGGATCGCGTAGCGCGGGCCCTCCCGCCCGATGCCGCTATCCTTCACGCCGCCATAGGCGAGCTGATCCGTGCGCCAGGTCGAGCTGCCATTGATGATGACGCCGCCTGTGCGGATCGTGCGAACGGCCCGAATGGCGAGATCGAGCGACTTGGTGAAGACGCCGCACTGCAACCCGAACCGGCTGTCGCTGATCGTGCGGCAGACCTCGTCGAAATCCTTGTAGGGCAGGATGCTGACGACGGGACCGAACACCTCATCGCAAACGACCTTCATCGATGGGTTCACATCGACGAGAACGGTCGGCTGCAGTTGCGCTCCCCTGCGCTCTCCGCCCATGAGGACACGTGCTCCACCCGCAACGGCCTCTTTGACCCATGACTCGACGCGCTGCGCCGTCGGCTCGTCTATCAATGTTCCGACATCGGTCGATGGATCGAGCGGATCGCCGAGCTTCAACTTGGACACCTCGGAGACAACCCCCTCGACAAAGACGTCATAGACATCCTCGTGGACGTAAACGGTCTGCACGGAAATGCAGCTCTGCCCTGCAAGGCGCATGGAATTGCGGGCACAGACTGCGGCGGCCTCCTTGATATCCGCGTCCTTGTGAACGACCGTCTGCCCTGCTCCGCCGAGTTCGAGCGCGACCCGACGCAGGCCGGACGCCGCCTTGATTTCGGCGCCGACGCGCGTGGAACCGGTGAAGGTCACGAAATCGACGCGCGGGTCACGCACCAGAGCGGGCCCGACCTCGGGACCATAAAGTGTATTCATGACGCCCGCCGGCGTCCCGGCGTCGACGAACAGGCGGGCCAGTTCGTGCACCACTCCCGGCGCCTGTGGCGGCGCCTTCAGCACAATGGCGTTTCCGGCTGCAATGGCCGGCGCCACTTTGTGGCAGGCAAGATTGAAGGGAGCGTTGAAGGGCGTGATTCCGGCAACGACGCCAACCGGGAAGCGCAGCATCATGGCGATCTTACCCGCGCCCATCGCGCTGCCATCCAGCGGGATGTGCTCGCCTTCGATACGAATGGCCTCCTCGGCGGAAAGATTGATGGTGTCCTGGGAGCGCACGACCTCCGCGCGCGCATCCTTCAGGGCCTTCCCGGTCTCGCGGGACATGGTCTCCGCAATCATGTCGGCCCGTTCCACGAGGAGCGCGGAAACGCGCCGCAGGAGCGCAGCGCGCTCGAAACCGGGCATCCCGGCAATGATCGAGCGGGCGGCAACCGCGGCGCTGAGCGCTACATCGAGATCCTGCAGCGTCGAATGCGGCTGATACGACACGATCTCGTTGCGATATGGATCTTTCACTGGATCGGCCCGCGTTCCCTCGCGCCACTCGCCGCCGATCAGCATCGGAATGGTCGGAATCTCGGCACGGACATTCGCAGCTGTACTGGCCATCATCTCTCTCCCTCTTCTACCGGCGTGATTGGCCCCAAAGAACCTATCCGGCGGTATGTATCGGGCGGCATCGCCCGTGAAATTTCACTCGCGGCCAGGCAGTATCCCGGCTCTGCGGTAATCCTCGAATTGCTTCTGGAACATCTGTGCGGAATCCACCGACCCCGCGAAGCCGGTCTGACGAAGACGCGTCAGGCTGGAAAGAAGATCCCAGTCCTGCCGGAACACGAAATCGCCGAAGGCCCACAACGCCACCGATCCCAGCGGACGCCGCTGAAGTCCGCACCGTGCGACGATCCGGTCCCAGACAGGGCCTTTATCCTGCATCCAGGATGCAAGGCGGATATCCCGTGGCTCGCCGCATTTGACACTGAGCATATCGGCAAGACGCGGCCACATGTAGCGCCAACGGAAGGCGTCACCATTCGTGATGTTGAAGGCGCGGTTGGTCCCTTCCGGCCGGGTCGACAGCCAGAGGATCGCCTCCGCCAGATGATTGCCGTCCGTTACCTCCGTCAGCGTGTCATAGCCCAATGCGGTTCCGGGAAAGTCGAAAGGAACCGACAGCTCACGGCAGATGGCGGCATAGGCGGCAATGATGGTCGTGAGGTTACGTGCTCGCGACGGCGCGAAATCGCACACGACGTTCGGCCGGCAAGCCGACCAGGTCCACCGCTTGCCGCCTTGCAGCGCGGTAAGCGCGTCCTCTTGGTCGTAATAGAAATTGGGCGGCATGTGCCTGGGGTCGTCCTCCTGCGTTGGAGTACGATGGGGACCAAGGTGCACGCCGTACCATTTCGTACCCTCGACGAGGTGGACATGAGTCAGTTCGGACGAATGCGCCTCGGCCGCCTCGACGACGTTCGCGAGCATCCTGACATTGGGCTCGACATCCTCGATCCCGCCCTCCCCATGCGGCGCGCGGGCAGCATAGAAGACGTGAGTGATCGGCCCCGCCTGGGAGATCGCTCGTCGGACCGATCCCCCGTCGAGGAGATCAGCGGCAAGGTGAACGAAGCCGGATTCCTGCAGTGGCGCCGAGCGCGATACTCCGTAGATTGCCCAATCGCCCTGTCGCGCCATGGCCGCCACCAGGGAAGTGCCGATGGCACCGGTAGGCCCGACGACGAGAGCGCTCCTACGGACCATGGATCAGCTCCTTGCCTTGTATCCGAGAGCGGCGAGTTTTCTCGCGCTGTCGATCGTATCCACGTCGGGATTTCGCGAGATGACTTCGAGAACCGGCAGCTCGGAATAGCCGACTTCCTCCAGCACCGGAGGAACGGCAGCGAAGGGAACATCACCGAGGCCCACCGCATCGTGCCGATAGACCGACTTCCCGGTATCGGAAAAATGCACGAGGCCGAGTCGCTTCTGCACCGTCCTCAGGCCCTGGCAGGGGTCCTCGCCGATGAAGTGGCCGTTGGCGACGTCATAGATGATGCCGATATCGTCGTTTCCGTATTCGTCGAGGGTCCGCATGAGCGACTGCGCGTCGGGAAGGAAGGCGAAAGGCATGTTCTCGACGAGGAGGCGCACCCCGTTCTTCTTCGCGATGGGATAGAGATGATCGAGCGCCTTGAAGAAATGCCCGACGAGGAATTCGCGGCTGGGCGCGAAGAGCGGATTGGCCTTTCCGGGGCCGATGACGATGGCGGGAGCACCCAGCTCGCCTGCGAGCGTAACGAATCGAGAGAGGAGGCCCAGCGAATATTCGCGCATCTGCGGCGAAGCGCCGACGATATTAAGATCGATGTTGGGCATGTTGAGCGAAACGATCCGCGTGCCGCTCTCCTCGTAGGCTCGAACGATGTCGCGCTTCGTCGACGCATCAGCCTCGGAGGGCCAGAGATGGCCGGGATACATCATGAGCTCGAAGCCGGGATAACCCTGCTGGGCGAGATGCCGGATGCATTCGGCGGCAGACATATCGAACGTATAGGAATAGGTGTTGACGGCGAAGATCTTGGCGGGGTCGGTCATGGACAAGCGATCCGATCGGTTGAGGTGCGGAAACGAAAGAGCGAATTTCGCTGCTGCCTAGCGGATGCCGAAATCGCGCCATGTATATTGCGGCTCGTATCCGAGTTTCTCCCGGGCATGGGTGATGTCGAACACACCGGCTCTGGGGTTTCCGGAATAAACGTCGCGACGAATTTCCGGTATCTTGCCGAGGCGTTCCTCGTACATCTCCAGCGTCGGCCGCTCGTTCAACCCATCTGCGGCTCCGATGAAGAAGCAATCGTAGCTGCCGTCGGGATGCTCCAGAGCCAGCTGAATTCCCTGGGCCACGTCCTGGGGCGCGACATAGCCCCAGAGATGATAGTTGTGCACATCCGAGCCGCGCTCCCGCAGTTCCGGATACTCCGGCTCGAACACGATGTGACCGGGACGAATGACGAGAACCTCCAACTTGCCACGCGCGGAGAAGCACTTGGAGATGGATTCCGTCACCTCCTTCGAGAGCGAATAGACCTCGCTTGGCCGGATAGGATGCTTCTCGTCGACAGGCAGGTACTGAGGCGCCCAGTTTTCAGGGTTGTAGTGCAGGCCCGTCGCGGAATCGCTCGAGGCGACGATGGCTCGCTTCACGCCGGCATCCTCTGCCGCCTGCAGCACGGCCCATGTGCCCTGCGTGTTGACGCGAAAACAGGTCTCGGGGCTGCTCGTCCTCGGGTTCGGAACGGCTGCGAGATGGATCACCGCGTCCACGCCTTGGAACGCCTTGGTTAATCCTGCAAGGTCGGTGATGTCCACGTTTTGATAAGCGACCCCCGACACGTCCGACGGCTTCACGTCGATAACGGTGATCTCGTACTTGTCCTTCAGACGATCCACCACGAAACGGCCCAGACGTCCGCTCCCCCCCGTCACGACAACCTTCTTGTAGCTCATTTTATGCGTCCTCCCGATTTTCGCGCGTTGCGTTTTTATTGCATGAGGTCAATCCAGCGGCGCTCGGCATGCGAGCGATAGATCGCTTCTTCAATGCATAGGGCTTTCAGGTATTCGGATGCTACGTTCTCAACCGGCGTCCCTTCCCGAAGATGGCGCACCACGTGCGCCTGCAGGGCATGCACGGAGTCGCCCGCATATCCCTTGTTCTCCCAGGAATAGGTATGCTCCATCGCAGCGCCGCCGCGCCTGCGGAGCCAGATTCTGCCGAAACCGTCAATGCGCAGACTTCCGTCCGACCCTTCAATCAGCATCTCTCCCATAGTGAGACGCGGGTTCTCGGCCTCGAAGTCGATAAGCCGGTTGCCGTCGAAAACGCCGGCCGCGCCCGAAGCGAAGTTGAACGTCACATAGCCGGCATCCTCGCCGGCGATCGCCGGGTTGAGACGGCGCAGATGCGCGAAAACCCCGGTAACCTCGCCCATCAGATAGCGGAACACATCGATTGTATGGATCCCGGTCTCGTGGATGAGAAAGCGCGGCATCTTCTGGAAGTAAGGCTGCCGGTCCAGATAGGCGGAGGGTCCCTGTCCGTCGCCGGGACGCATTCTGAAGAGCACGTTGTAAGCCTCACCGATCGCGCCGTCGCGCAGCAGGCGACCGGCCTCGCGGTTCCAAGGACGGAAGCGCCAGTTCTCATGTGCAACGATGAGGGTGCCCGTGCGCCCGGCGGTCTCCACCAGGGCTTGTGCCTCTTCGAAGGTTGGCGCCAGCGGCTTCTGGCAGATGATGGGAATGTTGCGCGCGGCTGCGAGCCTGACGAGGGCCGCGTGGCTTTCAGGGGTCGTGATGATGTCGACCAGATCCGGCTCGGTGGCGTCGAGCATCTCCTCGGGATTGGTAAAGACCGCTTTTGCTCCATAGCGACGGGCGAATTCCTCCGCGCGGGCCGTGTTGGAATGGACGCAGATGCCAACCAGTTCGACACCGGGGATTCGGCTCCAGCTGTCGTAATGATAGGTGCTGAAGAACCCCGTCCCGAAAGCAGCGACACGCATCTCGACCTCCGTCCCTATCATGGGGCCAATAGATATCTCATAATAACAAATGTCAATTTACAATGTTGAATTTTGCGCGAGGAAAGCGAGTGCATAGATTCCGCTTTGCGCGTCTTTCGAGATGTCCTCGGGCAAGGCGGAGAGTAGCGCGTTCAAAGCCTCGTCGGCGGCCCCGCGGTCGGTTGCATGCACGATGATGACGGAGCCGACATAGCGATCCTCGCCTCCGCGCAACTGCTTTTCCCTCGTCGCGATCGTCGAGCGCTCGTGGTCGGCCTCCCAGAGCTCGAGACCGACAATGCGGTCCTTGTTTCTGAGAATGTCCGACACCGTCGCCCAATTCCGATCGGTAAGGGCAGTCTCATTCCCCTTGGCACCAATGCGCAGGGTTACGGCATATCCGCCCTCGGCTTGGCCCACGCGGCTCTTCCGCACGCAGACAGTGCGTGAATTGTTGAGGAAGCGTGGTTGAGATTGCAGGGTCCAGGGTGTCGGGTCGTTGAGACGCGCGAGATATGCCTCCGAGGAGAGGACGCCGACATTCCGCGTTTCGTAGCGAATGAAGAGGGCGGGACTGCCCTGGACGGCATGATAGCGCCGGACGCTGATGAAGCCGGGAACAGCCAGCCGCTCGAAATGGTGCTCGGCATTATACCAGGCGAGAACCTTCGAGGTGTAATCAGGGATGACATCGTGCCAGATCGCCAATATCCCGCGCTGCTCAGCTGCCATCATCACACCCCATTTTTACAACGATGTGAGTTAAACGCTCAAATTGAGAAAAGGCAACTGTCTATTGGCGTGTGGCGGCGGGATCCGCGTATTTTCAAACCGCAGGAGCAAAGGCGGCCCGCGACACCGTTCTTACAGCAGGATGAAAGATGTGCAGCGACCTCTCCAGCGCTGCACATCCTGTTGGGATCAGGCCGACCGCCGATAACCCAGCTCCTCCGACAGCTCGGCAGCCGTTGTCCGGACACGTTGCGTAATCAAGTCCATTCTCTGGAGGTTCATGCGCCAGATCGGGCCCGACACGCCGACAGCCCCGACAGCCTGCCCGGTGAAATCGTAGATGGGCGCAGCGACACAGCGTACTTCGTCGTTGAACTCCGCATCATCGAACCCGACCCCGGACTGCCGCACGCGCTCGATTTCGGCGCGAAGCTGTGTAGGATCCGTAATTGTTTTTGGCGTCCAAGCCTGCAATTCCGCGGTCGCCAGATAGGACTCGAACTGAGCCTCCGGCATAGCGGCCAAGAGCACCTTCCCAAGCCCTGTGCAATGGGCCGGGCGAAGTCCGCCTGCGCGCTCGACGAGCTGGAAGGCCCCGGTCCCCGCGACGCGAGCTGCAATGACCACATCATTGCCGGAGCGCAGCGCCAGGTGACTGCTCTCGCCGCTCTCCCGCGCCAATTCTTCGAGGAAGGGCGTTGCCGTCGCAATCAGATCGACCTCGCTCGAGGAGCTGGCCGCCAGGCTGAAAATGGTGCGCCCCAGGTGGTAGCGCTTGGTCGCTTTGGCCTGCCTGACCACACCGAGTTCGACCATTGTGCGAACAAGATGGAAGGTGGTGCTGGTGTGCAGCCCCACGCATTTGGACAGCTCGGCAAGGCTGATCCCTTCCTGGTGCTGGGCAATATGGCCCAGAATGGCGAAGGCGCGCTCGATCGACTGGACTCCGCTCCGCTCCTTGCTCGTATCATTATCAAGTTTCACGGCCTCTTGAACGGACGAGGTCTGTGCCATGTTGTGAACTCCAATTCGATCACTGGAAAAGCTTCAGCAGGTGCTTTGGCTTGCGGCCCCGGCAGAACGGAGGCTTTTCACCGTTATAAGGGGCCTTCAGGCGGAACTCCATATGCCATATTGCGGAATAGTGGGAGCCTCCTTCCAAAACAATGTGACCGATCGCCTTGCCCTGCCTCTCGTCCGGAAAGCCAAGTCCTTTCATCGTTTATTTCCATCCCATCATTTCCACCCCGCCGCAGACGCTGATGGCCTGGCCGGAAATCGCCATGCCGAACGGGGAGCAAAGATACAGGGCCATGTTGGCGATATCCTCGCGCTCCACCTTCGCCCCGAGGGCGACGGGATCCAGCACCCTCCGCTCCATGTCCTCGGGCGACATCCCCAAGGCTGCGGCGCGCCGCTCCACGAGGCCTGAGAACCGCGTCGTGTTGACGTGGCCGGGCAAAATCGCATTGACGCGGATCCCGTCGCGCCCGACCTCCATGGCGAGACTCTTGGTGAAGCCGATCACCCCCCATTTCGCGGCGGCATAGGGTGTACGGTTCGGATAGGACAGGCGCCCGGCCACGGAAGCAAGGTTGACCACGTGCCCCAAGCCTTCCCTGCGCATCAGCGGCACGGCCCGCTTGGCGCAGTGAAACATGCTCTCGACATCGATGGCGAGAGTTTCCCGCAGCGCCTCGGCGCTGACATCGGTGACACCACCCGTCGGCCCCGCAATGCCGGCATTGTTCACGAGGATGTCGAGACCGCCGAGCCGGCGCTCCACCTCATCGAACATGGCGTTGACGGCTGCGGGATCGGAGACATCCGTGCGGCTCGTCGAGATCTCCGGAATGTCCGTCTTGATTTCATCAATCGCCTCCGGCGCCACATCGCAGACATGGACGCGCGCTCCGGCGGCCAGAAATCCCTCGGCGATGACGCGGCCGATGCCTGCGGCGCCGGCAGTTACGACAACACGCTTGCCGGAAAGGTTGACCGGGAGGAAACGCTGCTCAGTCATCGTTATCTTGCTCCTTTTGCTGGTCCGAGTGGAAAGACCGCTCAGACAGCCTCCTTCAGCAGGGCCACGGCGCGGGCATCGTATTGCGCATCGAATCCGAGCACCTCGCGGCTCCGCGTCAGATCGTAGAGAGGCGCAAAGGGATTCTGCTCGTAGATTTCAGGACGGCGGACTTCCGGCAGCCAGCCGAGCACCCGCGCGAGCCGCTCAAGCGTGGGTTCGGGCGAAAGCGTCACATTGGCGGAGACAAAGAAGCGGTCGAAGCCAGTATATTTCATCTCGAGCGCGAGGCGGAATGCGCGGGCTGCGTCACGCGGGTCCACGTGATGCCAGCAAGGGCCGCCACCTGCGGAGGATGGGCCGCCTGCCGGGGTGCCCTTGTACGTCTCGGGCGACATGGATCGCGCGCGGATCTCGCCGTACATTTCCGGATACGCTACGAAGACGGGGCGCAGAACGATCACTTCCATCTTGCCCCGCAAGGCGAAGCTGCGGCCCAAGTCCTCGCCGAGCAGCTTGCTGAGGCCGTATGGATCGGTCGCGTTCAGAGGATGATCCAGATCGACCGGCAGGTATTCCGGAGGGCGCATCGCCCCCTCGCGCACCGTGAAGCCGACCACGGAATCGCTCGAGCAGATCACCACCCGCTCGACACCTGCCTCCTCTGCGGCGGTAAGGAGCAGATAGAGACCGACGACGTTCACCTTCATGGTCGTCTCGCCGGTGCCCGACCAGATGTTCGGGATAGCGGCGATCTGGATGATCGCATCCTGTCCCTTCACGGCCTCCGCCACGGCGGAGGGATCGGTGAGGTTGCCGACGCGCCAGTCGATAGGCGCGCTTCCCTGCTTCAGATCGAAACCGGTGACCCGACAGCGCCCTGATAATTCCCGCACGATCGCCTGACCGAGAAGCCCGCCTGCGCCGGTGACCAAGACATTTTCGTATTTCATGACGTTTCCTCCAGAGAGACGACGCGCCCCTCTTTTCCCGTTTCAACAAGCCGTCGAAGAAGCTGTGTCGTCACCGTTGCAGGAGCTTCACATTGTCCTTCATCCAAGCGGCAAAAGCGGCAACGCCCTCGTTCAACGGAAGCGAGGGCGCAAAGCCTGTGTCGTCCTTCAGGCGCGTGCCTGCCAGCGCCCCGCGCATCCGGTTGTAGGTGGTCCATGGCAGGGTCCCCGGTCCGACCTCGACAAGCGCATCGGGCACGGCGGCCCTGACGGCCTCGGCCACGTCATAGGTTGTCCAATTCCGGCCATGCCCGATATGGTAGATATCGTGATTGAGGATCGGCGCTCTGTAGGCTGCGAGCAGCCCCGACGCCACGTCGTCCACATGCGTGAAGCTCGCTGCGAAATCGCCGCCGCCCGCTTCCCGGATCGGGATGCCCAGAACGGCCTCGCGCAGGAAGGCGACGATAGGTCCTCGCGGAAGATCGCGCTCGGCGGGAACCAGCGGCGGACCATAGACGAAGGAGATCCGCACTGTCGCAGCCGAGAGCCCGTATTGCTTGCGGTACATTCCGACGAACAATTCGCCAGCAGCCTTTGTGGAGCCATAGAGCGTGGACGGCGAGAGCGGATGATCCTCCATGAGAGGCTCGTCAAGAGGCATGTCCTTCTGAAAGACTGATCCTGTGCCCACATAGATGAAGCGCCGCCAGTTCCGATGCCGTGCCAGCTCCAGCAGCGCGGCGGTTGCGGTCGCATTGGTCTGCACCGTCTCCCACGGGATGGCGTGCGCTACCCGGTCGTTCGGCACCGCCGCCGTATGAATGCAACCGTCGATGTCATGCGCGGAAGTCACGGCGGCGAGGGAGAACAGGTCGTCGAGAGCACAGCGGATCCATCGAACGCCGCCTCCGAGCTGATCGACGACTGTCTGCGAGACGGGCGAGCGGTGTTGAGCAACCACGTCCATCCCGGATTCCACCGCAAGCCTGACGACGGTCAGTCCCACATGCCCTGTCGCGCCAGTGACCAGGAGCGCCATCTCATCTCCCCTTTATGTCGAGAAAGGCAGGAGTCCTCTTTTCAGCCTCCTGCCGGATCGTCGGCTACTCGTCGTAGATTGGCGACGTGATCACCAGGAACACGAGGTTTTCCAGGCCAGTGTTGTAGAAGGCATGCTCGACTCCTGGCGGGATGAACACGACGTCATGCGCGCGCACGACCTGCTTCACATCGCCATGCTCGAACAGGCCCTCGCCCGAAAGCACGTGATAGATTTGCTCCTGCACTTTGTGCTTATGGCGCGCGACATAGGCCATGGGAGCGTACGAGGAAATCCGATGATCGATCTGTCTCGCCCCGAGTTCCTCCTGGTCGACGAGAGGCTTCGATAGTGCCCCGCCATGATGACCGGGAAACTCCTTCCACGGCACTTCGGCGATATTGCGTATCACGGCTTTCGGTTGGTTCATTTCTCGTCGCTCCTGCCTTTTGGATAGCTTTTTGACATTTCGCTATGTGAGATTTCTTATGTCAATGTAGAATATTCGGATATGTACCGATGGACTGGGTGCGCATCCTTTCCGCAACCCGCCTTTCCAAACCGCAATGCCATGATGAGGGTAATGATGCAGGCAACGAAACGCTGGAAGATCCTGATGCTTCAAGGTGCCAACATGAATTATCTCGGGCGTCGGGAGCCCGAGCGCTACGGCACCACGACTGCAGCGGAAGTCGACACGATGATGACGGCCTATGCGGCGGAGCGTGGCGTCGACCTCGAAATCTTTTACACGAACATCGAGGGCGAGGCGATCAATCGGATCTACCGCGCCAACGATCAAGGTATGGACGGATTGCTCATGAATCCCGCCGGTTTCCAATATGCCGGCTTCGCCCTGCGCGACTGCCTTGCCGCCGTCAAACCGACCCTGCCCTATGTGGAAGTTCACATCACGCACCGCTCCATTACGGGTGGTCTTCAGACGGTGACGGCGGAAATGTGCGAGGGCTTGGTGCTTGGCTTCGGCACCGACTCTTATCTGCTCGGCTTCGACGGATTGCTGCGGATTCTGGAGCGGCGGCGGCGATAGCCGCGCCGCCATGTCTTGATGGACCATCATCGAAGTGCCGCCGCATCTTTTGCCGCCACATAGCCGAATGTCAGAGCGGGGCCCAAGGTAATTCCCGGGCCGGGATAGGCCCCGTTCATCACAGAATTCATGTCGTTGCCGCAGGCGTAGAGTCCAGGGATCGGCGCATCGTCCTCCGCGAGAACCCGAGCCCGTGCATCCGTTCTCAGGCCAGCAGCCGTGCCGAGATCCGCCGGATAGACGGCGACTGCGTAATAGGGCGGCTTGCGGATAGGCGCCACGCAAGGATTGGGCCTGACGCCTGCATCGCCCAGATGTCTCTGGTAGATGTCCCCTCCACGACCGAACTCGGGATCCTCTCCCATCTCTGCTTTCGCATTGTATGCATCGATAGTGTCCTGCAGCGCCTGCGGCGGCAGGCGGAGTTTTGCTGCAAGTTCCGCGATCGTCTCCGCGCGATGAAGATAGCCACTTGCAATGTCGGCCTTGCAGGACAGGCTGAACGGCTTGATGCGGCCCAATCCGTATTTCCAGAGGAAGCTGCTGTCGCAGATCAGATAGGCAGGGACGGCGCTGTCGGGTTGGCGTAGCATGGCCAGCACGAATTCATGATAGGAGAGAGCCTCGTTCACGAACCGTCTGCCGTTGCGATCCACCGCGATGAGCCCCGGCTTTCCCCGATCAGTGACCGTATGCGGGAACACACCTTGCGTGCCGTCCTTGCGTACGAAACACGATGCCGGCACCCAGAAGGCGCGGTTTGCGGCACGCTCATTGATGCGTCCACCCGCGGCGCGCGCCAATCTCGCGCCTGATGTCGCTCCGGAGGAAATCGTCGCCGAGACGGGCTGCGCCGCCGGAGGCAGATGTGCCTTGCGAAGCTCCGCATCGTGGGAGAAGCCGCCGCTCGCGAGGATCACGGCCTTGGCTCTCAGGCGTGCCCGCTCTCCATCATGGGAAACAGTCTCGACACCGCAGACGCGGCCCTCCTCCTCGATCAGCCGCTCGACCGCAGTGCCGAGGCTGATATGAACGCCCAATTCGAGCACAGACTTGAACAGCCGCCCCGTCAGCGCATTGCCTAGATAGAGTGTCGTCCCGCGCTGCGCCGTCATCCGCTGCCTGGCATAGCGCGCGAGAAGCTTCATGACTTTCCACGTCGACGTGGGCCGGCGAAACACGTTGCGCAGATGCGGAATATCCGCGCGGCTGATCATCATGCCGCCGAACAAGGTGAATTCCGGGAGAGGCGGCCGCAGCAAGGCGAACTTCTCTCCCAGCTCCGTCCCATCGAAGGGCAGCGCCTCGAGCACGCGTCCGCCGGATGTGGCGCCAGGAAGATTTGGGTAATAGTCGGGATAGACGGGAACGGGCTGGAATTTCAGTGATGTCTTGCTTTCAAGATACTCGACCGCCTCCCCTGCCCGCGCGAGAAACGCCTCACGCACGCTCTCATTCGCAAGACCGGGCACGGTTTCGCGCAGGTAGATCCGCGCCATGGCGACCGTATCGCCCTCCTGTTTGGGATTGGCCGGCATCCACACCATTCCGCCGGAGACGGCGCTTGTTCCGCCGATCAGCGGCGTCGCTTCCAGGAGAGCGACACGGCATTTCTCCGCAGCCGCCACGGCTGCTGCCGTGAGCCCGGCCGCGCCGGCGCCCACGACGACCACATCGAATTCTTCCTCTCTCATCGGCCCGATCCCATCTCAGATCAGGACGGCCGTCTTGCCGCGATATAGGCAGCAAACCCGTCGCGCATCGAGAAGCGCGGCGTGTAGCCGAGAGCCTTGTAGGCGCGGCTGCAATCCAGCGCCCCTTTGCGTACAGCGACAATGCCGGGTGCGACCTCGTATTCGCCCTCCGAGATCGCGATATCAGCCCCAAGAACGAGTTCGCGGATGATCTCGACCATCTCACCGAGGCTCAAGGCCACTCCAGTCGTGATATGATATGTGTCGTGCTCGTGCTTAGGATGGTCAAGGGCCTTGACGATGCCCTGCACGAGATCGTCGATGTAGATCTGATCGACCCGATAATCCGCGCCGCCCGCCACGTGCAGCCTGCGTCCTTCGATTGCCGCATCCAGGAACGTCTTCGGAATACGCGGACGCGGGAGTCCGGGTCCGTAGACCCAGCATGTCCGGATATGAATAACCGTCTTCCCATTGGCACGAGCAAAATCCCGGGCGAGTTGCTCCACGGCAAATTTCGAGATGCCATAGGGCTGCACCGGGAAACAGGGGTGTCTCTCGTCGATCACGTCGCTCTGGAAGGAACCATAGACCTCCTCCGACGAAAGATTGATCATGCGCGGCACATCGAACAAACGCATGGCGGAAAGCACGTTCAGTGAGCCCTCCACATTCACGCGCATCGTGTAGAGCGGGCTTGCCAGGGAATTGACGATTCCGACGACAGCGGCGCAGTGAATGACGGCATCTGGTTGGAACGCCTTCATCGCCTCGGCAAGCTGCGGCCATTCGGTCAGCTCTCCGGGGAAAAACCACACGTTCCGGTACTGCTCGCGCAGTCGCTTCAATGCAGGCCCCTCGGCGATGTCGAAGGCAGCAACCTCGTCCCCACGCCGGGCGAGGCTTTCCACGATAGCGGCTCCGATGAAGCCGCTACCGCCCGTCACGAATATTCTGGCCATTACGCCTCTATCCTCCCCGACTTCGTCTTATACCAGCTCCGTGGGCAGGATACGCTTGCCGAAGACCGGTTCCTTGTAGGGTACGGGCGGCAGTGCCCAGGCGCCGGTCGCCGGCGGGCGGACATCGGCGTCCACATGCACGTCGATGAGATAAGGCCGGTTGGCGCGGACCGCGTGCTCCAGTGCGCCCGCGAAATCCTCGGAACGCGTGACCGTGACAGCCTCCACACCTGCGGCCTTCGCCCACATGGCAAAGTCGGGGTTGTACGGCTCGCCGTTCGGTCCGGCATAGAAGGCCGTTCCGATCTCGCGCCCATTGAACAAGCCGTACTGGATGTCGCGGATCGCGCCCCAAGCGAAGTTGTTCCACACCACCCACACGACAGGGATGTTGTATTCCACCGCGGTGCACAGGACGTGAGGCACCATGGCAAAGCCGCCATCGCCGCACACGGAGATCACAGGCCGGTCGGGCGCAGCCAGCTTGGCGCCGAGTGCGCTCGATGGTCCGAATCCCATGCCGGAGAAGCCCCAGCTGTTGAGCATCGTCTGGGGGCGCCGCGCCTTCCAGAACTGCATGAACCAGTTGTGATGGACGCCGGCATCGAAGGTAATGATGGCATCGTCAGGCAGGACCGCGCGGCAGTCAGCGACGATGCGCTCCGGCCGGATCGGCTTGGTGTGCAGAGTGAAGTTCGGCTGCGTGAAAGCATCCCATTCGGCCCGCCAGCCGCTGATCTGACTCAGCCATTCCCGGTTGCGCGGCTCAGCGGTGACGCCGCGCTGGTCGAGGGCAACCATGATCTGCCTGAGGAAGCTGCGCGCATCCGCGAGGATCGGCAGATCTGGAGCGTAGTTGCGCCCGAGCTCGGCGTGATCGACATCCACATGGATCAGCTTGGTGGTTGGGAAGTTCCAGGAATAGCCTGGCATCCATGAGGACGACGAGCGGTCATCGAAGCGCGCGCCGACGGCCAGAACGAGATCGCTGAGGCGGCCTGCTTGGTTGGCCGGGTAAGCGCCATTGCGCCCGATGAATCCGAGCGAGAGCGAATCCTCCATGTCGATGCAGCCCATGCCGTTCGGCGAGCTGATGACAGGAATCGACAACCGGTGCGCCAACGCCGCGAGTTCCTCACACGCTTCCGAGATCGCAACGCCATGCCCGATGAAGAGCACCGGACGCTCGGCCTCGAGCAACATGTCCACCGCGCGGGCCACATCCTCGGGCGCTGCGGCGCTGCGGCGCTCGTTGAGAACGGCGCGCGCGCCGCTTTCGAGGCTGATATCAGCCTCTTCCTGGAACACGTTGAACGGGACATCGAGATTGACGGGCCCGGGGCGGCCGGACAGCATAGTCGACATCGACTGGCGCAGGGCCAGCGGCAGCATGTCTACCCGGGTCGGCTGGAAGCTGCGCTTCACGACCGGCCGCATGACATTCGCGAAGTCGGCTTGGTTGTGCCGGTTGATCTCCTGGAACGGGCTGCGATTGAACTGCGAGGTCGGAACATTGGCCGTGATAGCCAGAAAGGCCGAGGAATCGGTCATCGCGAGGGCCGTTCCCATGACGAGATTGGCAGAGCCGGGGCCGCAGGAGGTCAAGGTGGCCACCGGCTCATGCTTCACGCGGAAATAACCGTCGGCCATGTGGGCCGCCACCTGCTCGTGGCGGGGCGAAATTAACGTGATATCTCCCCGTGCCTCATAGAGCGCATCGAGCATGCCCACGTTGCCATGGCCGCAAATGCCGAAAATGTAAGGAACTTTCTCTTTGACCAGAAACTCGGTGATCAGTTCGGCGCCCTTAGGCATCTCTATCGTCCTCTCGGTTTTTCCCGGCACGAAGCCTATTCATTGCTCATAACGCATTTGCCATTTTGAAATGTCAATTGACATTATGAGAAAACTTGGCGGAGTACAAGCCGCCTGGCCTTCCCATGCGGTGATCCGGTCACGGCATCTCTCATTCCTGCCAGTTGCTTGCATCTGCAGCTCTGTGCCGCCGATCCTCTTGGGCTGGCAATAAGAAGCCAAATTGCTGCATATTGGAGCGGCCATTTCTTACAATGTCGCAAGAGGCTCCAAAGATCTTTTAGCGACACTGTCCCTGCCTAGCAATGCGTTCACGGGTAAATGCGGCGGAAGGTTTCCCTCTCGCCGCACCCGCTCCCCTTCACGCGGCCGATTGCCGGAAGCGGAAGCCGCGGAACAATCTCTCCCAACCTCGTCCAAGCCCCCGCTTGAACGCCTCGTTCTGCAGGCACAGGGACACAACGATGAGCGCCAGCAGCACCATTGCGACGGGCCGGGTCACAAAGGGCTCAATGCTGCCGGTCGAACCCAGCAGAGCGCGACGCAGGCTCACATCAGCCATGGAACCCAAGAGTACGCCAATCACGAGCGGGGCAACCGGATAGCCGATCTCCTCGAGCAGGTAGACCACAACCCCAAATCCCAGCATCAGATAGACGTTGAAGAGATTGAGACCGAGCGCCCAGGATCCAAGTGTGGCCAGAAACGCGACGACCGGCATGAGAATCGCAGTCGGAAGCCGTAGCACCATGACGGACAAGCGTGCCATGGAAAGGCCAAGCACAAAAATTCCAATAGCAGCCCAGAACAGCATTGCCCCCATCTGGGCGATAAAGTTCGGGAACTCGAAGGAGAGCATAGGCCCAGGTCGGACACCGTGCAGGTTCAATGCTCCGAGCAGCATGGCGGCAGGCGGGGAACCGGGAATACCAAGGGTGAGAACCGGGATGATGGCACCGCCAATACAGGCGTTGTTCGCAACTTCCGGACAAATGACGCCGGTCGGGTTGCCTTTCCCGAATGTCTCCGGATGAGGATCGGCTTTCTTTGCGGCATCGTAGGATGCCCAGGCGGCGATATCCTCGCCGACGCCGGGGATGACGCCAACGCCAACACCGATAGCGCCGGACCGCACGATCCCGAACTTTCTCTTCCAGAGTTCGCCCCAGCGCGGCCACAGACTATTGACCGTGCGTACGTTCCCGACCTGATCATCGAGATCGCGCAGAACCCGAATGATCTGAGGAATGGCGAAGCCGCCCAAAATAACCGGAACGATGTCGATGCCGCCCGCCAATTGAGGGAGACCGAAGGTGAAACGAGGATAGCCCTGGATCGTCTCCATCCCTACGGAGGCAACGAGAAGGCCGAGAAGACCCGCAATCCACCCTTTAGCAGGCATGTCCGGCGACGTGAGTGACCCGCAGATCAGAACGCCAAACAGCGCCAGCAGGAAGAACTCGGCTGAAGTGAACTGCAGTGCAAGTTGAATAAGAATGGGCGAAAAAGCAATCAATGCGAAGAGGCCGACAATCGTGCCGATTACCGAGGCCGTGGTGGACATCGCGATTGCCTCTCCTGCGCGGCCCTGCTGGGCCATGGCATAGCCATCGAGCGCGGTGGCGGCTCCAGCGGCACTGCCCGGAATGCCCAGCAGGATCGATGCATGTGACGGACCGTAGATCGCTCCGACGTAGGCGCCGATCAGCGCAATCATCGCGAGTTCGACGGGTAGAGTGAACGTGACGGTGCTGAGAAGCGCGACAGCAAGAGTTGCGGTCAACCCAGGCAATGCGCCGAAGATAATACCTAGCGTCACAGCACCAGCCATGACAGCCATATTGAGCGGCGTCACCATGGCGAAGATTTCATGAATAAAGGAGGCAAGCATCGTCGTCACCGCATTTCAGAGGGATAGTTGCTCAGGGCATCGGCACGAAGAGAAATGTCGAGAACAGGTAGGAGACCACAAAAGGAACACCGATGGACACCGCGAGGGTGACACCAATGGTCCTAACCCAGTGATGCTGGGCGTCCTTCCACCAGAAGATCGCAATCGACACGAACAGAAAGATGCTGCTGGCGACAACGAAATTAATCTTACCTAAACCGAGGAAGATGTAGGCAGCCATCAGTAGCGTGATGATGATCGCCCTATGGATCGGGCGGTTGCGTGGAAATCTGCGGAGCCAGTTCGAGACGCCCTCACCAATGCCCTGCAGCCCACCTTCTTTGATCGCCGTCAGCAGGACGCGTGCGCTGAACAGGATGAGGAGCGCTCCCACGACCGTGGGGAAGAGGCCAGGTGAGAGATACCATTGTGCGGCACCGCCTGTGAGCGTGCTCGTCCACGGCATCTGCGATCCGGAGTAGATCACGGCAATACCAAGGCCCATCATGGTGCATGAGGCAACGACGTCAGCACGCCGAAGTGACTTGTGCGGCAGCATATCCTGCTCCTTGAAAAGAAGTGGGACGGCGGGCCGTGGAGACCCGCCGCCATTTCCAGTGGACTCAAGGCTTAGCGATGCCGAATGTGTCAGGAGATTTCTTGGCGACGCCAAGTTCGTAGAGCTTCCAGCTCATGGCGTCCTCCATTTTCTGAAGGCTCTTTTCGGCTGCGTCGCCGTATTCACCATAAAGCTCGAACATACGCTCGCTCTTCAGCGACTGCACCTTTGGGTCATCCATCGCCTTTACGAAGGCCGCGTCGATCTTGGCCACGATCTCCGGAGGAGTATCCTTCGGGATGGCCATGCCAAGCCACTGGCGAGCGGGGATCTTCTGAATGTCGGGATACTTGGCGCCTGCCGCCGGAATCATCCCGATCTTCGGAAACTCGAAGGGCTTCATTTCGATCATCGCAAGCGGGCGCAGCTTGCCGGCGCGGATGAACTCGGTCTGTTCGGCAATACCGGTCACAACCGCATCGGCTTCGCCAGTGAGACCTGCCATATGCGCCGGGCCGCTGCCGTCATACGGGATGTAGTTCAGTTCGACGCCGGCGGCCTGCCCAAGAGCAAGGGCCTTCATGTGCCAGACGCAGCCGATGGGGCAATGCGCGACCTTCACCCCCTTCGGATTTTTTCTTGAGGCCTCGATCAGATCATCAAGATTCTTATAAGGGGAATCCGCTCTAACGGAGATTACGCCCGGCGCGCCCGCTACGATGTACCAGCGCCAGTCTTTTGTCCCGGTGCTGTGGAACTCCATGGCCTTGACGATCTGTTGCGCTTCCGAGGCGCCAAGCCAAGTGTAACCGTCATGAGGCTGCGACCAGACGTGATTCATTGCGACGCCGCCGCCGCCGCCCGTGCGGTTGGATACGTTGATCTTGCCGCCGAGATGCTTCTCCATAGCCTGCGCAAGGTAGCGGTTCGTCGTATCCGTACCGCCGCCAGCTGCAGCCCATACCGACAGATCGATTGGCCGCGACGGAAAGTTCTGTGCCAATGCAGATGATGACAGCATCATCGCACCCGCAACAAAGATTGCCTTCTTGAGCCATTTCCTTGACTGCATCGTTTTCTCCCTTAGCGCCTGAACTCGCGTTTTTCTTCATGGTCGTCCATTGGCCGGAGTTGAGGGAAGATCCGGACGCATCTGTCCGATGTTCTCTGCACTCCGTCACTTGAGACCATTCGCTGGCATTTTGGCTTACGAAGCTTCTTCAAGAATTCTGATCGGCACTCCATGATGGAGGTCCGACCGCCAGTCTGCGCCGATCTCTTTGAAGTCCTCGAGGCACCTCCCGCGCGACAATGGCCACAAATTCGTTGCCACAGAAGAAGCGTAAATTTTATTTTGGTGGCAAGTCAACTCTCATTATGAGATTCGTACCGAAGAGGATCACGATTTGTTGTTTATGCCTCTTCCGGCGAGGAAGCCTTGAATCATGACCCAGCCGTTATTTTAGAACGCTTAAAGCGTCAAACTGGGTCAAGCTCCGCCTCTTCCCAATGCAAAATAGAGCGCAGAGAACCTTCAGAAAGGAGCTATCTTTTCACAATGTAAATTGCAATTTCCAGATATCCATCCTAACCTCGTCAAGACCTCGCCAATCCGGGAGGCTTCGTGGCCAGAGGCTGCAACAACATCGATAGGACATGACTCGGTGATGCTGGCCCATCCGGTCTTGGGAACGCCGGTTGCGCGGCCGCGCCGGAGTGTGGCGCCAGATGTGGCTGGTCGGAGGGAGCCTCGCCCGACATCGCCATTGCCTTCCGATCCGAGCCTTTCGTGCCCGGGAACACCACAACCTGGAGCGATACCGCTACCTGCAAGGAAACCTTTCGTGATCAGACCCCTCGCCATCAATTGCTACTCCTACATCTGGCGCTACTCCGCCTGCGAGACACTTGCCCATCTTGCCGAGCACGGGCACCGTCGGTTCGAACTGATGGTGAACTGGCCGCATCTGTGGCCATCCGCGATGGGACACGCCGCTCGGCGTCGGATCAGCCGTCTGCTCGAAGAGAAGAACCTCAAAGTCCTTTCGCTTGCGCCGCCGATGCTCGACCTGAATCTCGTCAGCAACTCCCCTGAGGTGCGGCGCTACTCCATCGACCATTATATCGACGTCATCCGTCTCGCAGGCGAATGGTGTACGCCCTGGGTCGTTGTGGTGCCCGGGAAAATCCATCCCCTGCTCCCGCTGCCGTCGCATTTCAGGGACAAGTGGTTCGAGGATGCCCTCGAAGAGATGGACCGCGCGGCGGAAGCCGAAGGCGTCAAGCTGACGATCGAGAACGTGCCGTCGTCTTACCTGCCGCATGCCGACGACCTCATGCGGCGTCTCACGGAGATCGGCAATCCGCGCCTGGGCGTGACCTATGATGTCGCGAATGCCGTCTTCGTCAGAGAGGATCCGGCGGAGGGGCTGCGTGTCGTCGCGCCGAAACTGGAGTTCGTGCATCTGTCGGATACGGGCGTCACCACATGGGCTCACTCGACCATCGGCACAGGCGTGGTTCCATTCGACAGGATCGCTGTCGCCCTCGACGATATTGGATTCACCGGCCCCTCCACGCTCGAAGTCATTTCCCAGACTCCGGACGATGACATTGCGGCAAGCTGCGAAGCCCTCTCGGCTTTCGGCTGGAGCACGGCCGATGAGGCCCGATGAGCCGCGGCCTGTCTCCAATCTTCAATGCCCCAATGATAGAGACGCATGCCGGGCCAGCGCGCGATCCAGCCGCCTCCCGGTTTCATGACAGAGGAGCCGCACCGGGCTCCCCTAACGTTGGCGAATGTCCGGTTTTTAGATCAGGCCGCCATTGGGCTGCACGACCTGACCATGGACCCACGATGCCCTGTCGGACGCGAGAAAGCTGACGACATCGGCAACCTCCTCGGGGCGACCCACCCGGTTGAACGGGCTCAGGGCGGCGGAGCGCATGATCGCCTCCTCGGTCTTCCCGGAGCGGAACAGGTCAGTGTCCACCGGGCCGGGCGCAACCGCGTTGACCCGCACGCCGCGGCCTGCGAGTTCCTTTCCCATGGAGCGGACGAGGCATTCGACCGCCGCCTTCGTGGCGCTGTAGGGGCCGACGCCCGGAACTGCATGGCGCACAAGCGACGTGGTCAGGGCGATGATCGTGCCGCCATCGGCGACTCTTTGCGCCGCCTGATTCAGAATGTTGAAGGCCCCGATAAGATTGACTTCGACGAGCCGCCGGAAAGTATCCAGCGCGAACTGCGCCATCGGAGCCGGCGGCACGTTGATGCCGGCATTTGCGACGACGCAGTGCGGTGCATGGCCGAAATCCTTCTCGACATCGGCGAAGACCTTGGCGACAGCCACCGAGTCGGCGATATCGACCTGATATGCCTTAAAACTGGCGCCATCGACGACGGGCAGCTCGCGTGGGGCCTCGCTCACATAGGTGAGTGCCACGTCAAAACCGTCACGCGCCAATGCATTGACACTTGCAGCGCCAATCCCGCGCGATCCTCCGAAAACAAGAGCAACTTTCCGTTTCATCAGTATCCCTCGAAAATGTGCCTCAAACACAAGGAGGCAATTCTGGATTATCGATTGCCATGAAGGCGTTGCTCGCCTCCGGAGCTTCTTTCGTTTCGGCCGCCGTCACGAAAGAGGCGTCGGCCGCATTCGAGATCAGGCACCTCGTTGAAGGAGTTCGGGATGATCCCTCCGTCACTGATTGAGCAAACCCGTGAAACGCTCACCTTACACGGGCCGGGATAAGGCTTGCCCGGTTGCTCCAGGCTTACCTGTGAAGGGACGTAATGATTGCCAGAACGGTGAGAAGACCTGCGAAGATGGCAGGGTCGCCCGAAGACCGCAGCGGCATCTACTTCCCCGATTTATCCCGCGGTGCAGACCGCAATCCTCGTTGGGATTTGCTCGTTTCAATAACAGGATCGATGATGTTTCCTTCGTTCCATGGAGCACTTTCAAAACGAAACTGTAGCCCCTACTCGACCTTGCCCCCACCGTGCCAATGCCACTGTTGTTCATGTTCAATTTAGGCTGTTTTCTATCTATACGGCAAGCGTTTTCTTGTTGTGGGAACATTCCGCCCATCGATAAGCCGATCAGGGTACCGAGCGGTTGAGTTCCTGGATTTGGTGCTCTGCCTTTGGAACAATCGCAGTTCATAGGCTGACTGGCACGCAAGACGAGCGGGCCACCGCTTCTGAAGGATTCAGTAATGTACAATCAGTTCTCACAAAGCAGCAACATAGTCGCGTGTTTATTTAGCCTTTCAGAAGCTGCAGTTCGCGCCCAATATCTGGCGCTGCTTTGGAGCTGGGCTGCGAAACGAGTAGTCGGCTGTTTTGCTCCCTGCCGGGCACCCTGAGGCGTGGCATCGCCCTTCAGCAGCGGTGCATATGGCTGATATTCGCGCTCAATTGGCATGCCCCAGTTCAGGGATATGGGCCTAGGAGCGGTCAATGCTTTATGAGGCTTCGTTGCATCAACTTGGAAAGGCACGACGGAACCGGCCAGGAGAATCTCTTCAGGCGACGCGGCCGAAAACCTCGTTCCAAGACGGACTTCGCCTGTTGGTCGAGGCAGTTGTAGAACGGAGTGCCCCCGGCAGATCGTTCACGTCACTCGCAACCCTTGTGCGTAGTACGCGCCGTTCTCATCCGTCGAAAGCCGCACATCGGCCGGATCAAGCACCCGGGTGCGCCGAGGTCAGCCTCGATGACGTTGTTGGGATATTTCGGGGTCCGATGCTCGACATCGTTTCGACTGTAACCCCTCGCGTTGTAAGCGCGGATTGCCTTCGGGTAGGAGGCCAGCCCGTCAGTGGTGATCGAGGACGGCGGATAATCTCTCATCGTCATCAGAGCTTTTTGCAGGAACCGATAGGCGGCTCGGGTACTGCGGTGATCTGAGAGCATGAAGTCGGTCAGTTGCCCATGCTTGTCGACAGCCCGAAACAGATATCTCCAGCGCTCGCCAGCGCGCATGTAGGTCTCGTCCACCCTCCACGAGCCGGATCGATATCCTTGATACTGGCGGACTCTCTTTGCAATTTCCGGAGCATGGCGCTGAACCCAGCTGAAGACCGTGGAGGGATCAACTTCTACGCCGCACTCCTGCACCATCTCGGCCAGATCGCGATAGCTGACGCCGTACTTCCAGTACCAGCGCACACAACAGGATGATCTCGACCGAAAGCGACAGCGCCTGAATAGGAATAACAGGGCGGCTGCCCGAGGAGCCGCCCTTCCCCTAAACTCCCCAGGTTAGCGCAACAGTCCCGACGGGGTCGTCGAGCAACGATCAGGCGGTTCTGGTTGGATAGATCCCCCAAGGAACGAGTAAGGGTCTTAGCGGCTGGCGATCCTCTCGATTGCCACAAAGCATAAAGAAGGCGCCCTTGCCAGCGCGCCTTCTAAAATATCGTTGATTTGGAGTTCAGCTGATCCCCGACAGGAGGATACGGAAGTTCCCGGCGACTATTTCACCAGTCCGACGTCTTTGAGCACGGCGGTGGTCCGAGCCTGCTCCGCTTTGACGAACTCGTCGAGCGCTGGCCCCGTCAGGAAGATGTCGTCCCAGCCTTTCGTCGTGAGCGTTTTCTTCCATGCTTCGGATTTGGCGAGATCCTCGAACATCTTCGTGAGCCGCGCGCGGTCTTCCGCAGCAATTCCGGGCGGGGCAACGATCATGCGCCAGTTGGAGAGCTCGAGGTCAATCCCGCTTTCCTTCAACGTCGGCGCATCCACATCGGGCAGGCGGTTCGGCGTGGAGACAGCCAGCAAACGGAGCTTGCCGGCCTTGACTTGGCTCATGAACTCGCTGAGCGAGTTGATACCGGCAGTCACCTTGCCGCCAAGAAGGGCCCCCAGAGACTCGCCGCCCCCTGAAAAGGCAATATAGTTGGTCTTGCTGGGGTCGGCTCCGACGTTCTTCGTGATCAAGGCTGCCAGGATATGGTCCGGTCCGCCAGCCGATCCGCCGGCCCAGGTTACCTTCGCGGGATCGGCTTTGATCATCTCGCCAAGCTCCTTCATCGACTTGATCGGAGAAGCCGCTGGAACTGCAATCGCCTGCCACTCGCCAGTGAGACGGGCGATCGGCGTGACTTGGTCGATCGTTACGGGTGACTTGTTGGTAGCGATTGCGCCAACCATCACATACCCGCTTGCCATCAGTTGGGTTGCATCACCCTTCGCGCTGTTCACGAACTGGGCGATTCCGATCGTTCCACCCGCGCCCGGCACGTTGTTGACCTGAACGGACTTGGCAAGACCGGTCTCCGCAAGAGCCTGAGCGACCGAGCGAGCGGTCTGGTCCCAACCACCACCGGGAGCAGCGGGCGCCATAATCTTCAAGCTCGGGGCTTCGGCCGCTGCCGCTGACGGCAGGGCTGCGCCCGCTATCAACATCAATCCAATAAGTGTTCTGCGGTTGAACTTCATGTTCGTCTCCTCTTGATTGAATTTGCCGGCCGGCGTTTCCGACCATTGGCCAGTTAATGTCTCGTCACGCCCCCGCTTTAGCGTCCGGGACAGCAAGAGCCTTGGCCTTCGACGGAGTTGGCTCGTGGAGCGAACGGCGCTCCTTGGCGTAGCGAACAAGTGCGCCGAAGCGATAGATGCCGTGAACGAACTTGCTATAGGGCATGGTGATGAAGAAGCCGAACACGAAACCCATGTGCAGGGCGAGCATCGTTCCCATCGCCGGCGTCGCCCGCAGTACCAGGAGCAGCAGGCCGGTCAGGCTCACCAGGAACAGCATCACGATGAAAGCCATCTCCATGCTGCGCCCGTTCTCGTCCCTCAGGGCCGGATCACGCTTGAACTTCGCCCACATGAGGCCTGCCGGCCCGATGACGAGCCCGATCCCTCCAAGTGTTCCGAGGACCACGGGCAGGTCGTACCAAGGATAGGGGGCCTGCATACCGAGCAGATAGTGATAAAGGGTCGCCGTGCTCGTCGCAGCGAGGCAGAGAAAGAAGCCGTAGAAAGTCAGGTGGTGGAAGAGGCGGCGCCGATCGGACGGCCGATCATCCTCATTGAAGCAGCCCGGTCCGCCACCATCCAGGTAACGCAACGCCATGGTGTCCTTCATGGCTTGCCAGACGGAGACGCCGTTGGTCAGCGTCTCGCGCGTCTCACCGATGTCGCGCCAGAACATGCGAAAGCCCATGATCATCGCCGCGATGGCGTAGAAGAACGCAGCGCCGAACACGCCGGCCATCGCGTTGTGCGACATGATCCGGTAGAACGCGCCAGGTCCCGTCTGCACCCCGAACATCACCGCCGGGTCGTTGATTGCCATCAGACCGAAGAAGAAAACGCCGACACTGAGGGCCGCGATGAGGCTGATCGCCAAACCGTTCCGTTCGAAGAGCGGAGCCAACATCCGGGGCCAGGCGTAGAATCTGTAGGTGTCGTTACGGACCTTCGCGAGCGTCTGCGGCACGTTGACGTTGAACTCATGCGGAGGCGAGAACTGGCAGTCGGTGTAGCAGGCTCCGCAGCTGTGGCAGAGATTGGCCAGATAATTGAGGTCGCCGTCCGAGAAGGCGCGCCGCATCTCCATCGCCGGGAAGACGGCGCAGAGTCCTTCACAGTAGCGGCAGGAGTTGCAGACCGTCATCAGACGGTCGGCTTCTTCAAGAGCTTTAGTCGCGTGCATTTTTAGCAGCCTCTCGTCCGGCGATGCGCCCGAAGACGCTGCCGATTGTCATTCCGATACCGGCGGCATAGCCCTTGCCGAGAACGTTGCCCGCCATGATCTCTCCGGCGGCAAACATGTTGGCTGAAGGCTTGCCGTCGGCCATGAGCATCCGCGCCTCTTTATTCACGCGCGTGCCCAGATAGGTGAAAGTGATGCCGGGACGGACCGGGTAGGCATAGAAGGGAGCGGTACGGATTGGCCGCGCCCAGTGGCTCTTTGGCGGCGTCAGTCCTTCCGTCCGGCAATCATCCAGGATTGTGTGGTCGAAGGTGCCGGGCCGCACGGCTTGGTTGAAGGTCTCGACGGTTGTCTCGAGAGCATGGGGGTCGAGCCCGAGCTTTCCGGCAAGCTCTCTGATGCTGTCCGCCTTCACGGGTGGATAAAGCGACGGCATGAAGAGTTCGAGCGAGGGCCCGTCGAAGATGATGTAGGCGATCTGGTCCGGCTGGGTGGCGACAAGGCGCCCCCAGATGGCGTACCGCTTCGGCCAGATATCCTCGCCTTCATCGTAAAAGCGCTCCGCGTTCTTGTTCACCACGATACCGAACACGACGCAGTCGAGCCGGGTGATGATGCCGCCGTCGAATCTTGGTGCGCGCGCGTCAATGGCAACGAAGTGCCCCTGAGTGGGATCACCGATCTGCTGCACTCCCTTGTCCAGCAGCATTTTCAGTACCGATCCACGGTTATAGGGCGTGCCGCGAACGAGAATGTTGTCGGCGACCTCGCCCCAATATTGCTTCAGCCACTCGATGTTGGCCTCAAAGCCGCCGGCGGCCGCAACAAGACTTGACGCGCGCGCCGCATGCCGCTGCCCGTCATAACTGACAGTGGCTGACAGGAACATGCCATCGCGAATGTCCAGATCGACGACCTCGGCCTCGTAGACGATCTCGACCCCCAGGCTCTCTGCCGTGAGGTAGAGTGCATTGAGCATCGCCCGCCCTCCCCCAAGGAAGAACGAGTTGGTACGGCCGAGGCTCAGCGTCCCTCCGAGGGATGGCTGCCAGCGAACGCCCTGCTCGACGATCCAACGGAGGATCTCCTTGGATTCGCCGATCATGAAGCGGGCAAGTTCCTCGTCTGTCTGGCCGCCCGTGACCCGCAGCAGATCCTCCCAGAACTCGTCTTCCGTGTAGGGGCCAGTCAAGATCTCGGTGGCCGTGTCATGGGCACAGCGCATGTTTCGCGTGTGGCGCGTGTTGCCGCCGCGGTAGAACTTGGGCGCTGCTTCGAGCACAAGCACTGAGGCACCGGAACGACGAGCGCTAATGGCAGCACAGAGAGCGGCGTTTCCGCCGCCGATAACCAGGACATCGTATTTGCGCGTCAGTACGGCCGGAACCGCCCCGGGCTGCCCTGCCGCGCGTGCAACCGACGTTACATGTTTCGGCGGAAAATCTCTCGACACCGCAGTTTCGCTCTTCATCGCCTAGTCCCCAGCACTTCCTTGTCGGAGGCAGTTTACGCCGCCCTTCTGTGCGGCTTCGCGTTCGTTGAACCGGCACCGCAAAGCAGCGATTGGATCTCTTATGCCGCCGGACAAAAGCCGCCATCGAGGCACGTCCCGTCTGGAGCCCCCGCCCTGCATTCGAACGGAGGCTGCCTTGCGGCTAGCCCAATCTCGGCTTGATTTTTGTACCCCTTTGTATACAAAAATATCCAGACGTACTCCCTAGTCAAGCGGAATGTCTGATGCTTGATAGGAGGCATCAGCACCCTCAGGAGCGTGGATGGCAGATCAACCATTGAAGGAACTGGAACTGGTTGATCGGAGCAATGGTCTTCCGCTGAGCGAGGCCGTGTTCCGGTCCCTCTGCCAAGCCTTACGTGTGGGTCTCTACCGGCCTGGTGATCGGTTGCGGGAGGAGGACGTTGCCCAGCGACTAAAGGTCAGCCGTACACCGGTGCGCGAAGCCTTTGGGCGCCTGATGGCGAAAGGCCTCGTAGAGCCTGCAGGCGGTCGAGGCCTTATCGTCCGCAGCTTGGGAATAACCGAGGTGCTGGAGCTCTACGCCATGCGAGAAATCTTGGAAGGCGCAGCAGCCCGCTTGGCCGCGCAGCATGCCTCGCAGTTGGAGATCGAAGCGCTTCTCGACTTGGAGAATGCCTTCGAAGCCCGCGCGAGTGACCCTGCCGAAATGGCTAGGCTCAACAGGGCCTTGCACGAGGCAATCTTCCGGGCTGCCCGAAACCGCTATCTCGACAGTGCCTTGCAGGAGCTTCAGGATGGGATTGCGCTGCTCGGCGTGACCACATTCAGCATCACGGGCAGGCCCTCGACAGCGGCTAAGGAGCACCGTGCCCTCATTGAAGCCATCGCCGCACGCGACGCAGACCGTGCAGAGCGGCTTGCAAGGTTGCATATTGGTGAAGCCTTGCGATCTCGCCTGAAGCTGTTGCAGGACCGCTAGGCAGCACCAGGGCCAGATCGACCGAGCGAGCGACAGGTTCTTCCGGGGACGTCACCGCAGCCCGATCGGCAGCGGCCTGGGCCTCGCCATCGTCGAGGAAGCGCTCAATCGGGCCAACGCCCGTTTCGTCCTGCGCAACCGCCACGACCGCCATGGATTGCGGGCAGGGCCTAGCCTGCCCGCTTCCTGATCCCACCGGGGCACCAAGGGCCGTCGCACCGCCTGCGGGAAATAGTACCGGCGATGCCGACGTTGGGATATCGAGGCGACAACGGCGTCCGTGCCATGCACCCTTCGGAAGGAAAGCCATGCTTCAAGCATACCTCATGACGCTCGCGGCCGTGGCGCTCGGGCAGATCACCCCGGGACCGAACCTGATGGCCGTCGCAGGGGTGGCCCTTGGCCAGGGACGCCGGTCGGCCTTCTTCCTGACGCTCGGTATCGCGACGGCGATCTTCATCTGGGGCACCGTGGCGGCATTCGGATTGGCGACGATCCTGAAGCTCTATCCATCACTCCTGACTGTCATGAAGTTCCTTGGAGGTAGCTATCTCTGTTTCCTTGCGGTGAAGTCCCTGACGGCGGCCTGGCGTGGGGGCGACCCACGCATCCAGGCCCATTACGCTGATTGGACGTCCCTCGGCGCTTGGAGTCGCGGCTTGCTGGTCAATCTCACCAACCCGAAATCCGCCCTGCTGTGGAGTGCGGTCGCGACCTTCCTGTATGGATCGGGCCTGTCCACCTCCCAGGTACTCGGCTTCGCCCCCATCGGCTTTGCCTCGGCGGTGCTGGTCTACGGTATCTACAGCGTGCTGTTCTCGAGTGGACTGGCCAAGCGCGCCTATGCCCGGTTCGCACGGGGCATCGAGATCCTCTTCGGATGTGCCTTCGGTGCAATCGGCGGCAAACTTGTTGTGGATGCTGTTCGCGAGGTCACGAATTAGCCGAGGGGATCCATGCGAGGTCAGTGCAATGGCTCCATACGGACGATGCGTGAGACATCACGGATCGTTCCGCTTCAGGACATGCGAAATGACCGCAACGATCCGGCGTTAGGAAGCAGAACTGACGACACACGGGGGGCGGGGCAAACATTAACGGACGACGAACTGCCCCATCATCCCGTTGTCCTCGTGTTCGAGGATGTGGCAGTGATACATGAAGGGCGCTGCCACCGCAGGCTGCGTAAACCGCACAAGAAGCTCGACCGGCTCCTGCGCCACAACCGTGTCCCTGAGGCCCTGATCGCGAGGGCCCGGGGGCGCACCGTTGCGACTGAGCACCTCGAAATGGACGCCGTGGATGTGGAACGGGTGGGCCATCATCTCGCCCGAGACCTCCCAGATCTCCACGTCCCCAAGCCTGACCTCTTCGTCGATCCGCTCCATGTCGTACGCGCGGCCGTTGATGCCGTGCATGCCCATGCCGCCACCCATCATGCCCCTCATCATTCCGCCCATGCCCATCGTCATGGCGAAGCGCCGCCGGCCAACGGCGCGCGACGCGTCCAGACGCTCATGCGCCACGAGACGCTCCGGCACCCTCGCTCCGGTCGCCGCCCCACCCTGAGGCTCGAACCTGAGGACGGGCTCCCATCCATGGCCAATGAGGTCCGAGGCACGGGCCAGCATGCCCATCATCATGGGAGCATTGGTATCCGGCCCCGTCTCAAGCACCACGGGTCGGCCATCCGCGAAATCGACGAGGATCTCGGCCCGCTCGCCCGGCGCAAGGCTCAGGGACCGCAGCTCGATCGGCCTCTCAAGAAGGCCGCCCTCCGAAGCGATCCAGTGGAACGACCGATTGTCCCCGAACGCGAGATCATAGATCCGGGCGTTCGAGCCGATCACCAGCCGGAGCCGAACCAGCCGGCGCGGCACGCGGGTCACCGGATTGGCGGTTCCGTTGACCAGCAGGGTGTCACCCCGCCGTCCGTGCATGAGCGTCATCATTCCCTCGGGAAGAATGAGCCGTCCACTCTCGAACTGCCGGTCCTGCAGGACCAGGGGCAGGTCATCGACGCCGTATTCCGACGGCAGTCCGAGGGCCTTCTCGTCATCATCGGTGACGAGCAGGAGGCCTGCGAGGCCGGCATAGACCTGCTCCGCCGTGCGGCCATGCACGTGCGAGTGATACCAGAGGGTCGCCGCGGGTTGGCGGATCGGGAGCACCGGCCGCCATGTGGCGCCCGGGCGGATCATCTGGTGAGGGCCGCCATCGAGTTCCCCAGGGATGAGCAGGCCATGCCAATGGACGCTGGTCTCCTCGCCGAGCGCGTTCGTGACGGCGATCTCCACGTCGTCGCCGCGGTGGACGCGCAGCGTCGGGCCAAGATAGCTCCCGTTGTAGCCAAGCGTCCGGCTCTCCCGCCCTGGGAAGAAAGAGGTGCGGCCGGCTTGCGCCTTGAGCGATATCGACTGACCCTGGCTGCGGGCATCGATCAGCTCGGGAATCCGCAGTTCCCGCGGCTCGGCAGCCGCCCCCCGCCACGAGGATGAGGCAGCAAAGGCGGTGCCTCCAGCCAGGGCGGCGCCGGCCAGGAAAGAGCGGCGCGTGAGCATCATGGATCGTCCCTCCTCAGGATAAGCGAGATGATCGAAACGACCGGCACCTCTCCATCATTCACGAATGGGAGGTGACGGCACTCGTGATGCGGATGATCGCTTCATCGACCGTCGCTCTGGGGCAGCCGAGATTGACCCGCATGAAGCCTTCGCCCTCAACACCGAATTTGGAGCCAGGATCGAGCCACACCCCGGCCCTGGTGAGCATGAACGTCCTGAGCTCAGGTGCCGTCAGGCCAAGCCCCCGGCAGTCCATCCAGGACAAATAGAGGGAATCCGATGAAAGGACCCTGATCCTCGCCGTGGCATTGTTGATTGCGCTCGCGAAGTGGTCACGATTGGCGCGGACATAATCCAGCATGGCATCAAGCCAGGACTCCCCATGGGTATAGGCGGCCTCCGCCGCGACCATCCCGAGGACATTCACCTGACCGGAGCCATTTCTCTCGAGCTGGCGGCGCAGTTCCTCACGGAGCCGCTTGTTGGGCACGATGACGTTCGCCGTCTGGAGGCCGGCAAGGTTGAAGGTCTTGCTCGGCGCCGTGCACGTGATGCTGTTGTGTGCGAACGCTTCGCCCAACGACGCAAACGGAACATGCCGCTTCCGCGGGTTCAGGACGAAGTCCTCATGGATCTCGTCCGCGACGACCAGCACGCCGCGACGCGCGCAGATCTCGCCCATCGTCCGGAGGTCCTCCTCGGACCAGACGTTCCCGGTGGGATTGTGAGGACTGCATAGAATGAAGATCTTCGTGTTGTCGCGAATGGCGGCTTCGAAGACGTGCTCGTCGAACCGGTATCCGTCATCCGAAAGGACGAGCGGGGCATAGGCCAGACGCCGGCCGTTCAGAACCGGATCATCATGGAAATGGGCGTAGACGGGTGGCTGGATCAGGATCGTGTCACCAGGCTGAGAAAAGGCCTGGATGATCGTCTTCAATGCCGTGACGACACCCGGGGTTTGCAGGAGCCATTCCGGCGAGACATCCCAGCCGAAGCGCTTGGCCTGCCAGTGGATGACGGCATCGACATAGGATTTCGATGCGCCGCCGGGATAGCCGAGGATGCCGTGCTGGACGGCATCCATGAGGGCATCGAGGACGGGTTGGGGAGCCTTGAAGTCCATGTCGGCGACCCACATCGGCAGTGGATCGGCGGCGCACTCCTCCGGCGTCAGCAGTTTGCCGGAAAAGGCCCACTTTACCGAATTGGAGGAGCGTCGATCGATCACCTCGTCGAAATCGAAGCCCTTCTCGGCTCTACCGGGACCACGACGATTGAAGGCTGTCACAGGGCTGTTCACTTGCACGTCCTTTGATCGAATTGAGAGCTGATCGTTCGGCACCATGGCCTAGAGTTCCGCGCGTCCGCCGTCGACGACGATCTCGGTCCCCAGCATGTAGCTCGAGCTCTCGCTGGCCAGGAACAGCACCGCCGCGGCGATCTCCTCCGGCCGGCCCATCCGTCCGAGCGGAACCTGCGCACCGACCCTGGTAGCGTAGGCGCGGAACTCCTCGTCCGTCTGGTTCTTCCCACGGTGGATCGGTGTCTCGATCGAGCCGGGACTGACCGCGTTCACCCGGATCCTCCGCTCCAGGAGTTCGGCGGACAGGGTCCGCGCGAAGGAGCGGACTGCCGCCTTCGATGCCGAAAGGAGCGAGCGCCCGGGCGCTCCCACCTGGTTGAGCCAGGAGGTGTTGAGGATGATCGAGGAGCCCGATGGCATCAGAGGCAGCGCGGCCTGCACGGAGAAGAAGACGCCCTCCACATTGACGTCCATCAACCGGTCGTACATCGCCTCGTCGGTGCTCTCGATGGGCGTGCCGAAGGCGACGCCGGCGTTGGCGAACAGGATATCGAGTGAGCCGAAGGCCTCCTTCAGCTCCTGTTGCATGCGGCGGAGGTCCTCCCGCGAGGTCACGTCGGCGCGTATGGCAAGGGCAGCGTCGCCCAGTTCGGCGCGAGCGCTCTCAAGTTTCTCCGGGTTGGTTCCGGTGATGGCAACCCTGGCACCGTTGTCTTGCAGCAGCCGCGCAGTCGCGAGGCCGATACCGCTCGATCCGCCGGTGATGAGCGCTGTCTTCCCGTGAAGCATGAACATGAACCTTTCCCGTCAGGTACTGGCTATCCCTGCCCAAGCGGACGATCGTGGCTTGGTGCCTTGTGCATCTCATCCGATCGCTCGGCCGGGGCGGGATGACGCCGTGGGGGCAAGAGCCGCAACCGCCACCGCGAGGGGGAAGAACGACACCCACAGGACCGTGTCCCATCCGTAGGTTGTCAGCAGGCTCCCGGACGAGAACGAGCCCACGGCCATCGTGCCGAACACCAGGAAGTCGTTGAGCGACTGCACCCGCGTCCGCTCCTCGGGGCGGTGGCATTCCAGCACGAGCGCCGAAGCGCCCACGAAGCCGAAGTTCCAGCCGACGCCGAGCAGGATCAGGGTCAGCCAGAAATGCGCCACGTCCACCCCCGTCAACCCGATCGCGGCGGAGACGGCCGTCAGGGCCAATCCGGCGGCCACCACGCGGGGCGCGCCGAAGCGCGTGATCAATCGCCCGGTGAAGAAGCCTGGGCCGTACATGGCGATGATGTGCCATTGCAGGCCCAGATTGGACGATTCCTGCGACAGGCCGCACAGGCGCATCGCCAAGGGAGCGGCCGTCATGATGAAGTTCATGAGCGTGTAGGACACGACCCCGCAGATTACGGCGGTGATGAAGCGGGGCTGGCGCACAATGGCGCTGAGCGGACGGCCGCCCGCCACTTCCGCGGCTGTGGGCATCGGAACTCGGACGCCGAGCAGGACGAGAGCGGACACGGCCGCAACCGCGGCCTGCGCCAAGAACGTCGCCGCGAACAGGTAGGGCTGCCATAGGTCCATGGTGTAGGTGACAAGCTGCGGACCGATGACCCCGGCGAACACCCCACCCGCCATGACGGTGGACAGCGCCCGCGGGCGGCGCTCCGGCGGGACGCAATCGGCAGCGGCGAAGCGGAACGACAGGACCACGGCGGCGTAGGCCCCGCCGAAGAACATCGCCGCGCAGAACAGCCAGAACGAACCCAGCACGACCGCAAGGCTGGCCAGGAGGCCTACAAGCACGCCAGACCCCGTTCCCATCAGGAACGCGGCGCGGCGGCCATGGCGCCGGGCGATGCCCCCAGCCGGCAGGGTGCAGGCCGCCATGCCCACCACGAAGATGGAGATCGGCAGCGTCGCCAGCGCCTGGCTGGGCGCGAGCATGTTGCCGACGATGGCCCCGGTGGCGTACACCACCGCCGAGTTGGCCCCTCCGAGCGCCTGCGCGATCGCAAGCCTCCAAACAGCGGCATCGCCGGACCGGACCGCGGGCCCGACCCCGGCTACGGCATTGGCGTTCACCTGTGACATGGGGTTCCTCAGGCGGCGAGCAGGCCGTGCCAGCGGGTGTCGCGCGGCGACGGGCGACGGTGCAGGCGGCGGTCGAGCAGCGCACGCGCCTTCACGGCCTCGCCGCTGCGCATTAGGGCCAAGAGCAGCATGTCCTCGATCATCTCGCGCTGGGCGCCGCTGCCGCCGATGCGCACGACCTCGGCCGCGACCGGCTCCAGGAGGCGCACACAGCCCGCGTAATCCTCCTCCGCGAAGGCCAAGGCGGCGCGGCAGAGCGCCGGCACCACGGGTCCTGCGGCGAGAGCGCCGGCCTCGATCAGCTCCATCTGGGCCTTCACACGCTCCTCGACCGCGGCCTTGTCACCGGTCGCTGCCGCGAGGAGAGCCATGTGCACATCGGCGAAGGCAAAACCCGCCTTCTGGAAGTATCCCCCGGAATAGGCTGCGGCGTCCTCCCACAGCCCGGCCGGCACGGTGTGGCCGTAGGCCTTCAGCCGCCACAGGAACGAGGCGGTGTCGCTGACCACGTTGACCGGCATCCCGGCCGTGACCGACGGCTGGATGTAATCGGCGTAGATGGCCAGGGCCTGCTCCGGATCGCCGCGCTCCAGCGCACCGAGCGCGGAGTGCCAGGCGATGTGGCTGTGGAGGATGCCGGCACGGTCGTAGCCCGGCAGCCAGTCCGCGATTAGCTTCTCGGCTTCATCGTGCGCGCCGCCCTCGTACATGGCGTGCGAGAGCGCGTGCGCCGCATTGGCGTTGTTTCTGCGCAGGTCATAGCCGCGCTGCGTCAGCGCCCGCCCGAGCGCGACGTTGCCGTTCTCGGCATGGGCCCAGCCCCGGTAGGTGAGGAACCACCAATCGTCGGCATCGAAATGGCGGGCGTGGCGCTCGCACAGGTCCACCCGCGCCTGGTCGTGGTCGGCCATCCCGGAGAAGGCGAAGAGCCCGAAGGCGCCGAGCGGCAGCGACAGGATCAGGACGTCGCGCGGCCAGATGTCGGCATGCGCGAGCGCCCGCTCCAGCGCCTTGGCCGAGTGGCCGTTGATGGCCAGCGACAGGATCTCCACATGGCTGCGCTCGCGCTCGGTCCCGCGCCGGGCGACGATCTCCTCCGCCGCAGCGATCCGCGCCCGGGCCTTGGCCAGCTCGGCCCGGATGGCGTGCAGACGGGCGCGCGCCGCATGGGCGAGAGCGAAGTCCGGGTCGGCCGCGATGGCCTCGTCCAGGACCTCCGCGGCACCCGGCCAGGCCGAGAGGAGCAGGTCAACCCCGTGCCGGTAGCGGTCGGCCGCGCGGTCGGACGGCGTCGAGAGGGGCAGGCCGCGGCTATCGAAGCGGGTCATGGCAGGTCCTCGTTCTGGGATCGGCGGGCATCCGCGCGTGTCCGAGCCGTTTATACGCGATCGCCGCCTGTCCGTATTTTGACAGCCTGCCAGATGATGTAGAATAACCGCCAAACTGGAGGCCGAGCATGACCTGGGAGACGATTGAGGCACCACCCGGCTTAGGCCCGCCGCAACCGATGACCGTGCGTGCCCAGACGATCCCGGCGCGCCACTCCTTCCCGGAGCACGCCCACGGCTGGAACCAGATGGTGTACGCGATCTCCGGCGTGCTGACGGTGGCGGTGGAGGGGCGCTCCTTCGTGATCTCACCGGAGCAGGCGGTCTGGCTGCCGACCGGCCTGCGCCACCGGGTCGGATCCCTGCTCGGGGCCGAGTTCCGCAGCCTCTGGATCGCCGCCGAGGCCGGCCGTGGCCTGCCAGGGAGCCCGACCGTGTTCGCCGTCACGCCGCTGCTCAAGGCGCTCATCGTCGAGGCCACCGCGATCGAGGGCGAGGCGGAGCGTGACGGCTATGCCGGCCGGGTGACCGACCTGATCCTCGACCAGCTCCGGCGCGCCCGGCCCCTCCCGGGCGCGCTCCCGTGGCCGCGCGGGGGATCCTCCCTAACGGCTTTGTGCGAGGCGCTCTACGCGGACCCGGCCGACCCGCGCGGGTCGGAGGCGTGGGGCCGGGAGCTCGGGATGTCGGAACGGACCTTGGCCCGCCGCTTCGAGGCGGAGGTAGGCCTGAGCCTGCGCTCCTGGCGGCGGCGCCTGCGGCTGTTCAAGGCAATCGAGCTGCTGGGCGGCGGCCTGGACGTGACCCGCACGGCCCTGGAGCTCGGCTACGGCTCGACCTCGGCCTTCGTGTACGCGTTCCGGACCGAGATGGGGTGCAGCCCCCAGGCCTACATGCGCGGACGTATCGCGGATCGGAGCTCCCTGCGCCGTCAGGTCGGCGGCTCGTCGTCCTGAGCCCTACGGATGCTCACTTCAGGGCTGCCGGACATCTTGCATCTCGCGCTCATATCCGCGGCTTCCTCGTGTGGTCAGAACCCTCTCACGAAGCGTCGCAGAGAAGAAGCAAGATATTCCCCTATCCGAAGCGCTTTCTCAGGCCATTGAGAACGATGTCGACAATTTTATCCGCTTCATCTTCCCGGGCGATCGCGTCCACAAAAACGGCCGCATCCGACAAGAGAGGACTTCGACGTGGTCGGTGCAGGGTCAATTCAAAGGAAGCCCGCCGATTGGATATCACGGAACGCCGGAGGATATGGCGGCGCTCGATGTCTGTCTGGCCTCCGATCAATCGAGCTACACGATGAGCCACGTCAATCTCGTGGATGGAGAATTTCGGCTCTCACCTCTCTTCTCGTTCCCAAATTCTACGTAAATGACCCTGTCTCGCCAGCGCGGGGAAGGGCGCGCCTCGCCTCGTTAAGCCAGAAGGCCGCCTCATCGTGTCGCCAGTTCAGCCGCAAGGCGCTGCGGAAATCGCTGATTGCCTGTTCGTATAGGCCGAGACTGAGCAGAATACGACCGCGGATGAGGTGGAAGCGAACGGTATGAGGGGGAGTATTTCTAAGTTTGAGCAAGGATAGCACGAGCCTCCAGTAAGCAATGAAGCCAGAGAATGGCATTTTTGGTCGGCTCATGCTGTTCTGTTCGTTGGACATCGTCTTTTTTCCTAAGGGCGTATACTGGTCTCGCCCAGTTCAGCTCGGCAAAGCGGAACGGCATTCCTAGAGGTCACGAAAAAATTGGCATTGCTCTTCCTTTGGGGAAATCGAAAAGCGCACGACTTGTCGAAATTGCGCAGAAAACCTAGCGTTTCGAGGGTTTTCAGATCCGAACGGCTTTCGAATGGTGAGAGGCGAAAGAGGTCTGCAAGATAAGAGCGGTGCGTCGCTCCCGACAATCGACCCGCTGACGCTAGAGCCTCGGACCCAAAAGTGGACTTGCACCTTTGGGATCTCCCGATGCTCATTCTCTGGAGAAGTGCATCGTTTTGCGCGGAGAACCGGATCCACGTTTCCGCACGATGCGCTACCCTTCACTTGCCCAGCGCCCTTACCCGTTCTGAGTGCCGCTACTTCGGCCCTTGCCGATGCAGAACACGGCGGACACCCGCTTTACTCAGGGGCTTCAGCGATAAACCGCTTTCGCCAAGGTCTGCTTCGGCGTCTCGCCGAAGGTGCGCTTGTAGAGGGTGCCGAACTCGCCCATGTGACCAAAGCCGCAGGCAAGCGCGATCTCCGTCACCGTGGCCGCCGCTGGATCCGCAGCGAGCAAGGCCCGATGCACGTGCTGCAGCCGCACCGACCGGAGAAACGCCATCGGCGTCATGCCGCGAAAGCTCTGGAAGCCGTTCTGCAGGCTCCTCGCGCTCACCCTCGCATGGGCGGCAATGTCGGCAAGAGACAAGGGCTCGGAAAAATGCGCCTCGATGTAAGCTTCCGCCCGCTTGACATAAAATGGTGCTACTGCGGATTGCGGACGCAAAAGCGCATTCGTGTACGTGTGGCGGTGGGAAAGGAGGAAGCCGGTGAGTAGCGACTGCTCGAATTGCCGCCACGCGATCGGGGATTGCCTGATGAGGGCCCCCGGATCGGAGAGCTCTGCCTCCACGTACTCCAGCAGCCTGAGCCAGCTGTGCCCTGTAGAAGTATCGAGATCGACGCCGACATCGAAATCAAGGAAGCCTGGAATATCATAACCAAGTAGCTTGGCACAGCATTCCATGATCTTGTGCCGACTCGTAATAAGAACATGATGCTCTGCATCCTTCGGGACCACGATCACCCGCTGCGGCCCGGAGGGGAAAATGACTGCGTGTTGCTGTGAGATAGAAAACGTCTCCCCTTGGATCTTGAGCTGGCTGGGCCTGCTCAGGCTCGTGACGAAGGCCATTCGATCATTGGCATCTTCAGGGGCCTGGTTTATTTCAACATCGCTTTCGACATGAACCCGGAAGAGTCCGAGGTCGATCTGTCCTCGGTACCCGAACATGCCACCCGCAGGCGTCTCTCGTGAAGTTGAGATGAGGCGTTGGGGCGACACGAAGGTGTTGAGAGCGTTCTCCAATTCTTCGAGTTTGGCGGAGCGCCATGTTTGGTCGATGATCGGACCGTTCTGCGGTGCTGAATTGATTTCCTGACCTGGAGAACCTTTCATGGCTGCAGGGGACATGCGATTTTTCATTGTCTGACGGATCGCTACATGTTCGCCCCAGCGTCTCGTCGAGAGTGCGTTCATACAGGGCACCTAACTCGCGGCACTGACCCATTTCGTCGCAAGCCAATTCTTGCTGCCGCGGTAAAAAGCCCCGGCAGCAGTGCTGCCGAGGCCTGTTTAGACGAACATGTCCCTTAGACGACGAAGAAGTCTCTGGCGCTCATGGTCGTCAGGTTCGGCGAGACAGTGGCGAACTTCACCGCCAACCCTGCACCGGAGCCATCCGCATCATAGTACAGGGCGCCAGTGCTCTTGTTATAGATGATGTAGTCATTGGTATCCTGCGCCGCGGCGCCGATGGTGAAGAAATCGCTCTTCAGCTGTTTCGGGCTCGCCGCCGTGCCTGCTCCCAGCTTCTTGAAGATCGCGTTGTCGAGCTGGAAGCCGTCGTCCCTCACGGAGAACCTCAGGATCTTGTCGACATTGGTCGCACCCAACCTCGTGTTGAAGACGAACAGATCCCGTCCTGCATCGCCCTTCAGCGTGTCGCTGCCGGCGCCGCCGTTGATCTTGTCGTTGCCGGCTCCGCCAGAGAGCGTATCCCGACCCGTCCCGCCGACAAAGTAGTCGTTCGCAGCAGAACCGCTCGTTCTCTCCGAGGTCCAGTTCACGACATTGATGGTGATATCCTGCAGGAACGACAGGTTGTTGGCATCAATGTCATCGCCGTCCGCGATCGTGACCTTGAGCTTGAGCGTGTGGCTCCTGGCCCGCTCGTAGTCCAGGTCGAAGCCGTTGGCCACATAGATGGACTTCTTGTCGGCGCCGATCTTGAAGCGGCCGTCGGTGTTCGCCAGCGTGCCGTCGGCGAGCACGATCTGGTACGAGAACGCCTTGCCGTTCTCCCCCAGTTCGCCCGGCGTGAGATCGCCCACCTTGGTGTCGTTGGCGGCAAGCTCACGCGGCGCGGTGAAGGTCGTGAACCCGGCCTTGCCGGCCACCGCCTTCACCTGAACATGCTCGACCACAGGCACGCGGCCCTCCGCTCCATCCGTGACCTCGACCTCGAAGTCGGTGGTGCGGATCGTCCCCGGAGCGTCGGTGATCGGCGCCGCGTCGAACTTCACCACATCCATCATCACCTCGAGGGCCGCGGGCTCCCCTCGGAACGTGTAGATCCAGTAGTGGATACCGCTGGTGTTGTCCGTGAAATCAGATCTGGCCCATTGGAGACCTGCCGGAAGCATGAGCTCGCCGTGGTCCTTCAGGAACTTCACCTTCAGGGTCAGATTCCCATATTCAGCATCAAGGAGATCCAGCCCCTTGAGAGGACGGCAATCCGGCCCGGTATCGACGACCTTGGTCACACCCTCGCCGACTGTAACGGTCACCTCAGGCGCCTGGTCTCCGATGACATCCGTGATCACTTTGACCGTATCATTGATCACCGCGGGGTTGGGGTTGGCGCCGTCCAGCTCCTTCAGCGAGATGCGGAACTGGGTTATGATATCAGGAAGAGTAGAGTCGGCCCGGTTGTACGGATTGAACTTCAAGTCCGCGAGAAGGGCTTGCAGTTGTGCGATCGTTCTTCCCGTCCAGGTATACGTTCTGGTTCCGAGATCATCCTCGAAGTTCGTCAGAACCGTAGTTCCGAACTCGAGCACGCCGTCATCCTCATCGAAGGAGATCTCGAGCTCGAAGTTGCCGTTCGGCTGATCGTCCCCAAGGGTCACCTTCGTGAAGGGCGAGACGCTCGGTCCAATATCTGTGGCATTGGTCGTCGATCCTCCCCCTTCGACCGTGATCACCGGCGCCACGTTGGCGACGTTGTTCTTGACCACCACGTTGACGTCGCGGAAGCCCGTGCCGCCCTGGTTGTCGGTCGCCGTCACCCGCACGGTGTAGGTCGTGTCCTGGGTGATGTTGCCCAGCGCCGCCGTGTTCACCGACACCGTGCCGTTCGCGTCAACCGTGAACGCCCCGGCCGGGTACGTGCCCGAGAGCGCGTAGCCGGTGATCGTGCCGTCCGTGTCCGTGGCGTTCACGTCGAAGATCTGAACCGCGCCGGCATTCTCGTTGACCTCGACGTTGCCGCCCACGAGCGTGCCCGAGCCCGCCGCCGTCGGCGCCGCCACCGTCGGGTTCTGGTTGGGCACGTTGTTCTTGACCACCACGTTGACGTCGCGGAAGCCCGTGCCGCCCTGGTTGTCGGTCGCCGTCACCCGCACGGTGTAGGTCGTGTCCTGGGTGATGTTGCCCAGCGCCGCCGTGTTCACCGACACCGTGCCGTTCGCGTCAACCGTGAACGCCCCGGCCGGGTACGTGCCCGAGAGCGCGTAGCCGGTGATCGTGCCGTCCGTGTCCGTGGCGTTCACGTCGAAGATCTGAACCGCGCCGGCATTCTCGTTGACCTCGACGTTGCCGCCCACGAGCGTGCCCGAGCCCGCCGCCGTCGGCGCCGCCACCGTCGGAGCCGCGTTGGTATCGTCGTTGCGGATCGTGCCCGTCGCCGTGTTGCTCGTCCCGATCTGGGCGTTAGTGCTGCCCGTCGCGTTCAGCGTGATCGTGAAGTTCTCGTTCTGCTCGAAGGTGGAGTCCTTGCGCACCCGCACCACAAGCTGCGTGGTCAGGGCGCCACCCGTGAACGTCGCCGTGCCGCTCAGGACCTCGAAGTCGTTCGCGTCGATTCCCGTCCCGGCAATCGACCAGGCAACGGTGGTGTCCCCGTTCGCCGCGCTGTCGCGCACCAGCGTGTAGGTGTACGTCGTCCAGTCGCCCACCGTCGCCGACGTGCCTTCATCCTGCGCGATGTTCGTCGTGCCCGCCTGGAACTGAACCACCGGCGCCGGCGCCGTCTCATTGACAACGTCTCTCAGATAGACGTTGACGTTCAGTTGGTGGTAAACGCCCTCTGGGCCGGTACGTGTATCTTGCGAGTCCCGCAGCCAAAAGGTGACCTGAGGAAACTCACCAGCAAAGTCCGGATCTTCATAATCGAAGTTAGCAGGGCCACCGAGGGCAACGAGATACCAAACGCCACCTTCATTAATGACGCTAAAGCGCCCGCCCCAGTCCTCGACCATTTGGACTTTAAAGCTTCCAGAAGGGGGGGTTGCATCGATACCGTCGATGCGGGCGATTTTGGTCTGATTAGCAATATTCTCATCAAGGGTGATGGTTCTGTTACCATCGGAAAGGACACCATTGTAGGCGTCGTTTTCCGGAATATCGAGAAGTGTGAGTTGGACGGCCATGGAAGAGCCCCTTGCTGAGGTGATTGTGGTCTCGTTGCCCGCCATCGGGACGGAGAAACGCAGCTATATGTAAGGTTATAATATATTGAAAGGCGGGCCAGTAAAGCCCGCCTTCCTAGATTTTTCGCTTAGATGATGTGGAAGTAGTCGGCCGTGAGAACTGGCTTGGTGGTGCTGCCAATCTTGGCGATCAGGTTAGCTGCAACACCAACCCCGCCGCCGTCTCGGTCGTACCAGATCTCGCCAGTCGTCTGGTCGTAGATGATCCGGTGCTCAGCCCCTGCCGTAGCCACAGTACCCGCATGGAAGGCGCTGGCTTTCAGGATTCCGTTCTCCATGTGCTGGGCCTGAATGCCGGCGAAACGTGTTCCAAGCAGCTCGAACCGGTCACCCTGCACGGCGGGGTTGCTCGGGTCTCTCAAATCGAACTGGACGATCGTATCCACGTTGCGGGTCGTTATCGCAGCATCGAACCGGAAGGCATCGTCCCCAGTGCCGCCATTCAGGCGGTCAGCACCAGCCCCGCCGCTCAGAGTATCATTGCCAATCCGACCATTGAGCGTATCGTCGCCGGCCCCGCCCCTGAGGAAATCGTCGATACTGATCCCTGGGACTTCGGTCGTGAGACCACTCACCGTCTCCCTCGCAACATTGAGAATGGTCAGGGTGACGCTGAACTGCACTGGCGTGTTTGTTCCATCGGATGCTTCTACGACGACATTGAAGGTCCCATCACCGAGTTCACTGTCGATCTTCGTCTGGTCTTTGACGAGCAGAATCCCACCCGCCGTCAGCTCCACCCGTCCTTCCGCGTCGTTCACCAAGGTCCAGGTTAGTCCATCGGTATCAGTAGCACTGAACTGACCAATGATGCTGCCGCGCGCCATGTTCTCGAGAACAACCAGATCCGAGAACTGAGGGTTTGTCGGCGGAGTGTTCTCAGCCGCCGAGTGCACGGTCACCGTGCCGGTCTGGCCCGCGCCCGCCGTGGGATAGGCCTCGTCCGTCACCGTCAGGTTGAAGGCGATGTCCTCGGACGCCCCTGCCGCCAAGTCACGCGGGTTGAAGCTCAGAGCCTGCAGCTTCGTCTGCAGATCCGCCGCATCTGTGCCCGTCACCGTGTAGGTGGCGATGCCGCCGTCCACACCCACCAGGGTCAGACCTGTGCCGCTGAGCGAACCCAGGTTGTCCTGGAATGTGATCATCGCCGTGGTCTCTTGGCCGGCATCGTTGTCAATCACCACCGAGCCGAACGGCGCCACCGTGCCATTGTTGGCGTCGGCATTGATCGCCGTGCTCGGCAGGCCGCTAACCGTCGGGGCATCGTCCCCGCCCCCGCTATCGCCGACAGCCGTGGACACCACGCTGATGCGAGTGTTGCGCGCCGAGGAGTTGCCGTCGCTCACGGTGATGCTGAAGTTCGTGGTCACCTGCGTCCCATCGGGATCCTCCGAACGGTCCACGGCGTGGAATTGCAGATTCCGCACCGCATTCTGAACATCCGCGATCGACCCCGAGACCTTGTAGACACCGGTCAACTCATCGTAGGTGCCGATTTCGTAGCCCTCGAAGAAACCTTCGTTGGCCGAGTCGAGGGCGATCGTCACCGTGATGGTGTCGCTGTCCGTATCCGAGAAGGTCACGTTGCCGAAGGGCGAGACGACGCCATTGTCCTCCGTTGGAACCGAGAGATCGGTCTCGGCTCCGCCAATCACCGGCGCAGCGTTCGACGGATCGTCCACCGTGTCGGTGACGTAGACATTGAGGGTCTTCGTCAGCGAGCGGTTGTAAGAGTCCGTCGTACGGACCGTCACCTCGTAGTACTTGCCGAAGAAGTCCGTCTTCAGCAGCGGATCGGTGCTCTCCCAGTCGAGGCCTCCGACTGTCTTCAGGACGACATCGCCGTTGGTGTCGCTGGCGATCCGGAAGCGGCCGCCGGCCCCATCGCCCACGATCTCGTAGGTGAAGGTATCGTCCGCATCCGGATCGATGGTCGCGAGGGTGCCGACGACGCGGTCTGCCAAGTTCTCGGCCACGAAGTTCGGCGCCAAGGTGATGCCGAGCGGGTCGTTGCCTGTACCCTGACCGTCGAGGACGGTGACGGTGTAGTTCAGCGTATCAACCAGATGGTCGGTGCCGCCGTTCCGGTCCTTCACCGTCAGAGTGAGCGTGAAGGTCTCGTTCTGCGTGACTGTCAGCTTGCTCTTGTCGGCCACCACGATCCGCTTGTTGACCACATCGACCGCGAAGGCGCCCTCCATGGCGGGCGGCACGCCGGAGATCTCGTACACGAAGAGCTCGTTCGCGTCCTGATCCGTCACCGTGAAGGTGGCCAGCACGTCGCCGTTCTGGGTGTACTCGCCGATCGATACCGTATCGTCGGTCGTCTCCAGAACCGGCGCCTCGTTCACATCCGTGACGTAGACCTTGATCTCCTGCTCGGCCGAGGACAGAGCCGGGTTGGCGCTGTCGGTGGCGATCACCTTCAGGCGGTAGAACCGGCCGGTCGCATCCTCCTCGAGGCCCGCGCCCGGCGTGGTGGTGATCGCGTCCTCGAAGTTGAGGCTGGTCGCCACCTTGATCTGGTTGCCCTCGATCCTGAAGTGACCGGCGCCGTCGAAGCCGGTGACGAAGGCGTAGGTCAGCGTCGCCGGGCTCTCGTCCGCGGCGGACAGGGTGCCCACCACATCGCCCACCTGCAGGCTCTCGGCCACCGTGTCCGTGGTGGCGTTATCCAGCTCAACGTTCACTGGAGCCTGGTTGCCGGTCACGGAATTCACGCTGACCTCGCGAATGGCCATCGCGTTGTCGGTGTCGAGCACCAACACTTGGAAGTTGGTCCTCTCCGACACGCCGTCGGGCTCTTCGGGACGCGACCTGGTGTGGAAATGCAGGTTCTGGACGATCGCCGTCACCTGGTCGGCCGTGCCCCGCACGAAGAGTTGGCCATCTCCTGTCGTGTAAGTCAGGGTCGCTCCCGGGAAATTGGCTATATCCGGCAGGTTCTCGAAGTTACCCTGGCCCACTTCAAAGAAGATCTGGACCTCAATATAGGTGTTCGGATCGTTGTCGTTCCCGCCATCCTCGGCGTCGGAGAAGCTCAGGTCCTGGAACGGATCGATCAAGGTGTCGTCACCCACCGTCCAGTTCACCTCGCCATCGGGAGCGAGCGTGATGACCGGAGCTGTGTTCTCCGGCGGGCCCACGTCGCTGATGTAGACCTTGACGGTCTCCGGCGCAGAGGTCAGGCCGCCCGCGGTCGCAGTCACCTGAACTTCATAGTAGCTCTTGCCGGTTTCCTCATCGTAATGAGTCTCGTAATCGAGCGGGCCGGAGACCACCAGGTACCAGTCCGAGCCGGATTGCCGGATCTCGAACGGGACGTTCTGATCGACAAGGCTGTAGCCGGTAATGGGATCGCCATCGGGATCGACGGCGGTCAGCGTACCGACGAACAAGCCTGCGCCCGTATCCTCAGGGATCTCTTGGGGCTGCTGAGTTAGAGTGATATTGGTCGGCGCCTCGTCCACGTTTGTGACGTAGACCTTGATCTCCTGCTCGGGCGAGGACAGAGCCGGGTTGGCGCTGTCGGTGGCCACCACCTTCAGGCGGTAGAACTTGCCGGTTGCGTCCTGCTCGAGGCCCGCGCCCGGCGTGGTGGTGATCGCGTCCTCATAGTTGAGGCCAGTCTTCACCTTGATCTGCTTGGTGGTGTTGTCGATCTCGAAGTGACCGGCGCCGTCGAAGCCGGTGACGAAGGCATAGGTCAGCGTCGCCGGGCTCTCGTCCGTGGCCGACAGCGTGCCCACCACATCGCCCACCTGCAGGCTCTCGGCCACCGTGTCCGTGGTGGCGTTGTCCAGCAGAACATTCGTGGGCGCGTCATTGCTCGTGCTGTGGACCTTGACGGTGATCCGGTCGTCCAAGTTCCCTTGGTCGATGATCCGGACGTTGAACTCCGTGGTCACGGAAGCCGAACCGCTGGGCCTGTTGAAGGGCCTGAACTGGAGCGCCGTGACGGCGGCGTTCACCTGTTCCAGCGTGCCTGTGACTGTATAGGTACCCTCGATCTCATCATAGACGTAGTTCACGCCGTTGATGAAGTTCTCGAGGGTGCCCATGCCAGCATCGTAATTGATCGTGACGGTCACCTGACCGGTGACAGGATCGGTATCCTGATCCGTGAAGACGAGGTCCTGGAAGGCCGAGACGGCCAGATTGTCCGGCGTCGTCCATTCGATTTGACCGTTCGTTCTGACGCTGACGTCAGGCGCAGCATTGCTCGTGTTGTGAACCGAGTGCACCCAGATGTTCGGCAGTTCGCTGACCGATCCGCCCTGCCCGTCACTGACCTCGATCCGGAACACTGTCGAATCGATGCTGCCGTCCTGCGCGTCGGGTCGGTCCGTCGGGTTGAACTTCAGGGCGCGGACGCGCCCGAGCACTTCCGTCAGCGTTCCGCTGACAGTGTAAGTGCCACCGGTATGCTCGTCACCGCGGTAGTCCACGAACGTTCCGCCGTAATCTCCGATCGCCATGATCGTGACGGTGATCGTGTCCAGGGGATCGGGATCGGCGATGGTGATGCCGCCGAAGGGGGCCACGAGATTCGTGTTCTCGTTGTCCGCGATCGTGAAGGTCGCGTCCGGCGCGGTGAGCGTCGGCGCGGTGTTGTTCGGGTTGACGGGATTGATCGTGAAGTTCACCGCCTCAACGATGCTGTAGCCCGTCCCGGCATGATCCGTGATCTTCACGAAAAGCTGCATCGGCGTCGGATCCTCCACATCCGGTAGCGTGCCGGAGACGGTGATCTGTCCGGTGTTCGGATCAATCGAGAATGGCCCGGTATACTCGGTCGGGTCGTTGAGAGAACGAACGAGCGTGTAGACGAAGCTCTCGTTCGGCCCGGGAAGATCCGGATCCTCCACCATCGTGACAGTCGCGACACTCGTCCCAGGCTGGGCGTTCTCGACGACCGAGGGAACGACGTTGAACCACGCGTTTGTCAGCGCCTCGTTCACGTCCGTGACGTAGACCTTGATCTCCTGCTCGGCCGAGGACAGAGCCGGGTTGGCGCTGTCGGTGGCCACCACCTTGAGGCGGTAGAACCTGCCGGTCGCATCCTCCTCGAGGCCCGCCCCCGGCGTGGTGGTGATCGCGTCCTCGAAGTTGAGGCCGCTCGCCACCTTGATCTGGTTGCCCTCGATCCTGAAGTGACCGGCGCCGTCGAAGCCGGTGACGAAGGCATAGGTCAGCGTCGCCGGGATTTCGTCCGTGGCCGACAGGGTGCCCACCACATCGCCCACCTGCAGGCTCTCCGCCACCGAGTCGGTGGTGCCGTTGTCCAGCAGAACATTCGTCGGAGCCTGGTTGCTCTGGCCGTCGAGGATTGTGACGGTGAACCCCTGGGTGTCGAACAGATGGTCGGCACCACCGTTCTTGTCCTTCACCGTCAGGGTGAGCGCGAAGGTCGTGTTCTGCGTCACCGCCAGCTTGCTGCTGTCGGCCACCACGATCCGCTTGTTGACCGTATCGACCTCGAAGGCACCCGCCATGGCGGCCGGCACGCCCGAGAGCTCGTACACCAACTGCTCGTTCGTATCCGGATCCGCCACCGTGAAGGTGGCCAGCACGTCGCCGTTCTCGGCGGTCTCGTCGATCGTTACCGTCGCGTTGGACGTGGCCACATCCGGCGCCTCGTTCACGTCGGTGACGTAGACCTTGATCTCCTGCTCGGACGAGGACTGGTTCACGTCGTCGGTGGCCACCACCTTCAGGCGGTAGAACTTCCTGCCGTCGATTTCCCGCTCGAGGCCAGCCCCCGGCGTCGTGGTGATCGGGTCCTCGAAGTTGAGCGCCGTCGCCAGCCTGATCTGCTTGGTGGTGTTGTCGATCACGAAGTGACCGGCGCCGTCGAAGCCGTCGACGAAGGTGTAGGTCAGCGTCGAGGGGTCCTCATCGGTGGCAGAGAGATTGCCCACCACGTCGTCCACGCGCAGGCTCTCGGCCGCCGTGTCGGTGGTGCCGTTGTCCAGCAGAATATTCGACGGGACCGCATCGTCATTGATTTTGATCGTGATGGTGGGCGTAGACGTGCCCCCACGGGTGTCGGAGAGGGTGATCTGATACTCACGCTCCTCGCCGCCAGGGCCGACCTGGAGCGCATCACGATTGAAGACGAAGATCTTGTTGTTGATGATCTGGAATGCGTCGTCGTCACTGAACCGCGTCCCATTCGCAAAGGTGAATGAGACGCTGTCGCCATCCTGATCGTTTGCGATCAGCTCCGCGACGTAGCTGCCCTCCTCAAGCGTATCCCTGATCTCCCCATCTCGCATCACCTGGAGGATGGGAGGGTCGTTCGCGTCCGTAACGTTGATTCTCAGCTCGCGTGCCTCACCCAGTGCGCCACTCCACCGGTCCTGCGCACGGACCCAGATCGTGTGGTATTTCTGCCCTTCGTAATCGAGCTTCCGCCCCGCCGCGACTTTGATAGAAGGACCGTCTATTGTGAACAGCCCGTTCGCGCTCGCTGCGTCACCATGGTCCGGATCGAATACGAAGGTCGACACGAAATCGTCGTCAGGATCGTACGCCGTCAGCCCGGCGATGAAGGACGACGCATCCTCTCGCACGTTTGTCGTGATCGTCCCACCGTGGAATGTAGGCGCCCACGGAGCGTAGTTGACGTCGACGATCTCGACGCGAATGGTCGAGATCTTCTCGGACGCGCCGCTCCCGATGACGGTATCGGATTCGACGGCCCGGACCTGGATCTCGGCGTATTTGTGCTCGTTGCCGTTGCTGTCCCATTCCACCACGAAACCGTCTTCGCCATCGACGACATGCCTGTAGAGAATTCCGTCGACCATGCCGATCCGGCCGTAAGTCACCCCGTTCTGATCGACTTCCGTAGTCACGTAGAACGCACCGGCCGGGTTGCTCACGATCTCGTAATTGAGCGGTCCGCCGATCCCGTCGTCGGTCGAGCGGACTTCGGCGACGTTGTCCAAAGCCTGCATGTCGTTGACGGCGAGTGGCCCGCCGATGACCACCGGCGCCTCGGCGCTGTAGTTGAGAACGATCCCCTCGGCGAGATACACATTCTCGATGTTGGCCAGCTTTTTCGCGTCGTAGTACTGCACCGATATGTAGGCCGCATCCAGGCCTTCGGCTCCGCCGTTGTACTCTCGCGTGTCATCGTTCCGGTCGTCGACGTAATAGACGTCGTTGCCCTTGCCGCCGATCATGGTGTCAGCGCCGGCGCCGCCTGTGAGCGTGTTGTCGCCGTCGTTGCCGATGATGCGGTTGTTCAGGCTGTTGCCGGTCAGTTCGGCCAAGTTCGAACCGAGAGCGGTCACATGCTCCACATTCGCGATGTTCGCGATGCTATAGGAACCCCAGACCATCACCGTGTCGTTGCCGCCGCCTTCGGCCTCGACGATGGTGTCGCCACCGTCGATCCAGTACACGTCGTCGCCCGCGCCGCCCTCCATGTAGTCGGAGCCTTCTTCGCCGAGAAGAATGTCGTTTCCTTCCCCGCCGAAGAGATCGTCAACGCCGCCGCCGCCGTGGATCTCGTCGCCCCCCTTACCGCCCACGAGCCTGTTGGTGGCACCGTCCCCGGAAATCACATCGTTGAAATTCGTTCCCTCGACATTGGTGATCCCGCTGAAGCTGTCCTGGATGCCGTTCTTCGAGGTCAGCCCCGACGTCATGTCGACGACGACGCGCACGCCCAGAGATTGATAAGTGAGCCAGTCGGCCAATCCGTCCGCGCTCGATCCGACAATCGTGTCCCATCCGTCTGATCCGTGGAACAGGTTGTTGCCGTCTCCGCCGCCGAGATAATCGCTACCCCCGCTGCCATAGAGCGTGTCATTCCCCGCCCCGGTCGTCACGCGGGTGACGTTGATCAGCGTGTCGACCTCAGCGCCTAACGTGCCAGTGCCCGCCTGGAGATTGATGAGCCAGTTGCCCCTAGGTTGCCCTCCAAAGGTCGAGTCCATATCGTAGCGAACATGACCGGCGATCAATCTATCGTTACCTGCACCGCCGACCAAGATGTCATCTAGATCTCCTCCGTACAGGGTGTCATCCCCACCGTTTCCCTTCAGGGTATCGTTCGCGAAGTCATAGGATTGAGAGGCACTAGTCCCGTACAGGATATCATTTCCGTCGCCGCCCCCTAGGTGGTCAGCGCCCGTGCCACCACTGACGGTGAAAGTCCCGTCCCCGCTGCCCCAAAGCGTATCGTTGCCGTGACCGAAGTCGAGATCGTACTCAGTCCTGCCGGCAAAGGCGTCTATAGCAAAATGATCCGAATAATGAGACCCAAGAATAATATTAAAGTAGTTGTCGGTACCATATCCAAGCCTATCGGTTTCACCCCAAGTATCATGGGCAGTATTACCGAGGACTTGAACTTTGTTCGGGCCCAGAAGGACTGACGTAGATATCCCATACGCAAGCAGAACGCCGCGATCTCCAGTCTCCTGACTATAGTCGAGGGTGTTGATCCCGCTGCCGCCATTAAGCGTATCGAGGCCCGCCCATCCGGTGATTACGTCGTTGTCCGCGTCACCGTAAATCTCGTCGTTCCGCGCCGACCCGACGATGGTGTCGTTGCCATCATAGCCGTGGAACAGCCAGGTGTCCCCCGAGGGGGGCAGATTGTCCCTATAATCAATGAGGTTGTCGCCTTGATCCGCCCCGGGAACAGGTCTCTTCCCGAGCGTCCCGAAGTCTCCGGAGGCCGAGGCTTCTGAGCCGTCGCCCGATGTCAGCGACGAGGTCGAGGGGCTGGTTTCACCGGCAGACGAAAAAGTCCTGGTCGACGAAGCGGAGGTCACCTCAGGCGCCGCTTCCGCCACGACGATCTTCGACTGCTCCTCGACGGAGGACGGAGAAGCCTTGATCTCGGCAGGCGCATCGGGAGCCGGGATTGGTTCAGGAGACGCGACGGCATTCGCCGCAACAGACCGCTGCCCATCCAGTTCGTCCTTCAGGTCGAGAGCAGGGATTGGCTCGGGAGACGCCAACCCAGCAGCCGTTACGATGGACCGCCGTCCGTCCAGCTCGTCCTTCAGAAAGTCGAGGGCTGGTGTCGCAGCCTCTGCCCGCTCGATATCGCCCGGGAGCGTTTCGTCGAGCACGCTGCCGACATCGACTGCCTTGCCGCTGATCTTGTCGAAAACGGGCTTGTTCATGGTGACGTTCCCCTTACTTCCACCTGACAGGCGCCTGAGCCCAAAGGGAATTCAGGCGAATGTTACATCGTTAGGAACATCTTAAGACAGCCAGCTCCGCTGACAGCTCCCTGTATATACAGGTAACGATAGGGAATATCGGATTCGGGATTATTTTCTGAGGCTAAAAAGCAGCGTTGTTCTACAGTCGAACCTTGTTATTCCGTTAAGTAATTAAAGCATGGGCAGCGAGCTGCATGGCACCATTTCCAGCCGTTTCTTGAGGAAACCGACCCGTCCCGTTAACTATCCGGCGGGATAATTCAGAAAATCCAGCTATACTGGATAAATACTGCAACCAACAGGAAAGCGCACAACCAAAACGTGCATTATCTTGCCGCAATGCAGAGTGACAAGGTTAATGTTGCAATATTGCACAAGTGGCGCTGCTGCGTCCCGTTCCCGATCCAAGCAGACATAAACATGCCTGAAACCATAGGCCGCAGCCGCACAGCCGGCGGCCGGAGGCGTCGACATGCGGGCGCGGCGATGACGGGATTGCCTCTCCGGAGATGATGATCGATGTCTGCAGAGCACATATTGCAGGACAAACGGAATGCGCGCGACTTATTCGACGGGGTTGCCCTGTTGACGCGGGCATTGTGGCGATCCGTGTTGATCGACGGTATATCCAGCCCATCGATCCAGCCTCTCTGCACTCATTTCAATTTCCGACCATTCACGGCACTGGCAACCCATGGTGAAAGCCGATCTCTTTTCGAAGGCCCAGGAGCAGCGTGTAAAGCCCCTCGCCGCCGAGATGCGTCCACAAACGCTCGATGAGCTTGTCGGCCAGCAGCACATCCTCGGACCGGGCGGGCCGTTGCGGCGCCGTGTCCGGGCCGGCCGCCTCGGCACGGTCATCCTCTTCGGCCCGCCGGGGGTGGGCAAGACCACCATAGCCCGCGCCATCGGACAGGAGATGAAGAAGGAGTTTCGCTCCCTTCATCCTGCCAGCAGCAACGTCTCCGACATCAAGGCCGTGGCTCAGGAAGCCCAGGCCAAGGACATTCTCGTCTTCATCGACGAGATTCATCGCTTCAGCAGCTCACAGCAGGACTATCTCCTCGATCTCACCGAGACCGGCACCTTCGACCTGATCGCGGCGACCACCGGCAATCCCTATCACGTGCTCACCCCTGCGCTCGTGTCCCGCGCGTCCATCTTCCAGCTCGAGCCCCACTCCCTGGAGGACCTGGAACAGATCGTCGGACGGGCCCTGTCCTTTCTCGCACGCCGGAAGGATCTGGACGTTCGCCTCGACGCCGAGGCCATGAAACAGCTGATCGGACGCGCAGGAGGCGATGCCCGCCGCGTCCTGAATGCTCTCGAGACACTGGTTCTCGGATCAGCGCCCGGCTCGGTCATTTCGATCACCGGAGCCATGGTGGACGAGGTCTATCAAGCCTCGCCCCTTCCGTTCGATCGGAAAGGCGACTTTCACTACGACACCATCTCCGCCTTCATCAAATCGATGCGTGGATCGGATCCCGATGCCACTCTCTATTGGCTGGCCCGTCTCATCCATTCCGGTGAGGATCCCCGCTTCATCGCCCGCCGTATTCTCATCCACGCTTCGGAAGACGTTGGCCTGGCCGATAACACGGCCCTTCAAACGGCAGCTGCGGCTCTCACGGCCGTCCAGCATGTCGGCTACCCGGAAGCCCAGATCGTTCTTGCCCACGCCGCCCTGCACATCGCCCGTGCTCCGAAATCGAACTCGGCCTGCCGCGGCATCGGAGCGGCGATGGCCTACGTCAAATCGCAGCCCATGATCCCCGTGCCGGCTCATCTGCGGGACGCGCATTATGCCGGGGCGGCCAAGTTGGGACATGTGGGCTACCAGTTTCCGCATGACGATCCACGAGGATGGGTCGAGCAGACCTATGCCCCGGGGATCCAACCTGGCCAGTTCTACCGGAGCGATGGTCGAGGCAGTCACACGTTCGAGGCGCGAGCCGATGCATGGTGGGAACGCGTCACAGGGCAGCCACAGCCAAGCCACGGACTGGACGAGCCCAACAAGGACTGACGGGTGCCGTCAGGCACGCTCTGGATCTCCGGGTCAATCCGCCATGCGGCAAATATTCTTTCGTTCCCTCCCGCAAGGGGATATTCTTTGCCGGAACACACCCGGCCTTCCAAGGAATTGCGTGCGCTCAAAAACCACGATCCTTAAAGGTCAAGAGAGGCACGTCGCCGAGTAAGGGCAGCCCCGATGGGAACCACTGCCCGAGGGCCGATTTGGATACGGGATGACTTCTTTCTTCTCACCTTATTCTCACGATTTCGTCCGCATCGCGGCCTGCGTGCCGCGGATCGAGGTTGCGAATCCGCGCTTCAATGTCGAGCGCACGCTGGAACTTCTGCATCAGGGCGATCGGGAACGCATTGCCTTGATGGTCTTTCCCGAGCTTGGCCTCTCGGCCTATTCCATTGACGACCTGCTGCATCAGGATGCGCTGCTGGAGGCGGTCGAAGAGGGCATCGCCCGCCTTGTCGCCGAGAGCGCCGATCTCTTTCCGGCCTTTGCCGTCGGGGCCCCTCTCCGCTGGGAGAACCGCCTCTACAACGCAGGCATCGTCATCCAGGCCGGGCGCATTCTCGGCGTCGTGCCGAAGGTCTATCTTCCGAACTATCGGGAGTTCTACGAGCGCCGTCATTTCGCGTCTGGCGCAACAATTCGCGGGCAGGAGATCAATGTTGCAGGCGAACGCGTCCCGTTTGGCGTCGACCTCCTCTTCCGGTCGGTCGGTAGCTGCGCCTTCACCTTCCATGTGGAAGTCTGCGAAGACATGTGGGTGCCCCAGCCGCCCAGCACTGTCGCGGCGCTTGCCGGCGCGGAGGTTCTTCTCAATCTGTCGGCCAGCAACATCACCATCGGCAAGGCCGAGGATCGGCAGCTGCTGTGCGGCTCGCAATCCATGCGCTGCATCGCCGCCTATGCCTTTTCGGCTGCAGGCCCCGGCGAGTCGACCACCGATCTTGCCTGGGACGGCCAGGGCGGCATCTTCGAGGATGGCCTCCGTCTGGCGGAAACCGAGCGCTTCCCCGCCAGTTCCACGATGGCTGTGGCCGACGTGGATCTGGGACGCCTGCGTGCGGAGCGGATGCGCCGCGTCACCTTCGGCGATTGCGGGCGCAATCTGAACGTCACGCCCAACGATTTCCGCACCTTGCAATTCAGCTTGGATGCGCCGGACGAAACCCTCCCGCTTCGCCGTCCGGTCGAACGGTTTCCCTATGTGCCGTCCGATCCGTCGAAGCTTACTGAGAATTGCTACGAGGCCTACAACATCCAGGTCCAAGGCCTCGCGAAGCGGCTTCAGGCCACGCGCACCGAAAAGGTCGTCATCGGCGTCTCGGGCGGGCTCGACTCGACGCAGGCTCTCCTCGTCTGCTGCCGCGCCATGGACAAGCTCGGCTTAGCCCGCACCAACATCCTCGCCTATACACTTCCTGGCTTTGCGACCAGCGAAGGCACAAAGGGCAATGCCTGGGCCCTCATGAAAGCGCTTAAGGTCAGCGCGTCCGAGATCGATATCCGTCCTGCGGCACGCCAGATGCTGCAGGACTTGGACCATCCCTTCGCTGAAGGGCAGCCGGTCTATGACGTGACCTTCGAGAATGTGCAGGCGGGTTTGCGAACCGACTACCTGTTCCGTCTTGCCAATCATCATCGTGGCATTGTCGTCGGCACGGGCGACCTCTCCGAACTGGGGCTCGGCTGGTGCACGTACGGCGTCGGCGATCAGATGTCCCACTACAACGTCAACGCCTCGGTGTCGAAGACGTTGATTCAGCACCTGATCCGTTTCGTCGCGGCCTCCGGTGATGTCGATCAGGCGACGGCCGACATTCTTCACGCCATCCTGGCGACGGAGATCTCGCCGGAACTCGTTCCGCAGGAATCCTCCGGGCAAATTCAATCGACCGAGGCCATGATCGGCCCTTATGCGCTGCAGGATTTCAACCTGTATTATCTCACGCGCTACGGCTTTAAGCCTTCGAAGATCGCCTATCTCTCCTGGCATGCCTGGAAAGATGCAGCCTCCGGCACATGGCCGCCGAACATACCGGCGAGCGCGCATCGTTCTTATGAGCTTCCCGAGATCAAGCGCTGGCTGCGGGTGTTTCTCTCCCGCTTCTTCACCAGTCAGTTCAAGCGCACCGCCATGCCGAACGGACCGAAGATCTCGTCCGGCGGATCGTTATCCCCTCGCGGTGATTGGCGCGCTCCCTCGGATGCAGGACCGCAGGTATGGCTTGAAGAATTGGAGAGCAACGTTCCCGATGCCGAGCCTGAACCTTCAGGCTCCGTGCATCAGCAGCAAGGCGCATAGATAGCCTGATCGTTCTCCTGAGCAAAGTCTCGCCGGCAGTAACCAAGCTCTCGGCAGCCTGAGCAGCCCAGGCTGCTGCCCTTCAGCGAGGCCATTTCGGTCTCGAAGCTCGCAAGCGGTTCCGCCTGCGCATTCTCTGCGCCAACCGGGGATACCCTTTCCTGCGCATAAGACTCGCTCTTGCTGCCGTGGTCTGTTGTCAAAGCCTTCCTCCCTGCTCGTCGGGCTAAACTGACAGAGACGAGGAAGAAGGCCTTGATTTATCGCAAGGGCGTCAGGCCTTCACGCGCGGCCGCGTGAAAACGATCCAATATGTCAGCGCGAAGCCGATGAACGTTCCAGCCCATGCCGCGCCCGCCAGATGAAGCAGAGCGTCGGTCCAGTCGGGGAGAAGCGCGGCGATGATCCGCGCAAAAGCAGCAATGACGATCAGGAGGTAGAGAGCTTGCGTCATCCGCGACGCCACCAGTGCTCGCCCCGTATGGCCGAGGCTGGCGCGCGACATCACGGCAAGCGTCATTCCCCCCATGGCTCCACCCGTCCACGCATGAATGCCCGCGCCGGCGGGGATGAGGCCCAAGGAGGCGAGACCCGTCAGGATGAAGCCGAGCGGAACGAAGGCGTAAGCCACATGCAGGATCAGCACGAGCCGATCCCTCCAGGTCCTGTGGCCGGCCCAGCGGGCCATGTGAACGGTCTGGACGAGACCCGCAGCGATCAGGGCAACCCCTGCGATCTGCCATTCGGGCAAGGCGATCCAGACCAGAAGCGCGAGGCTCGCGCCTGCCATCGAGATCATGTCGAAGGTACCGAACGATGCCGGCATGCGACCGGGATTTTCGCGTGAGAGCCAGTTGCGGGTAAAACTCGGCACGATGCGCCCGCCGATCACCATCACGAGCATCATGGTCGCTGCGACACCAATCCGGATGCCGTATTCGGCTGCGCCCAGAAGATGCGCTTCCAGGTGAAAGGCGATGTTGCCGATCGTCAGGATGCCCAGAGCAACCATGACTTTGAGGTTGCGCCAGTTTTTGCCCTTGACGATTTCCCGCGCCATGACCGCCGCAACGACGATCAGGAACGACACGTCGGTGAGCGCGGAAACCTGCCATCCGATCCAGGCTGACATCGTGACCGCCACGCGCCCCGCCACCCATATCAGAACCAGCATGATCAACGGCTTGCCCTGCAGGGGCATGCGGCCTGTCCAGTTGGGAACGGCGGTCAGCAGGAAGCCTGTAATCACGGCCGAGAGATAGCCATAGAGCATCTCATGGATGTGCCAGTCGCGCGGCGCGAAAGCCGTCGAGAGCTGAAGCCCACCGTAGAACATTGGCAGCCAAGCCAGGATCGCGAGCCCTGCATAAAGCGAACCGAACAGGAAGAAGGGGCGAAAGCCATACGAGAACAGCGCAGGGCCTTCATAGGGTTGCAAGCGAGGAATGGGAGCCATCACCGGTCTCCGTCATTGGACATGAACATGTCTTCGGCAATGATGCTGCTGCCCGTCTTCGTATCGGTTGCCGTGAACATGACAGGATGGCGGCCGTCCGCGTCGGCTGAGACGAGCACGCGGATCTCCCGTGTGGCATCGGGCTCCACCTGAACAACGGCATTCTCCTCGACCACTTCGAGAGTCGCCTCAGGCAGACCGGTCATATCGATCTTAAACGAGCGCGCTTCGCCGCTCTTGTTATAGAGGCGCAAGGTATAGCCGTTGCGGGTCCGTCCGTCCGAGAGCGTGACGGCCACGGGGTTGCGATCATGGATCACGGTGAGTTTCGCATCGCTCCGCATGCTCAGGCTCACTCCCATCACTCCTGCCAGAGCGACAATCGAGAGGCCAAGGCCAATGGTCTTGGGCCTGATGATCCGACGCCGAGGCTCCTCCTTGCGATGCCCACGCTGAATATTGGTCCAGGATTCATAATCGATCAGGCCACGCGGGCGATCGAGCTTGGCCATGATGCTGTCGCAGGCATCGATGCACAGGCCGCAATTAATGCAGGCGAAGTTGGGTCCTTCGCGAATGTCGATTCCGATCGGGCAAACGGTCACGCATTGCATGCAATCGACGCAATCGCCCGCGGGCTCTCCCTTCGCTCTCAATTCCGCGGCCTTCTTGGCGGATCCGCGTGGCTCGCCGCGATAGTCGCGGTAGTTGACGGTAAGCGCCTCCGGATCCCAGATCGCACCCTGCAGGCGCGGCCACGGGCACATCCAGGTGCAGACCTGCTCGCGCGCGAAACCCGCGAGCGTATAGGTGGTGGACGTCAGGATGCCGACCCATGCATAGGAGAGAACGGAAGCCTCACCCGTGACGAGCTCGACAAGAAGCATCGGAGCATCCGTAAAATACAGAACGAACGCACCGCCCGTTCCCATGGCAATGGCGATCCAGATTGCATGCTTGAGACAGATCTCCATGACACGCCGCGTGTTAAGCGGCGCACCCTGTTTCTTCAGCCGCTCACGCCTGTCGCCTTCGACCCAGCGCTCGACCAGAAGGAAAAGATCGGTCCACACCGTCTGCGGGCAGAAATAGCCGCACCAGACGCGACCTGCGACGGCATTGAGCCAGATGAGGACGAGAGTCGCCAGGACGAGCAGACCGGTGAGGTAATAGACCTCCTGCGGCCAGATCTCGATGAAGAAGAAATAGAGCCGGCCCCGGTCGAAATCGAAGAGAACAGCCTGATCAGGTTGTCCCTCCCCTCGCGTCCAGCGCAGGAACGGAAGAGTGTAGTAGACGGCAAGACAGACGATCAGCGCCATCCATTTCAGCCTGCGATAGCGGCCGGAGACGGATTGCGGAACAACCTTTTCCGCGATGACACCACGCTTGGGCTTACGCAGATGAGCGCGTTCAGGCTTGAAACTGATATCGAGGGTCGCCATGGCTCTTCATGAAATGGATAGCGCCGCCGCGATGGTGCGGCGGCGTTGAACTGACAGCGGCTCGCGTTACTTCGCGGCGGCCTTGATCGCGGCGAGCTTGTCGAAGAGATTGCTGAAGATCTGCTTGGCCTTGCCCGGATGGGTGGCGGCCTTCGCCTGGTCCGCATTGGCGGCATCGCCCACGACCACTAGGCCGACCATGCCCATGCCGTAATGCGGCTTGCACTTGTAACCATAGACGCCGGGCTTGTCGAAGGTCACCGCAATCTCCTCGTTCATCTTGCCCACGAAGCCTTTGCCGCCTTCCGGCATCATCGTCTCGATGATCTCGGCATTGTGGCCCTTGTCGGTGGCGACGAACTTCACCGTATCGCCCGGATTGATCTTCACCAGGGCAGGTTCGAACACCATCACGCCTTCCGTGCCCTTGTTGAGCATCTTGACCTCAACCTCGGCCGCGTTTGCCGCGCTGGCCATTCCGAGGGCGGCCACGAGAGCACCGAGCATCACCACCTTGCGCATCATCCTTCTCCTGTTTGTCGATGCGATTTCACGAGCCTGAGCCGGCTCTTGAGGAGATGTCATACGCCCTTGAGAGAAGCCTTATTTGTGCTGCATCAAACATCGAGCGTTTTCATCTGAAGGCAGCCATTACGCTCCTCCGGACCAAGAAGGCATTCCGGGAAAGTCCCTAAGGCGATGTCGCATCAATGGCCAAGCTGATGCTGCTGCCCGAGCCGTTTGAGCTATCTCAATTCGCTTTTAAGGCCCGCACGGTAAGGTTCGAGGCAGGGAATTGGCTGAAACCTGTTCCACGACGGGACGGCAACATAATGACGTGGCGAGCAGCGAGGCCTTTTCGTTCCTGTCAATTGTCGACCCGAACCATGAAAGTCGGAACCCGCAGCATGCCGAGCTTGGACAAATCCCTGGTCGCCGATCTCCCGATGTTCGCGGGGGTTGCCCCTGACGACATCAATGAGATCCTCAAAGAGGCGCAATCCGTTCGCTATCCAAAAGGAACAAACGTCTTTCAGCAGGACGAGGAGGCCCGTTCCTTCTTCGTGCTGCTTCATGGACACTTACGGGTTATGAAGATCACACCAGATGGCCAGCAGGTAGTGGTTCGCTTCGTCACCCCAGGCGATCTATTCGGAATCGCCATGGCCATGGCGCGCAGGACCTATCCGGCAACGGCCATGGCCGTCGTCGACAGTGTCGCCCTTGTCTGGCCCTCAGCTGCATGGCCCCGTCTCGTCGCCAAGCACCCTTCCCTTGCGGTGAACACGATCCAGACAGTAGGGACACGACTGCAGGACGCGCATACGCGTGTCGTGGAAATGTCGACGGAGCAGGTGGAAAAGCGCGTGGCCCATGCCTTGCTGCGCGTGGCTCAGCAGGCCGGACGAAAAGGGGACGATGGTATTCAAATCGACTTCCCGATCTCCCGGCAGGATATTGCGGAGATGACCGGCACAACGCTGCACACTGTCAGCCGCATCTTGAGCGGCTGGGAGAATCAAGGCCTTGTTGAAAGCGGACGGCAGAAGATTACCATCCGCAATCCGCACAAGCTGTTCATGCTCGCAGAACGCCCGACCGATTAAGCACCCGACCCATAGGGCCACTGTGCTGAAATGCGGGAAGACTTGCGCGCAGGATCCCGGGCAACCTCGTTGAGTTCAGCAAGAAATTTGCCGGAGTCGACATTGTGCTCGCGGCACGCGTCGTCAACCGTGTGGAAACACGCAATCGGGCATCCGATACAGCGCATCTTGTGATCCAGGAAAACACGGATCGTCACTGGCCATTGGCGCATGACATCATCAACGAGATGGTTTGAGGCGATAGGCATGACTGCCTCCGAAGCATGATGGTTTCTCATGCTTCTAAAACAGCAGGTTCCCGCGCAGAGCTCTTTGATCAATCACAATGAGCCATTCAAATCGCTCATCCAGCACCGCGTTTTTCAGCAAGCGAAGTATTCATTTCGGTCGAAGCAGGTGTTTACCTCCGTATATGTCCTTAGCTGCGGTTTTATTTGCTCGGGGACAAATAAGGTCCGCCGACGTCAGCGTAGAACATCGTCATCCGATGACGGACCACTTCCGATC